>CAZREM010000017.1:0-70133 GCA_964599325.1 uncultured Verrucomicrobiales bacterium | reverse complement strand
CGGCACGGCCTCCGGCCTTGAGGATTTTGATGAAGTGCTGGAGGAAGAGGAACGCTGTCTCGCCGGTGCGGATGGGGAAGTTTTGCTGCACCTCCTTGCGCTCCTTGCCGCCGAAGGGCGGGTTGGCGAGGATGACGTCGAAGCGGTCCTTCTCCTGCACGTCGGCGAGGTTTTCGGCGAGCGTGTTGGTGTGGATGATATTGGGCGCCTCGATGCCGTGCAGGATCATGTTCATGATCGCGATGACGTAGGCTAGCGACTTCTTCTCCTTCCCGTAAAAGGTGCGCTCCTGCAGGGCGCGGTCCTGGGCGGTGGTGCGCTGCGGGTGAGCGGTGCGGAGGTAGTCGAAGGCCTCGCAGAGGAAGCCGGCGGAGCCGACGGCTGGGTCGCAGATGGTCTCGCCGAGGCGGGGCGCGGTGACGGCGACAATGGCGCGAATGAGCGGGCGCGGGGTGTAGTATTCGCCGCCGTTGCGACCGGCGTTGCCCATGTTTTTGATCTTGGCCTCATAGAGGTGGGAGAGCTCGTGCTTCTCGGTCTGGGAGGCGAAGCGCAGCTCGTCGATGTGGTCGATGGCCTCGCGCAGGTTGTAGCCGCTCTGGATGCGGTTTTTGATCTCACCGAAGATCTCGCCGATCTTGTATTCGATGGTATTGGGACCGGTGGCCTTGGCCTTAAAGCCTTGGAGGTAGGGGAAGAGCTTGGCGTTGACGAACTGGATCAAGTCGTCGCCGGAGAGGGCGGTGTTATGGTCGATCTTGCCGTCCTTGCCCTTGGGCGCGGCCCACGATTCCCAGCGGTAGGGTTGGTCGAGGATGAAGTCATAGGGGCGTCCCTCCAACTGTGCTTCCAGCGCCTTCTCCAGTTCCAGAGCATCGAGGTATTTCAAGAAAAGCAACCAGGATGTTTGCTCTGTGTAATCCAGCTCACTGGTGCAGCCAGCGTCTTTCCAGAGGACGTCGTCGATGTTTTTGAAGGCTTGTTCGAACATGAGGAAGAAAAAGTGAGACGAGATCGGACTGCTAAAATTCAAACATGAGGGCCGAGACCGGCAGGCATCGCGAATGCCATGCTAACCAAAAAACCCCGCAGGCGGCGTGGGCAGCGTGCGGGGGTGGGACTTTTTGGCAGGCGCAGTGTAGCGCCTGGCTTCAGTGGAGTGATTAGCGATCGACGCGGGCACTGGCACCGCCGACGAGCTTTTTCACCTCATCGATCGTCGCCATCGACGTGTCACCGGGAGTGGTCATGGCCAACGCCCCATGCGCCGCGCCGTAATCCACAGCGAGCTGCGCGTCATTGAACTCCAAGAAACCATAGGCCAAGCCGCTAGCAAAGGAATCGCCGCCGCCAACGCGGTCGAAGATTTCCATCTTGGGTCGATTGATCGATTCATAGAACTCGCCCGCATGCCAGCACACCGCCGCCCAGTCATTGACCGTCGCACTGTGAACATCGCGCAAAGTTGTCGCCACGACTTGGAAGTTGGTGAAATCGGCCACCACGCGCTGGATCATGTTCTTGAAGTGGCTGACATCGATGCCTGTGATGTGCTCAGTCACGCCTTCAACCTCGAAGCCAAGGCAAGCCGTGAAATCTTCTTCGTTGCCAATCATCACATCGACATAACGCGCGATCTCGCGATTCACCTCTTGAGCTTTGGCTTGGCCGCCGATCGACTTCCATAAGCTCGGGCGGTAGTTGAGGTCGTAGGAAACAATCGTGCCGTGTTCCTTCGCTTTCTTGCAAGCCTCCAGCACAACAGCGGCTGTGGTCTCGGAAAGTGCCGCGAAGATTCCGCCTGTGTGGAACCAGCGCGCGCCGTGTTCACCGAAGACGACATCCCAATCGATGTCACCTGGTTTCATCTGGCTTGCCGCCGTGTTGCCGCGATCGCTCGTGCCCTTGGCACCACGAACTCCGAAGCCCCGCTCCGTGAAGTTCAACCCATTGCGCACAGTGCGGCCAATGCCATCGAAACTTTTCCACTGGATGAAGCGGGTATCCACGCCGCCTTGTAGGATGAAGTCCTCGATCAAATGCCCGACATCGTTATCCGCGAAAGCAGTGACAACCGCCGTGCGTTTGCCGAAGCAACGCCGCATGCCGCGCGCGACATTGTATTCCCCGCCGCCTTCCCAGACGTCGAAGGAACGGGTGGTGCGCACGCGTCCCTGACCGGGATCGAGACGCAACATGATTTCGCCCAATGATATCAAATCGTAGGCACATTGATCAGCTGGTTTGATGGTTAAGCTCATGGTGTGTGGGAAAATGGTTGGTGATGCAATCAGTGATCAAACGACGCCGTTGGCGCAGAAGACCTCGCCACTGCCGTTAAGGAAATTGACCAAATTATTGAGAGATTTCATCGCCTGACGCGGCACGCTCTCGTAAGTGCGCGAGCCGATGTGAGCGGTGACAATCGTCTTGGGGTGGCGCAGCAGTGGATCATCCGCAGCGGGTGGCTCCTGTTCCATGACATCCGTGGCATAACCAGCGAGCTGCCCCGCGTCCAGCGCAGCTAAAATGGCCGCGCCATCCGCCAACTCACCGCGCCCGGTGTTGACAATCACGGACCCAGGAGGCAGTAAAGCGAGACGCTCGGCATTGATCAAATGACGAGTCTCGGCCGTGAGCTTGGTGTGCGGACTGATCACATCACAGGTCGCAAACAGGGATTCCACGGTCTCGTGGCGAATCACATTGTGCTCGGCGCAAAATTCCTCAGGCCAAAAATTTCCCTGCGCGTGGACCTCCATGCCAAAGGCGCGGGCGCGGATGATGACTTCCTGACCAATCCGCCCCAGACCAATGATGCCAATTTTTTTCTGCCACAGCTCGTGACCCGTTAGCCTCAACCACTCGCCCTGACGGGTGGCAGCCGCACTGGGGATCAAGTTTTTCACCAACGCCAGCAACAAACAAAACGTGTGCTCGGCTACCGTGGTGTGATTCACCCCGGGAGTGAACATCACCGGAATGTTCCATTCCTTCGTCGCCGGCAGATCAATCTTATCGAGCCCGATGCCATACTTGGAAATCACCCGCAAGCGCGGCGCGCTTTTCTCGATCACCGCGCGGGTGATGGCATCATCTCCGCAGAGAAAGGCATCGAAATCACCCGCGAGTTCTAGCATGCGAGCCTCACTGAGAGGACCGCGCTCACGCACGATCTCGAAACCTTGCGCCGCTAGCAAATCGTGGTGCGGGCCGGGTGTGTCCTGAAAACTACAAGTGGTCAATAATACGCGTTTGCTCATCGGTTGTATGACAGCGGATTAAAAGAAAATTGCCAAGCGGTCAAGCCGATTGCGGGACAGTCACCCCTAACCGCAAATATTCTCAGCGGCCTGATCACAGCCGGATCCGCGCCAAATCTTGCGTATCGATCAAACCCACGGGGTGGTGATTCGCATCGAGAACCACAATGTCATCAATGCGGTGATCCCCGATGGTGCGAATCGCCTGAGCTGCGAGCGCGGCAGCGGGCACCGTCACCGGCTGGGTCGTCATGAAATGAGCCACGGGCTGTGAACCGAGCAATGGATCGCGCAGAAAGGAGCGAACAAAATCCCCATGAGTAAACACACCAGCCAGGCGACCATCGGCGTGAACAATCACACACGCACCGGAGCGCGCATGCTTCATCGCCAGCAAGGCATCGCTGACACTTGATTGGAGCGGCAAGAGAGCGAGTGACTCCCCACTGCGCATGATGTCTGCAACCTTCGTGAGCAACGCCCGCCCGAGCGAACCACCGGGATGATAGCGAGCGAAGTCCTCGGCCGTGAAACCTCTGGCATCGAGCAACGCCATCGCTAAGGCATCGCCCATCACCAGCATGGCGGTCGAAGACGAGGTCGGCGCCAGGTTCAGCGGGCAAGCCTCGCGTTCCACCGAGGTATCGAGAGCAATCTCACACTGTTTCGCCAACTGGGATTGCATTTTTCCGGTCAAAGCGATGCGCGGGGCTGCGATTTGTTGCAAATGGGGCAGCAGCAGCAGCAGCTCAGGAGTCTCGCCCGAAGCCGATAGCAGCAACACCGCATCGCCGTCAGTGAGCACACCGAGATCGCCGTGCAGGGCATTCTGGGGATCGAGCACAATCGCCGGTGCTCCTGTCGAGTTAAAAGTCGCCGCGATTTTTTGTGCAATGTTTCCGGATTTCCCCACACCGATCACGACAATCTTTCGGCGAAGCTCGATGGTGCGTTGCAGGATAGCGATCGCATGGGCAAACGTGTCACCGATGCGTGAGGCCATCGCATGAAGCGCATCGGCCTCGAGCGCAATGACTTGTCGGGCCATTTCTAGTGTGCGAGTGAGCATGTGGGAGCATTCATGCGGAAACAGCGCGGAACTTCAATCACTTAATGGCAAGCGAATCTCTTTGGGCGAGGGAGCCGGCAGCTGAAGCAACTCTTGGAGATCGGCCGGCAAGGGGCGATTCGCCGCATCTGGACGCGAAAACCAGTGCGCCAGAGCCACGGCTTCTTGCAACGCGGTTGGAGCTTTGCTCAGTGGAATCGCATTCTGCCGGAGCAGATCCGCCGCGCGGCGAATTTCGGGGTTCGACCAATGATGATGCAACATCGCAACCGCCGCTTGCGCCACGAGATCTTGACTAGCAATTGGATCCGCCACCAACGCGGAGCGATACGATGCCATTGCGGCGGGATCACCCAGCTGTTCCTGTGCCACCGCACGGCAGTAATGCCACTGCGCTAATAGCTCACGCGGCATGGATTCTATGGCGAAAACCTGACTCCCCTTGAGCAAATCGGACCATTTTTTTTCATTCAACCACAGCCACAGTTGATGCATCTCATATTGCTGACGCCGCTGTGGTTGTTGCAACGCCGCGACGGAAAACGTCGCCCGCGCTTTCGCCAGCGCCACCCAATCCGCAAGCCGTCGCGAGCATTCCATGGCGTCGAACGACGCGAGTGTGCTGGGATTATTCGGCAGGTCGAGCAACGAACTAAAGCGTTGGGCGATCTGCTCGAACATGGCGCGCGCTTCCAGCAACCGACCGGCACGCATTTCTGTCATCGCGGTGCGCAGACTTTGCGGCGGCAATGGTTCGAGGCGAGTCTCTGCGTTCAGCGCCAGACTCGCTTCGGCGGAGTCGGGTTGATCCAGTCGATAAATCAATCGCTGCGGACTCGCACGCAATAAAATAATCCGCACCGGAGCGGATTCAGGCCGGTGCCAAATCGCGAATGCGAGGTTATCGTCCGGTGCGCTGGTTTGCCCGGATGCCATCACGCCGCCGAGCAACCACAGAGCAACAACCCAGCGGCACCTCTTCGCCACATGACATGAGGAAAAAAAACATGCACTCATGGACTGGCAGGTGCAGGGGTTGAGGGTTCGGCTTTCAAGGCTTTTTCCGCTGCTTGGCGTTCTTCGGGTGTTAGATCACTCTGCTGCAACATCAGGCCAGCAACCTTTTGCATGGAAAGCCGATCACCACGCTGCTCATGCTCATACAACATCTGCAACCGCAGTGAGGACAGCGTCAAAGTAGGTCCCACGGCCTGCGGATTGGCTTGCAAGGAATCTTGGAATGGCATGACGCACGCGGCGATGATGGTCAAGTAGAGATGATCGCTCGGAATCGATTGATGCTGAAACGGTTGCGCCTGAGACAACTCCCCACTGGCGAACTGGAGCCATTGCAGCAAATCACGCGCCGGTGTTTGCAATTCATTGGCAGGCAGCGCAACCAACTGTTGCAAAACCGCGCTCGCCTGCAGGGGCTGTTGCAGGCGCAAATGAATCCAGCAACGCAATTGAAGCACAGCGGCCAGCTGCAAGGGGCTACACTGCGCGGCATGCTTCTCGGCCCACTGAACGGATTGCACGCCGAACTCCGCCAATGAGCCACTGCCCCCAGCGACATGGGGACTCAACATGATTTCCAGCCACTCGCGCTCGCCATCAATGGGCCATGAACTCTGCGCAATGGGATCCCGCAGCAGCGAAGCCGCCTGCGCCAACTCGCCCGTGAGCAAATGACACAACAGGCGCAAACGCAGTCGAATGGCCGCTTGCGCCTCGTGCGATGCCGCAACGCCGCGCCACTGGTCGGCTTGCTTGAGACACTCCTGATACTGGCCATGAGAAAAAAGATGCTGCAACCAATCGTTTAGAATCTGACCATTTTCACCGGCCTGCGGTGCTTGCTGAAATTGGGCTAAGGTGTGTGTCTTCAAGGACTCGGAGTCATCCAGCTCCCGCGCCAAGCGCAGAGCGGAAAGTCGCCACGTGGATCGCTGCGGAACGTCAGCATGCTGAGCCAGCAACGAATCATAAAGCGTCAACGCGATGGCCCGATTGCCCAATTGCTCATGCACCAGGGCTTGAGTCAGATGCAAGGTCAACTCGCCTTGACGCACCACCGCTATGTCCGGTGATGTCGCGGCCAGACTCTGCGGCGGCGGACACAAGCTCAGCGTCCAGAGGCTCGATTGCCACCACTGCGCGGGTTGCAGCAGGGTCGCGATGCGCAAAAGTTCATGCGTCAGCCCCGGATTCTCCGCCATGATCTGCGCCAGCAAGGCATGATGCTTGCGCAAGAAGTCGATCAGCAGATTCTCATTTTTCAGACGCAAACACATCGAAGCCAAATCCCGCAATCCGGAGGCAATCCCCGCTGGCGGCGTGGCAAAGCCATCGCGATTGATCAACGCGATTTCGAAATTCTCCAAGCCCTCACTGCTGTGGTTGAGCATGAAATGACAGTGCGCGACGTTCAGATGCCAAGCGCTCAGAGACAGCGAGGTATCCTTCAGTTGTTGCCGCTGCAAACTATTGTAGAGTTGCAAGGCCAGCTCATGCTGCTCGGTGGCCTGCGCCGTTTCCGCCCACAACTGCAACGCGAGCCACTGGAATGGATTGCTCGAATCGCCGTCCCGATTCGGGTAATCGCGAAAACATGTGGCAAAGGCTTCCATGGCTTCCTTGGGTTGGTGCAACATCAAATGACATCGCCCCAGTTGATACCAGACTGCGCCAAAACGTGGTCCGATGTGGCTCGACGCGGCATCGCCGAAATGAGTGATGATCTCACGCCATTGTTGTTGGGCTTCCAACCACTGATTCTGCTCCATTTGCTGCGTTGCGGTGGCCACCATTTGCTCCAACGCTGTGGCAGGTGCGATTTCACCTCGCAACGGCAAAAGCGCAAACAGCATGACAAGCGGTGCGGCCACACCGAATCGGAACAAGGCTTTCATGGCGAAATGATGCGGGGATCAGGTGATTGAACGCGCCAGCCAAGAAACCGAGCCTGCTGCAACACCGCATCAAGCGCGGGATCAGCACGCCCCGTCGCTCCGGAGGCCGGAACCAGTAACTCGATTTGCTCAGGAGCTTGCGGGCTTTGCAGCATCATGCTGATCGGTTGTTGCACCTGTCCACGAGCATCGCGCCAAACACCATCGGACTCAAGCCGTAACTGCGTCCGGGCTGCGCGTGTCGGGACGGTCACACGCGAGGGCTGTGCGCTTGTCCAACCGGCCAAGGTCAGGAGCACGAGCCAGGCCAAAAGATTGCGGTTTTTTTGCCAACGCGGCCGCCACATCGCGGTCGCTACCTCAGGTTTTTCCAGCGCTGCGTGCCGGCATCCGCCAAACAGTAAACTGTGCGCCAGCAACTGTGTTTCCGCAACCAGTCCAGCCAAGCGGTGCTCAAAATAATGCGCCAACGCCAACGCCACCAAGGCAATCGCGAGCGCAACCACCAAATAAGGCTGCGCGCGGATCAGCCCCCCATCGTGCCACTCACCCATCATGCCCGCGACGGACTTGGCCCAAGGGTTCAGCAGGCACAACAGCGCCACCACGGGCGCGCCCTCAGCGCAGAAACGCAAGCCACGGCATCGCCACAGATGCGGACGCAGTTCGCTCTCCCAGAAAACCTGCTGCTCGGCTTGCAACCCAGAAACCCCAGCGGACATCGGTGCCGTTGCGAGCGGCAAGCAGCGGGCGAGCAAGCGTGCCAACGCACATGACTCCTCGCGGGCCGCTAACGCGATGCGGCGCGGCAACCCATCCCGCAGCCGAAGCTGCTGCAAGCGCTGCATCAGCTCTGGTGACACAAACAACGGACGCTGCATGCACAAGCCATTGCAGGCGGACAGGAACATCACCAGCGCTAACAGAACCAACAGCGGCAGCCCCTGCCAGCCGAGTTCGGCGCCTAGGCGCTGCCACAAACTGACATCCACCGCTTGCGATGGCGATGGCAAAGCCAGCAACTGCGCTACCCAGCGTCCGATGTCATTCCCAATCCACACCTCATCAACTTGCCCGCAAATGTCCGACACGGCAACGCCTTTTTTCCTCCGACACGACCAGGCTGATTTTCCCTTTATGGCAGAAAAAGACATGGCGTTGCCTGATCACATCGCGCATGGTGAAGTCATGGCATATTTGCACGATGATTTCTTTTTGCAGGGTGAGATGGCGCGGCGCTTATATCATGAGGTGGCTGCGCAGGCACCCATTTATGATTACCACTGTCACCTCTCGCAACATGAAATTGCCATTGACCAGCGTTGGGACAACATGGCCACCTTGTGGCTGGGAGGCGATCATTACAAATGGCGTTTGATGCGCGCAAATGGCATCGCCGAGGATCGCATCACCGGAGCGGCGAGCCCACGCGACAAATTCCAAGCCTGGGCGGAGACGGTGCCGATGACCTTGCGCAATCCCATTCATCATTGGACACATCTGGAACTGCGCCGCTATTTTGGCATCGATGCCTTGTTGACTCCGGAGTCCGCGGAATCGATCTGGCAGGAGTGCAACGCGCAATTAGCCAGCGAACATTTCACCGCCCGAGGCTTGCTGCGGCGCTTTCGGGTCAAGATGGTGGGCACCACCGACGACCCAGCGGCACCGCTCGATGACCATCTCGCGATCGCAGCGAGCGGTTTTGAGACGCGCGTGCTACCCACGTATCGACCCGACAAGGTGTTTGGCGTTGATCAACCTCAGAGCTGGAACGCCTGGGTGGATCGTCTCGGGGCCTGCTGCCAACGCGAAATCGGTTCTTACGCGGAACTGTGCGCGGCATTGCACCAGCGCCACGACGACTTTCACGAGGCTGGGGCGCGCATGTCCGATCATGGGTTGGATCGTTGTCCGGCCTTGCCTTGCAGCGATGCGCAAGCGGAAACCATCTTTCAGCAAGCACGCCGCGGCGTGGCTGTGACTGGCGACGACCAAGAGCGCTTCATTTTTGCGCTGATGGTGTTTTTTGGCCAACTCGATGCGGAAAAAGGTTGGACCAAGCAGCTACACCTCGGACCGTTCCGCAATGTGAATTCTCGCATGGCCCGCGAACTGGGCGCGGATAGTGGTTTTGACACGATTGGCGATAGCCCGCAGGGACGTGGCTTGGTGACGTATTTGGACGCACTGGCGAGCTCGGATCAATTGCCAAATGTGATCCTCTACAACATCAATCCGCGTGACAACTACCTCTTTGCCGCGATGACAGGCGCATTTCAAGATGGCAAGACTCCGGGTAAAATCCAATTCGGGTCGGGTTGGTGGTTTTTGGACCAAAAGGATGGCATCGAGCTGCAACTCAATGCGCTTAGCTCCACGGGTCTGCTTTCGCGCTTCATCGGCATGCTCACGGACTCGCGTTCCTTTTTGTCATTTCCACGCCACGAGTATTTCCGCCGCATTCTGTGCAACCTCATCGGTCAAGAAGCGGAGCGAGGTGAGTTGCCTGATGATTTCGAGGTGCTGGCCGAGCTGATTGCGGCTGTTTGCTCTGAGAACGCACGGCGCACGCTCGATGCATGATCGCCCTAGCGCTCAGCGTGGGCAACCATGGCGGTGATGCGCGCCGTTTCGTTTTTTTCCACTGCTGTCAGTCTCGTCAGTTGACAGATCACCGCGCACTTGTCAGTCTGCTTGTGTCAATGGAGCAACTTGTTGCGCTTCCATGCCGTCGATCTTTGTTCATTTTTTAAAAAGCCACTACCGTGTTTTCCAACGAAGACTACCTCCTGCAGCTGCTCACCGAATCTGGTCTGGTGAGCGACCATGTGATTGAAAGCGTTCGACAGTCGAGCGGTTCCGCTTCGGTGATTGAAAAGTTAATTCAGGATGGCCATGTGGGTCAGGCCGAAATCGCACAAGTCTTGGCGTCATCGAATAGCTTGGCCTATGTTGATTTAGCGCAGTTAACCGTGCCACCGCATGTGGCAAATAGCGTGCCAGACGAGATCGCGCGGCGTTACAAAACCGTGCCAGTGGATGACGATGGTTACATTCTGACGTTGGCGGTGGCGGATCCGCTGGATTTTGAGACCTTGGATAGCTTGCCCCATGTCCTGGCGCGAGAAGTCGCTTTTGTGGTGGCGACACCAGCGGCGATTCACACGTATCTGAAAGATTTCTACGGTGCCACCGATGCGGATCAAGTGCCCGGTAGCGACATCGAGGGCATGGACACGGGTGACGACGCCGATGCGCCGATCATTCGCTTGGTGCTGGGCATCATCGTGGAGGCGTTCAATCAGCGTGCTTCGGACATTCACATCGAACCAGTGGAGACTTCCGTGCGCATTCGCTACCGTGTGGATGGCAAGTTGATCGAGGTGGCCAATCATCCCAAAAAATTGCTACCTGCCATCATTGCGCGACTCAAGGTGATGAGCGGCAGCATGAGCATCGCGGAAAAACGCTTGCCGCAGGATGGCAGGATTCAAATCAAGGTCGGTGGCAAGGAAGTGGATTTCCGGGTTTCGTCGGTTCCATCCAACCACGGGGAGTCGATTGTCATGCGGATTTTGGATAAATCAGCGCTGGTGCTAGGTTTGCCCGAGTTGGGATTTTTCTCGGATGACCAAGCGGGCTTCGAGCGGCTCTTGGGCCTGCCCGACGGCATTATTTTGGTCACGGGGCCAACTGGCTCTGGAAAAACCACGACCTTGTATGCTTGTTTGAACGTCATCAACAAGCCCGACCGCAAGATCATCACGGTGGAGGATCCAGTGGAGTATGAAATGCCGGGCATTAACCAAGTCATGGTGAAAACCGACATTGGCATGACCTTTGCCAACGCCTTACGCGCCATGTTGCGCCAAGCACCAAACATTGTCATGATCGGTGAGATCCGCGATGCGGAAACGGCTAACATTGCGATTAACGCCTCATTGACGGGTCACTTGGTGTTTTCAACTCTGCACACCAACGATGCCCCTTCGGCGGTGGCGCGTTTGGCGGATATTGGCATCAAGCGCTTTTTGATTGCTTCAGCCGTTCGCGCGGTGTTGGCGCAGCGTTTGGTGCGCAAGTTGTGTCCCGCCTGTAAAACCCCAGTGGAGCTGACAGACAAGGAATTGCGCGCGCTGCGCCTCGACCCTTCACGACTGTCGCAAGCCACGATTCTCGGACCCCATGGCTGCGAAAAATGCCGCAACAAGGGCTTCCGTGGTCGGATGGGCGTGTTCGAGATTTTTAATATCGATGACGAAGTGCGGCACATGATCAATGCGGATTTGACGACGACGCAGCTGCGCAAGCGCGCGCGCGAGTTAGGCATGCGTTCGCTGCGGGAGGATGGCATTCGCAAGATCCTCGCTGGTTTAACCTCAGCACAGGAGGTGATCCACGTCACCATGGCCGACTCCGATTGATCTTTATCGCTTTATCATTGTTCAAAAAAAATCATCTTTCTGCATCATGGACAACCAACAGGTAATCGATCTTTTTCTCAATCGCGGCATGATCGACCGCTCGCTCGCCGAGGATATTTTAACGGAAATCGATAGCAGCGGTAAGGAGCTGGGTGAGATTTTAGCCGACTACCAGGTCATTCATTCGCGCGATGACATATGGCCGATGATCGCTGCAGAGCTATCGACCGATTTGGTAGATTTGCGCAACTGGACTCCTCCCGAAGAGGTGCTGGCGTTGATCCCTGCGGGAATGGCGCGTTTGCATGGCGCATTGCCGGTGAATCTGACCCCAGAGGGTTTGTATGTGTGTTTGGTCGATCCATTGAATCCTCAGACGGTGGAGGATTTGCGCTTCGCCCTCGGTCGCGAGATTCATGTGCTGGTGGCTCCAGATTATGTGATCGAGGATCGCATCAACGAATGCTACGGTGGCGAGGGAGCATCAATGGACGATTTGCTAAGCCAGCTGGAAATTGGTGGTCAATCGAGCAATCAGGATCAAGACGTCGAGGCCGAGGCTAATTCTGCGCCGATCATCCGTTACGTGGACTTGGTGTTGTATCAAGCGATCAAGGAAAAAGCCTCAGACATTCACTTTGAGCCCTTTGAGAAGGATTTCAAGATTCGCTATCGTGTGGATGGTGCGCTCTATGAAATGGCTCCGCCACCCGTGCATTTGGCATTGCCGATTATCTCGCGGGTGAAGGTCATGGCGAACATGAATATCGCTGAGCGTCGCGTTCCGCAGGACGGTCGTATTGTGAAACAGTTCGGGGAAAAACAGGTGGACATGCGGGTCTCCTCATTGCCAACACAGCACGGCGAGTCGGTGGTGTTGCGGGTGCTGGACCGCTCATCGGTGAATTTGTCACTAGAAAACCTCGGTTTACCGGGTCATATTTTCGAATACATCACTGAGACGATTGAAAAGCCCAATGGCATTTTCATTGTGACGGGACCAACGGGCGCAGGCAAAACGACCACTCTTTACGCCGCGCTGCGCCGCATCAACACGGTGGACGCCAAGCTGTTAACCGCAGAAGATCCGGTGGAGTATGACATTGATGGCATCGTGCAAATTCCCGTGCAGGAAAGCATTGGACTCACGTTCCCGCGAATCTTGCGCGCGTTTTTGCGTCAGGATCCCGATCGCATCATGGTGGGGGAGATGCGAGACATCGACACGGCACAAATCGCGATTCAGGCCTCTCTCACCGGCCACTTGGTGCTATCCACGCTGCACACCAATGATGCCCCGGGAGCTGTGACCCGTTTGATCGACATGGGTTGCGAGCCGTTCTTGGTGGCAGCTTCGCTCGAAGGCGTGCTCGCGCAGCGTCTGGTGCGCACGATCTGCAAGAATTGCAAATCGCCCTACGAACCCAACGAAGCTATTTTGAACCAATTGGGCGTGTCATCGCATGAAATTGGCGATAAGAGTTTTTACACAGGACGCGGCTGCGACGTCTGCGGCCAATCCGGCTACAAGGGACGTCAGGGACTCTATGAATTGCTCGACGTGACGGATCCGATTCGTGACTTGATCACCGAGCGCGCCCCGTCGGTGGTGATCAAGCAGAAGGCCGTCGAGCTTGGCATGCAGCCGTTGCGAGAAGATGGTTTGCGCAATATTTATCTCGGCAATACCACCATTGAGGAGGTCCTTAAGTATACTTAAACATAAAAAACCCTTGGTGACTCTCTTTTGCATCGCCATGCCCCATAATTTGCAGTAATTCGAATCGTCATCATCAAATAAAAAACGAACCATTTCATCATGCCCAACTTCCAATACATTGCCATGGATGCCAAAGGGGTGGAAACCTCTGGAAACATTGAAGCTCCGAATGAGACGGAGGCGCTGGCAAAGCTTCGCGCCAAAGGCCTATTCCCCAAACAAATCGCAGAGGCAAGCGGCAAATCCGCCAAAAAGTCCTCATCAAAAAAACGCCCAGCGAAGGGATCGGCCAAGTCCAAATTGGGAGGTCGCATCAAGCCAAAGGTGCTGATGATTTTCACACGACAGCTGGCAACGCTGATTGATTCCGGACTGCCACTGCTGCGTGGTTTGACTGTTTTGGAGAAACAGGAGCCCAATTTGGTGCTGAAAGCCACCATTTCCTCATTAGCCGAGGCCGTGCAATCCGGTTCTACATTTTCGGAATCTTTGGCTCAGCACCCTCGCATTTTCAACAAATTGTATGTGAACATGGTGCGCGCCGGTGAACTGGGTGGTGTGCTTGAGGTCGTGCTCAACCG
Source organism: uncultured Verrucomicrobiales bacterium (assembly GCA_964599325.1). Lineage (GTDB taxonomy): Bacteria > Verrucomicrobiota > Verrucomicrobiia > Verrucomicrobiales > Akkermansiaceae > UBA956. The sequence goes on along the minus strand of CAZREM010000017.1, from coordinate 56,161 downwards.
CTTAGCGGAGTATCAGGAGAAAGCGCACAAACTCAAGAACAAGATCGTCTCTGCGATGGTCTATCCGGTGATTGTGATGTTCATCGCGGTATCGATTTTGCTGTTCCTGATGGTGTTCATCGTGCCGAAGTTCAAGGAAATGTTCGCGGAGTCGGGCGATAGCGAGCTGCCGTTGATTTCGCGCATTGTGTTTGGCTTCTCTGATTCCTTGATCACGTCATCGGTGGGTCCTGTTCCGAACGTGGCATGGGTGCTGCTGATCGGATTTGGTATTTTCAGCGGCATGAATGCTTGGGGCCGCACGCCCAAAGGCCGTGTGGTGCTGGACAACGTGAAGCTGAAGTTGCCAGTTTTTGGAGATATTCAGCGCAAGAGTGCGGTTTCACGTTTCTCGCGCACGTTGGGAACGCTGGTGACCTCGGGTGTGCCGATTTTGCAAGCATTGCACATCACCAAGGAAACAGCAGGCAACGTGGTGATTTCCACAGCCATCGAGAAGGTTCACGAGGCGGTCAAAGAGGGTGAAACCATTGTGACGCCATTGCAGTCGTCTGGTGTGTTTCCAAACATGGTGATTTCCATGGTTGACGTCGGTGAGGAAACGGGACAATTGCCAGACATGCTTTTGAAGGTTGCTGATGTTTACGACGATGAAGTGGACAACGCGGTCACGGCTTTGACTTCGATCTTGGAGCCCATCATGATCGTGTTTTTGGCCGTCATCGTTGGTGGCGTGGTGTTTGCCTTGTTCCTGCCGCTGATCAAGATCATCAACACCATGGGTGCGCAATAAGCCGCACGACAAGGGATCAAACGGGATAGCGCATATGAAACTGAATCAAACTCGGCGTAGTCGTCAGGCACCAGGCTTCACCATGGTGGAGTTGATGGTGGTGATTTCCATCATCGTCGTGCTAGCGGCGCTTACTTTTGGCGGCTTGGGTTTTGCGAAGCAAAAACAAGCGACCGAGAAGGCGAAGGCACAAATCAAGATGCTGGAAACTTCGCTGGAGGAATACAAATTGGATTTCGCTGCCTACCCCGTGGTTGAATCGGGCAATGGTTCCAATGAACTGTTCAAGGCTCTGTATTGGGACTCGGATAACGATGGCTCGGGCGTCGGCGCTGACGATGATCAGAAGATCTATCTGCCAGAGCTGGATCCGACGAGCAAGAAGCAGGGCTGGAATAGCAGCAATGTTGCTTCCGCCACCAACACCATTCTTGATCCATGGAAGCAGGAATACAACTACCGTTCCGGCAAGACCAAGACGGGTGAAATCAATACGGCATGCCGCAATCCCGATTTTGATCTTTGGTCAAATGGTCCTGACATGTTGCCTGGAAATGACGAGGCAAAAGACAAGCCTTCTCAGGACAACATCACCAACTGGAAGTGATGCTGTTCCGTGGACGCAGTGCCAAGGTCCCCGTGCTGCGTTACTGGCAAATTCGACGCTAGGACGGATCGCCTTTCTTTCACGCTCCTTCAGCTGGTTGACTCCTCGCGTTCTGTTCGATCTGCGTTTTCAGATTCATCGGACTTAAATTCATCAGCCTTGAGTTCATGGGCCACAGGGTGATCAACGTCAGAGTTCGTTTGGGTTGAGCGCGCGTCCGCTGAATCGATGTCTTCGGGCTGAAACACCGCCAATGGTGTGACAATGTTAGCGGGAAGCGGAAAGATTTTTTCGCGGATTTGAGGAGTGATCTCCTGAGCATTGAGGTAAGCCTCTCTCAGCATCTCCATTTTGGCATCGAGGTTATCGATGTAATGCAGCGCAAAGGCCTCGGGGCTGCGTGGCAGGGTCGGTGAACCAAACTCATATTGCCCGTGATGGCTGGCGATCAAGTGCAGCAAATGCAACCGCACCTCCTCTGACGTCGGCTCCAGCTCCGCCCAATCGGCGCTGATTTCGCTCTGCATCAGCTCGCGCCACAGCGCATTGACCACCTCAATCCCGAGCGGAATGTGCCCAAGCAGTTCGCCACGCAGGCTATGGGTTTGCTGAAACCCCTCCTTTGGATAGCTATTTTCCCAGAGCTTGCCGCAGTCGTGAAACAACACCCCCGCCAGCAGCAAATCCCGATTCCACTCCGGGTAGAGCGCGCACAGGGCATCCGCCACGCGCTGCATTTGCGCCACATGCTCCACTAAACCACCCCGCCGCGCATGATGGTTGCGCCGAGCGGCGGCGGTGCGCCGAAATAGCTCACCAAATTTTTGCAAAAACAAATCACACAAGGCGCGCAAACGCGGGTCGCGCAGCTCAAGACTCAGCGATCGGATGCTTTGCCAATCGCGATCCTGTCGGGCCTGCAATTCCCCATCGCCACGGAAAAAATGAACGCGTTCCTCGTCAGCAAGTTCCCTCACCTCAAGCTCCGCCGCATCGAGCCCATAGGCGTTTTGGGTCCATTGACCCCAAAGTTGCCAAACCGACCCCAACGGCCAGGAGCGCGATTCCGCGAAGTAAGGGCGATCCTCCCAGATTTTCAGCGCAAAGCCGCCCGTTGCATCCGCCCACTGCAACTCACAATACGGCTTGCCCGTGCGCGTTTGGCGGATCTGTCGCTGCTGCAATTGCAGGTTAACGGCTGCGGCAAGAACACACTCACCCGCCTGTTGTTTCAATTGCGATAGGTTTAGCAGATTCATTGGCTCAGTCTGTCAAATCATTCGAGTTTGGGAAGCAGGATTGGAGGATCAAACGCAGATAAATTCGCCGATTGGTCTTTCTGCTTGCGACGGCGGGATCGGCGTTGTTTTTGGCGTCGAATCGCATCCCTTGCCCGCTGCTGTGGAGATATTTCACCCAACAACTCTTGCTCAAGCAGCTCGCACAACCGCCGACGTGCGAAAAAACGATTATCCTCCCGCGAGCGCGTTTGTTGACACTTCACCTCGATGCCGCTGGGCACGTGCTTCAACTGCACGCACGAAGCGGTTTTGTTGAGTTTCTGACCTCCATTGCCGCTGCCGTGGACAAAGCGCTCGATCAGCGTTGCCGGCACGACCCCGAGTGCGGCGAGACGTTCGCGCAACAACGCTTGTTTCTCCGGCGTGATCATGGCAGTGGCAGTGGACGCGGACGTTGAGCCTTCGGTGTTGCCAAGAAAGCGCTCATTGACTCCAACGGCAAGGCATTGAGCACATCACAGCGCCGCAGTCCGGCCTTGCGCGCTTGGATCACACCGAAGTGCAAGTAAGACAAGTGGCTGCGCCGATGGGCATCGGGATTGATCGCGCACCAAATGCCGAGCTGTTGGGCCTGCGGCCAATAACGCCAGTCCATGTCGAGACGCCGTGGGTTGCTATTCAGCTCAATCACCGTGCGCGTCGCCGCCGCTGCTTCTAAAATGGCGGGATAATCTAAACCATAAGGCTGACGCTTCAGCAGCAATCGCCCCGAGAGGTGACCGATCATGGTCACGTGCGGGTTTTCCATGGCACGAATGATCCGCGCCGTCATGGTGGCGGCATCCTGCTGCATCGACTGATGAACGGAAGCCACCACATAATCCAACTGAGCCAGCACCTCATCGTCATAATCCAATTGACCATCCGCTAAAATGTCCACCTCACAGCCCGCAAACAAGCGAAACGGAGCGTGTTGTTCATTATAAGCACGAACCGCCGCTACTTGGGCCAACAATCGTTCGCGACTGAGGCCATTCGCCTGAACCGATGAGCGCGAGTGATCCGAAATGCCAAAATACTGCAAGCCCAAGTCCTGAGCCACTGCCGCCATTTCCTCCAGGCTGTGACGACCATCTGAGGCCGTGGTGTGATTATGAAAGGTGCCGCGCAGATGGATCAGCTCGATCAATCGGGGCATCGGACCACGCGCCGCTGCCTCAATCTCCCCCCGATTTTCCCTCAGCTCTGGCGGGATGAACGCTAGCTCCAGCGCGCGGTAAATGTCCTCTTCCTCACAAATCTCCGGCACATCGGGGGCGGTGCTGCGCGTCTTGCTCATGCCGTATTCATTGAGCGACCAGCCACGCTCCAACGCCCGCTGCCGCAGCAGCACGTTGTGCTCCTTCGAGCCTGTGAAATAACTCAGCGCAAAAGGAAACTGCGCGTTGTTCACTGCTCGAAAATCACACTGCAAGCCATTCTCCAGCAACACAGAAGCCTTGGTCTCGCCTTGCGCTAACACCCGCTGAATCCCAGGGCGGGCAACGAAATCAGCAATCACCTCCGCGGGAAAACGGGTCGCGACGAGCAGATCCAGGTCGCCAATGACCTCCTTGCCGCGCCGATAAGAACCACAGGCCGCCACCCGCAGCACATCCGGGTGTTCGCGCAACTCATCCAGCAGCTCCGTTGCGATTTCCGCCACTGTGTTGAGATGAAACAACGATTGATGCTGCGCGCGCTCCGCCATCGCAAGCAATAGCTTTTGCTGAGTTTTCTCACCAAAACCGGTCAATTGAGCAATGCGCCCCTGCTCACAAGCCAATTTGAGGTCGGCGAGCGAGGAAATCTGGCACTCATGAAACAGCTTGGCAATTTTTTTGGCTCCCAAGCCCTGTAGCTCAAAGAGCGCGAACAAGGACTCCGGATAGCGTTCACACAGTTGCTCATGGAGGGGAATTTTTCCCGATTGGAGCCAGTCGTGCAAATGCCCACGCATCGTGCTGCCGATGCCCCGAATCACCTCGGCATCGCCCTCGCGCAAGCGCTGCAACAGAGGATCGCCCTGATCCCGCAGCAACTCAGCGGTCTGACGGTAAGCGCGCACCTTGAACGGATTTTCTCCCTGCATTTCCAGCATCAAGGCCATGCGTTCAAAAATAGCAGCAGCAACAGCAGCGGTCATGCGTCCAGCATAACGCGGGAGACGCGGCTGACAATCCCGGAAATCGTCGAGCAAGACCATGTTCAGCGGCGACGGGGCTGAAGCAACACCGCCAGCTCCAAGTCTTGCAACCGCAGGGTGCGGATCAAATGCTCGAGTAAAAACAAGCTAGCGGTGGCATCAAACAACGCATCATGCCATTGCCGCTGCGGGCAACGCTCTTGAATCAGCGGTGTCAGCTCACAGTGATCGCAGACATCGCCCAACGCATGACTAGGCAAATCGGGCCAGGCAGCACGCGCCAGCAACAGCGTGTCCACCCACGGCCCGAAACCGTGACCAGGAAAGCAGCGCAGAAACCGTTTTTCTGTGCCCTTGCCATGGGCCACCACCGCTCCCATCCGCAACATGCCCTGAAGCATGGGCCATAGCTCCCGCAGCGCCGGAGCCGATCGCGTCTGCGCGACACCAATGCCGTGGATCCGCTGAGCCTGCAAACTCGGCCCCTGGGGGTGATGCAAGTAAGAGACAAAACTAGCAGCGTGACCACTGGAGCACGACCACTGACTCAGGCCAATCTGCACCGGTAAATCCGCGCGTCCCGCCCCGGCGGACTCGAAGTCAATCGCCGTGAAACACACGTCAGCAATGCTCTGTTGTGGCGAAATCATGCTTGGCTCTCCGGCAGCTCTGGCCAGTTGGCATGATCTGGCACAGAAAAAACTTTGTAGCGACTGCTGCCGCCTTTTTTTAACTGCACCAGCGATGGTGCCACCCGCAGCGATTCGGCGAGCAACCCTCGGATCGCGGCATTGGCCTTGCCATCGACCGGTGGGGCCGCGATGCGCACTTGCAGCACACGTCCGCACTGCGGGTCGTGCCGCCAACCGATCAGGCTGCTGAACTTGGCATTGGGCTTAGCGAGAACGTAAACAATCATGACTCGGATCAAATGGCACCAGCAGCCGCGTTGGCAGGCTGTGGCGCGTGTGGAGCAAGCTGGCGGACTTCATCGAGAACCCGCCGCATCGGCAACCCGATGACATTGGTCGGATCGCCATCCACGCGCGCAATGATCCGCTCAGGGTATTCTTGCAACGCATACGCACCCGCCTTGTCAAGTGGATCCACCAACGCAAAATAAGCGGAAATGGCCGCATCGCTGAGTTCAAGAAAATGCACGGTGCTGATCTCATGAAACAACGATTCCTGACCCTGCGGCCCCATCAAGCACACAGCGGTGCACACCTCGTTGCTGCGCCCACTGAGCAGACGCATCATCGCATGGGCCTCGGCCAGATGAGCCGGTTTGCCCAGCACCTGACCATTCAGTCCCACCAGGGTATCCGCCGCGATGATCCAGGCTTCCGGACGCAGCTCCCGCACAGCAGCAGCCTTCAGCCGCGCATTGGCACGGCACAGCGCGATGAAATCCCCGTGAGGATCGTGGTGCTCAGTGGCTTGAGGGACGACGACCTCATGCGCCAGCCCATGCTCTGCCATGAGCCGCTGGCGACGAGGCGAGGCGGAAGCTAGAATCCAACGAGTCATGAATGAATCAAACCAACGGATGAATCTTATTTGATCGCATTGATGCTGCGCGCCTGCAACGCTCGGATCGTCGCGGCATCGACAACAAATTCCGCGCTGCCCTGTGAGCCGATTTTTTCGCCTTCCTGCACCTGATACTCGCAGGCCTTGATCGGCTTCATGCCCTCGTTTTGCGACAGCAAGTAAACCCGGATCGCGAGGGCTTCCTTGCCATTGCTGCTGGGCAGCGGCTTGATTCGATATTGCATGAGATTCTTCCCTTGCTTTGCACCACCGATGACGATCTCCGCCTCCTTGGCATCGCGAAAATGATGATCACTCACGCCATTGACGGTCACGTCCACCTCACGCCCCGGACAAAACACGTAAACCTTTGCAATGCATGGCGCCAGCGGCACCACCGGCGGCAGCGGTGGCACCACCCCCGAAGCCTGAAAGCGCGGATCCTCGCTGATGAAACCCAGCTTGCCTTCATCGAGATCGCGCCGAACCTCCGGCAAGGCAGCAAGACTGATGAACTCGGCCTGATCATACTTCCACATTCCGTTTTCCTGCACAAAAGACAACAACAACAGATTCGGTGTGGGTTCGCCGCCGACTTCAAAATCGATCTTGCCGTAATAAACAGCCACCGCCGTTGCCCCTTTGCTCTGAATTTTCAACGGTTTCAGCCCCTTTAAGCTCGGCGGGGCAGCGGGAAGCTCGAACAAGGCCTGAGGAAAGGCACGCCGCTCGGATAGCAATCGATTACGGACGGTTCGCTGTCGGTAGGTGGCGGTGAGATCCTGCCACACTGACACGTTTTTTTCCATGATCGCTTGTCGCCAACGCACGTAGGTGGACTCAAAGGTGGACTGCAACTTGGCTTCGTTCGCATGCGCCGACAGACAAGACAAACACGCACTAATCAGCACGACAAAAGCCCAACCACGCGCGCGCATCTGCGACAAAAATCGAGCAACATCGCTAGGGTATCGATTCATTGGCACAGTCAATCACCTACCACCCAGAGGTAAAGGCGAAACTGCCAAGAGTGAACCATTTTTCATGCTCCACAGCCCATCTGACACGCGCCTCAGCCGCGATGCCACGGGGCTCAGGGTTTCTGAGGCAAATGTTCTTCGCAATACTCCTCGCCATTTTCTGCGATGCGAAAGGCCAGATGTGAGTCATCGAGTTCCGTCCGCTGACACACCGCACAGCGATGAAACGAGACACTCGCTTGTGCGCGATCACGGTGTCCCGGACGCAGCAACTGACTCTCGAATCGTTGCCGACGTCGCAAGCGTCGCTGTTGATTCCATAACCAAGGCAAGAAACTCACCATGTAATTTCCCATCGCCAACAACGTGAACAGCAACATCGACCACGAGGCCGTCGCTTGCCACAACAACATCAGGCCGGTGAACATTGCTAAAAACCGCACTTGCAGAGGAATCACGAAGAAAACCAGCATCTGAAAGCGCGGATAACAGGTAGCGAAGGCCAGGAACATGGAAGTGTAGCAATACAGACCAGCGCTCGGCATGGACTGTGTCAGAAAACCCGCCACGAGCAATAGCAGCCACGACGAATAAAGATACAGCGAAGTCCGCAACGCTCCCCATTGCTCCTCCATGGCATCGCTAATCATGAAGGCCAGATTGACCGCAAAAAACAGCAACACCGCGCTCAACGCTGTGAATGGCCCAAAGCGATCCGGGATAAACAAAAACGTGATGATTCGCCACACCTGCCCCTGCAAAATCAACCCACGATCAAAGCACAGCATCGCCGAGATATTGGGCACGAACCACCCCAGCACATAGGAAAACACTCCTAGCAAGGTCATCGCCTTGAACAAACCAGGGAAAGCCAAGGCTTGCAGGAAACGGTAGCGAAAAAAGCGCGCGGGCATGCCGCATCTTGCCACATGTCGAAGGATTGACAAGCGCGATGCGCCCATCGCACACTTGCCGCGATGACAGATTCATTGCGTCAATCACCGCTGAAGGCGGAACACGACATCTGCGCGGCCAAATGGACCGCTTTTGGTGCGTGGAACATGCCGGTTTACTATCGCTCGATCATTGAGGAACACCAAGCGGTTCGGCAGCGTTGCGGGTTGTTTGATATTTCACACATGGCGCAGGTGTGGATCGAGGGATCAGCGGCTCAAACTTGGCTCGACGAGCTGTTCACTGCTGCGCTGATGGAACTACCCGCCGGGCGAGGACGCTATGGGTTTTTACTCAACGAGGAGGGTGGCGTCATCGACGACCTCATCGCCTACTGCGTGACTCAGGAACGTTTTCTTCTGATCATCAACGCCTCCCGCCGTGAACAAGCGGTGGCCTGGCTCCGCGCGCACCTGCGCGGGGATGTGCTGCTGCGGGATGAGAGCGATGACTGGGCCGGCATGGCGCTGCAAGGACCGCTATCTGCCGATTGCCTCCATGCCGCTTTTCCTGCCTGGAAACTGCCCACGCGATTTGGCATCAAAGCAGTGGCCCACGCAGGTCACGAGGTTTGGTTGTGCCGCACGGGTTACACCGGTGAAGACGGAGTAGAAATCTTCGCGCATCCGCTGGCAGCCATCGACATCTGGCGAGCCTTGTTGGGTCACGGGGCCAGTCCCTGTGGTTTGGGCGCCCGGGACAGCCTGCGGCTGGAAATGGGTTATCCCCTCTACGGCCAAGATCTCACGAGCCAAACCTCGCCTCTGGAGGCGGGGCTTGGTGCCTTTGTCGCACTCAGCAAGCCGCATTTCATCGGGCAAGCCGCGTTGCGACACCAACTCGCTGCGGGACTCCATCGCGCACTGGTGGGTCTCAGGGCAACCGAAAAATCACCGCCGTTTCGTCCGCATCACGCGGTGTTCAGTCTCACCGGCGCGCTGATTGGCGAGCTGAGCAGCGGCGGACTTGCCCCCAGCCTCGGTTACAGCATCGGCATGGCCTATTTGCCTCAGGAACATGCCAACATCGGACAGGAGTTGCGGGTGCAGATTCGTGATCGCGAATTTTCCGCTGTCGTCACCAAAAAACCTTTTTACAATCCAACAGCCGTGCGGCAAGTTACCACAACACCATGAATGTTCCTGAACAGCTTTTATATCATGCGTCCCACGAGTGGGTTCGTCTCGAAGGCGACACCGCGATCGTTGGCATCACCGATCACGCGCAGACGGAACTGACCGATGTGGTTTACGTGGAGTTGCCTGCATTGGGTCGGATCGTCGCTGCCGGTGCGGCCGCAGCGGTCGTGGAATCCGTCAAAACAGCCAGCGACATTTTCTCGCCGCTAGCGGGGGAGGTTGTCGCCGTCAACGAGGAACTCCAAAGCAACCCTGCTTTGATCAACTCCGATCCCTACGGTGAAGGCTGGATCTATCAATTGCGTCTCAGCGAACCTGCCGAGGTCGCTCACTTGCTCGATGCTGCTGCTTATGCGGCCATGCTGCACTGAGCCTGCTTTTTTCCCTAATTTAACCCTTGCCTGTCTCGAATCCACATGCGCGTTGGTATCATGGTCAATCCTCAAAAGCCCAAGGCGGCTCAAACGGTGAGTGCCTTGCGCCAAGCCTTGATGGAGCGACAAATCCAAGTGCGTTTGGAAAACACGGCTGCCGCGCTGCTGGATGAGCAAGAACAGGGGCTGGATGCCGTGGAGCTGGCGCAACAAAGCGATATCCTGGCCGTTCTGGGGGGCGATGGCACCATGCTCGCCGCGATGGAGCGCTTGGGCAGCAGCGTGGTGCCTGTCGCCGGCATCAACATTGGCACCTTGGGATTTTTGACCAGTTGCACGCACGATGAGCTGGATTTTTTTGCCGACTGCTTGGTCATGGGGGCCTATGAACTCAGTCCTCGCACCATTTTGCGCGTTCGCCTCCTTTATCCCGACGGCAGTGACAGAGAGATGGTCGCGCTGAACGAAGTGGCTCTCACCCGTGGCCTCACTGGGAAGTTGGTTTCTGTCGCCGCACGCATCAATGGCGAGCAAATCAATCACTACCGAGCCGATGGGTTGATCGTTGCCACTCCCACAGGTTCCACGGGCTACTCGCTCTCGGCAGGGGGGCCGCTGATTTGCCCCGATGCGGCCGTTCTGGTCATCACGCCCATTTGCCCGCACTCGCTCAGCTACCGTTCCCTGGTGGTCAGTGATGACGTGGAGGTGAACATGCAGCCCGATGCCACCGGCGAGGAAACCATGCACCTCACCGTTGATGGCCGTGTGACTCTGGCCATCGGCGTGGGAACGCAGGTGCGCGTGACGAAAGCCCGTGATCGGTTTCCGCTCTTGCGCCTGCGCGATCGCTCTTTTTTCGAGGCGCTGCGGCAAAAATTAGGTTGGCGTGGATGATCTTCTGCCCCACTCAGGAATTGCTGGTCAGCGCCCCAAAAATGCGTTAGATGCTTTGGTCATGCGATACGATCCCATCGATTCGACCTTGTTCTGCAACAATCGTGACAAACTGCGTGCTCTTTTGCCGCCACGTAGCATCGCGATTTTACTCGCCAACGACATCATGCCCACCAATGCCGATGGCGTGATGGGCTTCAAGCAACAAACAGATTTGTTCTACCTGTGCGGCGTCGATCAAGAAGAAACGGCGCTGGTGCTCATGCCCGATGCGATCGATCCGAACCAACGTGAGATTCTGTTCATCAAGGAAACCAATGAACTCATTGCGATCTGGGACGGCGAAAAACTTAGCCGCGAGCAAGCCAAGGCGCAATCGGGAGTTCAACGGATTGAGTGGTTTCATCACTTCGAAACCTTACTTCCGCAGCTCATCCCCCAGGCCCAACACATTTTTCTCCTTACGAATGAGCATCTGCGCGCGGTGCAAGTGGTGGAAACGGCCAACGATCGCTTCATTCGTCGCTGTCAGTCGCGTTTTCCACTGCACCGTTATGAGCGACTAGCCCCATTACTGCAACAATTGCGCATTCGCAAAGAACCTCAAGAAATTGCCATTTTGCAGCGTGCTTGCAACATCACTGAAGCGGGTTTTCGGCGGGTGCTGGGTTTCATCCAACCGGGTGTTGGCGAATGGGAAATCGAGGCCGAACTGCTACACGAGTTCGTGCGTCGAGGCTCACGCGGTTTCGCCTACCCTCCGATCGTCGGCACTGGCAAGAATGCTTGTGTGCTGCACTATGTGGACAACGATCAACGCTGCCAAGATGGGGATGTGGTGCTGATGGACGTGGCAGCGGAATACGCCGGCTGGGCATCGGATCTCACGCGCAGTGTCCCGGTTAACGGACGTTTTACCGCGCGTCAACGCCAGGTGTATGATGCCGTGTTGCGGGTGCTGCGCGGTGCCAATGCGCTCTTGCGTCCGGGACAAACCCCGATGAATTACCAACGCGAAGTGGTGGAAATCATGGAAGCGGAGTTGATCGGTCTCGGCCTGATTTCAGCGAAAGATGCGAAGGCTCAAACAGCGGACAAGCCTCTCGTGCGCAAGTATTTCATGCACGGCACGTCCCATCACCTCGGTCTCGATGTCCACGATGTTTGCCCACCGCACCAGACTTTCGAGGTCGGGATGGTGATGACGATCGAACCAGGCATTTACATTCGCGAGGAGAACTTGGGCATTCGCTTGGAAAATGACGTCCTGATCGGAGCCGATGGCAATCACGATCTCATGGCCACCATTCCCATCGAAGCCGAGGAAATCGAGAGTCTGATGCAGGAGCGCCACTAGTTCAGGGGTTGGCGGCCAACAGCCCAATGATGGCGTTGTGGCCGCCCAGCGAAGCCGCGATTTTGAAAACCGGTCCACTGGCAGCAGACGCCTGTTCCGGAACATCGAACGGCTCAGGAGCGGACAACGCCGCCACATTCGGTGGTAATTGCCCTTGTTGCAAAAACGCGCAGAGCACGACCGTTTCCAACAAGGATCCCGCTCCGATGCCGTGCCCCAGATAGGGCTTCAATAAATGCAGACTGGGCCACGGCTCCTTCGCGAACACCTCGCGCAGAATCTGCGGCTCGAACTTGGCATGCGCTGCTGTTCCCGTTGCATGCGGGCACAGAGCTTGCGGCCATCCCCACTGGCTGATTCCCTGCTGCAATAACCTGGCCAATTGCCCACTTGCCGGTGCCAACGTCAGAGCATCAGCGGCATCAGAATTAGCCAAATAACCCAACAAACGCGGAGATGACGCGGTCCCCACGCGCTCCAAGGTCAACGCGGCCGCCGCCTCCGCAGGAGCGATGCCGTTCGTCATCGGGTGATAGGGATCATTGCGATGACCACGCGCCAAGATGCCAGTTTGGGCGTAGTTTTCGAGCAACGGTGGGACCAATGGCAAATCAACTGCCACCACCAAGGCTCGTTCCGCGAGACCAACTTGCATGTGCATCGCGGCCACGCCCAAGGCATCGATTCCCGCCGAGCATCCCGTGGCAACAACCTGGTAGGGGCCTCGCAGTCGAAGTTCAATGGAAATCGCCGCGGCCGCCTCGCCATGCATGGCGTTGCTGGCCGCCATCAGAGCCAATGGACGTCGTTTGGGCCAGGGATGCAACCACCCTGCCGAGGCTCCACGCGACGTGCCAAAAATAATCGCAGCCTGCTCGCATTCGCTTGTGGTCCATCCCGCCGCTTCCACCGCTTGACGCGCCACATGCAACGCCGCCATGCTGAGCGGCGACCACTTGCGATGATTCAATAAATCCCGCTGCGCGATCCAACCCGCCAACGGCAATGCGCGCACCTGATGCCGCATGGCCTGCACAAAGGCACCATCCCACTCAGGCAATTGCTCCAAGGGCAATAAACCATGGCGCCCCGCTCCCACGGCCTGTCTGTGCGCAGAAATGCCCTCTCCGAGAGCCGAGAGCGCCCCCAATCCTGTGATGCAATATTCGGTATTTATGGCGACAAAATGATGACGGTTGCCAACAAACTACGAGTATCACACAAAAAAACAACCCCCAATGCGCACAACAGTTGCACATTGAGGGTTAACTCCAAATTCTAAAAATGAAAAACGATTAACGACGGCGACGCACCAACATCGTGCCCAGCGCCAATGCGGTCAGTAACCCAGTGCTTGGTTCTGGAACCAACGTCGGTCCAGACATCTGAACCAGCGAAGTTGGAATCAACGGCGCATTCGCACTCAAACTGTGATTGTCACTCTCAAAAATTGCCGAACTTCCCTGCGTCAGCACCACCCGATCGAACGATGTCGTCCCCGAAGCAACAAAGTGAACATAAGCGTAGGGCTCGCTCGAGTTGGCATTGGTTGTCGGCTGACCATAATAATCAATCGTCCTGTAGGTTGCACCGCTGAGCGCTGTCACTGTGCTCGTGTTGTTGCGCGGCAAGAAGGACAGTAACGTCGAAGTGTTGAACTCAAACACCAAGGTGTTCTGGCTGTAAAGTGCTACTTTGTTGTTATAATTGTCAGCAGCTGTAAAATAAAATCCGAAATACTTCGCCGGAGCCGAGAGCGTCACAGTGGCGGAAGCATTTGGCGTCACACCCAGATAATTCTGCAACGCAAAGCCACCATACTGATCGTTGGCAATGATTCGCGTGCCGTTTGCCGCGGTGTAGGTCGCGTTCAAGCTGCTCGATTGAAAACTTGAAAATGTTCCTGTCGGGCGACTGTTGAACGTTTCTGTCGAAATGCCAGTCAGCCCACTTGCCTCCGCTGACTGAACATCATTTGGAGACAAAAAAACAGAAATCTGAGCCATTGCGGTTCCAAACATCATCATGCTCACCGAACCAACAGCAACAATCCTAAATTTAGCAATTATTTTCATGACAAGGGGGGCGCGTGCGCGCTGAAGACGAATAACATATCAGACAAAAACAATCAATGATATATTTAATAAAAAGTGACATCACCCTGTCCGCCGGGCGCACGATTCACTGGTCCGAGTCTCGATGAAACCAAGAATCGACATGCGCCTCACCATCATCCGCTGCGATGTCGCTGGAAATGCTTCCACAACTGTATCATGCCACCGGCGATGCCGAAACTGATCAACACCCACCAAGCGCCGAAGGAGGCTCCGATGGCATGAGATTGTTCCACCGCCATGGGCGGCGGTGACCATTCTGCTTGAAGGGAAATGGTTTGCTCTCGCTCATCCCTGCGGTGGCTTACGATGCGGATGCCTGGGGCTTTGGGGACAATGCCGTCTGCCTGATAGGTGCTAGGAATGGGTTCGTAACGGTTCTCATGCTCCACTCGATGTGAACCCACAGAAAGTGGCGCGATCTTCGCGGCGAAAATCACCCGCACTTCGGCATGGCCTTGGTTTGCGCTGGTCATTTCCGCGATGGGTGATGCCTGCATGCGAGTGAGAACCAGCGGCAAGGTTTCTCCGTCGAGGCGGATGCTTTGAGCATGCACGAACGCCTCACTCCAAGCCGTCCGCTCGTTCTCCGCGAAGAAACCATTGTGGTCAGTATCGAGCAGCTCGGCAAATCTAGCCGCGATGTCTTGACCCAACAGCAAGCTGATCTGCACCTCAACTTGCTCTGGCTGCACATCCACCAGAGCAGATTGCAGTAGTCCTGATGCGCGGTGGGCATGCAACGGCGAAAACAGAGCCAGCGCGGCCAAGCAAACGGCAATGGAGCGCAGGAGTCTCATTCGGTGATTTGGGCGCCGTAGTCGTTACCAAGTTCGCGATACATGGCATGGATATGATTGACCGCCGAGCCGCCCATCGTCTGCGGTGCCCACTCGATGAATAAATTAGGCCCCTGGATGCGGTAATAGGCGGCACTGCCGCTCGTGGTGGGGCCGCGCCAAGAGAAATAGGTCGGATTGGTGGTGCTGGCCAAATTGGCTCGGATGCTAGCCATCTTGGTCTCAGCGGCATCGTTGTGGATGATATTCACGTTTTTTCCGATGAGATCAAGCAGGATGTCGCGCTGTGCAGCGGTGAGATCGCTTGCCTTGATGCCCTCCGGCAATAAAGTCACTCCATCCTGTCCCGGCCCTAAAGCCAAATCACGGGTGGTGGTGCTGAGCACGGCAGAGCTACGCTGTGTGGATGTCATCGAATTCAGCAAGGCAAAAGACAGGTCGTATTCGTCCCCGATGGGTCGCACCGTGCGGCCGCCATAGGTGTAGCTGGCAGGCTGGGCACCCGGAAGCGCTGGTGCGATGGTGGCTTGGGAACCCTTGATGGTGATGTTCGTTGCCAAATGGTGGCCACCAAATTGCAGAAGATATTTTCCCGTGAGCGATGGAGTGCCGACGAACGAGACATAGTATTCTCCGGAGCCGAAAACCAGGTTTCCCGTGGGTGACAGTTGGTCGTCACCGCTAACAATGCGCGCGATCTTTTGAAAACCTTCTGGACTGAGAACCGTCGCCAGCATCGCCCACAGAGCGTCCTTTTGGGTGGTTGTCATATTGCCGATCTTGAGCCCGTTTCGTTGAAACAGGCCGGTGGGAAAGTTCGACCACTTGGCACGCTGCACGGTGTTATTGGCGGCAAAGATTGTCGTGCCCACCTGTGCTGGTGTCAGAGTGTTCACAAAGGCACTGACAGCCGTGTAGATCGCCGTGGCACGATCCATCACAGGCACAGGAGCCATCGCTCTGAAAAAATAACGTGGAGCCGATTCCGTTGCCAAAGTCCAATCGCTCCACGCTGTGCTGGGCGAAATCGCCTGATCTGTCACCCAATCTGCCGCCGCGAGCGTGGTGCTCTTTTGCAAAAGAACCCGATGCCCCGGAGTGCTGGATAACCTCAATTTGGCCGTCGACGCGGAACCGCTAGTGAACTGAAATGCCAAGGAACTGCTATCAAACGGTGCCACACCATAGGGTCGAAGAAGATCCAACGCCGCGCCGGCGTTCGCGTTTCCACCCGTCTGCACGATTCGCAACTGCACCACATCCGCCGTGGGTCGCACAATGGCCCACGGCGTGGCGGTTTGGTCCCCCGTGCCGGGCGAGCCGCCTGCGAGCACCGTCTCGGACACCAGCGTCGTGCCCGCATCGCTATAAGCGCGGATCACCCAGGTCTCATCGGCATCAATGTCGAGAATCAGACCGGAAGTCGCCGCCGTGGGATAGTCGAATGTGATGACGAGAGCCGCTGCCGCCGAACCCGATAGCCTAACAAACGAATCGCTGACCGCCGCTGCCCAAGGATCGCTCGCGAGCAAGGCATCGCCGGATGCGGGAGTCGCCGTGTCCGGACCAGCGGCGAACGCGGTGCAGGGCGCACCTTTTTTCGCGACGAGAACGTTGCCCGCATCCGCCCGGCTAAAACGAAATGCCGAAGCGGCTCGGTATTGATCCGCCAGCACCATCGCGTCAGTCGTGGAAGCCGCGCCTGCGGTTTCGAAACCATAAAAGCTGCCAGCACAGAGAGGAGTGGCGATGAACAACTGCGACCCCACCAGCGAGAAGCAGCGAATTGACAAGCTTCTATTCAAAAAAACCTGTTTAACAGAACGATGGCTCAGGAAGACAATCAGCGGCGAAAGAGCATTCATATTCGGCGTTAATTCTAACACGACCCACGCGCAGCTGTCATGTTAAGAAGTGTCAAGGATTTGCGGCGATTGTTGACTCTATCCACAATATTCTGTCTAAATTTGCCACGAGCCCTCGGGTCATCCACGCTCATGAAATCACGTCGATTTCGCTTGTTTTATCCATCGATCATTCATTTTGCCCACGCTCGTTCACCATCGCCGCATCAAAACTTCCTTGAGATGGCATAGGCTCGTCCTAGCCCTCATGGCCACTCTCAGCATCGCCTTGGTGCTACTGCAATACAAATGGACTGGTCAAATTGCAGAAGCGGAGATGAAGGAGAGGCAAAACGACAGTCGAATGCTAGCATCACGATTGACTCGCGAGTTTGACGAGCAATTGGCATCCGCTTGCGATGCCCTCATGCCCACTGATGCCACTTCCGATCTAGCACCATCCATCGAGGCATGTTGGCGGCAGTGGCAAAGTCAGCAGCCACGTCCAATTTTCGCCCGCATCGGATTCGCAAGGCGGGAAAAGGGTCAATTGATCATCAGCTTGCTTGATTTTACCACAGGAACGTTCAAGCCTTCCGCGGTCTGGCCCTCAGAATGGCAGGAACTCAAGATCAGTTTAGATGGCAAAACAGGGCATGGACCGCGGCCATTTTTCGATCGCGCTGGGTTACTTTTGGAGTTTCCCATGCAAAAGCCTGGCAAGGCGCACGATGACCCACACGGATCGCATGACGAATCTGACAACCCAACTCGCGGCGGCATCACTGGCTGGCTGATCACGCAGTTGGATGCCAACGAAATCACCACCAAATGGCTGCCAGAACTGATTCAAAAGCACTTTAATTCTGATGGCGCGAATCTCTATCAAGTTCAGGTTGATGGCATCATCACACCACGACAATCAATCAAGCCGTATTCTTGGGATTTCATTTCTTGGGAACACACCGCCGAGTTCAATTGTTTGGGAAAGACAAACAAAAATTCTATCGCCATGGCAACGCCTGTCTGGACTCTGCGGGTGCGACCAGTTCCTGGGGCGCTGGACGAGATCGTTTCGGCCACAAGACGGAAAAACATGCTCGTGGCGAGCATTCTTGCCGCATTGCTCCTGGCAGCAGGGATAACCGTGGTCATGCTGTCCCGCAGAGCAAGTCAACTCGCACTGGCACGATTAAATTTTGTTGCCACCGTCTCGCATGAACTCCGCACGCCGCTCACCGTGATCTGCGGTGCCGCTCACAATCTGGAGCGCAGCATCGTGCCGCCGGAGAAGGCGAAAAACTACGCCAGCATGATCGGCCAACACGCCAAGCAGCTCAGCAATCTCATCGAGCAGGTGCTTGATTTCGCCCAAGTTGAACGCGAAGGTCTCAATCTAAAGCTGGAGCCGCACCCCACTTCCGCCTTTCTCCACGAAACACTGGCCATCGCCCGCCTCCAGCCCCTGCTGAATGCCTGCACCATCGAGAGTGACATCCCATGCGATCTGCCTCCCATTCTCGCCGATGCAGCCGCGCTTCGACGCGCCATTTTCAACCTTCTCAACAACGCTGCCACTCATACCTGCCAACCGTGGATGCGCCTGACAGCCCGCGCCGTCACCGACAAAAAAACCGGCGGGCGCATCGAAATCGCGGTGCAGGACCGCGGCTCGGGAATCCCTGCCGCCGAGCATGCCGCCATCTTTGAGCCATTCTACCGCGGAGCCGCCGCCCGCGTCGCCCAGACCCGGGGCAGCGGCATCGGCCTCAGCGTGGTGAAGGAAATCATCGCGGCCCACCATGGCTCTATCCGTCTCCACAGCGTTGCGGCGGAAGGCTCGACCTTTCTCATCTCCTTGCCATGCCAACCCCAATGACACCTGCGCGGATTCTCATCATCGAAGACGAACGCGACGTAACCATCGTGCTGTGCGATCTGCTACAGGCGGAAGGTTACCATGTCCATGCTTCAGCCGACGGTCACGCCGGCCTCGCCCTTGCCATGAGCGAACCATTCGAGCTCATCATTCTTGATCTAATGTTGCCTGGCCTTAATGGGTTGGAAATCTGCCAACGTCTGCGATCGCATCATTTTCTGGGAGGCATCCTCATGTTGACCGCCAGAGGCAGCGGGGTGGATAAAGTGCAGGGGCTTCAAAATGGCGCGGATGATTATGTGGTAAAGCCCTTCGCTCCAGACGAGCTGATCGCTCGACTCTCCTCGTTGCTGCGCCGCGTCAGAGGACACCGCCATGCCCCCATCAATGCCATCACCTTTGGCCGCATCACGGCAAATTTTTCCAGCCAGAGTTTCACACGAGACGGCCGCCCCTTCGATCTCAGTGCCAAGGAAGCAACCCTCCTCCAGCATCTCGTTTCCCACGCAGGCCAGATCCTCAGTCGCGAGCATCTGCTCCAGCACGTCTGGCCCAGCCAACCCCACATCACGCCACGCACCGTGGACACGCACATCGCATGGCTGAGGAAAAAAATCGAAGTCTCACCTGACAACCCATTGCACATCCACACCGTCCGAGGTGAGGGGTATCGATTTGAAGTGTGACCCTGAATCATCGGCGCAAAGCGCGGCCAACAAAGGATCGACTCACGAAAAAATCATGGGGTTTATTTCCAAAATAGCAACGCGCAAGCAAGCACAGCAATGCCATACACCAATCCAGCACCAGCGAGCATGGACCAGCGCGACGAACGCGACGAGGCCCAGGTCACCAAATCGCGAAAAACATAGGGCATCCCCACAAAAAATAACGCAGCGATGATCATCGCGTAAGTCCACAATGGAATCAGCAAGCGCGAACTCGGTTCTTTCAAGAATGCCGCCGCTAACAATGGATGTGCCGCCAACAAGCCCAAGAAACCCAGAGCGCGCACTGCTAAAAACTCTCGAATCGAATACGCAACCACCGCAAACAGAATCGGCATGAACAATCGCAGCATGGGTTTAATGCCATTGAACTCCTTCAAGTCCATGGCCAATGCGCTCCAACGGCCCTGACCCACCGGTGCGATCAGTAGCCAGAACCAAAAGAAACCCAATCCCAACAACAATTGCCCGATGCGCTGATTGCGTGGAAACGCGCGCAAAAAACGTTGACTCGCGGTCGGTCTCAGCAGCAGAAATGCATGCGTCAGCACTAAAACCACCCCCAGCAACACTCCAGTTGGTTGCAAAGTCAATCGCTCATAAGCATGCATCGCGGGATTCATCTCCCGCGTGCATACGTCACTAGAGCCGGAGGCGCAAGGCCAAACCTTGAACATGATCGATGAATTCAGGCGCGGGCGAGATTCTTCTTTTCCGCGATCATTCCCCATCCACTCAACGCCTGACGTGACGGGTCAAAAAAATGGACCTGACGCGAGTGAAACATGGCTTGCACCGCTCTTGCCTTTCTGCTTTGTTCGCTACCTCATTCTTCATCCCTATGGCAGACAAAAACCACACTGATCCGCAGCGCATGGAAAAAATCGTTTCACTGTGCAAGCGCCGTGGCTTCATTTTTCAGGCAGGCGAACTTTACGGAGGACTCAATGGCTGCTGGGATTACGGCCCGCTGGGCGCGGAGCTTAAACGCAATCTCAAGGACTTCTGGTGGCGAAAAACGGTGCAAGAGCGTGACGATGTGGTGGGCATGGACGGCTCGATCCTGACCATGCAGCAAGTTCTCGTGTCATCCGGCCATGTGGGTGGCTTCTCGGATCCCATGGTCGATTGCAAGCAGTGCAAGGGACGTTTCCGTGCCGATAACATCTCCAGCATGGCTTGCCCGGAAAAACCCAGCTGCACTGTCGGAGCTGGACCCAAATGTGAACTCACCGAACCACGCGACTTCGAGCTCATGTTCAAGACCAAGGTCGGAGCTTCTGCGGACGACAACGACCCCAATGCGATTGCCTACCTGCGCCCCGAAACGGCCCAATCGATTTTCGTGCAATACAAAAATGTGCTCGACTCCTCGCGCGTGAAGCTGCCTTTCGGCATCGCCCAGGTCGGTAAATCCTTTCGTAACGAAATCAACCCGCGCAATTTCACCTTCCGCTCGCGTGAGTTTGAGCAAATGGAGATTGAATACTTCTGTCGTCCCGAAGACGGCATGCGCTTGACCGACGAGTGGCTAGAGACGCGGTTGCGGTTTTATGAGGAAATCGGCATCCCTCGCCATAAGCTGCACATTCTGGACGTGCCAGATGGTGAGCGCGCGTTTTACTCTCAAAAAACTTACGACATCGAGTATGAATTTCCGTTCGGGGTTCAAGAACTCGAAGGCGTCGCTTACCGCACGGATTATGATCTCGGCGTCCACGCAAAAGGTTCTGGGAAGCCGCTCGAGTATTTCGACGAGGAAACCAAGGAGCGTTTCCTGCCTCACGTGGTCGAGCCCTCGGCAGGCTGCGATCGCACCGTGCTCGCCTTGATTTGCGAAGCCTTTGAGGAGGAGGAATTGACCGATGACAAAGGCAAGCAGGACGTTCGCACCGTGCTGCGTTTCAAACCCTGCATGGCACCGATCAAGGTAGGCATTTTCCCGTTGTTAAAGAAAAACGAAGAACAAGTGCGCTTGGCACGGGAGATACAGCGTCAATTGCAACCGTGGATGACAGTTTTTTACGACGATGGCGGTGCCGTTGGAAGACGCTATCGACGCCAAGACGAAGTGGGCACGCCATTTTGCATCACTGTTGATTTCGAAACCCTGGGCGAGGGAGCTGAGGACCTCAAAGGCACGGTAACGTTGCGGCATCGCGATTCCATGGAGCAGGAGCGCTTGCCGATTTCCGGATTGCTGGCGTGGCTCTTGGAGCGCATTCGTTGAGAAACGCATGCGGAGAATATGGAACACCCTGGCCGCTACGGGCTTTGCGTCGGCAATGATCACAAGGCATCCTTAAGTTCACATGCGTTGGCAAGTCATCGTCGCGGGTAAGCCGGCTCTCGATTACGCGAAAGCAGGCATGCAAGAGTATGGTCAGCGGCTGCAGCGCATGCTGGACTGGAAATTGCTGATCGTCAAAGCAGGCAAACCCGAAGAGGTAGCCGAGCGCATGCTTGAACAGGCAAAGGGCAGCTACATGGTCGTGATGGACGAGCGCGGGGCAAGCTGGACCACCAAGCAGTGGAGCGACGCCGCCGATGGTTGGGACATGCGTGGCGACATCAAGACCGTGTCATTTTTGATTGGCGCAGCGGACGGCCACACTGCTAGCCTGCGCGCTCGAGCCGATCTCGTGCTATCGCTTTCCAGTCTGACCTTGCAGCATGAACTTGCCTTGGTGGTTTTGCTCGAACAACTCTACCGCGTTGCTTCATGGCGTCAGGGCTCCCCTTATCATCGCGAGGGCTGAATCGATCACGCATGAGGTTCGATCGATGTTTTTTTGCTGAAATCGTGACATTTTCCTCATTCGAGCCCTGCAAACGCTATTTCTTATCTTTAGGGGCTTGTCAGATGCGTTCGGTCGGCTAGGGTGACTTGCGCATGAAAATCTGGTTGGATGGTCAATTGGTGGAAGAGCACGAAGCGAAGATCTCAGTGTTCGATCACGGCTTGTTGTATGGCGACGGTGTGTTTGAAGGCATCCGTTTCTACAATGGCCGTGTGTTTCGTTTAGAAGAACACATTCGCCGATTATTCGATTCCGCCCGCGCGATTGTTCTCAACCTGCCCTGGTCACAGGCCGAAGTCTGCCAATTCACCTTGGACACGATCCGTGCCAATGGACTGCGCGAGGGTTATATTCGCTTGGTTGTGACTCGTGGCACTGGTGGATTAGGGCTCAACCCATACCTGTGCGAGCGCCCGAGCATGTTCATCATCGCCTCCAGCATTAGCCTTTACCCCGAGGAGTATTACGAAAAAGGCCTGCCGATCATCACCTGCGCCACGCGTCGCCCCGCTCCTGCGGCGCTGATGCCTCAGGTGAAATCGTTGAATTATCTCAACAACATCATGGCGAAGGTGGAAGCCATCCAGGCAGGAGTGATGGAAGCAGTGATGCTGAACGAACAAGGCTACGTGGCCGAATGCACGGGAGACAACTTGTTTTTGCTGAAAGACGGTGCCTTGCTCACCCCGCCCGTTTCCGAGGGCGCCTTGGACGGTGTGACGCGCCGGGTGATCTTGGAATTAGCCGAGCAATTGGGAATCCGTGCAAGCGAGCAGCGTCTGACGCGCTACGATATTTACACCGCTGACGAATGCTTCCTCACAGGCACCGCCGCGGAGGTCATTCCGGTCGTGTCGTTGGATCGCCGCCCCATTGGCACTGGCACCCCAGGTGCTATCACGGGACGTTTCATCCAGGCATTTCGCGCTCTGGCTCATTCCACTGGAACCCCGATTGAGTAAATTCTCCCAGCGCAGCAACATCCCTCAGCGGCCATTGGCCGACCGCCATGAAATGTGATTATTGTGAGTCAGCAGCAACGGTTTTTTTAACGCAGTTGATCGACGAGAGCATCAAAAAGGTGTGCCTGTGCGACGATTGCGCAGAAAAAAAAGGAGTCACAGATCCCACGGGTTTCTCCTTGGCCGATCTATTGATTCACGGCCTGCCCCATCCGATCACCGCCAATAGCAGCGTCAGCAGTCCCGCACGCCCGCTCGACCGCAAGCATTGTCCGAATTGTGGCTTCACGGTGGACGATCTCAATCGCGTGCGGCGCTTCGGTTGCAGCGAATGCTATCACGCATTCCGCGATGAAGTCGAACTGATCGTGCGCGGCATGCATCATGGCTTGGAGCATCAGGGCAAAGTGCCCGCCAATTTTCGCGACTGGCGTGAGCTGGAAGAACGGCTACAGGGTCTCCGTGCGCAATTGGAACAAGCGATCGCCGACGAAAATTACGAAAACGCCGCGATCCTGCGCGATCAAATTTTTGACCTGTCACCGCAACTCCCTGACACCCCATGATGCGTTTTTCCACATTGATCAAGAATCCAGCCGAATGGATGATTGGCGGGAGCACGGATCACGCCGTGGTGCTCACCTCGCGCATCCGCTTGGCACGCAATCTGCGGCGGCACCCATTCCCGGGCTGGACCGATAAGGCGCAGCGTGTTGCTGCCCTGCAAGAAATTCTGCCCGTGGTGGAAAAGCTGAAGGAGATGAAGGACGCCTTTTCCCAGCCCCTGCAGGCCCTGACCATCGTGCAAAAACAAGCCTTGGTGGAGCGCCACCTAATCAGTCGTGAGTTAGCCGCCCGCGGCGAGGGCTGCGCGGCTGTGATCGAGCGCCGACAGCAGCTGAGCATCATGATCAACGAAGAGGATCACCTGCGTTTGCAATCGATTCGCTCGGGACTGAACTTGCACGCCGCATTTGATGCCATTTCGCAGGTCGATGACGCATTGCAAGCCTCGCTGGAATTCGCGTTTAGCCGTAAATTCGGTTTCCTCACCACATGCCCGACCAATTTAGGCACGGGCATGCGCGCCTCAGCCATGCTGCATCTGCCCGCTTTGGCGTTAAGCGAGCACATCAACCAAGTGATCCATGGCATCAATCGCCTCGGACTCGCAGTGCGAGGTTTGTATGGCGAAGGAACGGATTCGATGGGGCACTTGTTTCAGATTTCTAATCAATCGACACTCGGCCAAAGCGAGCAAACCATCATCGAGCATCTCACTCAAATCATCCGCGAGGTCGTGCAGCACGAAATCAATGCCCGGCAAAAGTTGCTCGAGGAGCAGCCAGCCTTGCTGCAAGATAAAATCGGCCGCGCCTTTGGACTGTTGCGGCACGCGCACACCATGAAAGCGGATGAGGCTCTCAACCTGCTCTCCATGCTGCGCTTGGGTTGCCACCTGGGATTTTTTCCTGCCTCGTTCACGCGCACCTGCGACTCCCTGCTATTGGAGATCCAGCCCGCGCACTTGCAGCTGAATTGCGAGGCGAAGCTCAGCGCCGCAGATCGCGATCTGCTTCGCAGTAAAACCATTCGCTCGCAGTTGCAAGATGTGCTTCCCCCTGCTAGTCTATCTTGAAACCAAACTTGGTTGATCCAACCAGGTCATCCCGATAACCTCGAATCCGAACGCAAGATGAATAATTTTACACCCAGAGCCCAACAGGTCCTTGCCTTGGCGCGCAAGGAGGCCGATCGTTTCAGCCACAATTACGTGGGCACCGAGCACTTGCTGTTGGGCTTGATCAAGCTTGGGCAGGGCGTTGCGGTGAATGTGCTGGAGCGCATGGGACTAGAACTGGAAAGCGTCCGCTTGGAAGTGGAGCGCGAGGTGGGCACGGGTTCCTCCAATCAATCATCCGCGAATATCCCCTACACGCCACGCGTGAAAAAAGTGCTCGCCTTGGCCAGTAAGGAAGCCAAAACGCTGAATCACTCCTACGTCGGAACCGAGCACATTTTGTTAGGCCTACTGCGTGAGGGCGAGGGCGTGGCCGCGCGCGTGCTGCAGCGGCTCAATGTGGACATTCAACGCACCCGCAACGAAATTCTTGCAGAGATTGATCCCAATTTCACGCCGGAAGAAGAAGCGGAGGACGATGACGATGAGGACGAACTCGAACTGATGTCGGAGAGTCCCGATCAGGACAAGAATCCCTCCAACGAGCCATCCGATCCCAAGGCGAAGACCCCGGCTCTGAAGGCGTTTGGTCGCGATTTGACGAAAAGCGCGCGGGATGGGGAGCTCGATCCAGTGATTGGTCGGGAAAACGAGATCGAACGCGTGATTCAAATTCTCTGCCGCCGCACCAAAAACAATCCAGTTTTGATCGGAGAAGCGGGCGTTGGCAAAACGGCGATTGCTGAAGGGCTCGCTCAAGAAATTGCGCACGGCAATGTGCCCGAGCTGCTGCGCGATAAGCGTGTGATCACGCTTGACCTCGCTCTGATGGTGGCGGGCACGAAGTATCGCGGTCAGTTCGAGGAACGCATCAAGGCCGTGATGGATGAAATCCGCAAGGTGAAAAACGTGATTCTGTTCATTGATGAGCTACACACCATCGTCGGAGCTGGCTCAGCGGAGGGCGCGA
Source organism: uncultured Verrucomicrobiales bacterium (assembly GCA_964599325.1). Lineage (GTDB taxonomy): Bacteria > Verrucomicrobiota > Verrucomicrobiia > Verrucomicrobiales > Akkermansiaceae > UBA956. The sequence continues at coordinate 30,322 of CAZREM010000017.1, read as the reverse complement.
TGGACGCTTCCAATATCATCAAACCCGCTCTCAGTCGTTCTGAATTGCAATGCATCGGAGCGACAACTTTGAATGAATTCCGCAAACACATTGAAAAAGACGCAGCGCTGGAGCGCCGCTTTCAGCAAGTGAAAGTCGACGAACCGTCCATCGAGGACGCCATCAAGATTCTCGATGGGCTGCGTCCGAAATACGAGGCGCACCACAAGGCCCGCTTTTCCGCAGCGGCGGTTGAAGCGAGCGTGCGTCTGACGGCGCGCTACCTCACAGGACGATACCTTCCGGACAAGGCGATTGATGTTCTCGATGAAGCTGGCGCGCGCGCGCGGATTGGACAAATGACGCGTCCGCTCGAGATCAAGGAGCTAGAAGCAAAAATCGAGCAACTAAACCGTGATAAAATTGCGGCGATCACAGAACAAGATTACGAAAAAGCTGCGGCCATGCGCGATGCCGAGAAACAGGCCAAGCTCAATCTGGAAAACAACCTAAAAATCTGGCAGACGCACTCGGAGGAATCCATCATTGATGTCGGAGAAGATGACATCATGGCAGTTGTTTCGAAGTGGACAGGCGTGCCTTTGCGTCGCATGGAACAGCGCGAGGCAGAAAAATTGCTGAACATGGAGCAAGAGCTATCCGGGCGGGTCATTGGTCAAAGCGAAGCCGTGAAAGCCATTTCCAAAGCGCTGCGTCGCTCGCGTGCTGACCTGAAAGACCCGCGTCGCCCGATCGGTTCGTTTCTTTTCCTCGGACCAACCGGGGTCGGCAAGACCTACTTGGCGCGCAATTTAGCGGAATTCATGTTTGGCGATCCAGAGGCTCTGATCCAAATCGACATGTCAGAATACATGGAAAAATTCACATCCAGCCGATTGGTTGGCTCGCCACCGGGCTATGTGGGTTACGATGAAGGAGGACAGCTCTCCGAAGCGGTGCGCCGTCGCCCTTACTCGGTGGTTTTGTTCGATGAATTAGAGAAAGCGCACCCTGATGTGATGAATTTGCTGCTTCAGGTGCTGGAGGAGGGCGTGATCACTGATTCGCTCGGCCGCAAGATCGACTTCCGCAACACGATCATCATCCTGACTTCTAATGTCGGCGCTGCCACGATCAAGCGGCAGACGTCGCTGGGCTTCAAGGCAATGGAAGCGGATGAGGCGGACTACAACGCCATGCGCGAAAAGATTGTCGAGGAAACCAAGCGCTCCTTCAAACCCGAGTTTCTCAACCGACTTGACGAGCTGGTGGTGTTCCATGTGTTGGAAAAACCGGATCTCGCGCGCATTGTCGATCTGGAGGTGAGCAAGCTGGCGAAGCGTTTAAAGGAAAAGCAAATCCAGCTCACCTTGTCGGAACCCGCACGCGATTTGTTGATTCAAAAAGGCTACGATCCCGCATACGGAGCACGCCCAATGCGACGCGCGGTGGAGCGTTTTCTCGAAGACCCACTAGCGGAGGCGTTGTTGCGCAGTGAAATCAAGGCGGGTGAGACGGTGGAAGTGATCCGTCGCGATAACAGTGACGACCTGCTATTTCAGTCTGTTGCAACAGTCACGGATGAGGCAGGCTTGACCAACAATTAGTTCCACCGCGCAACGACACCTCGGTTCAGCACGTCGGTTCGATTTCCTGCATCAACTGCTTGCCGGAGGTTGTTTGGTCGAGGGATGAAGCCATGCGTGCAAGTGCTCGGCCACCGTTTTGGGCAGGCCTGGGCATGCCTGCAGCATGTCCAGGCTAGCTTTGCGCAATTGGGTGACACTGCCAAAATGGCGCAGCAGGCTCCGCTTGCGCCCGGGGGTGATGAATGGACACTCGTCTAACAGGCTTTCACGCATGCGTCGCCGCAACAACAAGGCATTGTAGCCGTTGGCGAATCGGTGTGCCTCATCACGAATGCGCTGCAAGAGCTTCAACGCCCCACGATCGTGACTGATCAACAACGGCTCGCTGACTTCGGGAAAAAAAACTTCTTCACGCTGTTTCGCCAATCCGATGATGGGTAACTCATGCAGACCCAGCTGACGCAGTTCCGCCACCGCCACACTCAGCTGGCCCTTTCCCCCATCGACAATCACCAAATCGGGCAACAACACCCGCGCGCGCCCCTCACGTGCCAAGCGCCGCTGCGATTCCAGCACCGATTCCTGCGAATGCGTCGCCATCTCGGGATCGACTTCTGCATTTTCGAGCAAAATCCGCATGTAGCGTCGCCGCACCACCTCCGCCATGCTCGCGAAATCGTCTTGACCCGTCACCCCCTTGATGCGATAGCGACGGTAAGCTTGGGGATCCGCCACACCATCGACAAAACGCACCATCGACGCAACGATGTGCGTGGAAGAAATGTTAGAAATATCAAAACACTCCATCACCCTTGGCGCTGCTCCAAGACCGAGGACTTCTCCCAGCTCCGCCAGATCCTCCAATGGCTTGACCGTGCTAGGCAGTCCACGCCCCCGGGTGAACTGACGAGTGGGATTGAGCGTGAGCTCCAAATTACCGATGATGTCACGGATGGCCGCTGCTTTTTCGAATTCCATCGCAGCCGCCACTTTCGTCATCTCTTGGCGCAGCTCCTCAATCAAGTCGCGCCTGCCTTTGCCCTCCAGCAGGCGGCATACCTCTTCCGCTCGGGCGAGATAAGCCTCGCGACTGATCCGCCCCATGCAAGGTGCGCTGCAATTCTGAATGATGTCTGCGTGACAATGCTGATAATCCACATCCGATGGCTGATGCGCCGGACACGTGCGCAGGCCAAATCGCCGATTCAGCCACTCCACCGTGGCGCGCAAGGCCGCCGAATGCGCAAAGGGACCAAAGTAACGGGCATGATCCTCTTTCCTTAAACGCGTGAGCGCCAGTCGCGGCCACGGAGCGTTCATGTCCATGCGCACCAATAAAAAACGTTTGTCATCGCGAAACGTCACGTTGTAACGCGGCCGATAATCCTTGATCAGTTTGCCCTCTAACAATAAGGCTTCTTGCTCGCTGCGCACGATGTGAAACTCAAAGTCTCCAATCGCCTCGATCAACGCACGCGTCTTCATGTCCGCACGCGTCCGCCGCGAAGCGATGAAATAACTCGATAAGCGGCGACGCAGATCCTTGGCCTTGCCGACGTAGATGATTGAACCAATCCGATCCTTCATCAAATAGACGCCGGGCTGATGCGGCACGTCTCGCAATTTCACGCGAAAATCATTTTTTTCCATGGAACAGCGAAGATTAACGCAGAATTCCCGGCATTCCACGTTTATTTTCAACTGCAATCCGCCTTGCCTCCGCGCAGGCCTCGCGCTAGCCTGCGGCGTGCTTCCTTGGTTCGCCGCTTCTCAATTTCCACTCTATCTCGCGCCCATGGCAGGCGTGACGGATGTGGTGTTTCGCCAACTATGCAAAGAATTAGGTGCGGATGTGATGGTCACGGAATTCGTCTCCGCCGAGGGCATTTTGCAGCGCGATGACCGCACGCGCAAATACACTGAGTTCAGTGACATGCAACGGCCGATCGGCATCCAAATTTTTGGAGCGGACGGCGTGCGGATGGGCGAAGCGGCGCGAAAAATCATTGATTGGATGGAACCTGAGTTCATCGACATCAACTTTGGTTGCCCCGTCAATAAGGTGGTGGCGAAAAACGGTGGTTCCTCGCTGCTGAAAGACTGCCCGCTGCTGGAGTCCGTCGCCCGTGGTGTGGTGGCGGCGGTGGGCGAGCAAGTCCCCGTCACGGCCAAAATTCGCATCGGCTGGGATCAACATAGCATCAATGGCCCCGCAGTCTGCCGCTTGCTAGAAGACGTGGGCATTCAGGCAATTGCCGTGCATGGTCGCACGCGTGCCCAAGGCTACTCTGGCGAGGCCGATTGGCAGGTGATCGATGCCTGCAGCCGCGCGGTGCAGATTCCAGTCATCGGCAATGGCGACTTACACAACGCCGCTCAAATCGCTGATCGCCGTGCCAGCACCGCAGTCTCCGGCGTGATGATTGGCCGCGCCGCAATGCAATACCCGTGGATTTTTCGCGACACCAAGCACTTCATCGCCACCGGTGAGTGGTTGCCACCGGTGAGCTTAACCGAACGCTGGGAGCTGATCTTGCGCCACTGCCGCCTCGCGGTCACGAGCCAACGTTACGGTGGCGAACGCCACGCCCTGATGGCGATGCGCTCCCGATTGGTGGCCTACTGCAAGGGCTTTGCCGGTGCGCGTGAACTGCGACAGCAACTCACGGCTGTGACCTCTTTGACAGAAATCGAAGACATCGCCGCTCGGAGTCTTAGTCAGGTCAGCGACATTGCGCCCCATGACTACAGCGAGGATTGAGGCGCGTTCTCTTCAACCTCAATGGATTCACGCGCGGGTGACGCTATGACAGTTTGGAGAGGTGGCAACAAACAAACATCCCACGCTGCCTCGCGATCCAACGGCAACTCGAAACTAGGATCCAAGGTCAACAATAAACCGCGCACCTCCCGCAGTAGCAGCTCGCAGGCACGACTCCACACAGGCGCACCACAGGCAAAACGCAGCGCCGCCGCCCCACGATGCAATCGCACCTGCACCGCTCCGCCGACTTTGAGCCGCAGCAGTTCGTGCCGCAATAGCTGCAAAAACGCCAACTCCAAGCCCGCTCGCTCTGCCAAACTCAGCAAACACAAACTCACCGGCGGCCCCATGATGACCAAATGCGCCGCAATGCTCTCGCAATCCATGCGACGCAACATCGCCGCCATTTTTTCATACAAATCCGGCAACGATAGAAGCTTGAGCGAACAGCCGTTTTCTAAGTATTGAAAAACCCCTTCGCTGACCTCGTCGATAAACGGAAAATCACTGTGATCTGCCGCTTGCGCCGCCCGCTTCAAGGCATCACAAAGCCACTGGCGATCGTAAACCGCCACCTGATAACCACCGACATCGATCACCGGCCGATTTTTTATCCACGCAATCACGATTTTTTCTTCGATTTGGCTTCTTCATCAAACAAATGCCGCTGCAACGGGTTCTTCACCGCGCGACGCTCCAACGCCTGAATTTCCGCGATGAACTCACCAACATTATCAAATTGCCGATAAACAGACACGTAACGCACATAAGCAACGGGATCAATCTCATGCAATTTCTCCATCACCTTCGCCCCAATCGCAGCCGATGGCACCTCAGCGAGGTGATCTTTGTGCAACTCCGCAATCATTTCCTCCACCGCACGATCCAAACGATCCATCGAAACCGGACGCTTTTCGCAAGCCTTCACCAACCCACTGAGCAGCTTCTCCCGATTTAATGTCTCCGTGCTGCCATCGCGCTTCATCACTCGCAGCTCCGTGCGCTCCACCTGCTCATAAGAGGTGTAGCGATAACCACAGGTCACACACTCGCGCCGACGCCGGATGCTCGTGCCATCCTTCGCCATGCGCGAATCGAGAACTCGGTCCTTTAAACTACCACATTGAACACAACGCATCAGAAATCACCACAACCTTGCTAAGCACATGTGGTGCTGTCAAAATGAAAATACTAGCAGATGTAGTATCAGGTCATCTTTGGCTGAAAACGCGGAAAAATTACTAAAGCCACATTAAGCATTTTGCAATGGAAGGCCTGCAAATGAGGTTGCATTGCTCTGGTGGACATGTAGAAGCAACAAGTCGCAACATGAAAGTTTTACAGCGCTATTATCACATTCTCTGGGAGGTCAAAGGCACCTTCATTGGCGGGCTTGTTGCGGGATTGATTTACGGTGTGACCAGCGGATTTGGTTTACCCACCATGGCGGAAAAAGTGTTTCCCCTCTTGTTTCAGGACAAAGAGAATTTGCGTAAGGTGCCGCAATGGCTGTTAGACTTTACCGAACATCAGTTGCACGGCTCAACAGAGCTACTAACACTGATCGTATGTTGTTTCATTCCGGCCATGTTCCTGCTGCGGGCGGTTTCGGGATTTCTCAACACCTATCTGATCAATAAAACAGGATACGCTGTGCTGGAGCGCATCCGCGTGCGAGCATTCGAAAAGCTACAACGCTTGCCCATGAGCTATTACCACGCCCAGCAGTCGGGCGATTTACTATCGCGCTTGACCTACGACGCCGAGGTCGTGCGCACGGCGATTGCCAGCTCCAGCAATGATTTGATCAAGCAGCCCGCCACACTCATCGCCGCCGTTTCTTACTTGATCGCGCAATCGTTACAGAAAAACAACCTAGCCTTCGCCATGATCGGGCTCGCCACCGTGCCCTTCTGCGTGTTGCCGATCGCGCGAGCCGGTAAGCGCATCTCACGCCGTTCACGCGAGGTGCAACGTCAGATGGGAGACAGCACCGCGACAATCACAGAAACCCTGCAATCTCCGCTGGAGATCCGAGTTTATCAGTTGGAAAATCGACAATTGCAGTCGTTTCAGCAACAAACATCACGCGTGCTGCGTTCGATGCTGAAGGTGATCAAGTATAAAAACATGATCTCGCCCGCCATCGAAGTTGTCGCCTCCGCGGGCATTGCTTTCGCTCTTTTTCTGGGCGTTAAGAACCACATGTCGCTCGCCGATTTCCTCGCTGTGGGCATGGCGCTTTATCTTGCGTATGAGCCGATGAAAAAACTCGGAGCGATCCATGCCACGATGCGTCAGGGCATTGCCGCTGCGGAGCGGATCGAGAGCATCATGATGGCGGAGGAGACGGTGAGCGAACCTATTCAACCACAGGGTTTGGGCAAGATCCGCGGCGACATCGAGTGGCGTGATGTGTGTTTTTCCTACACCCAGCAGCCGGTGCTCAAGCGCATTTCCCTGCGCATTCGCCAGGGGGAAATGATCGCGTTAGCGGGGCCGAGCGGTTCTGGAAAAACCACGCTGATGCACTTATTGCCGCGATTATTTGATCCTCAGAGTGGGGTCGTCAGCATCGATGGCATTGACTTGCGACACTGGTCGCTGCGGGATTTGCGTGCCCAGATTGCCGTGGTGCCACAAATGCCCGTGCTGTTTCAGGAAAGCATCATGGAAAACATTCGCATCGGCAAACCGGAAGCCACAGACGCGGAGGTGCATGCAGCCGCAATCAAGGCGCACGCCGATGTCTTCATTGCGCAACTGCCACTGGGCTATGACACCGTGGTGGGCGAACGTGGCTCCAGCCTGTCTGGCGGACAGCGCCAACGCATCGCCATGGCACGCGCCTTTTTGAAGGATGCACCCATTTTAATCCTCGATGAAGCCACCAGCGCGCTCGATGCCGAGAGTGAAGCCGCGATCGCGCAAACCTTGCGTCAGTTAACCGCCGGACGCACCACCTTGCTGATCGCGCATCGTTTTTCAACCATCCGCATGGCCGAACGCATCATCGTGCTCGATCGTGGCGAAATCGTCGGGGATGGCAGCTTCACCGAGCTTGAAAATCAGGGTGGCGTTTTTGCAAAACTACTCGAGGCCGCCAACGAACAAAGCGAGCAACCGCAAGCATCCATGCCCGCTTGATCGACAACTTCATCCTCCGTCCACTCGGCAGATGCGGGCGTTTACCAGCAACTCGCATCAATGATTTTCATAAATATTGTCACAGCATTGAGCTAGACGAATTCACTCTGAGATCCTAAAGCTTGATCTGAATTGCACATATTTTTAATCATTAATTACGTTGTTTTATGAAAATCAAGACGTTTTGGCATATCATCACTTGCCTGCTGTGCGTGTTCGCACTCTCTCCTGCACACGCCAAGCCCCACCCGCGCGCGCATGCTGCGGTGTCTCCGCAACCAAACATCCGCAATGCCCACGAGGCGCTGCTTGCTGCCAACAAAGACCTCATGCAGTATTCGCTGGAAGCAAAACCCAAGCATCTGAAAAGCGCGCTGGTGCGACTCGACACCGCCAAAACGCTGCTCGACGATGCCAAAAACAACAAAGGGCCATACCGCAATCTCGCGGTGAAGGCCATCGAAGCCACTGAAGAAAAAATCAAGGCCATTGAACAAGATGCCAACAATGTCAATGCGGCCAAAGAAGAGCTAAAAAAAGCCATCGAAGCCACCTCCGACGCCGGGCGTGTCGGTCGCTAAGCAATGTTTCACACCGTTGCATGCACGTTCGCCATGAAATACCACCATCGACTCCTCAACATCAGCTGTGCTGGCGTCGGCATTGTCGCGGGTTACCTGCTGAACTCAGAATCCACGAGCAAGGAGAAAAGTCGCAACGAACCCCGCCAAGGGGTCGCGATGAGCAGCCAACATGCCAGCGACGCGCGCTCCAGTGCAACCGGAACAACCACCGTCTCCTCCGCAACTCTACTCAGCAAGATTCCCGCGGATCACTTCGCGCGCCAGGAATGGTTGAAGAACCTCGACCTGCGTGACAGCGCGCACGTAATTGAAGCCATGGCCGAACAAGCGGGCATCAGCGGCCTGGATTACACCCAACGATCCACTGTCGATGACGTCTTTGAACGATGGAACGCCGCAGACCCCCAAGCTGCCTTGGCATGGGTGATGTCATTGAAAAACGAAAACAATCGCGGCTATTTTTACAACAAAGTGTTTGAGCCGCTGCTCGAATCCGATCCTCACAGGGCGCAGCAATTGAGTCTCGAAATCGCGCAACTGGACTCCAGCTGGGACCACAAAGAGCTGATGGAAGATCTGGCAAAAGCTCAGCTCGAACACGCATGGAAACAGGATCACATGACAGCCGAGAGCTTGCTCAACATTTATGACCAATACGAATGGGGGAACTCCACCAGTGGCAGCGAGCTGAAACACTATCCGGAAGACTTTGATTTCCAGCGTTTCCTTGATGGCATCGCGGAGAAAACCGCCAAAGATCCCGATCACCGACAACCAGCACAGATGCCCTCGGATCTGCTAAAAATATGGGCGATGCGCCAGCCTCAGGAGGCGCTCGATTGGCTCTGCCGTCAGCTAGATGCGGGCACATCGGTCTCATTTCAAGACTCCGCCGATATCTACGTGGCTCTGCTGCATCAAAACGGCAGTGCCGAAGCCCAACAATTTTTGGTGGATGCGTTGAATTCAAAAAATCAAAAACTATACGAAGACGCGCTGGAAAACATTTATCCAGAAACGCTCGCTCGCGCGTTGCCGCAGATCGCTGCTGGTGAGCGAAAAGATGAAATTCTACGGCGCATTGCGGCCAACGAGAACGATAGCAACACCAGCAGTTTTTGTGACCTTGTCGCGCAAATGTCGAGCAACGATGCCAAGATCAAATACCTCAGTGAATTTGTCAGCGACGACACGGGCACCATTGACAAAAAAGTGGCAAAACTCACCCCGGCCCAATGGCGTCAGATCGGGATCAGTCCCGAGCAACTCAAGCCCGCAGAGCAAGGACACAACCGCTGAGCCATCGAACGCGGCGATCAGATCACTGGGCCGTCGCACGCGCGTTCACCGCATCCTCCGGCAGCACCACATCCAGCATGCGCTCCACGCCCTTGTGTGCCAGCTGACTTTGCGGAAAAATATCCCGCGCTTTCAGATACCACGCCAGAGCCGAGCCCGTTTGCATGGGATTGCGCTTTTCTAACTGCTGCGCCCGATCCAGCGCCTTGGTGAAATCCGCCACTTTAGGGGCTAACAGCTCCAGTTCACGTCCCAGCTTCGGATCATCCGGAAACGCATCACGCAGTTCAGCCAATTGCTCCCATGCCGCGTAATCCTGACCCATTTTCGAGAACTCATTGGCCTTACCGATCGAAGCCTCAATCTTGGTCAAATTCTCAATGATTTGCTTGAACGCCGCCATGCGCGTCTCATCCCCCTGAATCGCTGGAGCCAAGCGGTATTGATCTTGAAAAATCTGCCGATAGTTGTTCTCCGACAACAAGCGATCAAAGTCCAACTTCGCCTGTGCCATCGCGCCACCGGCTTCGATCATTTGATCAAACTCCGCCAGTTTGGGATTTTGCGGCCACGCCTCCATCGCTTTTTTGATCGCTTCCCGCGCCGGCTCCATCTCCCGCGCCATCGCGTGGGTTTTCGCAGTCATCAAGTGCATGTTCGAAACACGCATCGCCGTCGCAATCGCTGTCTCCGCCGTGTTGCCGTTGAAATCAGCCGCCATCGACTTGAGCTTTTGCGTCAAATCACTCGCCGCTTGGTAATCGCGCGCGTTGATTGCAGCCAATAGGCGATTGGATTCGCGCACGAATTCCAACACACGTCGCTTGCGCTCGCGCGGCAACGTGCGAATCCCCGGCATGAACTCTCCAATCGCATAAGCCTCCGCCAAACGCTTGCTCGCGGACTCCAACTCGCCTTTGTCGGCAAGAAATTGAAAGGCCTCCACCCCCTGATCGCAATCGCGAATGAATTCTGACGCCAGTGAATCCAAACTTGCCACCGTGGGACTAAAACCCACGCTTTCATTGAACAGCTTGGCCGTGTCCGATTTTTTATCGATCCGCAGCTCATTATCGCCTTCGTTCCAAATCTGATGATAAAAACGCGTGGCCATCACCACGTGTTGAAAGCGACGCTGCAAAAAGAACTGCATCATCAGTGCCTGAAATTGAATCTTCGCCTGCACAATCTGAACTTCACCCTTGACCTCATTTTTCTTTTTGACGGCCTCGATCTCCACAATGCGGCGTTTCATGTCGAGATACTGCAAGGACTGCTGACCCCGCCCAGGATCCTGAGCCGGCCCGACTCCTTTGGTCGGAGCCGCAGCTGCTTTGCCTTTGCCGTTGTTTCCACTCGTGCCCGCATCAGCTGCCGCACCGCCCCCGCTTGCGGTGTTCAGACGCGGATCCGTCTCGTGCGCGACTTTCCAGTCCGCTTCACGGATCACGCGCTGTTTTTCCGCCTCGAGAGCCTCCATCATTTTCTTGGTGCCATCGACGTTCTTCTTCGACAGCATCGCCACGTAAATGGCCTGTGAGAGTGAATCACACAATTTTGCGTCGCCAGGATAAGTGGATGCCCGCGGCAAGAGCTGAAACGCGGCGAAAAAACTCGGGCCACCCGCGCGATGAGGCGACATCAACTCCAAAATCTCGTCGATGGTGGCACGATACTCCTGTGCTTCCTCAGAGCGATCCTCCGGCTCATTGAGATAACGCTCGTAGCGCGCGGCAAAGAGGCGATTGTCGCCAATCGCAAAGGTGCGGCCATTGAACTGCACCATCTCCGCAGTCGGATCAACGACAGGCACTTCATTGCCGAGCAGCGGTGCGGCTTGCCGAGGCTCCGCCGGCGTGGGCGAACTTGGTGCTGACGCAGGTGAAGCCGCAGGGGCGGCGTTCGCTGGCGGTGGAACATAAACTTGTGCCGCCGCTGAGTGCCATAGCACCAACACAGCCAGCATTTTTGTCCGATGGATGGTGATCCGCATGTGATTCATAAACGTTGGATTTGAATGGCGACCGGAACCCCCGCTTGGCGCAGTTCCAGATCAATTTGATAGCGTTGCTCGCGCTCGATGTTAAAATCGCGCAATGCTGCCGGAATGTGAATGCCCATCGAGTCCCCTGATGGCTCGACCTTAAAGTCGATGACCTGCCCCTCGTTGGTCGTGCGCAATTTGCCATTGACCTTGCCGAGCACCGTGTAGCGATTGCCGCGCATGGCATTGCCATTATCGAGAAAATCATCCACATTGAGCGCCGGATGGGTCGCGCGCTTGGTTCCCGAGGACTGCCAACGCAGCGCCCCATACCCTGCCACGGCCACAACAGCCACTACAATTGCAACGGGAGCCCACGCGGGAGCGGATTGACGACGACGTGCCATATTTTTTCGATGTTATGTCTGAAACATTCTTGCTTGTGGAGAAAAAAATCACCCCTGCCATTGCGATCGCCGCGCGCCGAGCCATGCCAAGGCTAATCCGAGCAACACATGCAACAGCAACCAATACACGCACAGCTCTGCCGACGATAACGTGGTGGAAATCACCCCCCGCACCGCTGCGTGCTTGCTGCCCGCTAACGCCTGCACCGAGCCCGACCACGCCCAATAAGCCGAAATCAGCGGACGCGTGAGGGAATCCACTGTTTCCGGCAAAGCCAACACCGCGCCCGAAAGTGGCAGCTGAAAACCGACGAGATAAATCGATAGTAATGACGCCTGCTCCGCCGTTTTCATCAGCGCTGAGATCCCGAGGCACACCGCCGTCATTGCCCCATTGGCAAGGAGCAAATACAGCGCGTGCTGTCCAAAATTCCCATCAAACGGTGAGAAAAAGTTCACAAAAATGGCCATCCACAGGGATTGCGCGACCACCAAGCACGCGAGAAATGCGAATTTGCTCGCCAGATACGCCACGGGCCGCAAGCCGCCGAGTTTCTCTTTTTCAAAAATCGCGCGCTCCCCCGCAATCTCTCGGGCCGCGTTGTTCGATCCCATCAAACCGAGCAGCACCACTTGGAACATGATCATTCCCGAGAGCGCCGAGCCCGCTTTCAACGTGTCCGAGCGCACATTCTGCTGCTCCGTCATTTCCAGCATCAGGTCACTCTGGCGCATCTCCGAGAGTGAACGAATCGGCACATTCGCTTTATCGCTGAACAACGAAACCAATAACGGAAAACACAACAAAATTGCTAATTGCAACCAAACCTGCGCGCGGTCGCGAAAAAAAATCCGCCAGCGCCGCGATAGCAGCGTGGAGAACTGGCTCCACACGCTGGGAGTTGACGTCAGCGGCGGGACAGGCGCCGCCGCTGCGGACTCCGATGCAGCCGCCTCCTCAGGCAAGACCAATTCCCCACGCACCACAAGCTGTGCCCGACGTTTAGCGATTTTTTCCGCGTAGGCCTCGCGATGCTTCTCCCACGACTGCTGCCAGCGCTCAGCAGGCTGACTCGCCAAGCGCGGATACACCTCCTCGGTGTCCGTTACTGAAAAATAATGCGTCATCAGTTCCGGCGGCCCGTGATAGGCCACTCGCCCCTCATTCAGCACCAAAATGGAGTCATAACGCTCCAGATGAGCCAGCGAGTGTGTCACGGATAGCACAATTCGCCCATCACGTCGCGACAACTCATGCAACAGCGTGACAATCTCCCGCTCCGATCGCGCGTCCAGACCAGATGTCACTTCGTCACAAAGCAAAATCTTAGGATCGGAAACCAGTTCCATCGCCAGGCCCAAACGTCGTTTCTGTCCGCCAGATAACACTTTCACCGCTCGATCCGCGATCGCCGTCAGTCCGGTTTCCTCCAGCGCGCGATCAATGCGCTGATCCAGCTCTGCGGTTCCGCGCGTGCGCACCCGCAAACGTGTCGCGGTTTCAACGGATTCGTCCACCGTCAGTGGATCATAAGCAATCGAAAATTGCGGCACATAGCCCAGCTCCGTGGGCTCGAAGTCGTGCCCATCCCCCAACTCCTCGCCATTCCAGCGCAACACACCTGCCGTCTCCGCATTCAGCCCCGCGATCGTTTTTAATAACGTCGTCTTGCCGCAACCCGAGGGCCCAACAATCGCCATGAAATGCCCACGCGGCAGAGTGAGACTCACATTGTCAACCAACACCAAAGACTCGCCATTTTTTTTGATGGTGTAGCAAACGCCCTGAAGCTCTAGCATGCGCATGAAACGTCGGAACATCTGTCATTCTTTCTCAAACATCTCATCGTAGCGAATTTCCTCCGTGCCGCTCGACCTCGCTCAATCTGCCATCGGCGCGAGCAAATGCGCCAGAGTCGCCTCGCTCCACTTTTCCACAGCCTCGTTTTCCGACAACAACTCCTCCGCCAAGCGCGCTTTTTCTTGTTGCAGTGCGTGAATCCTCTGCTCAACGGTGTTTTCACACAGCAGTTTGTGCACAAAAACGGGCTTGGTCTGGCCAATCCGATACGCGCGGTCGGTTGCCTGCGCTTCTGCAGCCGGATTCCACCATGGATCGTAATGGATCACGGTGTCCGCCGCCGTCAAGTTCAGTCCTGTGCCGCCAGCCTTGAGCGAGATCAAGAACAGCGGAATTTTTCCCTGCTGAAAGGCCGCAACCATCTCGCCACGCTGCTTGGAGGCACCGGTGAGCTTGAGGTAGCCAATGCCCTGCTCCTGCAAATGCGCTTCGATCAAAGACAACATGGAAGTGAATTGCGAAAACAGCAAAATACGCCGGCCTTCCTCGATCAAGCTGCGCAGCAACTCACACAAATAATCCAACTTTGCCGAACCCGTGACCCCCGCCGCATCGGAGTCTTTGAGCAGTCGTGGATCACAACAAATTTGTCGCAACTTCAATAAGGCATCGAGAAACACAATCTGCGATTGCTGCATGCCCCGCGCCGCGATCGCCGCGCGGACGCGCTGATCCATGCTAGCGCGAATGGTCTCGTAGAGATCTTTTTGCTCAGGACGCAGCTCAATGCTATGCACCAAGATGGTTTTAGGCGGGAGCTCTTTCGCCACTTGATCCTTGGTGCGGCGCAACAGCAGAGGCGCCACGCGTTGCTTCAGCGAAGCGAGGCGCGCGGCATCACCTTGCTTCTCAATCGGCGTTCGATACTGAGCAGTGAACGTTTTCTCGCTGCCCAAAAAACCGGGAATCAAAAAGCGCATAAAGCTCCACAGCTCGCCAAGATGGTTCTCCAAAGGAGTGCCAGACAAACACAGACGCTGCGCCCCGCGCAAACGACAAGCCGCTTGTGCCACCTGCGAGCGAGCGTTTTTGATATACTGCGCCTCATCCAGCACCACCCAATGAAACTCCTGCGCCGCTAACCGCTCAATGTCGCGCCCCAGCAACGCATAAGACGTGAGCACCACGTTGGCGTGCGTCATCACGGAAAAATAACGCGAACGTTCCAGCCCGCTCAGCACCAATACCCGCAGCGATGGTGCAAATTTTTGAATTTCCGCGTGCCAATTTGCAATCACGGACGTGGGAGCAATCACCAGATGCGGACGCCCCGCGCTGCGCCCACTCACCACTTCATGCAACAACAACGCAATGGTTTGCAGGGTCTTGCCGAGACCCATGTCATCCGCCAAAATGCCATGGAGCCCATGCTCGGCGAGAAAATGCATCCAGCGAAATCCCTCGAGCTGATATGCGCGCAAGGTTGCTTGCAAGTTCGCTGGCGGCTCCACGTCACTGAACCCATTGAAATGGGAAATTTTCGCGCTCAGCTTACGCAGATCGGGCGGCGGCACGATTTCCAATTCGGGCACCTGCGCCAAGCCCGCCACATCCAGCGCATGCAGACGCAATTGCTGTGGAAACCGCGGATCTATCAGCGCTGCCAGATGATGCATGATGGCGCGAACCCGCCCAATCGGCAACCGCAACGCCGATTGATCCGGCAACGTGACGAGAACATGGCCATTTTCAGGTCGATCCAGCGTTTCCTCCAAAAAACGATCTTGCAGCAAACTCGCCAAAATCGGCAGCAGGTCATAGTGCTTGCCCGCGACGGCAAAGCCCACCGACAACGCAAACCAGCCGCGCGGCCCCGGCTCTTCGATGAGTTGATGCGTCCATTGCTCCGGCGGTGCGTCGTGCACCTCATAACCCATGTTTGCCGCCATCACGATGTCCCAACCACGTTGCTGCAACCACGCGCAGTGATACTCGCGAAACTGATGCCAGTATGGCGCGGCCAACGCAGGGGCGATCGGCGGCAGCCACGAATAAACTAGGCTGTCGGTTTCCGTTCGTTTCGTAAGCGCCTGCTCCCTTGCTTGCAGAAATCGCACCATCGGCGAGGCATCCAATGCCTGCAACCCCACATCGCGCAACTGTGACATCGCTACCGATTCCGCCGCATAATCCCGCCGCACCAGCCAACGGGTTCCATCCCGCGCCACCACGGTTTCCGACTGCCGCCGTTGCTGCCCATGCACAGGCAACGCGTGCCCGCCGTAATGCGCCATGGCGCGCGCCACCACCCACTCGTCGCTTGGATACTGACCATAAGCCTGTTTCATCAGTTGACTCATGCGTGACGTGAGCGGCTCGCGGATGATTTCCAGGGAAAAACGCGGAGATGTCATCAGCGTTGGGATCTCCTCCTCCGCTTCCAACAGTTCTGATGCGCGCTCCAGCGAACCCAGTCGTTTCGCCGCCGTGGCGTCACCCCGACAAGCACGCTCAAAATGATCATTCTCCGCCAACCAGCCAAGCAGCGCCGCCGCATGCTCGCACGGATGAGATTGATGCTGATCACAAGATGCATCAAAGTCCCAACCGCGTTGTTGCCACCAAAAATTCAGCTCCACCGTGCTCTGCTGCTTGCGCCCCACACTGCCACGCACGGTCACGTTTTCCGCATCCAGCTCTTCAACCTCGATGGTTTCGAGTTGTAATTCACGCACCAGCTTGCGTCCTTGCTGCAACCGTTCCTCGTCAAAGCGCGATTGCCAGCTCTTTCGCTGTAAAAATATTCCCAGCGCGGTCATGATGCTCCTCACCCACGCCTCAGCACATGCGCACCGCGCGATGGACGCGAGGCAAAGATCTGCGGAGTTACCCCAGTTAAGCGTTGATAATCAGCAAAAAGAGTCGCCGCCACACTCTCCGCGGCATCCGATTGGCAGAGCGTCACGGTCGAACCGCCAAAGCCGCCTCCGGTCATGCGCGCACCGATCACCCCACCCGCCGTTCCGATGGTTTCTGCGATCTCCACCATCATATCTAGCTCCTCACACGACACCTCAAAGTCATCCCGCAAGGACACATGCGAGGCGCGCATCAGAACTCCCAAACGCGTCCACTTCCCGTGCTTGAGGCATTCGACAGCCTCAACCGTGCGCTGAATTTCGCTCACCACATGTCGCGCCCGCCGATTCACCGGATCAGCGAGCTGATACCAGTGCCGCTGCACATCCGCCGGCGTCACCTCTCGCCACGAAGCTTTGCCCATCGCCAAGAGCGCCATTTCTGTGGCTCGACGTCTTGCTGCGTAGCCACCATCGCTGAGCTGGTGCGACACACAAGTGTTTGCGATCAAAACCGTCAATGTTTCATCCCGCAACGGCACCAATTCCGCCATCTGCGATTGACAATCGATGAACACCAGCTCGCCCTCAGCGCCAATTGTCGAGGCAAATTGATCCATGATCCCACACGGCACTCGAGCAAAATCATGTTCGGCTTTCTGGCACAGCAACGCCTTCGCCACCGGCTCAAGTGTCAGTCCCACCAATGATTCCACCAATGTCGCCACCGCGCACTCCAATGCGGCCGATGACGACAAACCCGCTCCCATTGGCAGCGAAGAAACGATCACCGCATCAAATCCAGGCAAATCAACTCCCATGGCTCGAAATCCCTGCAACACCCCACGCACATAATGGGTCCAGCTCGCACCCTCAGCCACCAACGGCTGATCCAACTCCACGATCTCCAGTTCACCGCCATGAGAAGAAAACAAGCGCGCACGACGCGCTGTTGTCGGACGAGCCGCGATCACCACGTAACGATTGATGGCAAACGGCAACACAAAACCATCGCAGTAATCAATGTGTTCACCGATCAAGTTCACCCGCCCCGGCGCCGCCGCCACATGCGTGGCCGAGCATCCAAATTGACGACAAAATAGCTCATCGGCCTGCGCCACAATATCCGGCAATGACTCTGTTTTTTCCAACATCGTGAATGAAATAATTCAGGTAACAACTAACAAAAGGCAGCAGCAGACCAACAAAAAACTGCGTCACCTTCATGTCGCCGGCACATGACGCTGCAACAGACGGGCAAATCCCCAAGCCACCACCGGAAAGCACAGCAACAGCAGAAATCCCACATGCTCTCCCGTCAATTCCAGTTGCCGATCAAACAACATCATTTTCACCACCACAGCGTTCAACAAAATCCCATCCACCAACGAAATTCCCGACAACAACCGCGCGATGCGCTCCGGCAAGGACAGATCCATGCTCAACAGCGCATGCAAGGTCCAGCCAACAAACGGCAACATCCCAATCAACACTGGCATGAGCGTCAACGGCTGCTGCCAATTCACAATCGACAGAAACATCCACCCATGCGTCATCGCCGGCATCAGCAGCAACAGCCAAACCCCAAATCCAGCGCGGCGATCCGGCGACACACTCTCATGCCGCGCCCACAGGGAGATTCCCGCGATGTAGCACAGCATGCCGAGCATCAAGCTCAACGGTGTCCAAATCAGCGCCGGAGCGGCAAAACCTCTCGCGGCAATGACATCAACGATGTCACGCAGCGCTGTCGGCTGCACCGCAATCAACCCCAACAACAACAGTAAGGCTCGACACGCGCCCACTAACCAACAAGTGTGCACCGTGAGTTTGTGCCAACGCGTGTATGCCACCATGCACGCGATCAACATCAGTGCCACCGCCAACATGGGCAGATGCACCACCCCAGCGATCATCACCGCACTAGCACATAAACTCGTTGCAATTTCCAGAAATCGCCGTGGTGAAAATAGCCCTTGCGGCAATGCTCGCTCTGGGCGATGCCGTTGATCCCATTCGCGATCCATCCAGTCATTGGCAAAGTTCCCTGCCACATACACCAAGCATCCCACCAACAATGCAGAAATCACCGCCTCCATCGGCAAAACGGCGCGTTGCTCTTGCGTGGACAAGGCCGCACCGAGCAAAACACCCAATAGAACATTCGATAGCACACTGGGCAAATTCGATACCCTTGCCGTCGCGATCAACGCCTGCGTGGAGGATTTCATGATGATGGATCAGCCTCGCGCTTCTCACAGACCAGGAATCGGCAGGCCACCGGTCAGTTTTTTCATCTCAGACGCCGAAATGTCTCGTCCTTGCGCGATCGCCTCTTGCACCGCCTTCAGCACCAAGCCCTGCAAAAACTCGACATCCTGGGGATCGACCACCGAGGGATCAATGTGCAGCTCCAGCACATCACCGGCGCAGGTGGCCTTCACCCGCACCTTGCCTTGAGCCACCGAACTTTCCACCGTGCGTTGCGCCAGCTCTTCCTGTGCCGCCGCAAGCCCAGCTTGCATTTTCTGCGCCTGTTGCATCAATTTTGCTATGTTCATGTCAATTGGTCGTGATTGATTCTCGTATTGTGGTTGTGCGGGTCATGCCTTGCGCAAGGTCCCCGCAAAAATTTCTAATGCTTTTTTAATCAATGGATCATTTTCTTCTTCCTCATGACTCGATGCCGCAGAGGATGAAGCGCTCGCTTTGTCCTTGCGCGTTGGCGCGTTAGCCTGCAAATCCGCGGCACTGGGCATGGGCACTTGGGAATCCAGACGATCCAACGGCGAACCTTGCGCAGCGTTCACCACAGGAAGGGGCTCATCACTGGCCTCCTCAATCATCTGTGCCAACGTCTTGCGGGGAGCTCCCCCTTCTACCTCCTGAGATGGCGAAAAGGAATCCGTCACCGACTCCTGCGCGGGCGCACTCGGTTGCCTCACCGCATCGTTAACGGCGGCCTCATCGAACGCCGCTTCGGTGGGCTTCTCGATTGATAAAACCGCGACTTCCGGCTTTTCCATCGGAGCTTGCACTGGCGCCATCGCCACTGGCACAGCAGGCGGCGCCACAGCATCACCCGCGACCTGCGCTGGCGCTGATGCCGCGCCCGCGACAAACAACCCAGCAGAATCGGCCAAAACGCGGATCACATCCGACAAACGCACCTCACTCAGAGCTTGGATCGACTTAATCAAACCCAGCTCCATGTGCAACTTCTGTTGCGTGCCGTCCTTCATGCGCTTGGCCGCATCCGCCATGATCTCAATCACCGCCAACAATGGTTCCGGCCCACGCGGGCAACATTCCTCCGCGCGTTTCAACAATTGCCGCCACATTTCCTCCGGAATGCCCTCGCTCGATGACTCTGATTGAATGCGCGAAACCACAATCGCGCGAATCGTGTTCATCAGCTCATGGAGCAACTGTCCCATGTCGCGCCCCGTCAGCGCCTCTTGTTGAAGCAGCTCGAGCACCCCAGCCGTGTTCTTGCTCAAAATAGCGGAACAAAACTTGGCGACTGTCTCCCGTGACGTGAACCCAAAAATATTGAGGACGTCTTCCTCACGAATCTTTTCTCCACAGAACGAAACCAGCTGATCGAGCATCGATTGGGCATCACGCATGCCGCCATCCGCGCCCTTGGCGATCGCCCACGCCGCCATTTTCTCCAGATCGATTTGCTCCAATTGCGCAATGTGCAACAGATGACTGGCAATCAACTCCGTGGGAATCGGTCGCAAATCGAAACGCTGACAGCGTGACAGAATTGTCGGCAGCACCTTGTGAGCCTCGGTGGTCGCGAAAATAAACTTCGCATGCGCCGGCGGTTCTTCCAATGTTTTGAGCAGCGCATTGAAGGCTTGAGTCGAGAGCATGTGCACCTCATCGATGTAGTAGATGCGGAATTTTCCATGCATCGGCGGATACATCACATTGTCCCTCAGCTTGCGGACGTCATCCACACCGTTGTTCGAGGCACCGTCGATTTCCATCACATCAAAAGACAAGCCAGCCGCGATGTCCAAGCACACCGGATCGAGCGGATCAAAATCCACCCGCGGACCGCCCGGGCAATTCAACGCCTTCGCAAAAATCCGCGACGTCGAAGTCTTACCCGTGCCACGTGGGCCGACGAAAAGATAGGCATGCGCCAGCCGATTCTGGTTGATCGCATTTTTCAGCGTGCGCACCACGTGATCCTGTCCAAGGATGTCATCGAAGGTGCTGGGACGATACTTGCGGGCAAAAACCTGGTAGCTCACGGTGCGACGGATGAATGAATAGTGTTTTAAAGAACAGTGTCACGTGCCATCACCATGAGGCGGCACTGACTCAAATGTCGAGCACAATCCGGATAAACGAGTCGCGGGGAAATGCGCCTGCGCCATCAAACGCACGCCCCCGCGCGCCGCAAAGACCCCACGCACCACCATTTCCCGTGGCTCGCAGGCTGCCACCATGTCGGCTAGGATGCGATTGACAATTTCTTCGTTGAAAGCCGGATGATTGCGGAAGGCACAGAGGTAAAATTTCACCGATTTTGTCTCCAAGCAACGCTCGGCAGGAATGTAGCGAATCGAAATGCGCGCGGTATCCGGCTGCCCGGTGATGGGACACAATGACGAAAACTCGGGGAAATCCAAATCCACCCAATACGCCTGCTGCGGGTTGCGATTCGGAAAACTTTCCAACCGTGCGTCGTCCGGCGATTGCGGCCACTTGCTTTGCGAATTTCCGAGCAATGTGAGAGTCTCTGTCACAACGCCATCGCATGGCAAAACACGTGACTTGGCAAGAAATTTTCAAGCATTTTGACTCGACACCGCTTGCGGCTCCCGACAGCTTACTCGCATGGAACACAATGTCTATTTCTGGCTCAAAGAGGAACATCAAAACGCCACCGACCGCGCTGCCTTCGAACAAGGCTTGAGCGATTTGCTAAAATTGCCAGGCAGCATCAGCGGCATGTGGGGCGTGCCAGCGGCGGTGCCACAACGCCCAGTCGTGGACTTGAGCTGGGATTATTCCCTGCGCCTCAACTTTGCCACAATCGCAGATCACGATGCTTACCAAGTCCACCCCGACCACAACGTTTTTATCTCTACCCATTCGGCCAAATGGCAGCGGGTGCTGGTGCTCGATACCGAGACCAAAAATTCCTAAGCGCTTGCCGACCACTTCCAAGGCGAAGCAACAGACCAACCCGTGGACTCGAACGGATCGTGTTTCCTCTACTCACCACTAGAAATGGGACACACCGATACGCAACGCGCCATCTTCCATTAATGCGCATCTCCGATCCACGCGCGCGCCTCACTGATTGGCGCGCACCGCAACATCACCCACTTTTCGGTCGTGGTCGTGACCCAGTCGCGCCATTGATGCGCTAACCGTCAAAACGGTTTCAGCCCGCCATCTTTCACCTTTGCCGTGCCATCATCATCAAGCTGGAGACGCTGCGGGCGCCAAATCGGCTGCATGGCCCCATCGAAGGTCACAAGCACGGACAACGGGGATGCAATAGACATCAGCGCGGTATCTATCCGACCAAACGCCTGGACGTCGTGACGCTTGATGACTCCTCTGGAGCCGAGAAGCAACATTCTCGATTAAAAATTAAAAAAATGGATTGCCACATTCATATTTTCAACTATTTCTTAATCAAAATCAATGGGGCAACCGCACACAAAAAAACTCGTCACACGCTGTCCGTTTTGCACGAGCCATCTTTCGATCAGTCGTTTGTGCTGCGACTCGTGCGATACAACAATTGATTCTGTGCTGCCGATTCCACCCTTTTTCCGACTACCGACGGACTTGCAGGACTTTGTGATGATCTTTCTGCGCTGCGAAGGGAAGATTCGGGAAGTCGAGAAGGTTCTCGGCATTTCGTATCCCACCGTCTGCAAGCGACTGGCCTTGGTCAACGAATTGCTCGGCAACACCGCGACGCCGCTCGGAGCCAAGGACATCCTTGAACAACTCGAGCGCGGCGAGATTACCGCCTCTGAAGCGACTGAACTCCTGAAACAAAAACCCTGAACTCCAAAACCATGCCGATCCGAATCTTTAGCATGCTTCTCATCCCCGTCGTATTGGCGCTACCGACCTATTTCCTCATGGCCTACTGGGTCAGGCTGAACAAGGAGAGGTCGTTTTTAACCGCCGTGGCACTGGTCATCGTTGCCTCAGCGACGTTCGCTTGGCGTGCCTATCAATGTGAGCACCAGAATCTCGGTCTGCACGATGCGAAGGACCTGCTCATTCTCGCGACTACTGCTCTGCTTGTCTTGTTCACCGTGCCGCTTGGCATCAAGCTTTACCGCGCATGGACCGGCATTCAGATCTCCGCGGAGGAACAAGCTCCAGGAGCGGACGGTGTGAGGGCATGGCTATCGCCGGGAAATCTGATCGTCTCCGCCTTGGTCGCAGGATGCGCAGCCGCAAGCTATGACTATCAGTTCATCGGAGTTTTCACCCTCATCGTCGGCTGCCTGCTGATTCAGCCGCTCATCAACACCGCTGGAGCATCGACACCGACACCCGCTCCCGAATCCACACGATCGAATGAGCGCGAGAGAATCCTTTCCCTGCTCGAATCCGGCCGGATCACAGTTGAAGAAAGCTCCGATCTGCTCACGGCTCTCGGCAACACCGCGCCATCCGCTGATGTCCCCGCGCCGATGTCCCGCCAGCGTCGCTTGGCCCTGATTGGCGCGGGACTGGTGTTGTTGGGATTTTTCTTGCCCTGGTTTTCGGTCAATCCGGGCAAAGAACTCGGCCGGATGACCGGACAAATGCAGGAAGCGATCGACGGCCTGCGCGGGATGGAGGCGATGCCCGACTTTCAGATGAAAGTTGGTAATCAGATGAAAACCCCGACCCTCCACATCACCGGAGGCGATGTGGAGAAAGGACTCGGCTGGTTGGTGCTGCTGCTCGGCCTAGGCAACGTTGCGTTGCCCTGCGTGTCCCCCATGGACGCCGCCACGCAGCGTCTGATCTCTAACATCGCGCTTGGCATCGGTGGACTTGTGCTGTTTTGGTTGATCTCACAGAACCTCCGCTTCATCAATATCGGTGCGATGATCACGCTCGCCGGTTACGCAATGGAGTTTCTCGGCCAGCGCTCGTGCGCCACTGCCATCTCGCGACAGCTCACCAAATGACAGACATTCGCTCCATCCAGCTGCCCCAGCACAGACGTTTTCCCACCGCCGCTTCTTGTTTGAAGCCTGGCATTTGAAGCACCATCGCGTTGTTGAACCATGCTTCGATTGCAGAAAATGGCTTAAAACGGGCTGACTTCGCGGAGCCAGCTAATCTCGGGCGCAGCGAAACCCAACGTGATTGGTCGGGGACTGCGCATCTTGGCTCTCGCGTGCTGCTGGGCGGTATCGCAGACAATAGCTCGCGTGACAAAGAAAAGATCCGCCCTTGATGACATGCTGCGGCGGCCCCGCAGCCACTGCGCCGTCTTCACGCCTGCGCCAGGTCTCAGGCCCACGAGGCTTGATCCGTGGGCAATGGGCGTAGTAGCTAGGATCATAAAAATCCTCACAAAGCTCCCAGACATTGCCTGCCATGTCAAAAAAACCGGCGGCATTGGGCGAAAACGACCGCACGGGCGCGCTCAGTGCGTAACCATCTCGCCGCTCGTTAATTTCAGGAAACTCACCCTGCCAGTTATTGCAGCGCTGTCCCCGCACGGAATCATCTTCATTTCCCCAGCAAAAAGTCAGCCCCCGCTGCCCCGCCCGCGCGGCGCATTCCCATTCAGCCTCAGTCGGCAGACGTTTTTTAGCCCATCGCGCAAAGGCAGTCGCGTCTTCATAAGTCACACACACAACGGGGTGCTCTTCCAGTCCATGCCAATCGGTGCCCGCACCGCCGGGTCTGCGCCAGCAAGCCTGTGAATCCCAACGCCACCAATCCCGATATCCTTGCACCGGCACACCGGGAGGAGGAGGGCTGAAAATCATCGCTCCCTGCGCAAAGGATCCCGTTGGCAAGTTCGCGCGCGCCTCGGGAGGGAAATCCTCGCGCCGTGCAGCACGTTCCGCAAAGGTGACGTAGCCCGTTGCCTCGATAAAATTCGCAAAGACCCGATTCGTGACCTCCGTCTCATCAAGCCAGAAACTCGCCAGCTCCACCTCGTGCGCCGGAGCTTCCTCGGGAAACTCATGCCATCCATCCGCCGCCTGCACTCGACCACTGGATCCCATCTGATACACTCCTCCCGCAAACTGACGCATCGCGCCGGTGGGGGTCTCCAATCGATCCGCTCGCTCCTCTTTCTCCACGCCACCCGTCCCTGCTTGATGCTGATCCGGCTCAACATGACGACGTTCACAACCCGTGATCAGCAGCAAGCCCATGACAACCCCGCAGTGACAGAATAAAAATTCCTTCACCCCCGACAGATTGATCTGGAGTGACTGCCACAAGGCTGCTTTGTTTTTCGCACTCATGAGCCGCTTTCGCCCTTGTATCGATCTCCATCATGGAAAAGTAAAGCAAATCATTGGCGGCACCCTGCGCGACAATGGATGCGGGCCGATCGAGAACCATGTCTCGCCCCACGATGCCCCATGGTTCGCTCAACGCTATCGCGACGACGCACTTGCCGGCGGACATGTGATTTGCCTGGGTCCCGGTAACGAGTCCGTTGCGCGTGCGGCACTGGCCACCTGGCCGGGAGGATTGCAAATCGGCGGAGGCATCAACGCGCTGAATGCAAAGGACTGGATCGCTGCCGGAGCCAGTCACGTGATCGTGACGAGTTTTCTCTTCAACGCTCAGGGACAATTCATTCCAGAAAACCTTCATGCCTGTGTGGAAGCAGTAGGAGCCGAACACCTTGTGCTGGATCTTAGTTGCCGACGCGATTCCTCTGGCTGGCATGTGGCGATGAACCGCTGGCAAACTCAGACGGAATGGCGTGTTGAGCCAGATTTATTGGAAAAACTCTCTCCTTTTTGTGCGGAGTTTCTCATTCACGCGGCCGATGTCGAGGGCTTGTGCAGGGGTGTGGATGCGGAACTGATCGCCTTGCTCAGCACCTGCCGCAGCGTGCCGATCACCTACGCTGGCGGCGTCACCACCATGAGCGATGTGCAAGCCATCCACGATGCTAGCGCTGGAAAACTCGATTTCACCGTCGGCAGCGCCTTGGATCTTTTTGGTGGAAAAACCCTTCGCTATGCCGAGCTAGTCGAGTGGAATCAACAGCACGCACCATGATCACCGACTCTCACTGCCACTTAGCTTCTAATCGTTTTGCTGCTGAGGAGATTCCACAACTGATCTCGCGCGCGCGTGAAGCGGGGGTGAATCGGCTTGTCAGTCTTTCCACGGACGAGGAAGATCTCGCTCACCAAGTCACCCTCGCTCATGAGCACCCAGAGGTGTGGGCTTGTGTCGGGATTCATCCTTGTTCCGTTGTCAATGCGAGTGACACAGCCATCGGTCGCATCGCCCAGCTGCTGCCGGACCCCAACATTGTCGCCATCGGTGAAACGGGGCTGGACTACTTTCACCCCGCGCCACCAGGCTGGACTCAGGAAAACTATCGCACCCGTCAGCTGGATTTTTTGGAGCAGCATTTCGCGCTCGCCGCTACCGAACAACTTGGCATTGTCATCCATACCCGCGACTTGCATGGCTCGCAATCCTTCGATGATGCACTGGCTTTGTATCAACGCTACGCTGGTCGCGTCCGCGCTCTTTTCCATTGTTTCATTGGCAACTCGGAACAAGCAGCACGAGTCATCGAGCTCGACGGTCTGCTGGGATTCGGTGGGGTGATCACATTTAACAGCGCCAAAACGTTGCTCGATGTCGCTAGTCGCTTACCCGCTGGCACTTTCGTCGTGGAAACTGATTCCCCCTACCTCGCGCCAACACCTCACCGTGGCAAGCGCAATGAACCAGCGCTCTTGCGGCACACGGCCGAATGCCTCGCCTCTGCGAGGGGTGAATCGTGGCAGGAACTCGCTGCTCACACAAGCCTCACAGCCGAGCGATTTTTCCACTTCGATTCCTGAGCAGATTCCTCAACCACGCATTAAGGAACATCACCCTGCAGGCGAAAAAACTGTGTCGCATTCGAATTCGCTGGGAGCGATACGTTCATCGACGCCGAACCCACACTCCAGTTCACCTGAGCAGGCACCAGATTGCTCCATTGGCTGAGATTTCCTGATCGTTGCAGCTTGAGTTGCAGTTGAAACAAGCCCGTAACGGGATCGCGTTGCAGTAGCGGGGTGGTTAATTTCACAGATTCAATCTGCTCCGGAGCGATATAGCCCGCTGCGGCGACTCCTTGCTTAAAACTCTGCACCAACGGGACCTGAGACTGTTGCCATAAAAATCCCAAGCTCGCTAATGACCATTCAGCGACGTCATTTAACCCATCGCCATCACTGTCATTTTGCGATGACAAGGCCACAGCCTGCAGCGCGACATCAAAGGGGCTGTTGCCTGTGTCGTTGTGCAGAAAATGCAACGCGGCACTGCGCGTCCCCGCTGTTACACCCGCAAAACGCAATTCGAGCGTCGTGCTAGCCCCGGGCGCAAGCGTCGATGCCGGTTGTTGAGTGACACTCCAGTCGGACGCGTGCGCACCATCGATCACCAAGGCCTGTCGCTGCCAAGTTGAAGTCCCCGCATTGGTCAGCTGCCACTGCTGGCGCAACTCGACTCCCGCCGCCGTGGTGCCAAAGACAACTGTTGCGCCATCCAAGATCTCGGTGCTACCAAGGGGCGTGACCCTTAAAATCGGCAATTGCGGCTGCTGGTCGAATAACACATGCGTCCACCAATCATCATTCGTTCGCCCCGTGATCGCAACACGCGAACCTGCGCCCAAGGCCAGATCTGTGATCAAATCATTGCTACTCGCGCCATACGCCTGCACCTGTTGCCATATCACGCTGCCTGTGGTTCCAGCCAGCTTCACCGTTTTGAAATCAGCATTTCCCGGACCCACATCCACTCGTCCGGCAACAAGCAGGTGACCCGCCTCATTCACTTTCACCACCAAAGCCTCACCAGCTGTCGCCGAGGTCAACCGTTGCTCCCAAATCAGTTGCCCCGAATCACCCGCACACTTGGCCGCCCACCAATCATTGCCTGTCACGCTGAGCGAAGAAATTTTTCCCACGACTGCGACGTCTCCTTGGGCATCAAGTGCCAATGACTTCGCACCACTCTCGCTACTGGAAATGACACTTGACTGGAGCCGCTGCCAGAGAACCGTGCCATTGCTAGCTGCGCATTTCGCAATCACCCCACGCCGCGCGCCATTGCTCATTTCCATTGCACCGCAGACAATCACATCGTTGCTGGAATTGATAGAAATGTCGCTGAGCTGGTCATCTCCCTGCGCAGATCCGTCGATGCTCGCTCGCCAATTCTGCTCTCCGCTGCTGCCATTGTATTGAGTAATGATCATGTCACCTTTGAAAAGTGCATTGAGCGCCACCGCTCCAACTAACACGCGGCCTTGCTGGTCCACGCTCACATCCACCGAGCGTTGGCCATTCACAGCGTTTGTTTGCAAACTCCAAGCCAGAGCCCCTGTCGCTGAGGAACGCTTCATCACCAATTGCTGAACCGTGCCGTTCGCAATGGTTGTCGAACCCGCCACAATCAGATTATTTTGCGCATCAACATCCAGCGCTGCCACATCATCGTCATCGCCTGCACTGCCTGCATAGGTCTGCGTCCACAACACGGAACCAGTGTCGCCCGCTATTTTTGCCATCATAATGTCGCTAAATCCAGTGGCATCATAACGCACACCAGCAAGCAACACATTTCCTACCTGATCAAGCACCATGGCGCGACACACATCATCGCACGCAGTGGGGGCACTCAACCTGCGCTGCCAGACCATTGCGCCGGTGTCTCCCGCATATCGCATGACGAATAGATCACCCAAGTCAGTCGATCGCTCACTGCGGCCCGCCACAATCACATCTCCATTGGAAGCGATTTTCACCACTTGCGCGGCATCGATCAAGTGCGCCGCGCCATCAAAGCGTTGCGACCATACGACGCTTGGGTTCTGCGCCCATAACGCCACATTGCCCCCGATCAGCAGCAGTGCCTGCCATGCCCACGCCAGCCCAGTTACAAAATCATGGTGAATACGCGTTTTTTTCACCTTGCCATTCAATCTTCAGGAAATCGATCAAATCAAGCAAATTCGGCTCGGCACGCGCGGTTGGAGTCTGGCATGCAGCGGCACCCCGCGCTGCTGCGGCGGCAGGGTGATCGCGCCGAAGTCAGCCGAAAAACTGCCTTTCCTGTTACCGTCTGTGAATCAGTCCGCACGCATTGATGGCTTTTTAAATACGAATCGGCACTTCTATTGTCTATTCACGCATCTTGGCCTTGTGCGGCTCTCGTGAGCCGAATCGTGCGCAGCGTCGCACCTCGATGTCTCGCCAACACCAATTGCGCCTGTTTCACCATTAATGCAGCTCGTTCAGGCTGGAGTAATAATTCTCGCAAAATCTCCCGCAGTTGCTCCACAGTTTCGATTCGCACCGCACCACCTGCTGCAACCAAGTCGCTTGCCAAGGGCTCAAAATTTTCCATCCGCGGCCCAAAGATGACCGGCTTTGCCTCATGGATGGCTTCACAGGGATTTTGACCACCACTCGCGACGATGCTTTTACCCACGATCACGACGTCTGCCAATGCAGTCCAAGTGGGCAATTCGCCTGTGCGATCCACCAGTAATGCATCTTCGCCACGATTCTCTTGGGTCAGATCTGATCGTTCTCGCCATTTCCAGCCGCTTTCTGCTAAATCGCGGCGCACTTCATCACTGCGCTCAACATGCCGTGGCACGCAGACGACCAACCATGATTGACGATCGACTCCGGCCAAAAGCCATTTTTCCTCCTCCGCATGAGTGCTCGCCAGTAGCAAAACCCGTCGTTCCCGCCGCAAAATGCCCAATAGTTCGAGCATTTCAGATGCAATGACCTGATCCCCCGGCACGGGAAAATCAAATTTGATGCTTCCCGTGTGATGGATTATCTCGCGCGGAACACCAATCGCGACATATCGCTCCACATCCATCGACTCCTGCACGGCAACCCAGCTCAAGCCACGCCACCACGGCTCGAGCCATGAACGAAGCCTTCGGTAACGCAGCTCTGAACGCAGCGATAACCGCGCATTCGCCATGCCCACTGGAATCGCTAGTTTTTCCGCCTGCCACAGCAGTTCCGGCCAAGCCTCTGCTTCAATCAAAATGATCTCACGAGGCTGATAGCGTTGCACATAAAGTTTAACACAGTATCCCACATCAGCTGGAGCATAAATCACATCGACATCTGGCAACTTTGCTGCAACTGCAATTTGCTTGGCGGTAGCGGTCGTCACCGCCAAGACAAATTTTGATTCAGGCAGAGCATCACGCATGCTGTTGATCAATTTGATCGCGATCATGGTCTCGCCCACACTCACAGCATGAACATGCACGCGTCCCTGTTGAATCCACTCCGCATCAATCCCATCAAAACCAAACCGCTGCGCTAAGCCAGTGCCCCACCCATTTCGGCGCATCATTTTTCTGAGCCAAAATGGCAAAGTCAATAGAATGACGATTGGCAGCAATAACCGGTAAAATGAAAAAAGTAGGAGCCACTTTCGATTAACTCGATTGTCTCTCGGAGCGCTAATTTTCTCGTAACATTTTCTAATCATAGCAGAAGAGCTGAAAACAAGGCATTCAGCTTTAGGTTTAATGGAATAATAGCATGCTTATTCGGATGGCACTGACAAATCATCTTGCGTTCGCCGTGCATCGCAAAGAGCTTGAAAGATTTTGCGCCGTTTGACCACCTCTCTTAAACTGTTTGCCACATTTTTTTACCTCAATGAGC
>CAZREM010000016.1:0-70489 GCA_964599325.1 uncultured Verrucomicrobiales bacterium | reverse complement strand
CCGTGACAAGTGGGACGAATTCGGCTCTCTGCACCGGCGTGTTTTCCAACGTCACAGCCACTCCTTGAGATGTTCATGTTGGTCAAATACAGATGGCACTTGGGAATGGCGATCGTGATCGCTGCTGTGGTGGTCATCTTGGTTTCTGAAAAAACGGTCAAGCGTTGGCTTGACCGTGAAACTACGAGCACTGAATTGCCGGCAAGTGCGTCGCTTCGTTTTCGTGATCGTCCGTCACGCACCATGAGCGTTACAGATGCGAATTTGCGGCGTGCGCTTGCGAAACTTGCCGAGACAGACGAAGAGAGCTTGACTGCTGCACTGGAGACGATCACCGCGACATGGCCCGCGGATGAACTTGAGAAAACGGTATCAGTCATGTTTGCGGAGGCATCCACAGACGCGTCCTCCGCTCTCTTGCGGGCGAAACTGCTGTGTCGCTGGACGCAGGTCGATCCAGCTGCAAGCGCGGCATGGGCGTCATCCGATGCCGCGAGTGGTCTGCGTGATGGGACTATCGAGCAAGTGGCGCTCGCGTGGAGTGCGCACGATCCCGAAGCGGCGTGGAATTGGGTAATTGCTTTAACTGCGGGAGCACAGCGCGATGCCGCGATGCTTTCGCTTTGCTACGAACGCTGTCGTGATGATCCGGCTCAGGCTTTGGCGCGAGTGGCAGACTTGCCCGAAGGTCCCGCACGCGATCAATTGGTTGAACACGCCATCGCCAATCTCGCGCTCCGCAATCCCGGCTCGGCGCTCGCCAGCGCCAAAGAGATCGAAGATGCGCTTCTGCGCAACAACGCGTTCGCTGTGCTGAGCACCAGCTGGGCGGAGTCCGATCCCGTGGCGGCCGCGACTTTTGTGGCCGATGGGATGGAACCCGGCCCCGCACAAGAGCGAGCGGTGGCGGCCATCGTTCAACGTTGGGCTCAGCAGGATCCAGCCGCTGTTAGAGATTGGATTGCCGAGTTTCCGGATGGTTTACTCAAGTCCAACGCCCTCGAACACCTCGCTGCCGCGATGGCTTCGGTGCAGTCGATCAACGAAGCAGGGGATCGCTGACGTTAAGCCGTGATGATGGCATCGATTTGTAAACGCAGAAAACGAACGGGATGGCTCGATGTGGCGTTGCCTGTGATGGTGGGCAGGCCAGTGGCGGTTACATCAATTGGCCACACCACTGCCGCAGGGTGTTTTGTTCGCATCGAAGTCATCATCAGCTGCCCAAACGGCACTTCACCATGAGAAAATTGGAATGATCATGCAGCGGATTTTCATGGTGTGGAGACCTTGAGCCTTAAAAAGCGCCGACGGTTCGGGGTTGGATCCGTGACAGTCACGGATTGGCCAACAGCGGGAAGAGTGTAAGGAATCGCTGTCCAATTGTTTGGAGCTGAGAGGTCGGATGTCGCTTCCACGGTGTAGGTCAGATCCGCGCGATGACGAGTGAAGGTGAGCTGGAGCGCAGTGGAAGGAGCGGGAAGCAGCGACATTTTCGGTAATCTGTTGTTATCTGGGATGAGCGGATTGCCGGCAAGCGCGTATTCGAGCAAGTTGTTCATCCCGTCACCGTCAGGGTCGGCGCTGTTCGCAGCGGAGCCGATCGCTTCGGTTTTTTGGAAAAACGACAAACGCCATGATTCGATCGCGCTGAGCGGTGGGGCCGCGACGATAAAGCCTGAGAGCGTTACTGCATTGCCAACTTGGTTGACCAGAAAGCTGCCCTCGCCTCCGGCGGTGGAAAGGCGTTGGCCGAAGGCGACGTTTGCGAACGCGCCAGAGAGGGCACCGGTGGAGGATAAAACCGTGAACGACGAACCGGCGGCCGGGGTGTAGCCGGGTAGGAGGGCAACACTGAGATTACCCGCAAGCGTGGTGGTGCCAGAGACGGTCAACTGGTCGTGGGCGTTGGCTGTCTGAAAAACTGTTGCCGCGCTGTTTCCACCGAGTTCGACCGCGAGGGTGGCGCCGACACCAAGATTGTAGGCACCGGTGATGGCGGTTCGCCCCGCAGTGCCCACATTGCCGGGGGCGAGTGTGCCACCGCTTTGAGCGAATGTTCCGTTGGTGCCATCAGCGGCGGAGCGAAGGTTGGTTGCGTTCACGGCATTGGCAGCAAGTGTGCCGCCGGTGAAAGCAAATATCTGTTTCGCGCCGGATTGCGCGCCGGTGATGGTGCCGGGAACCCGTAGCACACCCGTGCCGGAGAGGGTGAACGTGCTGGTGCCGAGGCCGGCGGTGTCGGCCCCGATTTGCAGGGCGGTGGAGCCGGTGCTAGAGAGCGCAAGTGTGCCGCCAGAGAGGGTGTAGGCTGGATTTTTGGTTGCGGAAGTATCGTTGCCGCCGATGCTTAATGTCGTTGCGGCAATGGAACCGCCGGACTGCGCAGCGGTGACGGTTTGCGCGCCACTGTTATTTGCGCCGTTGGATCCACCGATCCGTAAGCCCAAACTAGCCGCAGCAGTGAGGTTCACGGTGCCGCCCGTGACTGAGAAAGTCTGGTTGGCCGTGGCCAGCTGGAAACGATCGGTGGCAGTGGAGGTGAAAGTCCCGCCCTCGATGCGCAGGTTGCTAGCAGGGCTTGAGGTGGAGAATGAGATCAGACCGTTGCGGGCGGTGACGTTGAGTCCGGCGGTGCTGCTGCCGAAGGTCAGTGAAGCGCTCGGGGCTGCGTCCACGACAAAGGTCGCACCGCTCGCACCGGAGACACTGGCAAAGCTGTTCACCGAACCGGCGGGCAGGTTGGTGGAGTTCAATGTGAAGGAACCGGCAGCGTAGTTGACCTGAATCGTGCCGGCGGTGGCGTTGAATCGACCTGCGATGGGTGCCTGAGCGTCGAGCCGATTGTAGCGCAAGGTGCCGCTCGAGAGGGTGAAATCGCCCGTTCCCAGCGTGCCCGTGAGTCCTCCAGCGGAAGGTCCGAGGTGGAGAGTTGCGCCGCTGAGTGTGAGGGGCCCCGAGAAGGCATTGGTGCTAGGAAAAACATAAGACCCCGCCCCCGATAACGTGAGAGCATGGCCAGCGGAGGCATCGGAAATCGTGCCGGCGAGGTTGAGCAAGCGGCTGGCTGCGAGCGACCAAGTCTGCGGCGCGGCCAGGACCACGGGCGGGAAGACGGTGAGGCTTTGTGTGGCAGCGGAGAGATCGAAGCCGCCAGCTCCGAGGGTGAGCGGGCCAGTGCTGGCAGCCAAGGAAATGGCGGTGGAGGGGCTGCCGATGCGCAGTTGTTGCACGGATAGACCAGAGCCGATGGAGACGACACCGTTGGCGTAGGTTCCAGTCCACAACACGGAGTCGAGTGCGGTGGGCACGCCGGTGGGCGTCCAGCTCGAAGCCAGATTAAGGGCAGTGATGTTATTGGCCTTTGTGACAGTGGTGGGCGGCGGGGTGCCGGAGGTCTCGGACGAGCCGGACGATTCGCCTGCGGTATTGGTGGCCGTGACGGTGTAGTAGTAGGTTGTGCCGCTCACCAGACCAGTGTCGGTGAAGGTTGTGGCAGTTAGGTTGGATGCCACGACGACGTAAGGACCACCGGGAGTGGTGGCGCGTTTCACGCTATAGCTGGTGGCGCCGGGGACGGCTGACCAGGCGAGGACGTTGGAGGCGAAACCGGGGCTGACGACGAGGTTGGTCGGGGCTGCGGGAGGAGCGATGGTGACGATGACGTCAAATGTGGTGGTGCGGGTGTTGCCGGCGGCGTCGCTGGTGGAAACGACGACAGGCGTGGTGCCGAGGGGGAAGGCGAAGCCGGATGGTGGGTTCGCAACGGCGGTTAAGGGCGAGCCGTTGGCGGCGGTGGCGGTCAAGTTGAACGTAACCGGAACCGTGTCGGTCGCAAGGACCACGGAGGCATTCACGGAGGAAGGCACAACAAGCGTCGGCGGCGTGGCACCATTGCGAGCAAAACTGGCCACGCGGGTGCGACCGTCGGGCTGAACGACCAGGCGGAAGACGTCGGCGGTGCCGTCGGGCAGGGTGACGGTCAGTAAGCCGGATGAACGACTGTATGTGGTGGTCGGGAGGGACTCGCCGGACTGGTGTGGATAAAGCAGAACTTTGAAATCAGGCGCGACGGTGGCGGTGCGGGTGATTTGGATGCGGCGGGCGGGAGCGGGGCCCTCGCCAAAGTCGAGCGGTGTGTTATCTAGGGTGATTGGCGTGGTGGCTGTCCCCTGCCCGTCCATCACGCGGACAAGGAGTCGCGGGCCGGAAGCAGCGTCGGGTGTGTGGTAGAGCACGGCTTCAGAGGGGGTGGCTGTGCCTTGGATCGCCATGTCGACGACGTTGTAATTGGTCACGGTGTTGGCTGACCAGGTGTAGGTGCGCGGGGTGGCGTCCTTTTGAATATCGTCAAGCACAAGCACGTAGGGCTTGGTGCCGCGGACGGTCAGCACGCTACGGAAGGCGCGCTCGACGGGGTTGAACGGCGTGGCCTCGGCGCGGATGAAGGTGTCGGCCCAGGCGTTGTCGCCGATGTTGGGTGTGGGGAAAATGTAGCCGGGATAGGCGAGGTCCTTCCAGCGGTAGGGAGTCTGGATGCTGCCGACGGGGACGTCGCCGGGATTGTAGGCGTAGCTTTGATCTTTCCACGAGTATGTGTAAGCAGGTTTGGCGTCGCCAGCGAAAACCGACAGCAAGGGCTGATCGATGTTTTCGAGGAATTTTCCGGGCAGGGGCGGCCAGCTGATGACTGCCGGTTTTCCAGCTGTAGCGAGAGCCTGAAGGGATGCGCTGCTCTGGCCGAGACCATCGATCAGGACGGTGGATTTCAGGTCGTTGGCGATGTAGTGGTAACCCTGACCGCCGATCCATTCGCGGCCGAGGGCGAAGAGGGTGAAATGATTGCGGACGGCGTGGCTATGGCCGAGGGCGAAGGCGTCGAAGCGATTTTCAAAATCCACTTGGAGGGCGGAGTCGGACCAATCGGAGCGAGCGACGCCGAAACCGCGCTGGGGCGAGAACAAATGCAGCGGTCGCGGTGCGGCGGCGGTGGCAGCAGCGAAGCTGGTGTTTCCGGTCAGCGGCGCGCGCCCCCAAATCGCCATGATCAGCGGCTGGCTGGCGGCGATGACGGAGTTGGTCGGAGCGAGAGCGTTGCGCGTGACCCAGTCGATGAACGGATCTTCGGGGTAGGCTGCTTTGTAAATGGCATAGAGGGAAGTGTTGCCATTGCCGTTGCCCCAGCCCGGTCCGTCGTTGGCGCCATACATGCGGCCGGAGCTGTCAGGAGCCATTTGGTAAAACATTTCTTGGGCGGATTGGTGGAAACGGGTGGTGGCGAGCAGGTCCTCGTCGCGGCGGGAGAGGGCGTAGAGGGCGAGCGCGGCGGAGTGCGTGCCGAAACCGAAGTAGCCCGGACCCTCGCGGTTGAAGCCCTCGGGACCGACACCCCACTGGGTGAAAAAGGTTTTGAGCGCTTGGCGGTTGACGGCGAGCGACGCGGCATCGTGGCCGGTTTCGCCCTCGATGGCGAGGGAGGCGAGAATGATGTGATCGTGGAAGGTGCGCCAGTTGGTGGAAAGCGAGTAGTCGGGCTCGTTGGCGCCGAGGGTGAGACGCCCGGAGGTTTGCGCGGCGAGCAAGCTGCGCACGGCGTAACGTTGATCCTCAGTCATCCAGTCGTAAAGCAGGTCGTAGCAGAACCCGAGATCGCTGTAGGTGTCCTTGTTGAACTCAACCGGCGTGGGCTGCGCAGCGCGGTCGGCAGGCCACCAGGTTGCGTGGTTGCGGGCGGCGGTGGCGACGGCGGTTGCGAGTTCGCGGAGGCGAACGCTGGCGTTGTCGCGATCCAGCCAGGCGAGGTAGCTGGCGGCGGCGAGATTACCGTAGAGACCGGCGTCGGCAGTGCCGATCATGGCGTCGTTCGGCGCGGTTTGCGACTGAGTGAGGGCCTGAGTGTTGTAGGCGGTGTTGCCGGCTTTCAATTGAATGTAGGCAGCGCCGAGGGCGGTGGCGGGGTTGTCGAGTGTGGCGGCGACGCTGGCGACGAGACTAATGCGGCCGGCGGAGGCGACGGGATCGGTCAGCGCGGCTGCCCTCAGGGCGGCGTGATCGGCGTCGGTAAAGAAAATGCGCGGATGCTCATAGGGCGGCGGTGTGGCGGAACGGACGGCAACGCCGGTGGGCACGGGGATCGCGGGATTAGCGGCGATGGCGTTGAGCCAGAGGTCGTCGCTCGTTGACAATGTGCCATCGGACACGGTGACGCGAACCCGGTAGACGCCGGGCGCACCGACGGTGACGCTCGTTTCGGCGGCTGACGGGTTGGCAAAGACGGCCGTGCCGGGGCCGTTAACGAGAGTCCAGGCATAGGCAAGCGAGCCGGGGGAGTTGGGCAGACCGTCGTCGCTGGCTTGAACGAGCACCGGAGCAGAGTTGGCTCCGCTGGCAGTCCAAGCGAATGCAGGACGAGCGGATACGGCGTGAACCACGGGTGCGAGATTGGACGCGACTGTGATGAAGACTGAGGCGGTGCCAGTGAGGGCTCCGTCGGAGGCGGAAAGCTGCAAAACGTAGTTTCCGGTGACACCGGTGGGCAGCGTCACGGTGGTTGATGCGGCGGCGGAGTTGGCAAAAATGGCCGAACCCGGGCCGGATAGTTGGGTCCAGAGGAAACTCACTGGGGACAAGCCCGGCAGGCCGTCGTCGGTGGCAGCGCCATCGAGTCGGATCGCGGCCGATGCGGGTCCGACCACTGTGGTGGGCGTGGAGGCGAAAACAGTCGGAGCGGTGTTGTTAACAACATTAACCGTCACGTCGGCGGATGAGCTGAGTGCTCCGTCGGACGCGGTGAAGCGGAGCACGTAGGAGCCGAGTGCGGAGAAGGTGGCGTTGCTGACTAGCGCAGACGGCGCAGCAAATGTGACGGTGCCCGGGCCACTGACCTTCGACCACAAGCCGGTGAGAGCAGCGGGCGTGGGCTGGCCGTCATCGGTGGCGGTGGCGACCAGGGTGGTTTGGATCGAAGGCGCGACCACGGTCGTGGCACTGGCGGCGGCGGTGACAGTGGGCGCGTAATTGGCCACGGCGGCGGCCGAGTAGAGTTGCGTGATTTCGGCGGCGTCGAGGGCGCGGGTAAACACGGCAAACTGATCCAAACGGCCGCGGAGCGGGTTGTTGGCCGAAGACGAACTGGTGTTGCGCGCGCCGAGGATAAAGTTCGACGTGCCGCCGGTGAAATTGGCCTGGATGGGTTGCGACTGGGTGACGGCAAGCGCTCCGTCCACGTAAAGTTTGGCGTTCGCGGTGGAGCGAGTGAAATCGAGCGTGGCGACGAGGTGATGCCATGTCCCATCGAGCACGCGAGGCGAGGCGAGGGTGATTTGGGGGATGTTGATGCCGTTACCTAGGCGGAAATGAATGATGCCGTCGCCGTGAGTATCGGTGCTAAGGACGTCCAGGCAGTTAGTCAGGCCGAGCACACGCAGATTGTTGTCGGCATTGCTCCGCCAGTTGTAGTTGATCCAAAAACCAACGGAGAGTCCACGGGTGGCGTTGATGTCGCCTAGCGATTGGATCACGGGGTTGGAAGCGATGCGGATGAACGCGTTGCTGCTGGTGAAGTCCCAGGCGTTGCCCGAGCTGGCATTGGGACCGGAGATGAGCGCTGGCGATGGCGAGCTGATAAGCGTGCCGACGGTGCGGCCAGTGGTGTCGGGCACAGTGCCGTTGGCGACGGGTGCGGAGGAATTCAGATCGTAAATAAACGCGGCGGGAGAAGTCCAAGCTGGAGCAACTGCGAGACGGGCGGGGGCGCTGGTGACTGAGCCGACGGCGTTGCTCACGATGACATCGTAAAGACCGGCCTCGGTGATTTGGGCGGCGGAGAGGCTATAACTCGCGGAGGTGGCACCGGGGATCGCGACGCCGTCCTTGCGCCACTGATATGTTAGACGGATGCCGCTGGCGGTGACGGTGAGCGTGGTCGGAGCACCAGAACCGACGGACTGAGAGACTGGCTCTGCGGTGATGACGGGCGGGGTGGGCAAGACGCGAGCGAGAACCACAGAATTGCCCGATTGGGAAACGCTGAACAGCGTGACGCCATCGGTTGCGGTGAGATAATCTCCGAAGCCGACGTTTGCGAACGCGCCAGAGAGGGCACCGGTGGAGGATAAAACCGTGA
Organism: uncultured Verrucomicrobiales bacterium; assembly: GCA_964599325.1. GTDB lineage: Bacteria > Verrucomicrobiota > Verrucomicrobiia > Verrucomicrobiales > Akkermansiaceae > UBA956. The sequence continues at coordinate 62,364 of CAZREM010000016.1, read as the reverse complement.
ACGACGAACCGGCGGCCGGGGTGTAGCCGGGTAGGAGGGCAACACTGAGATTACCCGCAAGCGTGGTGGTGCCAGAGACGGTCAACTGGTCGTGGGCGTTGGCTGTCTGAAAAACTGTTGCCGCGCTGTTTCCACCGAGTTCGACCGCGAGGGTGGCGCCGACACCAAGATTGTAGGCACCGGTGATGGCGGTTCGCCCCGCAGTGCCCACATTGCCGGGGGCGAGTGTGCCACCGCTTTGAGCGAATGTTCCGTTGGTGCCATCAGCGGCGGAGCGAAGGTTGGTTGCGTTCACGGCATTGGCAGCAAGTGTGCCGCCGGTGAAAGCAAATATCTGTTTCGCGCCGGATTGCGCGCCGGTGATGGTGCCGGGAACCCGTAGCACACCCGTGCCGGAGAGGGTGAACGTGCTGGTGCCGAGGCCGGCGGTGTCGGCCCCGATTTGCAGGGCGGTGGAGCCGGTGCTAGAGAGCGCAAGTGTGCCGCCAGAGAGGGTGTAGGCTGGATTTTTGGTTGCGGAAGTATCGTTGCCGCCGATGCTTAATGTCGTTGCGGCAATGGAACCGCCGGACTGCGCAGCGGTGACGGTTTGCGCGCCACTGTTATTTGCGCCGTTGGATCCACCGATCCGTAAGCCCAAACTAGCCGCAGCAGTGAGGTTCACGGTGCCGCCCGTGACTGAGAAAGTCTGGTTGGCCGTGGCCAGCTGGAAACGATCGGTGGCAGTGGAGGTGAAAGTCCCGCCCTCGATGCGCAGGTTGCTAGCAGGGCTTGAGGTGGAGAATGAGATCAGACCGTTGCGGGCGGTGACGTTGAGTCCGGCGGTGCTGCTGCCGAAGGTCAGTGAAGCGCTCGGGGCTGCGTCCACGACAAAGGTCGCACCGCTCGCACCGGAGACACTGGCAAAGCTGTTCACCGAACCGGCGGGCAGGTTGGTGGAGTTCAATGTGAAGGAACCGGCAGCGTAGTTGACCTGAATCGTGCCGGCGGTGGCGTTGAATCGACCTGCGATGGGTGCCTGAGCGTCGAGCCGATTGTAGCGCAAGGTGCCGCTCGAGAGGGTGAAATCGCCCGTTCCCAGCGTGCCCGTGAGTCCTCCAGCGGAAGGTCCGAGGTGGAGAGTTGCGCCGCTGAGTGTGAGGGGCCCCGAGAAGGCATTGGTGCTAGGAAAAACATAAGACCCCGCCCCCGATAACGTGAGAGCATGGCCAGCGGAGGCATCGGAAATCGTGCCGGCGAGGTTGAGCAAGCGGCTGGCTGCGAGCGACCAAGTCTGCGGCGCGGCCAGGACCACGGGCGGGAAGACGGTGAGGCTTTGTGTGGCAGCGGAGAGATCGAAGCCGCCAGCTCCGAGGGTGAGCGGGCCAGTGCTGGCAGCCAAGGAAATGGCGGTGGAGGGGCTGCCGATGCGCAGTTGTTGCACGGATAGACCAGAGCCGATGGAGACGACACCGTTGGCGTAGGTTCCAGTCCACAACACGGAGTCGAGTGCGCTTGGCACGGATTGCGCGGTCCAACTGGCGGACAGATCTAAGGCGGTGGTGTTATTGGCCTTATTGAAGACACCGGGAACGGGCGAACCGGCGACCTCGGCGGCGGCTGCTGAGTCGGCGTCGTTGCCGATGGCGGTGACTGTGTAATAGTATGGCGTTCCGGTGAATAGGCCCGTGTCGGTGAAAGTGGTGCTGGTCAGACCTGTGGCGATAACGCGATATGGTCCGCCCGATGAAAGAGCGCGGCTAACGGTGTAGCCAGTTGCATTAGCGGCAGCGCTCCAGACGAGAGTGTTACTCGCCACGCCGGGTGTGACGATGAGGTTGCTGGGAACAGCTGGCACAATCGGAATGGTATTGCGTGTGCGTTCGGCCCAGTGCTCGCCAGCGGCATTAACGGCATAGAAACGATAGTAATAACGCGTCCCGGCAGTGAGATTGGTGAGCGGCACGGAGAGTTCGCCCGAGCTCGGTTGGCCAAGATTGACCATGTTTTGCCAAGCTGCGGCGTCGGTGCCACCGTCAGTGGTCCCCCAATACACCCGCACATTGGTGTTTGGGTCAAATTGTGGATAAACCAAAGTTCCCTTGAGATTGGCGACGGAGGCATTGACGCCAGATGCTAGCTCAGACACCACGAATGGTGTGCGAACACGCGCGCTGGCCGATTGTCGCAGTTCATCGTTAAACAAGCCAGACATCTCAAGCGGTATCGGCTTAAAATTCGGTAGATCGAGGAAAACCCGGGAGTCAGGTCGCAGTCGAAGGTCATTCGCTGCGTAGTTGATGAAACCGGGGTCTGTCGTATAACTCGGATTGGGGCCGGACTGAAGCGTGGCGGCATCGGAGGTGGTAATGGAGTTGGTCGCCGTGGCGGCATCGGTGGTGATCCGATACCAGAGGAAGTCGGAAGCCAGTTTGCCAAAGGAGACGTTGTTCTCGATGGTGCCACCGACGGCGCTGTGCAGGGAATAGTTTGAACGCGAATTAACGGCAATGTTGTTGAATACCCGCAGTGACATCGGCAGTCCGACAACAGCACCACCACTTGCTGTATTCGTGTTGGTCCAGATGCCATAACCACGTGATGAGGTGGCTGGCGTTTGGAGGTTCACAGTGTTGCCGTAGATCCGGACACGAACGTGATCCATGTCGTTGTAGATGCCCTCGCCTTGGGGACTAGAGAAAAGGTGGTTGTAACGGATCACCGTGCCGGAATCGATGTTAGGACCGAAGCGGTAAATGGCGCCGAGATCCTCGGAGATGCGGGTGAAATCGGACGCTTCGTTGTATTCGATGGCGTGTTGGTAGCCGTTCCAGAGGATGCCGGCGTGCGGGGAGGTGCGCAGGTCGTTTTGGGCAACGCGCATGCCGACGGTGGGCAGGCCCCATGAGCCCATCGGGCCGCCGAAACCGACGTCGATTGCAGCCTGGTAAACGCGCACGACCTCGCCAAACGAGCGGAAGCGGTTGTTCACGGCAAAATGGTCGGCCGAGACGAGCGCCGGACTGAGTGTGCCGCCTCGCAGAATGACGCCGCCGGAAGCCATTTTTTCGAAATCGGACGAAACCACGCCGTGGCCGGTGCCCCCGTTGATGTCCACGGCCATGTTACCTGGTTGGGTGAAGGCACAGCCGAGCACGTAATTGCGAGCACCGTCGAGGATTTGCACGTTGATGCCCAGGTGGCGGCGGAAGGTTAGCCCTTGGAGGCGGACATCGCTAACGGAATTGAGCTGAAACATCGGCGTGCCAACGTCCGCGAGCTCGACCTCGCCGTCAGCAGGGGAGCCGGCGCGATCCATCAGAAAATACAGGCGCTGACGGCTGAAATCGATGCACCACTCGCCGGGTTGGTCGAGTTCCTCGAGCAGGTTGAGCGCCCACCATGGCTCGTCAAATGAACCGACGGGGCGGACGTATTTGTTGCCAATGCCGTTTGAGATGAGATCGCTGTTGGCATTCGGGGAACTGGGAACGAAGCCGATGACTCGTTTAACAGGATCGATCAAGCCGACGCGGGCACCATTGACTTGCCATGGCACTCGCCAGTAACCCGAGAGCCAGACTCCACCCCGCGATAGCGCGGTGCTCCAGCGCTCGATGCGGGAAGCATCGGCAGCGGAATAGTGGAAGGCTGCGCCGACGGCAGCGGTGGTGACGCCGTCGGCGTAGGTGTAAGTTCCGGCACCGTTCAGGTAGCCGGTCGCGGTTTCACCCGGCCCGACGTAATCAGAACCGGCCGCGACGCCATTCATGGCGAGATTGGTTGTTAGGGTGTCGTCTGTCAGGTTGACATTGGGATAGCGCGATAGGCGTTGTCGCTCGCCCTTGTAGAACACCTCGAATAATCCGCCATTTTGCGATGAGCGCAAGGCGTTGAAAATGGTCCATTCATTGAATACGGCTGGAAACGCCGCAGCACGGGCATTGCCCGTTGCGTTGTATTCCCAGATGCGAGAGGCATCCACGCCCGGTGCCACACGCGCGAGCTCGCTGGAAGCAAGCGGAGACCACTGCGCGCTGGCGATGACGCGGGTGCTGGTGAGGATGGGGGTTTCGCCGGGGTAGGCGGCGTAGATGATGGGTGCGGTGGTGGTGCCGGAGTCTTGGCCAGTGAGGGAGAAAGTAGTGGTGCGTCGATGAATCCCACCGCGCAGGTAAACGGTGACGCCGCCTGCGCGTTGTGCCGTGGTCAACAAGCGAATGACATCGCGGGCCTTTTCTAAGCTTGCAAAGGGAGCGTTCAATGAACCGTCGGCCGCGTCGGAGCCGTTTGGGGAGACGTGATAAACGCGGGTGGTCGTGACAGTTGGGATCCGGACGCGCACATCCCATTGGCGAGTGACAGTGGCGGCATCGGCATCGGTTTCTACCAATTGCAACCAGTGCCTGCCCACGGCCTTGGGGCTGGGATTGTAGCTGTAGGACGCGGCTCCGTTGCCCACGGTCTCGCCATCAAGAGTCCAGACGCGGTTGACGGCCGCGGCTGTGGCATTGAAGGTTTGGGTGCTGCCAGCATCGATCACGATGGATTGGGTGCGATTGGGTGGCAGGACTTTAACCGTAAAACTCTGTGTGACCGCCCCCGCCGCGTTGCTGGCGCGCACCTCGTAGTTACCCGCATCGGCAGCGCTAGCGGACGCGAGAGTGAATGAGCTGGAGTTTGCGCCGAGGATCAACACGCCGTTCTTGCGCCATTCGTAGCTAAACGGGAAAGGGCATTGCGCGCTAACGCTGAGCATCACCGCATCGCCCTCGATGATTCGGCTGGGTGTCACCCGATCCGTGATGGCTGGCGGAGTCACCGGGGCGTAATCGCTGAGCGTCACACGGTTTCCAGATGAGTTGACGACAAAGCTGTGCAAACCATCGGATGAGACAACCCGCGAACCGAATGCGACATTGCTGAAGCTTCCCGACACTCCATTGCCGCAAGTCATAATTGCAAACACGTCTGTGGGTGTTGCGCTGAAACCCGGCACGAGACTGACCGATAAAGAACCACCCAAGGTCGCGGTGCCAGTGACGCTCAATTGGTCATGGGTGTTAGAATGAGCCCCATGTTGAAAACTGGTTGCCGCAGTCGTGCCACCGAGATCAATCGCCATGCTGCCCGCCGTGAGAGTGTAATCGCCGGTCACGCTGGTCAGGCCGGTGACGCCAACATCGCCCGGTGCCAAGACGCCACCTCGCTGGGTGAGCGAGCCAAGCCCAGAACCCGAGGCTGTTTGTCCGGAAGAAATAGTGGCACTCGGGGAATGAGACAGATTCGTTGCGTTAAACCCTCCGACAGCCAGAGTGCCGCCGATGAAGTTGAAATGGCTGACGCCACCCGCAGAGACAACTCCTTGAACCGAGCCCGCGACGATCAGCTTGCCTCCGCCCAGGGTGTATGCCGCCGCATTTGCATTCGCTTGAGAGCCAATGGAAAGGTTGCTGGTCGCGTTGGCGTTGGCGACTCCGGTTAACACATGCGAGCCGGCAGTGACTCCGACGCGCACGCTGCCGCCTGATTGGTTGACAAGCGCGGTGGTGTTGGCGATGCCGCCAAGCACGAAGGCAGCAGAGTTCACCCCCGCAGGCAGAGTGCCGACGCCTTTGGCAACATCCACAGTTCCGCCCGTCACTGTCAGTGTCACCGTTCCGCTGGGTGAATTGACACCGTTGACTCCGAGTCCGAGGTAGCCAGCATTGATCACGTTATTGCCACCGCCGGTCACTGCCAGTGTTCCGCCCGAAACCGTGATGTTGCTGCCCACAGCACCATTGTATTGTCCAATGTAGCGCCCGCCGCCGGTTGCTAATGTGCCGCCGGAAACAATCAGTGTGCCAGAAAAAGCAGCGGTGTTGTTGGAGCCAAGATCGTTGGTGCGCCATTCGCCGGATGCGACCTCAAGCACGCCCGTGTTAGAAACTCGGATGCCGGCGCTGGCAGAATTGTAAAGGGTATTCACGCTTGAAGACGCAACGTCCACTGACCCGAGTCGCAGACGCTGATTCACCTGAACGGCAGCGGAGTTGGCCATGTTTGCAAAAATCGCAACGGCGCGTCCAGCGGAGGGATCGAGCACGAGCTGACCGGCATTCGATCCTCCGCCGACGATGAGTTGGCCGGCTAAGGTGGATGTGGTGGAGCTACCGGCTTGAATGGAGCCGGACAGGGTGAGTGTTCCTCCTGTTCCAACTTGCCAGGTCTGGGTGGTTCCCAGCGCGATGTTCGTGGAGACCGTGTTGAAGCCGCTTGTTTGACCCGCAGTGCTCATGCCGCTCGATCCCAGTGAGAGTGTGAAATCGCCAGCGGCGGCTGAGAGTGTCCAACCGCCACTAGGGGTGGTGAAGGACAACCCATTGACGCTGCGGGAAACGGAAAGACGCGGTTGATTGTTCGGAACGCTTCCAGAAAACACGGCAATGTCCGTGCTCAGATCGTTGGTGGGGATGGCTGACCAGTTCGAGCTGACTTCGAAATCAGATCCATTGGCACCGGTCCAGCTGCGTGAAGCAGCATTTAGCCAAGTGGTGGAGGCCAGCGCGAAGACAGTCGCGACCAATGGGGCGATTGGTTTCATGGAGGTGGATTGGGTGGGTTTTTTTAGAAGCTGAAGCAGCGGAAGTGCTGCAGAACGATTCAAGGCGTGAGGCGAAATGTTTGATAAACTGTGTCGGCAGGTTGAGCGGCATCGGGTTCTTGAAACAGCCCAACTTGGTAGGCTCCGATGGTGACCTCGATCGGTCGATGGACATTCATGGGAATTTCCATGGGAACGAAGGCGGAGCCCTGAATGATGCCGGGACCTTTGAGAACAAAGTAATTCACGGCCAGGCCGAGTGAACTGGTGGCGTTGAGTTGGATTTTTTGGGACGCGATGGGTGCATCGGGAACGGTAGGAAAAACGATTTTTTGCGCGCGGGCCTGAGGCATCGCATCGGCGGGAACGATCGAAATCTGACAAGTGCGTCCAGCTGCTGCGAATTGATCGTCGCCTTCGTGATAGACCCTCACAAATGACATGCTAAAACGGTTTTCCGGCGCAAGGCGGTGACGCTTTAATCTCAGAGTGAAGCGACTTTCCGTGACGCCGCGTTCGTCTGTGAATGTCTCCTTGCTGAGTAGTTGAAACACCCCGTAATTTTCATCAAAATTCAAAGGCAGCTTGCTGGTGGGCAGGTTCGATTTGCCCGGAAAAAGCAGATTCTTCATGTCGTGCGGTGCATCGGGGTTCTTCGCGTGTTGCTTGTCCTTGTTAGAACAAATCCCCGGTGGGGTGATGAAGTGATGCGTGGTTAGCTGCAACAATCCATCGCCTTGCAAATGCTGTTGCGCATTTGCTAAAGTCGCGAGGGACTGATGCGCGAGACTGATCGGGGCTCCTGCTGGATCCAAAAATGTGAAAAGCTCGATTTGTTTGCGTGGCTCGCTGCGGGCAAGCTCAGCCAGAGAACGCGCGAGTTTTTCGGTGGGATACCAGAGTGAGCGGTGTCGATCCTTGGTGACGTCACGATAAGCCGCAACAAGGGGCGAACCCGGCGGTTGAGACTCTGTTGCGAGGCTGGTTGGGTTGACCAACCAGCCATCTCGAAGTGTTAGATGGCGCAAAGGCTCTCCTGGCATTGTAGGTAGGCGCGCAGAAGCAATCGCGTCCAGCCAATTGGCAACGAATTGATAGTTCCGCGGTAACATGTCGAAGTGGCCGCTGCTCATGTCCCAGCACATGCCGAACAACTCGTTACGCGGTTCATACTCGGAGCCGTCGTTGTTGTCATGATCGCGTCGGTAGCGATCCAGGCCACTGGCGACTAGTCCACGCGGGTAGGGACTCCAGGCCACCGTTTCTTGGCTGGCGGATTGCACAAATAAGATGGGCACATGGCGCAGAGCCAAGTGGGGTGTTGGCGTCTTGGCTTTGCCGCCCGCAGCATAGAGATCGTAAACATCGGGTAGCCCGGCTTTGATCGGCAGAGCAGCGAGGCATTGTTGTGGACGACGGAGAGCGGCGCTGAAGGCGAAATCACAATATGCCGAGTGCGCGAGCGGTATGATTGGCGCGAACGACAATTCATCGTGCCCCGATAATTCGGCTAAACGGGCGACATAGCGATCATAAATCGCGGTGCGCTCTGGGTCGGTGATGTCATAGAAAAGATCTTTCAACATCGTGTTGCCAATGTCGCTGGCCCAGGGAGTGAGGAGAATCTGCGCGATGCCGTGCTTGCGACAGATCGCACGAATCGCAGGGTTGTGGAGAATGCTAATAGGTAGCCCGTTGTGCACGGCCACCATCACCGCACGGATTGTTGCTGTTTGTGGTGGTATCCACAGATAAGCCCCCAGATTTGCGGGGGTGTTTGGCGTGGGACTTGGCGTGAAATATTGAAAAATTTGGTCAACATCCGAATGGGTTTCGTTGGCGCATGTGAGGTGTAAAGACAACAATAACGCTGCGGCGACGTGCTTCACATGACTGAGGATGGAGGGCATGGTTTTTTCAGCGGCTAATGGTTGGCGTTGTGACAAGCGATGAGGGATGGTCGCTAGTTTTTGATTAGCTCATCGACCCGCCATTGCTGGAAATCGTAGGTGCGCGTCCGGTTGCCATCAGTGACGGTGAGCAAGCCTCCTAACTTTTCTTGGCGGATCCACGGGCTTTCGAGTGCGGGCCAGTTGGGGTAGTCGACTTTTTTGCCGTTGATGCTGTCGTCGCCACCGTAGCTGCAGGTGAGCAAGTTGCCACGGCGATCCGTGTAGGTCGCGGAAACGATGGTCGTTTTCGTGCATTGAATGCGGGTGAGCTCGATCAACTTTTTTCGAAACGCTTGCAGTTGTTCGCTTGGTGATGCGCCGGGAAATTCTTCGGGAGGCGCGGTCTCTAACACAACTGCTGCTTGCGTTGCCATGATGCGGAATTCAGAGTCTCCCGGATTTGGTTTCCCAGCGGCGGCGCGCATCGGCACCGAGGGGTTCCAATCGAAGGGCTGCGACGCTTGGACGGCGATCAATACACTGCCGTAATGCAGAAAAATGCGCCCGCTGCGGCAGTCGTTGATCACGGCACGCGCGCCGCCGGGCACGTAGCCGAGGATGTAGGGATTACGAAAGGTGGGGTCGATGTCATAAACGGAAATCAGGGCGTTTTCGTGAAGCAATTGCTCCTCGTATTTGCTGACCCCGTGGGTATGAATGCCATTGGTGAGGTTAGCGGACTCGCCATCGGCGCGATCAGCGACGGGATTGGTCACCCATAGGTGACTCGCGCGTGTGACATCTGGTTCGTCCCACATCACCCCGCAGGGGTAGCTCTGGCCGGCAAAGCCACGTCCACGCGCTTTCGAGGAGCGACAAAACAAGGCGTAGTGACGATGCATGTAATGCGTGAGCGTCCATTTGTTGATGAGCGCGCGATAGGTGTATGGCTTTGAGCGATCAGTGCCAGCCGCGTGCAGGATGTCCGGAAACGATTGCCTCGATGTGGCTGCACGCACACAGTAGCAACTTGATAAATCCTTGGGCGTGATGCCACCAAAGTAAAACCACGGAAGCGTGGCTCCTCCCCAAGGCTGCTGTGTTAGCATGTCCGGATAAGAGCGCGGCGAAAAAGTGGCGAGGTGGCCGCGCAGCCATGCTGGGGCGAGCTGGATGAGGCAGTATTCATAAGCCATCTGCGCGCGATGACGAATCTCCGGATCGCGTGAGCACTCGCTTAACGTCAACAAGGGCAGTAGGTTTTGTGCGCCGTAGGGACGCGATGCGTATTCGCCAGGCCCTTGTTGGACGATGTTGTCTAACATTTTGCGGACATGTTTTTCCCCTGTTTCATCGCCGTCGCTGAACTGATTGCCCCAAACCTGACCGGGTTGGGGATTTTTGATTCGAGCGGTCATTTCTTGAATGTAGGAATCGTTTGCCATGAAAAAGGGGTCAGCTTTGAATGAATCCTTTCCCCAAACCTGAGTGGCAAGGCTGCGGTTCACAGCCGCCATGGTGACGTGGTTGCTCGTCGAAAGTCGCTGATAAAAGACGCCGCCGGTGTAGAGGCGACGATAGCGATCGCGGGTTTTTTGATCCATGCGATCTTGGTAGCGAATGTAGGTGTCGATCCCGGGCCAAGCGATGAAGCCAGTGTTGCCACCGTGCATCCAGCGGTTAATTTTGTTGCCTGGTTCCAGAGCGTCCAGCTGCGCGTTCACCACCTTGATCGCTTCCTCGTTGCGGCCGAGCTCGAATAGCGCGTCGGCTTTGCGGAAGTCGCCCCGAGGTGATTTCTGATAAGAGGCCAGCACAGATTCAAAAATCATTTTTTGTCGATCTGCTCGCGATTCCTCAGCGCGCAAGGGTTGTAACAGCCCAATCGAGATCATGATGGCGGATGCGGCGCAAATGATTTTCATGGCCAGGGTCGTCGGTTATCCAGGGTTTTGGGGCGTCAAGGACTGCGAAACAGGGTCAATGTGCGGCGAGCGATTGAATTTCATCGTCCGACAGCACGCGCTTCCACAGAGCGAATTCATCCATCGCGCCACTCAAGTTACGAATGGGCACGGTCGTGTTTTTGCCATGATCATTCCAGTTCCCCAATTCGGCGATGCCGATGCGCAGCGGAGACGCGTCATTCAATCGCGCCGTGCTGACTCTCTGCCCATTGGCGTAGTGACGGACTTCACCCGCTTTTGAATCAAAAACCACGGCAAGGTGAGTCCAGATGCCGAAGCGCTCCGAGGTAAAAAATTCGGGGGCATCGTAGTTGTCATGATGCATTTCCGATTCTTTGGCAATGCCGATGCGCACCGCACCGCCGCGAGTGATCTGCCAGTGAACACGCCGTTCGCCCCATGATTCCGACATGAAAATGGAATTATAAGTGCGATCCAGACCGGCCACTCTGACCCAAACAGCCATGGTTAGATTTTCGGTTTCACCCGGCACACTCAGGCGGACACGATCGCTGACGTTGCGAAATTCCAATGCGTGTTTTCCCGGCCACCGACCATCCGTCCAAGAACAGCCGACAATGCTGCCGTCAGTGATGGATTCACTCTTTTGAGCGCAATTGCGCAGTGAGCGACTGCTTTGCTCGTCTTGAAAATCAAAACGCAGGACCAAGCCAGGATCCGCATTCCAGCGTTCGCTATTCGCCAACCATTGCTCATGCCGAAGCCGAGCCGACTGAGCATCGCGCGCATCTATTTCCTTCAACGATGTGAAACCTGCCGCACTGGCGGCCATCCGCTTGGGTTCAACGGTGAAATCGATCCCTTGTCCTTCTTTCACGGGCTGCATGGGTTGCGCGTTTTGATGCAGTTCCACTTCCCCCTTGAACACATGAACCGAAGTGTTGGATTCATCGATGCTCAACCCGAATTCCGTGCCCAGATCAACGATGTTGCCCTTGGGGGTGTTGATGCGAAATCCCTTGGCCTGTGGCGGCACATGCGCGCTCAGTTTGCCTTTCGTGCAAGTGGCTTCACCGGATGAAATTAGGTTGAGTTCAGCAGGACCTTCCAATGTGACGCGGGCGCCTTGGAAAAACTCGATTTGTGCGATGCCGCTTTTGAGTTTCAGCAGCCCAGGCGACAGAGGCGAGCCCGGTTGGATCGGGGTGGTTTCCCAATTGAGGTTGACTCCTCGCGTGAGAACGGCAACAGAGGCGCTGGTTTCTTCTGTGGCACTGGTTTCTTCTGGTTGAGTTCGCTTAGTGGATGTCCAGAACAAGGTCACGAAGATGGTGGCGCAGGCAACCAATGCCGTGACACTCGAGAGCGTGAAAAGAGAGAAACGTTGTTTTTTGGGCGTTGGGATTGGCGCGTTTTCAAGCAGCATGTGGTGTGTGTCACGCAGCATGGCATCCATGGAGAGATGCTCGAGCAGGACCTGACCCAACTGTGGTTGCTGTTGCAGCTGACGCAGCAGCTCTTCTGCTTCACTGTCGCTTAAAAGTCCTTCCAAGTAGCGCTGAATGAGTGTATCTGTATCAGACATGGGATTGTTCTTTTTGGGCTTGCTGGATGCAGGTGCGGAGTTTGTCCCGGACTCGCGAAATGGCACGGCATACGGTGTCCGGTTTCATGTTTACTTTTTCGGCAATCTGCGGCGTGCCGCAGTCATCATAATAATAAAGAGTGATTAACGCTCTGCTTTTTTCAGGAAGTTTTTTGAGGCAAACGCGCAAGAGCATGATCTCATCTTCATAATGAGGCGAGACGTCCTCTTCTTCGGCCAGCAATCGAATGTGATCGGCCAGTTTCTGCACCACGTTGGATTGTTGACGCGTCTTTTCGCGCCATTGCCGCAGAGCGACAAATCGGGTCATGGTCGCCAGCAAAGGGCGCACGTCTCGGGTCAGATCCCACTCGGCTTGCTTATTGATGAACTCCAAAAATACTTGCTGGGTGATGTCATCCATCAGTCCCGGCCATGGCGCGTGCTTGAGTGCCACTGATTTGACAAAATCGTGGTGTAGGAGAAAGAGCTGTGCCGCTTGTGTTTCGTTGGGATTCATTGGGTTAATCAATGTCCCGCACGAAAGCAACAAATCGGACACAGCCGGTTTATTTTGCCGCCGTTGGTGGCGTGGAATCGCGTCAGCGGCGCTGAAATGATGGCTGTGTCATGATGAACACCTTCGATTGAAAGATTCGTGATTGGCTGAAGTATGAATTAAAATGCTGAAAACCCGTCTTCAGAAGGTGTTGTGGAATCATTGGCTCTTATTTCGCGCGGTCAGGAGTCGAAGCATGGCGATCGCCGTGCTTGGTCATTTTGCCGCCGTGGCTTCGGCAGCAGAGCCCGCAACCAGCGTTGCAGTCGATGGCTTCGTGCCGCTCTTTGATGGCAAAACGCTGAGTCATTGGAGCAATCCTTACGGCTGGGGCAAAGCAGACGTGGTGGATGGCGAAATTCATCTGACGAGCGATCGAAAGTTTTTTTTAGTCACTGAGCAGCAATACGCCAATTTTATTTTTGAAGGCGAGGTGATGTTGCCCGCGGGCAAGGCGAACAGTGGTTTCATGTTTCGGGCACAAGTCAGTCCCGGAAAGGTTTTTGGCTACCAAGCAGAAGTCGATGGCGACCCCTCCCGTAATTGGTCAGGTGGCATCTATGATGAAGGGCGGCGCATGTGGTTTGTTAGCCCGATCAAAGCGGACCCTGTGAGCGTTGAGGCATTCAAAAAACGTGCCGGCGACTGCTTCAAGCGCCATGAGTGGAATCAATACCGCATCACATGTCAGGGCTCGCATATCAAAATCGAGGTCAATGGGGTGGTGACTTCGGACGTCCAGGACGACAAAGATGCCACAGGGGTGATTGGTTTGCAGCATCATGGCGAAAAGGGGCAAACGTATCGTTTTCGAAACTTGCGGTTGAAAGTGATTCCCTGATTGGGTGGTTGCTGCAAGGATCATTAAAAAAGGATCATAAAAAACACGTCGTATGAAATTTGGTTTTCAATTAAAAGCATTGATCGTGCTGGCGGCTGCTGCTTCGTCTTCTGTCTGGGCAGCGGGTTTTCCGAGTCAGTTACTAGAACGTCCCGATGAGTGGTATGCCTCAGCTGAGGGCAAAGCAACGACAGCGCGTGTGCTTTCCTGGCAAACTCCAACGGGAAGTTGGCCCAAGGCGGTGGACACGTCGGGAAAAATGAATGACAACCGGCAAAAGTCGCTCGAGGGCACCTTCGATAACAAGTCCACCACGGATGAGTTGCGCTATCTGGCACGGGCATACCGTGCTACGCATGACGATGGGTGCAAGCAGGCGTATCTGCGCGGGCTGGATTTGATCCTGCGGGCTCAATATGCCACTGGTGGCTGGCCGCAGTTATTTCCCCTGGGGAAAAAAGATTATCCTCATCGAATCACTTTCAATGATGATGCGATGATTCGCCTGATGTGGTTTTTGCGCGAAGTGAGCGAGGATCAGCAGTCTGCTTGGGTGGGGGCTGAGCGCCTGCAAGCGGTGCAGAAAGCCGTCGAGCGCGGTGTGGAGTGCCTTTTGCGTTGTCAGATTGTGGTCAAAGGGGTGCCGACGGTTTGGTGCGCGCAGCATCACGAAGAAACGCTTGCGCCAGCATCGGCGCGTGCCTATGAGCTGCCATCGCTGAGTGGCTCTGAGAGCGCGGGGATTTTGCGTTTTTTGATGAGCTTGCCGAATCCTAGCCCGCGTGTGCGGGCGGCGGTGACGGCGGGTGTTGCTTGGTTTGATGCGGCAAAGATCAAAGGCATTCGCATAGAGAAAGTCAACGGGGTGCGCGAGGTGATCGAAGATCCAAACGCACCAGCGATTTGGGCGCGCTTTTATGATATTGAGACCGGGCAGCCATTTTTTTGCGATCGCGATGGCGTGAAAAAACCGCGACTTTCTGACATCGGCAAAGAACGTCGCAATGGTTATGCTTGGTATGGCAATTGGGGTGAGCATGTTGCAAAGGAATACGCGAAATGGTCGAAGCGCTCGTGATGGCCTTGTCGGGCGAGCGTTAGGATTTCCCACTGCGGAATCTTGACACCTTGGATGTCGCCCTTACGATGGTCTCACCGATGAAACCAGATTCGATTTCCAAATACCGCCCATTTGCCGCCGTGGATCTGCCTCAGCGCAGCTGGCCAGATCGGGTGTTGACGTGCGCGCCGCAGTGGTGCTCGGTTGACCTGCGTGATGGCAATCAGGCGCTGCCGACGCCGATGTCAGTGGAGGAGAAGTTGGAGTTCTTTGATCTTCTCGTGGCGGTTGGGTTTGATCAGATTGAAGTGGGGTTTCCCTCGGCCTCAGACACGGAGTTTCATTTTGTTCGGCGTTTGATCGAGGAAAATCGCATTCCAGAGCATGTGACGGTGCAGGTGCTGGTGCAAGCGCGCGAACATTTGATCCAGCGCAGCTTTGAGAGTCTGCGTGGGGTGCGGCGTGCCATCATTCATTTGTATAACCCCACGAGCACGCTGCAGCGACGCGTGACCTTTGGTGGTGCCTCGCGCGAGGACATCATCGCGGTCGCTCAGCAGGGCGCGCGTTGGGTGGCGCAGCATGCGGCGGCGCAGCCCGAAAGCGAGTGGGTTTATCAGTATTCACCTGAGAGCTTCAGTGACACCGAGCTGGATTTTGCCTTGGAGATTTGTCACGCGGTGATGGATGTGTGGCAGCCAACTCCGCAGCGTCCGGTGATTCTCAATCTGCCGAACACGGTGGAGTGGTGCATGCCCAACATTCATGCGGACCAGATTGAGTGGTTTTGCCGGCACGTGCGTCAGCGCGAGGCGGTGATCATTTCCTTGCACACCCACAATGACCGTGGCACGGGAGTGGCGGCAACGGAGCTGGGTTTGCTCGCGGGGGCTGACCGAGTGGAGGGCACGCTGTTCGGCAATGGCGAGCGCACCGGCAATTTGGATTTGGTCACCGTGGCGCTGAATCTGAATAGTCAGGGCATCGCTTCTGGGCTGGATTTTTCAGATCTGAGCCACATTCGGCAGGTTTATGAGCGCTGCACTCGCTTGACGGTGCCGGATCGGCAGCCGTATGCGGGGGAGTTGGTGTTCACGGCGTTTTCTGGTTCGCATCAGGACGCGATCAAAAAGGGTTTGGATTTGCGCGATCAGGTGCAAGCGACGGCGGGCGATGGCATCGTGCCGTGGCAAGTGCCTTATCTCACGATCGATCCTCGCGATATTGGGAGGAGTTACGAGGCGATCATTCGCATCAACTCCCAATCGGGCAAAGGCGGCATTGCCTACATCTTGGATCGCGATCATGGTTTCGATTTGCCAAAGACCATGCATCCGTCGGTGGGCAAGCGCATCTACGACCTCGCGGATTCGCTTGGTCGCGAATTGAGCAGCGAAGAAATTGGGGCGGCATTTTTGCAATTTTTTGCTAATTTGCACGAGCCCTTGGCGGTGGTGGACTACGAACTGCGACACCACACGGAGGAGCGCGGGCAGGTCGAATGCGCCGCGACGGTGACGTTGCGTGGTCAGAATCACGATATTGTGGGTCGAGGCAACGGGCCGATCAATGCGTTTGTTCATGCCTTGGAGTCCTTGGATGTGAGGGACTTTAGTGTGGTGGACTATCGCTCACATGCGGTGCGGGATGGGTCCGATGCGAACGCAGCGGCCTATGTTCAGCTGCGCGCGCATGATGCCTCATTCGCCAGCTCCAGCTTGGTTTGGGGAGCAGGTGTGGATCCTTCGATCGAGATGGCTGGCCTGCGTGCCTTGGTGAGCGCATGGAATCTGCTGCAAGTCAGTCAGTCCCAGTCATGACCCGGTAGAAAAACGGGGAGAAGCCGACGGATGTGGTAGGTTTCTCCCATCACACCAAACGCCAGCGCACCCCATTGATTTGTGACCGGTTTGTGAATCCAAGTCACGTTGAGATGTGAATCATTTGCGGTCTGAAGCGCACTTTCCCGATTGGATGCCGCATCAGGCCTCAATGAACATCAGTCCTCGATGAACATGTCGTGACCTTCGCCTTTCTGGGTTTTGGCGTGATCCACCAATTTCGCGATCTCATCCAGCTTGTTGCTGAGAAATGCGACTTCGATTTTGCAAAAAGTCACATAGGCCTCTGCGACCATGGCGCGGTAGGTTGCTCCAGCTTTGGCTTTCTCGCCCTGGGGCATGCTATCGAACTTTTTCGGCACGAAGCTCAGGCTTTTCAGCAAACCGTCTTGAGCCTTGCGTGCCAATTCTGCGCCTTTTGCGGCATCTTTTTCAGTCTTAAGTGCTTTGTAGGCGTCATTGACTCCTTCCATCGCTTTGGCAAGCGGGGTGTCCTCGTCGGCGCGCACAGGCGCCACGGTGAGCATTGCGATCATCATCCATCCGGCGATCAAACTAGTTTTCATGTGTGTTTGTGATTACGGTATTGTTGTGCTATTTTATCAGAAAAAATGCGCGTTAGCGCCTGTGCTGGGCATGCGAAAAGCTGGGAATTTGTTTGAGCTCATCGAAGTCACCTTGCTCGCAACAGCGCACAAAACCCTCGGTGTAGCTTTTGAGCTGATCCCAGGAATCGCGGATTTCTGCGGCCTCTTGCGCGGTGATTGTGTTGTCCACCGCCGCTGTGGAAATCATGCGCAGCAGTCCAGAAAACTGCTGGATGATCTCGTGTGTGGCGGGCAAAACCTCCATGTCTTGCTGCTTAGGGCTGTTGGGATTGGGCACAAAGCATCCACCATTGCGCTGGCACAGCCACTCCAACACCGCGTCGTCGGGGCACAAATCCATCAGCTGCACCACACGATCGAGCGGATTGCGGTGCCCACCCCCCTCCTGTTGTGGTTTTTCTGCCCACTTGTAAACCAGCGAAAGCGAGACACTCAGCTCCGACGCAATGGCCTTGGGGCTGACTTGTTGAAACACTTCGCGTAACACCTCGTAACTTTCCATATCAATGCGGTCTTGTCATTCATTCTAGCCCTTGATTTCCAGAAGCATCTGCGCGTTGGACGCAAATTTCTTCAAGAAAAACGTCAGACGTTCCATCGCTTCCAGCGGTTTGTGACCTGATAATCCACGCCGGATCATGTTGATCTTGTGCAACATGTGCTCCGGCAACAGCAATTCTTCACGGCGGGTGCCCGATTTGAAAATATCCACTGCGGGGTAAATGTATTGCTCGGCGATTTTCCGATCCAAGACGATTTCCATGTTACCCGTGCCCTTGAATTCTTGAAAAATCGCATCGTCGGCGCGTGAGTTGGTCTGGATCAGGGCGGTGGCCAAAATGGTCAATGAACCGGCGTCGCTGGTGTTGCGAGCCGCAGCGAAGAGCCGACGCGGGGCCTCGAGGGCTCCAACCATGATCCCGCCAGAACCGACACCGCGGTGGTGATTGGGGCCGCTCGACATGCTTTGATTGTATGCCCGTGCCAAACGAGTGATGGAATCCATTAGCAGAAAAACATGTTTGCCCGACTCGACCAAGCGCTTGGCGCGTTCGATGGCCAACTCGGCGATCCGACAGTGATTACGGGCGTTTTCGTCGTTAGAGCTGGCATACAGCTCCACT
Source organism: uncultured Verrucomicrobiales bacterium (assembly GCA_964599325.1). GTDB lineage: Bacteria > Verrucomicrobiota > Verrucomicrobiia > Verrucomicrobiales > Akkermansiaceae > UBA956. The sequence continues at coordinate 44,361 of CAZREM010000016.1, read as the reverse complement.
CCCGGCAGAGCGCGGCGAAATTCCGTCACTTCTTCGGGTCGTTCATCCACGAGCAATATCATCAGGTGGAGCGAATCGTCCTCACGCTGGCGGATCGATTCCGCGATGTGCAGCAGCAGGGTCGTCTTGCCCGAGCGTGGAGGCGAAACAATCAATCCACGCTGACCTCGACCCACGGGAGCGATCAGATCCAACACCCGAGTCGTGAAGCGGGCGGATTCGGTTTCGAACGGAATGCGTTTGGTGGGATTGATCGCGCGCAGCTCATCGAAGTGCGGCAGCTTGCGTGCGTCGTCAAGGGATAGTCCATTCACATTGACAATTTCCACCAATTGCTCGCCCCGGCTTCCCATCTGCGCAAAGCCCTTGAGCCAGACACCGGCGCGGATACCGAAACGCTGCAAAAGTCCCGCAGGCACGAAAACATCATCCTTGCCTTGCTCGAATTGTTTGCCCGCTTTGCGCAAAAATCCACTGCCTTTCGGGGTGATTTCCAGCAAACCCTCGACTTCGAGTTTCGGTCCCTCGAGCACGGCATTGGCGCGTTCGGCATCGGGATCGGGTTTGCGCATTTTTGCGGCGGCGTGTTTGTTGGCGGGACGCTCAAAACGGTTGCTGGCGTGACTTTTGCGCGGATCGTGGCGCTGCGGATGCGGCGCGCGGGAATGGCGCTCGTGTTTTGTCGCGTTGCGGTGGGCCTGTGCGTGGCGTTCGGGTAAGCGTCGCTCGTCATGCGCTGGTTTTGGTGGAACACCAGATGGCTCGGTCGGGACGTGTCGGGCGGGGGCGGGCTCCTTGACCCGAGGGGATTCTATGCCTCGCGGTTCCATTTCCATCACCGGGATGGATTTTGTCACGTTCTGCGGCTGCGCAGGAATGCCCTGCGAAGCGGCTTCTGGATGCTGGCGATTGGGGTCTTTACTCACCGATTGCAAGGCACGCCGCACGCGGCTCATTGGCTCTTGTTCAGGTGTTGCCGCCGTTGGAGCTTGGATGGCTGCATCACGGCGCTCGGTGGATGCGCGGTTTTCCGCTTTTTTGAGCTTCATCGTCTTGACCTCGGGCGCATCGGCGTGCGGCGGTTCGTCGGCGCTGGTCGGAAGCGCCTTCACGCGTTTTTTGGGCGCGGGTTTTACCGTTGCGGCAGCGGGTTCTGTGGGGCTCGCCTCCTGCTTGGGCTTGCTGCGGCGCGGCACCTTGGTTTCGGCAGTCACGGCTGGTGTGGTGGATTCCGGTTCTGAAGTCTTGCGCGAACGCACAGCTCGTTTTTTGGGGCTTGAAACGGGGACATCGAACAAATCGCCGTTGCTGTTGGTAGTTGGATCGCTCATGCGCTTAATATAAAAAAGTCAAAATCATGGTGTTTGGCTCAATGGGCCTCAGCCGCAAGCTGCTCCAGCACGGCATCAGAAACTTCAAAATTGGTGAAAACATTGATGGTGTCGGCGTAGTCATCGAGCAAATCGTGGAGTTTGAGCACCTGGCGAGCGATGTTGACATCGTCCACCATCAGCGGGGTCTGAGGCAGGAAAACAAATTTTTCGGATAAAATGGTCACGTTTTGTTGGCGCAAATTCACGGCCACCGCTCCCAGAGCTGTGGGTTGCGTGTGAATCACGTGCTCGTCGTCGTCACTGATCACATCATCGGCACCAGCGAGGATGGCGAGTTCGAACACCTCATCCGCGGATCGGCTCGACGCCGCGAGACGAATCTCCCCACGGCGATCGAACTGATAAGCCACGGCACCAGGAGTGGCGACCGCTCCATGGTTTTTCGAAAAAATGGCGCGCATGTCCGCTGCGGCACGATTCAAGTTATCCGTTGCGGCTTCCACTAGAAAGGCGATGCCTTGCGGGCCGTAACCCTCGTAGGTGACTTCCTGAATCATCTGCCCACCAAGCTCACCCGTGCCTTTTTTGATGGCTCGCTCGATGTTTTCCCGTGGCGTCGATACCGCTTTGGCATTTTCAATGGCAGTGCGCAAGCGCGCGTTTAGCAAAGGATCGCCACCACCAGCTCGTGCGGCCAAGGCGATTTCATGGGCACATTTTGAAAAAACGCGCCCCTTGATGGCATCGACCCGAGCTTTGATGTGTTTGACCTTCGACCACTTATTATGACCGGCCATGAATGGTGAAAAATGGTTAAATTCGAAAAAAATAAAAATGCGGTGCAATCACGTGACTGACCCGGTGCCAGCGGGCGTTTCCGCCACACGACATGCCCAAACCCGCTGCCGACGAGCGCCACTCAACGACACCTCGTCATTCATTCGCATGATCATCACGAGAAAACCCATGAGCCGCGGCTCACGGCATCGAATGACAACCCATGGAATCACAATCCACCCGCCCTCACACCGAGCCGCTTGTTTTCAAGCTTCCTTCACGTCAACTAATCACCATCTCATCGACCACGCGAAGCGAGGAAACAAGAATACCTAACAAAAAAACCGCATTTAACGGATCGAACATGCATTCGAGAGGTTAAAGAAAGAGTTTTTGGAGGAGGATTGTAGGATCGTGAAGATCGCAATCGAACCAGGTGCATCGCGAACCAATAGACTGCATTCAGCAGGCACCAGCACACTTCGCCTCGCCACGGATGTGAGCGATGCAGCAGAGCACTGACTGGGGAAACATGTCGCTGAATCAGAAGAAATGCAATGATTTTTTTCCGTCATGCAGCGGTGTGGCATGAGCGGGGTCTAGCCATCGCGATTTGTCCAGTGGCCGCTGATGCTGTCATTTCCGCAAATGATGCAGCGGCTTAGTTTTGTGTCGCTTGCGATATGACTGCCGGGCCAGAGCACGCTGTCCTCGATCACAACGTTGGCTTCTAACACCGAATGCGCGCCGATGACACTGCGCATCACCATCGCCGTGGGGTGAATTTGCGCGGTGGCATCGATCACGGAGTCACGCTGGCTGTGGGGATGCCGATGAGCTGCCAAGTAACTATCGCGATCGCCTAGATCCCGCCAATCGCCCTCGTCCATCACCGCAGCGGCGAGCTCACCGCGCGCGGCGAGCTGGATCAGCGCAGGCAGAACCGGTGCCACGGTTTCCTGGGGAAGTTCATCAAAAAATTCCGGTTCCACGCAGTAAATCCCGGTAAAAACATGGGTGCCGCAGGCGCGATTGAGTCGCTGACGAATGTCAATCACACGGCTGGCGCTGGGATCGAGCGCGATGTGTTGTTCCTTGCCTTCGCTGCGCAGCGCCAACGTTGCCACGCAGCCCTGCCGGCGATGGTGGGCGATCAAGTCGGGAAGGGAAAACGTCGCGAGGACATCGCCATTGTGGATCAGCAGCGAGTCGTTTCCCCACCAGCGATGGATGTTGCGCAACCCGCCACCGGTTTCGAGCAGAATGGGCTCATGAAAGAGGCGCACAGTTCCAGCGTGCAGCGGCACTTCGGTTTCCAGGGGGGATGACCGCTGAATCGGTGAGCGCAGTCCACCGCCGCAGGATAGGATGCCCCAGTGCTCGTCTAACCACATTTCATGACGGTGGTGAGTATTGATCGCAATTTCGCTCAAACCAGCTGCCCAGCACGCATGAAGTGCCCGCTCAACGAGTGGGCGTCCAAACAGCGGCACCAGTGGCTTGGGCAATCGCTCCGTTAGCGGCCGCAAGCGCGTGCCCAGCCCAGCTCCTAAAATAAACGCCTTCATGGCTTGAGCATGCCCAAGTTAGCTCATCACACAAGGACGAAGCCTGAATCTCACTCCTCACGAGGTTTCCTCCCGCGCAATGATCTCGTCCAATGCCGCGCCCAGGCGCTGCTGCAGCGGCAGGTCGGTCACCTTGTTGCCTTGGGCGTCTGAAATGTAAAGCGTATCGATCGCCGCGCCTTTTTCGGTGTTGATGCGGGCGTGAACGGTGGTTAGACCGTGCTGATTGATTACTTGAAACAAGTCATGCAACAGGCCAATGCGGTCCAGAGCTTGAATCTCGATGGTGGTGCAGTGCGGGTGCAGATCATTGCTGATGTAACTGCGCACGGGAAAGGGAATCCCGGTGTCGGTGCGTGGTTTGAGGAAGTTCATGCGCCGTTTCAAGTAATGCGCCGGTTGGTAATCCGCAGCGATGAAAATGGATTCGAACACGTTGAGAAAACGCTGCCGCACGTTAGCATCGGATATGGGCTCGAAGTTGGTGCTGCAAACCCGAAACACATCCAGAACGATGCCATCGGTGCGCGTGTAGAAGTCGGCTGATAAAATATTGATCTGTTCGGAGGCGAGCGCGCAGCAGATTTTTTCCAAAAACTTTGGCCGGTCGCGCGTGGCAACAATCAGCTCGGTGTATCCCTTCTCGAGGTAATCGATCCATTTGATGCAATAAGCCGACTGATCCGCGTCTTCGCGTTGGCGAAAATGCCGCACGGTTCGCACTTGGGTCACGATGTGCGCAGGGAGGCGAAAGCTAAAAGCCGTGGCGGGCATGCGCTGGAAGTGCTCCTTCACCCACGGGTGATAGTCCTCGCGCATGAGTTCCAGCACCGCCTTGCGCGTGGCGTTTTTTTCTTTATTCAGTGTCGCGGCGTAGGATTCCTTGCCTTCCTCAAGGAAACGCGCGGTCAGCGCATGCAGCTGGCGCATGAGCGATTCCTTCCAACTGCTCCAGGCATCCGGCGCGGTGGCGTTGGAGTCGGCGTAGGTGAAGAGCATCAACGCATCGAGATTGCGCCGATTTTTCATGATCGCGGCAAACTCGGCGATGACCTCGGGATCTTCAATGTTTTTCGCCGTGGCGGTGCGCCAGAACGAGAGGTGATGGTCCACGAGAAACATGATGAGATTGCGCGTCGAGCCGGTGATTTGCAAGCGTTTGCACAACTTGGCTGCCAGCATCGCCGAGCCATCAATGTGCTCACGCACGTTTTCCGCGCGTCCGGTGTCGTGCAGGATCATCGCCATGTAGAGAGCGTAGGGATCGCTGATATCGAGCAGCAAGCGGCGGTAAAAACCGAGCTTTGGCTCGTTGCTCGCGAGCAGGGCATCGAGCTGATCGATGCAGCGCAGCGTGTGCTCATCGGCGGTGTAGCGATGAAAAAACTCATGCTGCACCAAGCAATCCAGCGCTCCGAATTCGGGCAAGTAGGCGCCTAAAAAATCGACGCGGTGCATGTTGCGCAGGGTGCGCGCCACGTCGCCTTTGCGTTCGAGAATGGCCTGAAAGGTATCGCGATTGGCCTTGGCGTATCGAAACGGACGATCGATTCGCTCGCGATTGGCTTTCACCAGCTTGCGCATCGGGGGTGAGAGCTCGAGATTGCGCAGCTGACAGTGCTGAAACAAGCGCATGAGCCGATAGGGATCTTCCTCAAACACATCAACCCGAGCGGCGTCGATGCGTCCGTCACGCGCCACAAAGCCATCGAACTCCTCACGCTTTTTTTTGCGAAATGTGAGAAACGAGCGGTGACCGGAGCGAGTCTGGTGCTGTTCCTCGATCTGAAAAATTTCCATCAGCGAGGCGCAATACTGCCACATGTTGCGGGTGTGGCGGTAGTAGTCGCGCATGAACGCCTCGGTGCGGCGCAGGATGCTTTTTTGTGGGTAGTGAAATTGTGTGGCGATCACCCCCTGCAAACGCAAGGTGAGGATATCGCTGGCCTTGCCGCTTTCATAGTGTAAGGCATTGCGCACGCGCAGGAGGAAGTCGTGGGCGGTCTCCATCTCTCTCAGTGCCGTGGCGGTTAAGCTGCGTTCGGTCACCAGGGGTTCGAGACCGTGAAAACCGCGTTTCACCCGCGCGACCCAGTGCACGTTGTGGTAGTCACGCAGCCCTCCACAGGATTCCTTGACGTTGGGCTCCTGTAAAAACGGTGTGCGGGAGTATTTGTCGTGTCGCACCCGGAGGTCCTCGCGCCGCAATTCGAGAAAATCGCGCATGCCCCGCTGGATCACGTCTTTTTCAAAACGCTGCTGCAACGACGCAAATAAGCCCTGGTCACCCGCCACGAGCCGCGCGTCCATCAATGCGGTGAAATTTTGCTGGTCCTTCTTGGCTTCGATCACGCACTCCGCAATCGAGCGCACGCTGTGGCCGATTTTATAGCCGATGTCCCACAGCAGATAGAGCAAGCTTTTGATCAATTCCGCATTGCGCGTGGACAGCTGCTGGCCATTGCGTGGCACCAGAAACATGAGATCAATGTCCGAGCAGGGATTGAGAAGACCACGACCATAACCGCCCATGGCACACAGGCAGAGATTGAGCTGTAGTGGTTGCAGGCGTGAGTCGCGGGCGACGGATTCCATGGCCGCGGCTAGCAGAATATCGAGCAGCTCGCGCCGCGCGGTGGCGATTTCATGCCCCCCCGCTCCGGCGTCGTGGCGCAGGCGGATGCGTTTTTCTTCCTGTTGCGCGATTTTTTTGAACAGCAAAATGCGCTCTACCGGCGAGAGTTCGCCACGCAAAGCGGGAGCGAGGCGTTCCCGTGTGCGCAGTTTCATTAAATTTGCGGAGTTTTCCATGATGGTGCTGGGGTCGTGCGGAGTGGATGGACCATGTCGCGGCGATGTCAGAATGATAACGGCGGCGATGAGTGCAGCTGAATCGCGCGTTTGACCGCCTCGCGCTTGAGGTGAAGCTCACGCCACTCATTGACCATGCGGCTGGCTTCAATCACACCACAACCGGCGGGTAAATGCAATTGCTGACCTTCCCACCACAGCCCGCGAATAGCGACGACGACGCGAAAACGGTCTTGCCAGCGCAAGCCAAACGGCGCGCCGAATTCCGCGGGGCACTGCAACGCCGCACGCCAGTTCCCGAGCAAGCTCAAGCTTTCTTGCGTGCGTGGCAAGGGACCCAGCGCAGGCGTGGGATGCAATAGCCGCAACAATCGCTCCAAGCGCACAGGCTCATGGAGAGCGACCTCGATGAGTGACTGGTAGTGGATCAGCGGATTCAGATCGAGAATGCGGCGCGGATGACGTCGCACGGTCCCGAGATCGGCAAGTTTTGCGACCAGGCTCTGAGCGACTAGCTCGTGCTCGCGGATTTCCTTGTCATCGATGGAAAACATCGCGTGTTCATCGCGCCGTGCGGTGCCGGCCAGTGCCATCGTGCGCAGGTGCAGGCCGTGCATTTCGAACAACACCTCCGGCGTGGCTCCCGCGAACCCACTGCGCGGGGAGAGCAAGCCATAGCCAATCTTCGGCGCAGACAATTGCGCAAAACGGGTGGCGATGCCGTGGCCGTCGCCTGCGAGCAATTGCCCGTTCTCCACGACAACGGGAACGGTTTTCTCAATCACGCCATGACGCAGCGCGGTGGTGATTTCCTGAAACACGTGAGCGAAGCGTGAGGCATCCAGAGCGTGCCACTCCGCTTGCAGTTCGGTCTCGGCGCGTTCAATTTCCGCGGAGGATAAAACCTCCCAGCGTTGCGGCACGAGCCATGGGCGCTCTTGTGTCAGCGCGAAGTCATTGATGTAGAAAGCATCGCCAGCTGGGCAGTCCGCGCTGCGTGTGAATGGCCCATGCCCCACCACGACCTGTGATGGCGATGAACGAAAAAAGGCCATTTCCCCAGAAAACAAAGACATGTTGTGATGTGCAAGATGACCGAGGCAACGCGCTTGGTCGAGATTTTTCCGTTGCCGCGGTTAACGTCCTTGCTCCCGAAGCAGCTCCAAGCGCGAACGTGGTTGATTGCTTGGCGCTGGGGCTGCTGGAGCGGGCGAGGCGGTCGGGGGCGCTGGCTGGGCGGCTGTTGGCGCTGGCGCGGGTGCATCGATGCGCAGCGGCGCGGCTAGGTTGAATCGGTGCTCCAGTTGTGCGCCTTGGAACGGAACCCGCACCTTGGCGACAAGACCTTGATGCTTGCCCAGCACGGCGTCAGCGGCGAGCTGGATTGGAATCTGAAGGCTCGACTGCGAGGCCTCAAAGTTCTGTGGCACCGAGCTAGCGCCGCGCGGCAATCCTACGATTTCCACGCTAGCAGCGCCCGTGAAGGGTTCCTTGACCTCCACCCGACAAGTCATCGCGGTGGTTTGTCCGGGAAAGGCGGCGCAGAGTTCATTGCTGACTTGCACAAGGGACTCCCGCACGGTGAGCTCCGCCACTTGGGTAGCGAGGTTTAATTTCCCATCTGGGGTTTGAATCTCGGCTAAAAAAACCAGCGGCCAGCGCCCAGGTTCGGCGTCGCCATTGGCTTGTAGCTCGATGTTGACTTGGGTTTGGTCCTTGGCGATCTCGATGCTTGCGGGCGCGGTGACGCCCGGTGGTGCGCTGAGCAGGGTGAGGGAAATGGCACGATCGTCGGGCTGTGGACGCAGCGCGCTGACCAGGACGTTCTGCACGCCCTGCTGCACCAGAGGCGCAGGAGGCGGAGCGAGATTGACTTGCCATGGCACTTTTTGAGTCACAGCCAGAGCTAGTCGATCCGAGTGAGTGCTGAGCAAAACACCTTGGTTCTGGATTTGCACATGATCAATGGCGTCCTCGACCCAACCGGCGCGAATGTTCGCAGCATTCTCGCCCTCGGCTTGGATGTGGATGCGATGCAAGCCACCGGCAACCGGCGCTGATTCATCGGCCTCCAAAACAAGCGGAAACGTTGTCATCGATTTTGCCACACGCGACCACAACATCCGGGTTCCGGCTGGCAGCGACTCGGCATTCACCAGCACAGGACAGCCAACGTTGTCGCGTGTGATTTGCACCAACGTCGCGTTGCGATTTCCCTGAGGCACGCTTAGGGTTTTATTGGCCTGCGGCGCATTAGGATCCGGTGCAGGAATGGCGGCGCGCAACAGCTGAGGGCGGGGTTGAATTTCGAGCCGATAAGCGGCGTCCGCTGCTCCCCGGCGCAGTTGATCGCGAATTTGAATCAGGAAATCGCCCGCTGCCGGTGCCTTCCAGTTCAGTAAACTGTCGGGTCCGTCTTGATCGTCGTTGCTCGCCAGTGATGCGCCGTCGCTTTGATGAACCGAAAGGGTGGGGTCGAGCCGCGAACGCAGGCGACGCGCCCAAATCTGGATTTGATATTCAACGTTGGCTTCGGCATGGAAACGATACCAGTCCACATCGCCGGGGGAGGCGATCAGGCCATCGGCCGCGCAGGGCAGGGCAGGGAGGGCGTTGGCTTGGGCGGGGGAATTGTTCTCCTCTTGTTCGCGAATGGAGGGCAAGGGCGAACGGCGCATGAGATTGGCGGAGGGCGCGAACAGTCCATCGCGTTGTGCCCAGACAGGAAACGTTTCTGCGCCATCTGCGGGCACGGTGATGGGCATTGTCAGTGGGCCTGAGATGTCGCCGAGAAAGTCAACCGTCGTGGCTGAACCCGCGGCGGCGGCGAGTGGAAACACGATGGTCGGACGCGGTGCGCTGGTGACATGCAGCCGGTAGCGGCAGTTTTCATTGCCCTCGTAAGCGCTCTCCCGCACCTTGATCCAGTAATCGCCCTCACCAGGAGCCGTGATCGCAACGTCGCAATCTGTTTTCAGCAAAGCACTGTCATCGGCCGCTGCCAGCACGAACCCGCGGGCATCGACGATCGCCAGTGCGGCATCAAACAGGGTTTGCCCCAGTCGCAAGGCTTCAATTTCCGCATGCAACACTTGTCCGGCTTGCAAGTGGACGCGAAACCAATCGACGTCTTCATTGAGAATCACGCCGCTGATGGTTTGGTTGAGTTCCACGGGCTGCGCTTGCTCGGCGCTCTGGTTGGGCTCGATTTCTGCGACACAGGGAAACTGTCCGATGGAAAACAGTCGCATGTCACTGATGCCATCGCTACCACGCAGCCTGAGTCCGCGTGGTCCCAGTGGGGCGTCCGCACACACGTGAACATTCAGCACGACTTGCTGTGCTTCGGCTTTCACCACCCCGCGCCATTCCAACCCCGGCAGGTCCGAGAGCAGCTCAAGCGTGTTTTGTAAGCGTTCGCCATGGCACTTGAGTTCCACGTCACTGCCGCGCATCGCCCCGTCGGGTTCGAAACGCAACAATTTGGGGGAAAAGGCCCAAGCTGCTGGCGCACACAGAGCCAAGCTCGCGACTCCAACACAGCACCGGCGTGCGCTAAGCTTTTTTTGCCAAAATTTCATCCAGCACGCGACCTCCATCGCAGATTTCAATTGGGCGTCCGCCTGGAGCCATGAGTTCCTTATCGGCATTGATCCCGAGCTGGTTGTAGATCGTCGTGGCCAGATCCGCCACGGACACAGCATCGCTCTCAGGTTCACCGCCGAGGGAATCGGAGCTGCCATGAACATGCCCTGCCTTGACTCCGCCTCCCGCCAACACGGTAGAAAAAACCCGTGGCCAGTGATCGCGGCCACCTGTTGGGTTGATCTTGGGCGTGCGACCAAATTCGGAAGTGATCAGCACCAAGGTGTTTTGCAGCATGCCGCGCTGCTCCAAGTCGCGGATCAGCGCGGCAATTGCCTGATCGACTTGTGGCACTTCTTTTTCAATGCCGCCTTTCAGTCCCTGATGGTGATCCCAACTGCCCGCCGTGAGTGAGACGAAGCGCACGCCTGCTTCGATCAATCGACGCGCGAGGATCATGCGTTGACCCGCGGCGTTGCGTCCGTATTCATCCCGCAAAGCGGCGGGTTCGGCATTCAGATCGAAGGCCTCGCGGGCGTGTTGCGAGGAAATCAATTGATAGGCATGTTGGTAAAAGGCATCCATTGAGGCGATCGCATCGGATTCTTCCAAAGAGCGAAAGTGGTGATCCACCATCTCGAGCAACGCACGCCGACGCGCAAAGCGAGCGTCATCCACGCCGTTGGGCAAGTTGAGATCGCGCACTGTGAAATTGCCCTGTGCGGGGTCGGAACCCAAAGCAAAGGGACCGAACGCCGAGGATAAAAATCCGGAGTCAGCGTATTCGTTTGGCACCGTTGGCACACACACGTAGGGAGGAAGCTGATGGCGCGAACCCAGCTCATGCGCCACCACGGAGCCGATCGATGGATAAGCCACAGCGGGCGAGGGTCGATACCCGGTGAACATGTTGTGCGTGCCCCGTTCATGCGCGGCCTCGCCGTGGGACATGGAGCGTATCACAGTCATTTGATGCGCGACCTTGGCACATTGCTTGAACATTTCGCCAAATTGCACGCCGTTCAGTGACGTGTCGATAGCTCCAAACGGGCCGCGATACTCGTTGGGCGCCATGGGCTTGGGGTCAAAGGACTCATGCTGGGCCAGTCCTCCGGGCAAAAACACGTGGATCACTCCCTGCGCGACGCCGTTGCGCGTTTCGTAAAATTTTTGTGCGGCTTGTGCTTGTTGACTGAAGAGCTGCGGCAAGGTCAATCCGAGAAAGCTGAGAGATCCGACGCTGAGAAACTCGCGCCGGGTGTTGCCGCGCGCCAACGGGTTGCCTGCACATGGTGTTTTCATCTTCGCTGCTTTTCGGGTATCACCTGCATCGTGCTGGATCAACTTTCACCGATACGGATGGGGGTGGTGGATTCTTTCAGTCAAAATCGGTGGGCCGGTGCCATCGCTCAGGCAAGCAGACGGCTTCAGCGGCGAGGGCAGCAGGCATTGTCGCTTGCAAAAAAGCGTGTCGCTGCGATGCTGCGCGCATGAAGAGTTCGCCATCCCTGGCTCCACCCGGTGCCGGTATTCCAACCATCGAGCGCATGGTGGGTGGGTTGCAGTTGAAATGGCTGTGTTTCTCCTGCGATGTGAAGGCGACGTTGGCCATCATTGCGGATGAGCGGGATCGCATCACTCAGTTGACGCAAGGCACGCCCACGACAGCGGCGGCACAGCGGGTGCTGATCCCGCGATTGCCCGGACTGGAGGACAGCAGTCGCGATTGGTCGGAGTGGATGACCTTGGACCATCTTTGCATCGTCAACACACAAATCGCGGGGGTGATTTCCCTGTTGATCCAGGGCCAGACGCCGCCGGGTCCGGGCGCGAGCACTGCTGCTGTCAAACCGCGCACGGCGGTGGATGAGGCGGTGCTGGAGCAGTTTCACTTGTCATGCGATCAGTTGCTGGCCTCTGCTCGTGAGTTGTTGTCAGGCGAAAATCCGCACCTGCAGGCTCGTTATCGGCATCCCTGGTTTGGCGCGTTAGACGCCCGCCAGTGGTTGGTCATGGCAGCGATGCACCTGGGCATTCACCGCCGCCAAATCGTTGGCATTCAACATCGGCGCTAGGAATCTTCGGTTTTAGGGGAATGCCGGGTGGGCGATTTCGCTTGTCGAGGGGCCACTGACCGCCTAGCAAAGGAGGCATGAGCGCGACCCATTGCCCCGTGTGTGACATGACCGATCTTCTTCACATGGACTCTCACTGCGAGTGTGCCACATGTGGGCACGAGTGGCAGGTCGAATCCGCAGAGGAGGAGACCGGTGCGGTGGATCGTGTGGTGAAGGATGCTTATGGCAACGTGCTAGCGGATGGCGATGTCGTGGCGATGATCAAGGACCTCAAGCTCAAGGGCAGCTCGCAGGTTCTCAAAGTGGGCACCAAGTCCAAGCCGATTCGGTTGGTGGAGGGCGATCATGAAATTTCTTGCAAAATGGAAGGCATCGCGATTGGTCTGAAGGCATGTTTTGTGAAAAAAGTGCCCCAGTGAGTGGTGGGGCGCAAGCTGCGATGGAAGAGCGACGAGGTTCGGGGGCATCAAAACATTAAGAATTGTAAAGCCAAGGTAAAGTCGCTTGGCTTGTTTCGGGCTTTGGAGATGATGGAGACGCGATGCCAATGCATCGCTAAAAAATCATGAAAACCTCCATCACTCTACTGCGGCTCATGCTCGGATTTTATGCCCATGTGGCATGGTCCGGGACTGGCGTCATTGATCTGACTGTGCTCGAAAACTACGCGAATCAGTCACGCCCAAATTACATCACCCGCGATAACACCCCCGGAAACAACGCCATCACGGATCGAGGCGCGACTCTGGGGCGTGTGTTGTTTTACGATCGTCGCGTTTCTCGCAACAACACGGTTAGCTGTGCCTCATGCCATGTGCAAGCTCGAGCCTTCGGTGACACCGCTACCGCTAGTTCGGGGGTAAATGGAACAACGGGTCGGCACGCGATGCGCTTGATCAACACGCGGTTTGCGCGAGAAACGCGTTTTTTCTGGGATGAGCGTGCGACGAGTTTGGAAAATCAAACAACGCAGCCAATCAAGGATCACACGGAAATGGGTTTTAGCGGCACGAGTGGTGACCCCGCCTTTGCGGACTTGGTGTCGCGTTTGTCGGCCATCGATGAATATCGCGTTCTGTTCGCCATGAGCTTCGGAACGGCGACGATCAATGAATCGCGCGTCCAACAAGCACTGGCACAGTTTGTCCGCAGCATTCAGTCGTTCGATTCGCGTTACGACGCGGGTCGGGCGGTGGTGGCAAATGATGGGGTGAATTTTCCGAATTTCACCGCTGCCGAAAATGCAGGTAAGGCCTTGTTTCTCAACCCACCTGGACCCAATGGTGCGGGCTGCGCGGGGTGCCACAGTCCGCCCGAATTTGATATTGATCCCCTTAGCCGCAACAATGGCGTCATCGGCTCGTTTGCGGGCGGAACCGACCTGACCAACACCCGCTCGCCCAGCTTGCGCGATCTCGTGGGGCCGGGCGGCAGCAGCAACGGGGCATTCATGCACAATGCCTCGCTCGCCGATCTCACGGCTGTGATCAATCACTACAACGCGATTCCTAGCGATAACACAAACCTTGACCCACGCTTGCGACGCCCGGGGGGACAGTTGCAGAATTTGAATCTCACCACTCAGCAAAAAGCCAATCTCAGCGCTTTTTTGCGCACACTCACGGGGACAAGCGTTTACACGGAACAAAAATGGTCGAACCCTTTCACCGCGAACAACACACTCGCATTGATTGTCTTGCCGAGCGATGCCTTGAGCCTGGAGAATCACCACAACGGCAGCGCGACCTTGCGTTGCAACGCCGCTCCGAATTTAAGCTATCAACTGCAATCGTCGGTCGATATGCAAAATTGGACCAATGAAACGTCGATGAATTCCGATGCCACGGGCTTGATCGAGCTGGCGGTGCCCACCACGGCAGCGCGCAAGTTTTATCGGTTCACCTACACACCCCCCGCGTCCTAGCGGCGGCGATGGGGTGCTTGGGAGTCGTTTGCAGCCGCCGTTGTGCCGAGTTGGCCACGAGCGGCTGAATTAAAACGTGGTCATGCTTGTCCGCCAAACGTCACGTGATCATCCAGATCCAATAAATCGGCCCACGTGCGGATGTCCTTGCGCGTGCGGCTCAGGGGTTCGAGAGCAGCGCGGAAGTATTCTCGTGTCTCGGCATCGCTGTCTGGACCGCGTTGCTCATGATACTGAGACCACAGCATGATGTCCCACGGCTGGACTTGTGTTTGTGAGAGAATCCACTCCAGAATCTCGCCATCGCCCTTACCTGTCGCGACGATTTCACGCAGTTGATCGGCTCCGATGCCGGTGAAGCGGAAAAAGTGCTGATCCAGTGAGCTGGCGTAGCGGTAAGCGCCCTGAGTGCCCACCAGTGCGGCACGGCATTTATCGAGAATGCGCGGCAAAATGATAAAACCGCCCAAGCGCACGCGCATGCTGCGAGGGGGGCGTTGCGTTAAATCGAGAGCATTGATCGTTGCCATGGTGTTTGCGTGTGTCGTGTGGTTACCATCATTTCCAGTGGATGGCAACTCAGAACCGACTCGGTGCGTTCTCCAGCTTGCGCGGTGGTCTTGGCTCTGGACTGGAGAACGGCGATGAGGCCGAGTGCAGGATCGGTTCAGAATTCGAGCGAAACGCCAGCATACACATTGCGTCCGTTCGCGGGGTCGATACCGCTGGCGGTCACTCGCGAGAAGTAATCTTCATCCAACAAATTGTTGATTCCCGCGAGCAAGCGCACGTGGCGATGAACCTGAAATTCTGCGGTGAGGTCCCACACGTTGTAAGCGGGCACGGCGTAGTTGGGCGTGTTGGCGTCATCCGCGTGGTAGTCATCGACCCACGTGCTGCTCAAGGTGAACTTCTGGTGCGGATTCGGAGTGAAGGTCAGCCCACTGCGCAGGATCAGGTCGGCGGCGTATTGTGGTGTTTTCCCCAGGCGCGGGCCAGCGGTGAATTCCGCGTTCATGATGGTGGAGTTGACGAACCATTCGAGTCGCTCCTCAGAAGCCACTCCTCGGACAAGGTGCAGCAGATCGACCTGGACAGAGGCGTCCACGCCTTGATGCACGCTGTCACCGACATTTTCCACCGAGGTGCCGCCCGGCACCGCGACGCTGCCGATTTGGTCGTTGAATTGCAGCAAAAATGCGCTGACATCATAGGATAACCAATCGTGCGGGTGGCTGCGCAGGCCGATCTCGTATTCGAGCGATTTGCCTTCCTCGATGTCTTGATTCACGAAAGTGGTGCCGCCGGTGGGCACGGCCTCGGAGAAAATGACGGGGCGGTATCCCTGAGACAGGTTGGCGTAGAGGGCGGTTCCGGGTTCGAGGGTGTATTCCGCGCCGATGCCGCCTAGCACGACATGGGACTCGGCGTCGCGACGTCCGAGGGGAGTTCCCGCGCTGTTTTTATCCGCATTTGCCAGCTCGCGCACGTCTTGCCATGCGTTTTCCACACGCAGGCCAGGTGTCAGCGAAAAGGATCCCCAAGCCCAGCGATTTTCCACAAAAATCGGCGCATAGAGGACCTCGCGCTGCGATTGATTTCGCAAAGCGCCGGTGGTGGCTGTCGCGCTGGCTCCGCGTTCATCGCGTCGGGGCGAGTCGTTGTGATACATTTGCGCTCCGGCGCTGAAAGCATGTTGTTGTTGTGGACCCCATTGGAAGCGGTAGCGGGCATCGAGCCCGACGGTGCCGAATTGTTGCTCCTCGATGGTGGTGCTCGCCGCATTGACTCCGCTGGGAAGGGTGCCAAAACCACCGCCACGTTGGCGCATGCTGAAGCGGTTGTAATCCGACCACCACAGCGTGGCGGTGAAAAAGGAATCGGCGCGCGCTGCCATTTCATAGGTCAAGCTCATGGAGTCGCGCTCAATGGTCATGAAATCGTGCAAGCGGTTGGCCTGGCGTTTGCCCGCAAAAAAATCTGCGCGGGAGAGCCCACCCGGCTCGCCGTGAGTTTCCCGGTAACGATCCAACAAGCCGATGAGGGTGGCGCCGTTGTCGAGATCGTAGGTGAATTTTACTGAGCCATTGTTGAGGTCGTAGTCACTGTTCGCGCTGCGGAAGCCGTTGCCTTGGCGATGGTTGAAGTAGGTGTAATAACCCAGATCACCCACCGTGCCGTCGGCGGAGGTGAAGGTGGAGTATAAATCATCACTGCCGATCACATGCTGGGTTCGCAGGGAAAAAGTCTGATCCTTGCGTGGGCGATGGGTGATGTAGTTGAGCGCGCCCCCCGGCTGTGGTCCGTATTGCAGCGATGCCCCGCCGTGGAGAAATTCGATGCGATCCACCGTGTCCAACGGCGGGGTGTAGTAGGCTTCGGGGTAACCAAATTGATCGGCGTGAATCGGAATGCCGTCGCGCAGCATTTGCGTGTATTGTGCCCGGTTGGGGTTGAGACCACGGTAGCCAATGCTGACAAGCGGCGTCGATTCCTCGCTGAGCAATAAGCTGGGCGACTGGATGAGCGCCTGACGGTAGTTGTTGGCGACAATGCGCGGCAATTGATCGAAGTCCAGCACTTGACTCTTTTTACCTGAATAAATAGCGGCGCCCACCACAGCGGGCAACCAGGGGTCCTGGATCGTTTCATCGGCTTCTGCCTCAGCCTTCACGACAATTGGGGCCATTTTTTTGGCGCGATCGGAGTCCGGTTTCCATTCTTGACTCAGAGCCAAGCCCAAGCTGAGAGGTAAAAGAATCGAACCACAGGTGCATTGAAAAATGAAGTTACTCATGACGGCTCTAGTTATTGAGATTCATTCTCAATAAGTCAAGACATAAATTGCAACATGTGCGCTGGAGGAGGGATTTTTGCGCTTGTCAGATGACGCGTGTTTGAAAGAATGGGTGTCGAGCTGATTGGTTCGATTGTTCGTATGTTATCCTTTGATTCCGCAGTGTCTGCCATCGTCAGTCGCGATCCGCGCATTCCGTCGCAAGCTTACGTGTTTTTGCGTGAGGCGCTGGACTTCACCATGGCGCGTCACAAGCGCGACAACAACGATCAGGAGCGGCACGTGACGGGGGCGGAGTTGGTGCATGGGTTTTGTGATTTGGCGTTGCAGCAGTTTGGGCCGATGGCGAGCACGATGATGCAGCAATGGCAGTTGAGTTCGCCCTCGCAGATTGGTGACATGGTGTATGCGTTGATTGAACAGGGGTTGTTCGGCAAGCAGGAGTCCGACCGCAAAGAGGATTTTGATGGTGTGACGACGTTTGGCGAGGCGTTGGTGCGGCCTTTTTTACCCTTGAGTCAGCAGGGTTCGCAGGTGGGGCAGCCGAGTTAAGTCCTCGCCTGCGGTGCGATTTTTTATTTTTTTCAGTTATGCCCTACATTCCAGAGCGTGCCTATGAATTGGTTGCGAAGGCGCACGAGCACGGCCGGTTGGCGCATGCGTTGCTGATTTCTGGGCCGAATCCGCAGGATTTGGAGCAGTTGGTGATTAAAATTGCGTGGATGTTGCGCAGTCGCGAAGCGGATGCAGGAATGAATTTGTTTGGAGAGCCTGAGGTGGTCGCCCCGCCGGAGCGGATCGATGAATTGGAGTCGGAACTGGTGCAGGTGCTGCGTCCGCTGAAAAAAAGTCGCTTGATCACGATTGATGCCATTCGCGAGGTGGAAGAGCGCTTGCATTATGGATCGGGACCAACGCAGTGGAAGGTTGTGATTTTGTGGGACGCGCATCGGATGAATCTGAACGCGCAAAACGCGTTTCTCAAGACCTTGGAAGAGCCGCCGCCTCGCTGCCTGATCCTTTTGGCTTCGGGGCAGCCGCAGTTATTGCTGCCGACGATCCATTCGCGCTGTCTGAGTGTTCAATTGCTCGGGCGGATGGATTTTCACAGCAATGGCGGCACAGCGTTCATGCAATCGATGGAGGCAGTGGCGGCAAAGCATTTCGGCACGGCCGTGGGGGCGATGCTGATGCGTTCCTTGTTCGAGCATGTGATCGAGGAGCGCTTCAAGGAAATCGTTGCGATCGAGGGCAAGATTTCGGCGGAAGAAGCCAAGGCTTACCGCAACACCACGGATGGGGAATGGCTGAGTGAGCGGGATGCGGTGCATGAAGCGACGGCTGAGAGTTTGCGCGTGGCGGAGCAAGCACGCTTCATTGACCTCATGCTGTGTTGGTTGGCTGATGTCTTGCGCGTGGCCAATGGGGTGGCTCCGGAAGATTTTCCTGAGTGTCACGCGACGATGAGGCTGATTGCGGAAAAAGAGGGCTCAGCGCGCATGGTTCGGCGGATTGATGCGTTGGAAGACATGCGTCAAACCCTGCTCGGCACGAATGCGATGACGGCTCTGGCGCTCGATGTTGGTTTTTTGCGGGTGTTTGGCGCGAATTTGGTGCCGGTGGCGCATCTGGCGCGATAGCGGGTCGGCACTCGGCGTGCCGTTTAATACTCGCCATCACGGAGTTCGGGGGTCATTTCTGTGGTCACGCCAAAGGCATCTGAGATGGTGATCGCAGCTGTCTCAAGAATGAGGTCTAGTCCATCGATGAGGCTCATGATCGCATCCATCCAGCGTTTTTCCTTTAGCACCGGCTCAGTAAGCGCCAATAGCTGCTCGACCGCATCTTGGCGGACAAAGGGCTCGAGTCCGTAGCCGAACACGAATCCCACCCGTTTTTGCACTGGATCAATCGCGAGCATAACGTCGTGGTTGTCACCGCCCCGGTGCGATTCCTCAGAAAGACCAGCCACGTTAAAAATCCAGAAAAGATAGAGATCGAAGGGGTAGTTGACTGGAAATTCGTGCACGATGAGGTGGAGAACCACTTGTGGATACTTGTGTTTCAGCTCATCAAGGCGGAATTGCAGCTGCGCCATCTCGCGGCGAAACAGCAATCGTGCCGTGTTTTCGAGGCCGGGATGAAAGCGAGGCACCGGTCCGAATAGTGCCGAAATGCGGGAAATGGTCATCTTGCACGTCGGGCACTCCGGTGTGCTCTCGTGAACGGCCGTCCGGCAATAAGGGCAGTGCATGGCGAAAAGCTAGCACATCTTTGTTTTGACTGCGATAAGAAAGATGGGCAGGATGCGGCGCATGGCAAGTTTAACAGGTAAGGTGGCCGTCGTGACCGGCGGGGGGCGCGGGATTGGCATGGCCATTTGTCACGCGCTCGCCCGCGAGGGCGCTCAGGTGGCGGTTGTCAGTCGTCAGCTCGAGAGCTGTGGCCGTGTGGCGGACGAGATCAACGCGCAATACCCTGGGCAGGCGCGAGCTTATGCGGTTGATGTGGCGCAGCATGAGGCGGTGATGGAGCTTGGGAAAACGATTGTGGCGGACTTCGGCACGGTGAACATTTTGGTGAATAACGCCGGCATCACGCGCGACACCTTATTGTTGCGGATGACGATTGAGGAGTGGCAGGAGGTGATTGATACGAATCTCACCGGTGCCTTCAGCATGGTCAAATCCTTGCTGCGTCCGCTGATGAAGAGCACCGATGCGCGCATCATCAATATCACATCGGTGATTGGTCTCACGGGTAATGCCGGCCAGGCCAATTATGCGGCGAGCAAGGCGGGGTTGATTGGTTTCACCAAGTCGGTGGCGAAGGAGTTGGCAAGCCGCAAAGTGACGTGCAATGCGATTGCGCCGGGTTTCATCACCACGGACATGACGCATGACTTGCCGGAGGCATTGCGCGATCAAGTGCTGAAGCAGATACCGCTGCAGCGTTTTGGTTTGGCAGAAGAGGTGGCGAGTGCGGTGCTCTATTTGGCGAGTGCGGAGGCGTCTTATGTG
This sequence comes from uncultured Verrucomicrobiales bacterium, assembly GCA_964599325.1. GTDB lineage: Bacteria > Verrucomicrobiota > Verrucomicrobiia > Verrucomicrobiales > Akkermansiaceae > UBA956. The sequence continues at coordinate 24,467 of CAZREM010000016.1, read as the reverse complement.
ACGGGTCAGGTGCTGGCGATTGATGGCGGCATGACGATGTAGGGTGGCGTGGATGAATGGTTGTTACGATTAACGGTGATGGAACTCATTCTGCTGCGTCACGGTAAAGCACAGGACCACGGGCATCCGCAAGGCGACGGGGCGCGTCAGTTGGTGCCAAAGGGGCGCGAGCAAGCCCAGCGCGCAGCATTTTTTATGCGCGATGTTGGTTTGCTGCCGCATTTGGTGTTGACCAGTCCCTTGGTGCGGGCGCGGCAGACGGCGGAGGTGTTTTGTGAAACAGCGGGGTTGCCTGGTCCGGTGGTTCAGGCTTGGTTGGCTTGTGGCATGCATCCAGATGCGGCGTTGCGGGAGCTGGCGGGATTTAGCGAATTTCAGCGCATTTGTTTGGTCGGGCATGAGCCGGATTTTTCCACTCTGATTGCGTGGCTGACGCATGGTGAGGGTGGTGCGGTGGAAATGCGCAAGGGCGGGGTGGCGGTGTTGTCGCTACAGCCGCCGGCAAGGCAGGGGATTTTGCATGTGCTGATCGCTCCGCAGTGGCTGCCGCGTTTGAGTGGGTCGATGCTGCATCATGAGAGTGAGGATTGAGGTGATGGGGCCGATGCGCCGCCATTTGGGTGTTGAGTTTTCAGGAAAATCGTGATGGTCTGGTGGCGTGGTCACGTTTTCTGCGCCAGCATGGTTATGGCTGATGCCCCTTGGTGTGTTGGTGGCGCGATTGGTGCCGCCGTTGCAGCTGTGGTGCGCGCGGCGCTTGGCCTTGTGGTTGGTGCTGGTGCTTTTGGCGGCGGATCCATCGTGGCGGCGATCGAGTCGCGCGATGGACTTGCACGTGCTGCTGGATCGCTCCGCATCGACGGAGGCTTGGATTGATCAGGGCTTGCCGGAGTGGCGTCAGACCTTGGCGCGCGCGCGTCCGAGTTCAGGTGGTGAGTTGCGTTTCTGGAACTTTGCTGCCGATGTGGAGCGAGAATCAGCGGATCAATCGGGCGTTTTTGGCGGTGAGCGGCACTTGACGCGCCTGGGTTTGGCCTTGCAGCACGTGGCCGCGATGGCCTCGGCACAGCGGGGCAGTCGCGTGTTGGTGATGACCGATGGCTATGCCACTGAGCCGCTCGATCAAGCTCTCAATGCGCTGCGGCAACGAGGCATCGCGGTGGATTTTCGATTGCGCAGCGACAGCTTGGGCGAAGACGCCCGGGTTGCGGAGTTCTCTGCTCCGATGAAAGTGCAAGCGAGAGAGCCGGTGACTTTGGAAATCGAGGTGCGTGCCGGATCGGACGGAAAAAAGCCGGTGCAGCTCTGGCGCGATGATCAGTTATTGGGTCGCGCGGAGGTGGACGTGCGCCAGGGGGTGGGGAAACTGGTTTTGGCGGATCGTTTATCGCAACCCGGCATGCACCGCTATGCCTTGGCTTTGACGGATGCGGATGCGCACCTGGGCAACAATCGGATGGAACGCTGGGTGGAGGTGCAGGGTGGCGCGGCGGTGTTGTGGATCACGCGATACCAACCTGATCCCGCTGCTCAGGCGTTGCGAGACCGAATGGTTCCGGTGCGCGTGGTGACCAATGGTCTGGAGCTGACCGCTACTAGTCTCGCAGGTGTGCGGGCGGTGGTGATCAATGATGTTCCTGCGCACTTGGTGGCATCAGATTTTATGAAGGCCTTGCCGTTTTTTGTAGAAGAACAAGGCGGAGGGTTGATGATGCTCGGGGGCGAACAATCGTTTGGCGCGGGCGGGTATTTTGAGTCGCCAATCGATCCGCTGTTGCCGGTTTCGATGGAATTAAAAGTGGAGCAGCGCAAGCTGATGGTGGCGATGGCTGTGGTGCTGGACCGATCTGGCTCGATGGCGGTGCCGGTGGCTCCGGGGGTGGCAAAAATGGACCTGGCCAACGAAGGAGTGGCGACGCTGATAGGACTGCTTGGGCAGATGGATCAGGTGTCAGTGCATGCGGTGGATACCGCGGCTGAAGTGGTTGTGCCACTGACGTCGGTTGGCGCGGCGCAGCAGGCTCTGATGGCGCGCGTGCGGCGGATTCGCTCCGCGGGTGGGGGGATTGCGGTGGACGAGGGGTTGAAGGCGGGCTGGCAGGTTTTGCAACAAGCGCCGTGGGGGAAACGTCACTTGATCCTGTTCGCGGACGCGGCAGATGCGGAGCAGCCGGGCAATTATCGTCAAATTCTCGAGCAAATGACCGATCAAGGGGCGACGGTTTCGGTGATCGGATTAGGCACGCGCGGGGATCAGGATGCGGCGCTGCTGGAAGAAATCGCTGAACTTGGTCAGGGACGCGCTTATTTTTGTGAAAACGCGACGGATTTGCCAAAGTTTTTTGCTCAGGAAACGGTGGCGGTGGCGCGCTCGGCTTTTCTGAAAAATGCGGTGACCCTCCAAGAAACTGGGCGCTGGCGTGAGGTGGCTGATGGCACCATGGCCTGGCCAAAACAATGCGATGGCTACAACCTATCCTATGCACGCGAGGGCAGCATTGTTTGCTTGCTCAGTGGGGATGAATATGCCGCGCCACTGCTGGCCACTGCACGGCGTGGGTTGGGTCGCAGTGTGGCGGTTTCATTTCCGCTTGCGGGCGAATGTTCCACGACAGTCCGATCCTGGGTGCAGCATGGCGATTTGGTGTTGACCTTGACACGTTGGCTGCTGGGCAGTGACTCGCCGCCGGGGATTTCGTTTCACCAGCAATTGTCGGGAACCGAACTGACCGTGGACCTGCGCTATGATGCCGATTTGTGGCGCAGCGCGTTGTCCGAAGGAGCGCCGCGTTTGCGGGCGATCGGACGGGCAGGCCAGGTGCGCGAGATTCCTTGGCAGCGCTTGGCGCCGGGACATTTTCAGCTGCGAACGGAAGTGGACGAGGGCGACGTGTGGCGTGGCGTTGTTCAGTGGGCTGGACGCGCTTGGCCGATGAGCCCAGTCGTGGCTAATCAGGGGCGCGAATGGGCGTTTGATCCCCGCGCGCAGGAAGAGTTGCGGCATTTGGCGCAGGCAACTGGTGGCGCGGAGCTGTGGGATCTGCGGCAGGCTTGGCGCGGGACTGCGGTGTTGCAGCAGCAATCATGGCGACCGGCGTTGTTGAGTTTCGGCTTGTTATTGTTGCTCTGGGATGCGGCGTCCACTCGTTTGGGTTTGGAACAAGTGGAGCGCTCGAGGCTCCGTGGATGGCGATCTTGGCTGCGTGAGCGCATGCGACGACGGCGAGCTGGCTGGCGCGATCCATGGAAGAAAAAATCCATGGCGTCGTCCGTGGCGAAGTCGCCCTCTGACGCTTCAGCGGGGCCGTCATCTGTCGTCGATGTCGCCGAGCAACGGCAATCGCGCTTCCAGCAAGCCAAGCGGGGCGGTTCCTTGTCCGACGATTCCTCTCGTTTGCAGGGTTGAGGCTTTTTTGACATTTCCCTGTCTTCCTCGTGGTTGTTTCTTGCATTGCCGCGCATTTTGCCTCACAACACGCCTATTCCCGACGATGAGACCTCACGAACTTTATAAAACTTTTGATTTTGCATTGTTTAAGCAGATGCTGGATTGGTTCCGTGCGAATGATAAAAATGTCTATTTGCACACGTTAGCGACCTTAGCGCAGGCGCGCAAGTTGCGTCCGGTTTACGTGCAGAAGAAGTCGCTGGCGGATCAATACCGTTGGATTGTGGACACCTTGCAGTTGCGTGCGTCGGACACGATGGGGGAGCATTTGTTGCAAGCGTGGTTCATGGCGGGACACCAGGCAATGTTGGGCGCGTTTTGTGATTCCATGGGCATTTTGCATGATGGAAAAGGCTCGATTCACGGTGACTTGCCGAACGTGTTGGTGGATGAGCGCTTGGACGCGGGCATTGCGCGCTTGTTGGAGCATAACGACGCGAAGTTGGTATCGCTTTACCTGCATGTGTTCAACATGCAGCGACCCGGCGGCTGGGAGAATTTGACCGCTCGTCTGGCGGCGATGGCTGAAGTCCCCGCAGCATGAGTCAACGTCGCATCTGGCGATTTACCGTTCGTTAACTTCATGAGGGCGTTGTTGTCTCAGCTGGAGCGAGGTCAGGAGCTGATGCCAGAGGAGGTGAAGCTGTTGGCAGAGTGCTTGCTGGACGAGAGTGTTGCAGCGGAGGACAAAGCGGAATGGCTGGCGGCGTTGTCGAAAAAAGGCGAAACAGCAGCGGAGTTGACTCAGTTCGTTGAGTTTTTTCTTAGCCATGCGGTGGAGCCAGGTTTGAATGAGTTGGGTTTGGTGCAGCCGACCATCGACGTTTGTGGAACGGGTGGTGACCGATTGAATTTGTTCAACGTGTCCACGACTTCGATGTTCGTCGTGGCCGCGGCTGGAGCGGTGGTGGTGAAGCATGGCAATCGCGGCATCACTTCCAAATCCGGTGGTGCTGATGTGCTTGAGGCGCTGGGTTTGCAGCTCGATTTGCCGATGTCGCGTTGGCGCGATTGCGTGCGCGAGAGCGGGGTGGGTTTTTTGTTTGCACCGGCGTGTCATCCGGCGTTCAAGGCGGTAGCTGCGGCGCGTGCTTTGCTGGCTCAGCGCGGGCAGCGCAGTCTGTTTAATTTGATTGGCCCGCTGATGAATCCTGCGCGTCCGCGGTTTCAGCTCGTGGGTGTGGTGGAAAAATCCTTGTGCCCGGTCTATCTGAATATTCTGTGTGGGTTGGGGCGTGAAGCGGCATGGGTTGTCAATGGCCGCACCGCAGCAGGGGAGCCTGTTGATGAAATGAGCGTGATGGCGGGAACAAGCGTCTGGCACGCCCAACTGGGCTCAGAGCCGCGATGTTTTGAGGTGACGCCCGAGAGCTTGGGCCTGCAACGCGCGACGGTGGAAGATTTGCGCGGCGGCGATGCCCAGGAAAACGCTAGCATGCTGCGCCAAATCGTTGCCGGTGAAGATCACTCGGCGCGTCGCGACATGGTGATGCTGAACGCAGCCGCAGCGCTGACCTGTGCGGGCGTGACGGAGTCCTTGACTGAGGGATTGACGGCAGCGGCGCGGGCTATTGATTCCGGTGCGGCTTTGGCACGACTTGAGTGTTTTTTACGTGTGGGAGCGGCCCGATGATGCTCGGGCAGCGAAAGATGGCATGGTCACGAACATGGGTAATAAGCAAATGACGTCGGAACAAACGGGCATGATCGATCAGTCGTCATGGCGTCAGCACGCGGTGACGTGGATGGCTGTGCTGTTTGTTGTGCGCTTGCTGTGGTTGATATTTAATCCATTGGAGCTGGTAGCCGATGAAGCCTACTACTGGGATTGGGGACGACGTCCGGCGTGGTGTTATTTTAGCAAACCACCCATGATCGCGTGGGTGAATTCCGCGACGCAATGGCTGGGGCTGACGAGCGAGTGGGGTGTTCGATTGCCGGCGTTGTTGTGTGGCACACTGACGCTGTGGATGTTGTGGCAGTTGGCGCGGCGCATGGGTGATGAGCGCAGTGGTTGGGTGGCGGCGGTGTTGGGTGGGCTGGCGCCAGGCGCGATGGTGAGCAGCACGCTGATGACAATTGATTGCTTGCTGCTGGCGGCGTGGAGCACGTGTTTGTATGCGGTGTGGAGAGCGCTTGAGCCGCTCGTTGAGGGCTCGGGCAATGCGCTGCGGTGGCGCTGGTGGTGGCTGTATGCCTTGGCCGGAACGTTGGGGGTGCTTAGCAAGCAGATGATGCTGGTTTTTCCCGTGTTGGTGTTGCTGTTCTTGTGGCTGACGCCACATGGCAGGCCTTGGCGTCATCAGTGGGGGATTTATTTTTGGTTGTTGGTGCCGTTAATCGGGCTGATTCCCGTGTTGCTGTGGAATCAGGCGCATGGCTGGATCACGCTTCAGCACACGGCGCATCATTTTGATGCGCCAGCGTGGTCGCCGTTGCAGGCAGCGCAGTGGATCGGCGATTTCTTGCTCAGTCAATGTGGTGTTCTGGGGCCGGTGACGACCGTGATGTTGCTGTTGGCAGCTGGCTCGATTTTTCGCAAACGCGCCGATGCGATGGATGCTCCAGCGGTGGCGAGGCAGTTCATGTGGCTGATGTGCGTGCCGGCTCTGGTGGTGATGACCGTGATGAGTTTGCGCCAGGAAATGAATCCGAACTGGCCGGCTGTCTTTCTCTTTGGTGGTGTCGTGTTGGTGGCACTGTGGTTGAATGCAGGATGGCAAAAGTGGCGAAATTGGTGGAAAGCCGCGTGGCTCTTGGGCGGGTTGCTCATGGTTCTGACTTATCTGCTGGTGTTGTTGATTGAGCCGCTGGGCTTGCAGGGCTCGCGCATTGACTTGACCAAGCGCTTGCGCGGATGGTCGCGGGCTGCCGCACAGGTGGCGGAGCAGCAGGCCCAGCTGGAGCGAAAAGTGGGCAAGACGATTGTCGTGACCGTGGGGTCGAGAAAGGTGGCGAGTGAGTTGGCGTATTACATGCCATCGCGACCGATGTTATGGCGCTGGACTCCGCCAGGCGTGGTGGATTCGCAATATGGTTTGTGGGACGGCCCCCTGCCGCAGCAGTTGGGGGCGAATGCATTGATCGTCGTGGCGACGTCCGATGGCACGGTGCCGCCTGGACTGGCATCTGGCTTCGAGAGATTAGAAAAAATAGGCGAGATTGTGACCGCGCGTGGCAGTGATGTCCCTCAGCGCATGACGTTGTGGTGGGGCATGTATTTGGCAAAGTGGGACCATGGTCGTCCGTTGAAGGTGAAGCGGTGATGAATGAGATAGCAAAAAATCGTTCAGGTTCCACGGTGTTTCACGCGTTGCGTCGAGTGATGCTGATCGCAGGACTCACCGCGATGCTTGGTTTGATTCTTGCTTGGACGGGAGTGGATCTGGCGATATCGGCGTGGTGTTATCAGGGTCAGTGGCGCTATGCGAAGTTGGATTGGATCGAGTTCCTCTACCTCCGCGGGCCACAAGTTTCATTAGCGATTGCCATCGCGGGGTTGGTTGTGTGGCTTTTGATGCTTCGACCTCTGAAAAAGTGGAGAAAATTTTGGCGACAGGCACTTTTTTTACCGCTGATGATGATTTTGGGTCCGGGTTTGTTGGTGAATTCGCTGTTCAAGGATCAGTGGGGCAGACCGAGACCCAAGCAATTGGAGCAGTTTGGAGGCTCGGCACGGTATCTGGCTCCGGGTTTTCGTGATGCCGCCGCATTTGGACGCAAATCGTTTGTCTCCGGTCATGCGTCGATGGGCTTCTACCTCATGGCAGGTTATTTTCTCTGGCGACGCCATCGACGTCGTTGGGCCATCGCCAGCCTGTGGCTAGGCATCTTTGGAGGACTGCTGATTGGTGGCGTGCGTGTTGTGCAGGGCGGTCACTTCTGCACCGATGTGCTGTGGGCGGGCATGGTGGTCTATGTTTGCGGGGAGCTGTTAGCATTAAAGCTTTTCAGGCAAACTTAATCGAAAAAGCGAATCTCCCCGCGCTGGGTCGGTTCAGCCGCGTTGACGTTCCAACAGCACCATCATCAAAAATGATAAAATTTGCGTGATTTCGTGCGACTCCGGAAGCGGCGCAGGTGCGTTAATTTCGAAAAAACGTCCCCAAACCGAGGATTTTTTCGTCAACTGCATGTGCAGAGTTCCAGTCGCCACGTCTCGCAACTCGTAACGAGGATGAAAGAGAAATGCAGTCAGAATGCCCAATATCGGAATATCACCCAAAAAGCTGTCCGCGACTTTGGCCCACGGATTGGCCTCGCGAATCTGAAATGCTGGCTCGGAACTGCCGGGCAATGAGACTTCGTAACTCGCTCTCCACAGCGATTTCAAGCCGCGACGCTTGACCGCGCCCAAGGATTGGCCATTGGCATCCGCAAATTCATAGCACGCGGACCAATCAATCACACGATCGGCCGCAATCGTCGCAATGACCTCGTTCTGGTCTTCATTGCGATAAACGTTGATGCGTTCGCGAAACTTGAATAATCGCTGCTTCACGTAACATTGTGTCACTCCCTGGGCATCCGTCACGATGATTTGTGGCGCGAGTGCGAGAACCTTGAAGCGAAGTTGTAGGGGGTATTGCATTTGATTGATTTTTTTTGAAGAAAAGGGGGGATGCAGCCCCGCAATTGACAGCGAGTGCGGGGCTTGATGGCAACTTTCACATGTGGGCAATGATGTTATCGCCAAACTCGGAGCATTTGACTTGAGTGGCACCATCCATGAGACGCGCAAAATCGTAGGTCACATGCTTCGACCCGATCGCACCGTTGAGGCCCTTGAGGATGAGGTCTGCTGCCTCGTTCCAGCCCAGATAACGGAACATCATCTCGCCCGATAACACGACGGAACCGGGATTAACCTGGTCTTTATCCGCATACTTGGGAGCGGTGCCGTGGGTGGCTTCGAAAATGGCGTGGCCGGTGATGTAGTTGATGTTGCCCCCCGGTGCAATGCCAATCCCGCCCACTTGAGCCGCGAGCGCATCGGAGAGATAGTCGCCATTCAAATTCAGGGTCGCGATCACATCGAAGTCGCTCGGGCGGGTCAGCACCTGTTGCAGGGTGATGTCGGCAATCGCATCTTTGATGATCAAACCGGCACCGGGCAAGCCTGCGGGGATGACGCACCATGGTCCGCCGTCCAATTCCACCGCGCCAAATTCGCTCTTGGCCAATTCATAACCCCAATCGCGGAAGGCTCCCTCCGTGTATTTCATGATGTTGCCTTTGTGCACCAGTGTAACCGACTTGCGGTTCTGAGTGATGGCATATTGAATGGCGGAGCGCACGAGGCGTTGCGTGCCGGTCTTGGAAACAGGCTTAAATCCAACCCCAACCAGCTCCGGACTCTCCGCGCCGAAGCGAATTTTCTTGAAGTCAGCGGGAAAGTTCTCCTTGAGGAAAGCCAAGGACTTGAGAGCCTTTTCCGAACCAGCTTCGAAATCGATGCCAGCGTAAATGTCCTCGGTGTTTTCGCGGAAAATCACCATGTCAACCAGCTCCGGGTGCTTCACCGGACTCGGCACGCCGGTGAAATACTGCACCGGACGCAAGCACACGTAGAGATCCAAAATCTGCCGCAATGCCACATTCAGCGAACGAATGCCTCCGCCCACAGGCGTGGTCAACGGTCCCTTGATCCCGACCAGAAATTCGCGGAAAGCCGTGAGTGTGTCCTCTGGCAGCCATGCCTGACCCAGATCGCTCACTTGGTCTTTGAACAAATTGTAGGACTTCTCGCCTGCATGAACCTCAAACCACGAGATTTTTCGCGTGCCAGCATAAGCCTTTTCCACAGCGGCATCCATCACCCGCACCGATGAGCGCCAGATGTCCGGACCTGTGCCATCGCCGATAATGAAGGGAATAATCGGGTTATTTGGCACATGCAGCTGGCCATTTTCAATGCGAATCTTCTCGCCGCTCGGTGGTGTTACGTTTTGGTAGGACATGGTGATCAAAAAAGCGTTAGCACAAGGAGTCAATCATCTCGCGCGCACTGGCGCAAGCATGGAGCGCACCAAATGGCGAATCTTTTTTCACGTTTCCCATTGTCGGTGTGTGACGATCCCGACACATGCCCGGAATTCCTTGTGATTCCTAGGATTGTGAATAACTTGTGGAAAAGTGTGTGAACAGTCGCGCCGGAGCACAATGAATCCAACTTGTTGTGGAGCCAGGCAGTGGCGGTGCTGAGCGAGAATGAATACTTTTCACTTGCGCTTTAATGGAAATTTTTAATCCTTAATCAGGCCGTGAAATTCGATTAATCGATTGAAAGTCAATGGTTTTTTCATGATTGTTGTTCGGATAGCGCCAAAATGATGAATTTTTTTTTGTGAGAAAGTCCTGCGTTCGATCGCGCGCGGCATGCGCCGGTTTGATCGGGTCGCAATCGATGTTCAAAGCATGTGAATAACTTGTGGAAAAGTGAAAAAAGGCGTGAAACTTAGGAAAAAAGATTGCTCCTTGCTTGCTTCTGCGGAACATCTGGTCACATGGCATCGCGGCGAGAGATTGGCATCATTGCGGGGAATGGGGTATATCCGATGACCTTCGCGCGAGCGGCGCGTCAGCACGTGAGTGACCTGGGTTTGCATGTGGCGGCTTTTCATGGCGAGACCGATGAAGCCCTGCTGGCTCCGTGGGTGGATTGCATGGAGTGGTTTCGCGTGGGACAGCTGGGAGGGCTGATTCGATTTTTCAAAAATCAAGGCGTGAGAGAGGCGATCATGGTGGGGCAAATCGCCCCGCGCAATTTATTTGATTTGCGACCGGACTGGCGCACGATGCTGATGCTGGCAAAAGTTAAGGAACGCAACGCGGAGACTTTGTTTGGCGCGATTGCCGAGGAATTGGCGAGGGATGGCATCGAGTTGTTGAAAGCGACAACATTTTTGGATGACTGCATGCCTAGTGAGGGCTTGGTGTGTGGACCGAAGCTAAAGCAACGTGCCTGGGACGATGTGAGCTTTGGCTTTCGCATCGCGAAAGAAAGCTCGCGGCTGGACATTGGTCAAAGCGTTGTGGTGCGCCACGGCACGGTATTGGCAGTGGAGGCATTTGAGGGCACCAATGCCTGCATACGCCGTGGAGCCGAGTTGGGTAGGGGGAAATCGGTCACGCTGGTCAAGGTTTCCAAGCCCAATCAGGATTTTCGCTTTGATGTGCCCGTGATTGGCGCGCAGACGATTCGCACCTGCGCGGAGGCGGGCGTGCAGGTGATCGCGGTGGAGGCCTCCAAGACCTTGCTGCTGGAGAAAGAATTGGTCGCGCAATTGTGCGAGCAACACGGCATCTCCTTGGTGGCAACGGCGGGTTAGCCATGGGCGAGGCGCATGGGGCTAGGGAGGACTAGGCGTAGAGAATAGTGTAATATTCCGCTGCCATGCGATCGGAGTCGAACTGTGGTGCAACGTCGTCCATGGCCTGAAAACACAGCTGTGCCCAGTCCTCTGGGCGTTCATAGTAAAGCGGTAGAATGTGTTCGTGAAGTTGATGAAAAATCGCGTTGCGATCATGATCGTCACGTTGCTGTGCATCAAGCTCTGGGGCTGCGGGAGGGACGAGAAAAGAGTTGTGCTGATCGCGTCCGAACTCGCAGATCCAGCCATCTTGGGTGGTGAGGGACAGGGAGGCGTTCATCGCAGCGCTCATGCCCGAAGTGCCCGAGGCCTCGCGTCCAATGATCGGGGTATTCAGCCAGATGTCGCTGCCCTGCTTGAGCTGACGCGAGAGTTCGAGTTCATAGCCAACCAACACGGCGGCGTTCGGATAAGGCGAGGTCAGGGCAATGAGTGAATTGAACGTGTCAATCGCGCCGTAATCGCTGGGGTAAGGCTTGCCTGCCCACAGCAGCTGAACTGGTCGGTCGATTTGATTCAAGAGATCGCGCAGAGCTTTTTTATCTTGAGCGATCAAATCAGCGCGCTTGTAACCAGCAAAGCGACGTGCCCAGGCGATGGTGAGCACGTCCGGGTTCATGAGCTTGCCTGTTTGATCCATGACAGTGCGGCACAGCTGCTCCTTGAGTTCGCGCTTGCGTTGTCGCAGCATGGGGGCGTCCTTGGTGAGCCTGGCTTGCTCCAGCACGGAATCCGCCCAGAATTTCTTATTCTGAGCGTTGGTGATGTGCGTGATGGGGCAGACGCCAGAGTGCCGCGCCCACATGGCTCGTGACACCTCACCATGCAAGGCAGAAACGGCGTTGGCGCGTCGCGCGAGGCGCAAGGCGGCAAGACTGTGGTTAAAATGAAAACTGTGCTCGGAATCCAGCAGGGGATTGATCTGATCTTGAGAAAGACTTCCGAAAAAACCAGCACGCTGCAACAGCGGCAAGTCGGTTTTTTCATTTCCCGCGTCTTCTGGGGTGTGGGTGGTGAACACCAAGCGCTCGCGCACCTGTTCCATCGATCCCCAGCGCTCCAGCAGTCGCATCGCCGCGGAAACGCCGTGGGCTTCGTTGAGGTGGTAGAGGTCCGGCTCGATGCCTAATTTCTCCAGCAGCAGCGCCCCGCCCCGCCCCAGCACCATGTATTGAGCGATGCGCACGGTGGGGTCTTGGTCGTAGAGGCGCTGGGTGAAACTGCGAGCAAAAGCCGAGTTGCGGTCGTCGTCACTGGTCAGAAAAAACATGGGCACGGTGCCGAAGATTTCCGGTGAGAGGTAAAGTGCCCTGAGCCATACATCCTGGTCGTAGATGCGAATTTGAAACTCCAATCCCGTTTCACGCAAAAAGGCGGGATGCTTGCGGCGGTATTGCACCGCCATCTCGCCGCCGTCGCCGCGTGTCTGATTGTAGTAGCCGCAGGTCCAGTGCACGCCAATGCCAATCAAATTTTGTCTCAAAGCGGCGGCCGAGCGCATGTGCGACCCCGCTAAAAAGCCGAGCCCGCCGGAGTAGATCTTGAAACTCGGATCTATGGCAAACTCCATGGAAAAATATGCGACGCTTTTTGAGAAATCGTCGGCGATCGCAAATGGAGGTGCGAAGGGGGCTGGTAGAAATGAGTGTGATGACATGAGCGGCGGATGTGGGGTGGTGTGGGAGGAATGGGGTCGGGTGGCTGGGGCCAGGGCATGGATGGCCTCAACGGCCAGCGAACAATCAATAGAGCAACGCTTGTGCCATGCTGGTGAAAACGCGAGACTTAGGGTGCGGATTCACAGATTTTTCAGAGCCGATTCCATGTGCTCGAGCGTGAGGTCGATCTCCGCGTGCGAGTGCGCCAGTGACAGAAAGCCCGTTTCGTAGGGGCTGGGAGCGATGTAAACACCGCGTTCCAGCAGAGCCCAGAAGAAGCGCTTGAACAGATCGAGATCCTGGGTTTTGACCGAGTCCAAATTGATGATTTCCCTATCGGTGAAAAACAGGCAGAACATCGAGCCCACGCGGTTGAGTCGGTGCGGGATGCCTTTTTGTGTGAACAGAGCCCGCAGTCCTTGCTCGAAGTGCGCACCGATGGATTCTAGTGTGGCGTAGGCGCCTGCTTTGTCGAGTTCGTGCAATTGAGTCAAACCGGCGACCATCGCCAGAGGGTTTCCGCTGAGTGTTCCTGCTTGATAAACCGGCCCGAGCGGTGCGAGGTGATCCATGAGATCGGCGCGTCCGCCAAAAGCGCCCACAGGCAAGCCACCACCGATGACTTTGCCGAAACAGCTGAGATCTGGGGTGATGCCCTCCAGTCCCTGCACCCCGGCCTTGCCGAGGCGAAAGCCGGTCATGACTTCATCGAAAATGAGCACCGTGCCGTGCTGGGCGGTGATTTCTCGTAAAAACGCCAAAAACCCCGCTTGTGGCAAGATCAGCCCTGCATTCGCGGGATAAGGTTCGAGGATTAATGCCGCGATTTGATCCCCGCAGGACGCAAAGACCTGGGTCACGGCCTCGCGATCGTTGAAGGGCAGAACGATCGTGTCCGCGGCCGTCGCGCGGGTCACGCCAGCGGAATCGGGCTCGCCGTGAGTCAGCGCGCCGGAACCTGCGGCAACGAGCAAGGAATCGCTGTGACCGTGATAACAGCCATCGAACTTGATGATTTTATCCCGCCGCGTGGCCCCGCGTGCCAGGCGAATCGCAGACATCGTGGCTTCCGTGCCGGAGTTGGTCATGCGCACTTTCTGCACCGATGGCACCCAGCTGGTGATGGCGCGTGCCATTTCCACTTCCAGGACATTGGGAATGCCGAAGGAGAGTCCGTTTTTGGCAGCTTCGTGCACGGCATTGATCACCGACATCGGCGCGTGACCCAAGATGGCGGGCCCCCAAGTGCCAATGTAATCGATATAACTGTTGCCATCGATGTCTTCGATGCGGCAGCCCTTGGCGCGGCGCACAAAAAAAGGCTCACCGCCGACGTTGCGAAAGGCGCGCACGGGAGAATTCACCCCGCCGGGAATGAGTTCCTTGGCGCTCTGAAATAGCTTGTGTGAGATGGGATAGGACATCATGCGCGGGCATCATCCCTCAGTTTGGCGGAAGCTGCAATGCGGAATGTGAGCGTCCGCGACGACGCAGCGTTCCGACGATCACGCCACCGCCGCCCACCATGAACAGAGCTGGAAACCACAGGGAATAGCCAGCGGCTTGAGAATCGAGGCGCAAAATCGCCTGCTCTGGCTGTTGTGGATTGACCCAACAGGTGGCCTTTTGTCCAGCAGGATACGCGCCAATGGATTTTTCAATTTTCTCACGCTGAGTGCTAGGCGGGCTGCCACGCAGGCTGAGCAAGTGACTCTCCAGATCCCGTCCCTGCCATTGGTAACGAAAACGCACCTGATGACGATACTCAGGGCTGGGATCGCCCGGCATTTGGGTGGTGTTGAGCGAGGATTCGAGCACCAGGCACTCGACCTGCGGCCAGTGGCGCATCGCCGCGGCGCGATGGTAGCTACGCAGCATGAGCCAGCTGAAAAGACCTCCCATTAGGATGAGGCTCAAGCCCAGGCCGCACATGAAAAAATCGCTAAAATTGCGGGTCGATGCCATGCGCTTAGTTAGCGCATCAACGCCGGTAAGCAAGTGCGGATTCGCTCTGGCTTACCGGCTCGATGCGACGCACTCGATGGATTAATGCGGTTTACCGCTGGGATGAGGTTCGCCAACGGCACGCGCTCCCTCAGGATGCCGGCCCTCGGGATGTCTGCCGACGGGCCGGCCACCTTCGGGGTCGCCATTTTCAGCTGGGCCTCCGGCGGGTGGGCCGCCTTCCGGCGGGGCGCCTTCGGGGCGGGGAGGACGCAGCTCGGTGCGGCTGATCTCGCCATCGCTGTTTTGATCGAGTTGGGCGATGGATTGGCTCGCCTTGGCGATTTCGTCTGCGCTGAGTTTGCCGTCGTGATTCAAGTCCAGCGCCTCAAACAGAGGGTGCGGCGGTGGTGGGGGAGGGGTGTGATCTTCTTGAGCAGAGCTCAGGACGCAGCTGGCGATAAAAACCAATGGCAAGGCGATGGTGGTGTGTGTTTTCGTTTTCATGATCAATGATGCGGGGGACAGGGAAAACGTGCCGGAATTGTGTGTTGATTTGATGTGTCTCGCGCATTTTTTTGTAAAGATTTGGTAAAAACAATCGCCAGCATGCGCCGAGATCTGGCATGGATGGTTCAGTGCATGGAAACACAGCCAAAAAAAAGGGTGTTGATGATCGATGACGATCGCCGTTTGTGTGGATTGGTGCGTGATTACCTCGAGGCAATGGGGTTTCGCGTGCAGGTGTGCCACACGGGTGCAGAGGGGTTGCAGCGCGCCATTGAGGATGACTATGAGGCGGTGATCTTGGATGTGATGTTGCCGGAGATGGATGGGTTTGAGGTGTTGCGCGGGCTGCGCAAGCAATCGAATGTGCCAGTGCTCATGCTAACGGCTCTGGGCGATGAAGCAGATCGGATTGTTGGCTTGGAAATGGGCGCAGACGATTATTTGCCAAAAACATTTTCCACCCGTGAATTGCTGGCGCGCTTGCGAGCGGTGATGCGCCGAGGGGAGCGCATTGAGGCCGCGATGGCGCGTGAGAGCATGACGGCTGGCCCGTTGGAAGTTGACCTGCAATCGCATGTGGCCACGTTGCATGGGGTAAAGGTCGATCTCACCGCGTTGGAGTTCGCTATCCTTGTTGCCATGATGAAATCCAAGGGTCGGGTGAAAAGCCGCGAGGCCTTGATCGAGGAGGTGTCGGATCGTCGATTTGATGTTTTTGATCGTTCCATCGACGTTCACATATCGAGTTTGCGAAAAAAACTAGGTGATGACCCGCGCGAGCCGCATTTCATTCGCACGGTGCGGGGGGTGGGCTATGCATTTGGCGAGCCCCGCACGGGGAGTGTGGCATGAAGCGCTGGTTGTCATCGACGTTGCTGGGACGCATGCTGCTGTGGCTAATGCTGCATTTGCTGCTATTGGCGGGAGTGGCGTTGTGTTTGTTGCTGTGGCAATTTCGCAATGGACTGGATGATTTATTGCGGGGCTCAGCTGGGGATCGCCTGCGTGCGGTGGGCGAGCGCTTGGGTTCGGAGCTGCGCGTGACACGGCTTGGGGTGTGGTCCGATCCGTTGGGGCGCTTTGCGGCGATGCATGACTTGCAGGTGGATGTGTTCATGCCGGATGATCGGTGGGCGGTGCAGGAGTTTTCCGATGTGCCAGCGGAGGTGAAACAGCGCTTGCTCGCGGACCCGGGGCGTCGTCCTCAGCCGCCGCCGCGTCCGAATCCGAGCCAGCCATTTCCGGGTTTTGAGGATGAAGCCGATGAAGGGCTGCTGGCGGAAGCCCCCCCAGCGCGCGGCGCGGAACCTCGCAATCGCATGGCCGGGGGACCGTCGCGTCCGCTTTTTTTGCTGCGCGACCCGCATGGTGACGGTTTTTGGGCAGCGGTGGATTTTGCCTTTGAAGGAAAAGGCCCACCAGCCCGAGCCGTGATTGTGATGAAGTCGCAAAGCTGGCATGGCGCGGGGCTTTTTGTGGACCTCAAGCCGTGGGTGATTGGTGGCAGCGGCATGTTGCTGCTGAGTGTGATGTTTTGGTTGCCATTTGCGTGGCACATCACGCGCTACTTGCGGTTGATGTCAGCGGCGACGGCAAAAATCGCAGAAGGAAACTTCGCGGTCAACTTGCCGGCCCGTTCTGATGAGCTGGGTCAGCTCGGGGCATCGCTAGCGGGCATGGCGAGTCGGGTCGATGCGCTGATGCGCGGACAAAAGCGTTTTTTGGGCGATGTGGCGCATGAGCTGTGCTCTCCATTGGCACGGATGCGCACGGCCTTGGGAATTTTGGAGTTAAAACTGCCGGAGTCCGAGCGTCATCGGCTGCATGACCTGGAGCGCGAGGCGGCGGAGCTAGCCGCGTTGATCGAGGAAATCTTGGCGTTTTCGCGCAGTGCGGTGGCGGTGCAACAGCTGCAAACGGAGTGGATCGATGTGAGGAATTTGCTGGTGGAATGCGTGAACCGTGAGGCACCACAAACTCAGGCGCAGATCGAGGTGGAGCCGGATTTGCGCTGGTTGACCGAGCCACGATTGTTGCAACGCGCCTTATGCAATGTGTTGCGCAATGTCACTAAGCACGCGGGGGCAGAAG
This sequence comes from uncultured Verrucomicrobiales bacterium, assembly GCA_964599325.1. Lineage (GTDB taxonomy): Bacteria > Verrucomicrobiota > Verrucomicrobiia > Verrucomicrobiales > Akkermansiaceae > UBA956. Next base: position 7,443 of record CAZREM010000016.1, on the reverse strand, counting down.
TGGAGTTGTGGGTCACGGCGAAGAGGGAGCAAGGGCGATTGTCGATTGTGATTGCCGACCGTGGCCCCGGTGTGGCGGAGTCGGAGTTGAATCGGTTGTTTGATCCCTTTTACCGCGCAGATGCCTCCCGCCAGCGGGAAACGGGTGGGGTGGGATTGGGTTTATCGATCGTGCATCACTGCATCACCGCATTGCAAGGTTCCGTTTCTGCCCGCAACGCGCCGGAAGGCGGGTTGGAGGTGCGCTTTGAGCTGCCGCCATTGTGAGCAGCTGTGAGCCGTGGGTTTGTCATGACATGGAATCCGCAGCCGCAATTCGGAGGTTGGCGGTTGACCACACGTCGAGATCGCAACTCAGCGGCCGGGGCCAATCGGGTTTTTCCGAAAGGCATTTTCCATGTGACGAGGAGCCTGCGGAGTTTTATGCTGGCGATTTTCCCTTTGTCCGGAGGGATTCGGAGTTTTCCGAATGCCGTTTTCCATGTGGTAGGAGGGGTTCGGGATTTATCGAAGAGGGGGTTCCATGTGTCCGGGGCTATGCTGAATTTTCTGAATGGCATTTTCCAGATAACGGGAGGCCTTCGTAGTTTTTGGGATGGGTTTTTCCGTTTGGGATGGGTTTTCTGAAAACGTCTGCATTTCCGCTGTCGCGTCGGTGATACTGACAGTTAAAAATAAAATCAAGTTTGACCAGCGATGTGGGCGCGCCGTAGGTTTTGAATCGTGCTAAGGCATCATGCGTTCGCACTAACCCATTCGAATATCATGCCGAATCAATGGACAGGAAAAGGGAACCCTTACACCCGAGCCGAGGTGGTCGAGCGGCTCAATGACACGTTATCGCGCGGTGAAGCCATCATTGCCGCAGGAGCTGGCACGGGCATCAGTGCCAAGTTCATAGAAAAGGGCGGTGCGGATTTGCTGATCATTTACAATTCCGGTCGGTTTCGCATGATGGGCCATGGCTCCACGGCTGGTTTGATGGCGTATGGCGATGCCAATGCGATCGCAATGGAAATTGGCGAATATGAGGTGTTGCCGGTGGTGGACGAGATTCCGGTGATTTGTGGCGTGCATGCCTCGGATCCACGGCGTCGCATGTGGCATTGGTTGGGCAAGGTCAGAGAAATGGGCTTCTCTGGGGTGAATAATTTTCCGACTCACTCGATTGTGGATGGATTGTTTCGCCGGGTGTTGGAAGAAACCGGGATGAGCGTGCAGAAGGAGTTCGAAATGGTCGGTTTGGCCGGGCGCATGGATTTGTTCTCGATCGTCTATGTCGGATCGCCGGAAGAGGCGGTGGCGATGGCGAAAAATGGTGCCGATGCGATCATCGCTCACGTGGGCACCACCGTTGGAGGATCGATTGGCGTGACCGATGCGGTGGTCAGCTGGGATGAGACGATCAAGCAGACGCAAGCGATCATCGATGCGGCGAAGGCGGTGAATCGGGACATTTTTTTCCTGTGTCACGGTGGTCCGATCAATACGCCTGAAGACGCCGAACGCGTGATTCGCGCCACGGATTGTGTGGGTTTTGTTGGGGCTTCTAGTCTGGAACGCATGGCGGTGGAGGAGTCGTTGACGAGTCTGACGCGGCAGTTCAAGTCGATCAGCGTGAAGCGAAAAAATTAAGTTTCCGGTGTCATGGCCACGATCGCAGTTTTAGGGACGCTAGACTCAAAAGGTGAGGAGCATGCCTTCGTCGCTGATTTGATTCGCCGGTGTGGTCACGAGGCCTTACTCATCGATGTGGGAACGGGCGAGCCACCAAGGGTGCAGCCGGACATCGCGCGCGAGGAGGTGGCCGCGCTGGCAGGCATTGACCTAGCAGCGTTGCTGGCGCGGAAGGATCGTGGCGAGTGTGTGGTGGCCATGTCGGCGGCGGCACCTGCAATGTTGGTGCGGTTGGTCGAGGAGCGGCGCATTGATGGCGTGATTTCCCTTGGCGGTGGCGGCGGCACCGCCATTGCAACGGCAGCGATGCGGGCACTGCCCTTGGGATTTCCAAAACTGATGGTTTCCACGTTAGCCAGTGGCAATACCGCGCCGTATCTGGGCACGAAGGATATTGTGATGATGCCGAGCATTGCCGATGTCGCTGGCTTGAATCGCCTATCACGTGTGATCTTCACTCGCGCTGCCGGAGCGATCTGCGGGATGGTAGAGGCCAAGTTGGAAACAGGGGACAGCCGTCCGCTGGTGGTGGCAAGCATGTTTGGCAATACCACGGCATGTGTCAATGAAGCCAAGCGCATTTTAGAGGACGCGGGATACGAGGTTCTCGTCTTCGCCGCGACGGGCGCTGGAGGGCGCTCGATGGAAGCCCTGATCGAGAGTGGACTGGTGGTGGGGGTGTTGGATCTGACCACCACCGAGTGGGCCGATGAACTGGTGGGCGGGGTTCTCAATGCGGGGCCACTGCGAATGGACGCGGCGGCCACTGCGGGCGTGCCCGCCGTGGTGGCACCGGGGTGTTTGGACATGGTGAACTTTGGCGAAGCGGCCTCGGTTCCCGCGCGATTTGCGGGGAGAAACTTCTACATTCATAATCCGCAAGTGACGCTGATGCGCACCAGCCCGGACGAGTGTGCGGAGCTTGGCCGAATCATCGCTGAAAAAGTCAACCGTTACCCGGCTCCGTCTGCGGTGATGATCCCGAAATATGCGATCAGCGTGATTTCAGCTCCTGGCCAGCCGTTTCACGATCCAGCCGCGGATCGCGCCTTGTTTGATGCGATTGGCTCGCATTGCAGCAAGCCAGTGAAAGTGCTGGATGAGGAGATCAATAGTCCGATTTTCGCAGCGGCGTGCGCGCATCAACTCCTGGAACTGATGGCGAACCATCGCCGCGACAACGAATCTTTTAACTAAAAAACCCATGGTCAGACATTACGGCATGTTTCAATTTCACCCCGAGGTGACACCGCTAGAAATCAACGAATGCTTCAAGGAAATGACCGCGATGGTCGGCAGAATTCCGGGGCTGATTTCGATGGAACACGGGGTCTATGATAGTCCCGAGGGATTAAATGACGGATTCACGCACGGTTTTGTGATGACGTTTGATAGCGGTGAGAGTCGCGATGCTTATTTGCCTCATCCCGAGCACGAGCGGGTGAAGCTGATCGTCGTTCCACGCTTGGCGCGGGTGATTGTGTTTGATTTTGAAAATTGAATCGATGAAATGTTTGCTATGCTTTCTCGCGGCGTTATCGTGCGCGCAGGCGACTTCGGTTTCCCTTTTCGATGGCAAGACCTTTTCGGGCTGGGAAATTCCCGCTGGCGAGGAGAAGTGGTGGCGGGTGGAAGACGGCATGATGGTGGGAGGGTCGCTGGAGGAAAAAATCCCGGTGAACCTGTTTCTCAGCTCGGCGCGCGAGTTTCGCAATTTTGAGCTGACCTTCAAGATTCGCTTGGTCAAGGGTGAGGGGTTCATGAATTCAGGGCTGCAAGTGCGCAGTCAGCGCGATGCGGGGAAATCCGCTATGGCGGGTTACCAGGTGGATGTGGGTCCGGGGTATTGGGGGGATTTATACGATGAGCATCGCAGAAATAAAAAACTTGCTGGTGCCATGGATCCAGCTCGGCTGATCAAGGGCGTGCGCGACTGGGATTGGAATGAGTATCGCATCCTCTGCGAGGGTCGGCGCATTCGCTCGTGGATCAATGGATTGCCCGCGTTGGACTACACCGAGCGCGATGGTGAGATCCCGCTGGATGGAAAATTGGGCATTCAAGTTCACTCGGGTGGCACGTTGCTGGTGCAGGTGCGAGACATGGTAATCGCAGAACTACCGGACACACCGGGCGCGCCGACATGGGCGCCGGCCAAACCGGCGCTGCCGCAGCCGAAGGCAGAGGGCTCCACCGCGAACAATCCAGAACAGGAGCGCCAATGTTTCCAGTTGCCTCCTGGTTTCGTTGCCGAGCTGGTGGCATCGGAGGAGCAGGGTGTCGCCAAACCCATCACCATGGCGTGGGATGCACTCGGGCGGATGTGGACGATGAGCGCACGGGAGTATCCATTGGATGGAAATGAAAATCCCGCGCGCGCCGAGGCTCTCTATGCGAGCGGGGGTCGGGATCAGGTGCTGGTGATCGATCATCCAGAAAAGCCGGGTCCGCACCAACCTCGCGTTTTTGCCAGTGGTTTGGCCATCCCTCTCGGGTTACTTCCGGATCTCGATGGCACGGGGGCCTTGGTTCAACACGGCTCACAAATTCGCCATTACCACGATACGAATCATGACGGAAAAGCGGATGGGTTTGATGTCATATTGGAAGGGTTCGGCACACAGGACTCGCATCTCATGCCGCACCAATTTGAGCGCGCTCCCGGTGGCTGGATTTATCTTGCCCAGGGATTGTTTAATGCGTCCAAGGTGCGCCGTCCCGGGGGGGTGGCTTTCGCTGATGGTGCGCTGGAAAAACCATTCATTGCGTGTAAGCTGGCACGATTTCGCCCTGATGGCAGTGATTTTGAGTTGTTGACAGCTGGGCCGAACAACATTTGGGGCTTGTTTCAGACACGGGCTGGAGAGACCTTCCTGCAAGAGGCAAATGACATGGGCATTCCTGTCGCTGAATTTGAGCCAGGAACTCATTACGTGACGAGTTCGAAGGACAAGCTGCGCGCCTATGCTCCGCAAATCCCCGCTTCGATGACCACGAGCATGGGCGGCACCGGGCTGAGTGGTTTGGCGGTGGCGGAGGATCGCGATAGCCCGTTTGCTAGAGCATATGGCGGTGATCATGTCATTTATGTGGCCAATCCGATCACAAGTCGCATTCAGGTGATTTCGACCGCCACGGCAGAAAATCGACATCCTGATTACTACAAACGCGAGGATTTTCTCGTGTCCAGCGACCCTTGGTTCCGCCCGGTTGCCATTCATTTTGGTCCCGATGGTTTCCTTTACATTGCGGATTGGTATAACAAAGTCATATCCCACAATGAGGTGCCGCGCAATCACCCCGATCGTGATAAAACGCGTGGACGCATCTGGCGTGTTCGACCAGTTGGATCCGCGGATTTGGCAGCTGAGAATTTGTCCAAGTTGGATGACAACCAGTTGCTGCGTTTGCTGGGTGGATCGAATGCACGGGTGGCAGCGATGGCGTGGGCATGGCTTGGGGAACGAAAAAATCCGCAGGTTTTGTCGCAGTTGAGCCAAATGGTGGTCGATGCGCGCGAAAACCAAGATCGGCGTCTTGACGCGTTACGGGCGCTCGAATTGGCAAAAGCGTTGAGTCCGGAAACGCTTGGCGTGTTGGTCAAGGAACGCAGCTCCGCGATGCGCTATCAAGCTGTGCGCGCGGCGGGAGAGCTGCAACTTGCAGCGGCTGATTTTGTTCAACTTTTTCGCGACGTGCCTGAGGATCCGAGCTATCGGGTGCGCGCCGCTCTGGCAAATGCCGTGCGCCGTCATCGCTCGCCTTCGCCGGGGATGCTTGCTTTGGTGGCAAGGCTGGGGCTTGCGCCGTTGGATTCGGGATCGACATGGGAGGTGCATGATCGTGATTTTGAACGTTATTTGGCGCGTTGGGCGCTAGAAACGCATCGCGAATTGACGCCGCAGATGCTTGCCGAGAATCCGTCATTATCGCAGGAAAATCGATTGTTGGCATTTCTCGCGCTTGAGCCCGAGACGGCAGCTGCATTGTTGGTGAAAGAGCTTCCCACGTTAACACGGCCATTGTCGAAGGACGAACTGGCGTTGTTAGGCGCGCAGATCAAACAACCTGTGGTGCTGTCCGCATTTCAAGCCCTGCTGAACGATCCGGCACGGCGAAAACCAGCGTTATCGAATTTGACCAGATTGGATCCCAAATTATTGGCAAGTCCAGTGCTGGCGAATGCGGTGGCGGAGGCGTGTCAATCGATTCTCACTGATTCTCCGAATGCGGAGGATCGCTCCCTGGTGCTCAAGCTTGGTCGGCTCTTTCGTTTGACGGCGCTGGAAGGAATGATCGCTGCGGATTTGAAGCTAGAGGCTCGTTCAGAAGACTTGATTCAGGCCTTATCAGCGCTCAGGGAAATGGGATCAAATCGCATTGATGATTTTGATCGGCTGCTGGATCATGCGGATGCGGGGGTCAAACGCGAGGCTCTCGGCGCACTGGCGTTTTCGGTTAATCCCAAAAGTGTTGCGATGTTGTCTGTGCGATGGAGCAAGTTGCCGGCAGCGCTGAGGGCCATGGCTGTGGATGGCATGACTTCCTCTCGGGAAAAGGCGACAGCATTTGTCAGGTTGGCTGCGAATGGTGATTTTGCCGATTTGGGAGCGGAGGTGTTCGAAAAATTAGCCGCGGTGCTCGGCAACAGCGATCCCACGCTCTCTTCATTAATGGCAAAAACTGGCGGAATGTTTCGTCCGGTGATGCGCGTGAATGGCAAATCTCCAAGCAACCGAATGATTGATCTCAAGGGTGCTTTTACCCTAGAAACATGGATTCGGCTTGATCCTGGTATTGACAATGGCGACAGCTTGCTGGGTCGCGTGGGTGGCGCTGACTTTAATTTTCATCAGGGGCGTTTGCATATTTACGGTGGCAAGGAAGCGGGTGATCTTGTTGTCGCTAATCGTGTCATCAGCCCGAATGTGTGGATTCACTGCGCGGTAACCCGCGATGCGAGGGGGCAGTTTCACGTGTATTTTGATGGCGATTCCGATCAGATTTCAGCCAAGGTTTGGGATAAGCCTTTGATGGGGCTGAAGATCGGGGAGTCGAGCTCGGGCAAGGCGACGGCGGCTCGATTTGATGAGTTTCGCCTTTGGAATGTTGCCCTCAGCGGGGAGCAAATCAGGTCAAGCGATCGAATCCGCTATGATGCGGAAAAGCCGTTGGGATTGGAGCTTCGAATGTCCGGTCAAGAACCAGCGGGAATTAAGACAGAGTTAACCCATGATTTTCCCATCTTGGTAAGCCCCTCGGAGGCTAGATCGGCGATGGCGAAGTTTGAAAAATTCCGCATGATGATTGAAAAGCCAGGTAATCCCGCTGCTGGGAAAGCGCTTTTTCAAGCAACTTGCATGATTTGTCATCAGGTGAAGGGTGAAGGCATGCAGATTGGGCCCGATCTGAGCGGGGTCGGTGCCATGGGCGCACAAGGCATTCTTCGTAATGTGCTCGATCCAAATGCTCAGCTTGAGAGCGGTTACTATCGTCACGACATCACGCTAACAGACGGATCGTTGGTCAGCGGCTTTCTCGTTGAGGAAACAAAGGAGTCGGTTACGATACGACCAATCGGCGCTGATCCTAAGGTCATTCAGCGACCTTTGATTGTTAGTCATGCGATCAGTAAACGCTCGTTGATGCCAGAAGGATTGATCGATCACTTTAGCGAACAGCAGGTGGCTGATTTATTTGCTTATTTGCTCGGGCTGAAGTGACGCTAGAAGGGAAATGAGCGCAGGGTGCGGAAGTTTTTTTGATT
>CAZREM010000015.1:78632-79499 GCA_964599325.1 uncultured Verrucomicrobiales bacterium | reverse complement strand
CCTGCCTCGGTGCCATCGAGCAACAGCCTTAACGGCTTGTTCGTTTCTGTGCACTCACCTGGCGAGGGCCATCGGGCGATTGCTCAGTCCCCGCACCCTTCAAAATTGGGAACAAGGCCACCGCCGTTCCGAAGGGATTGCATGCGCCCTGCTGCGAATCGCTGAATCCCACCCCCCAAGCCTTCTTGGATGCGCTGCATTCGTGACCATGCCATGCCGTTCATGCGATCCAGCGCCACCACTGCAGCGACCTTGAGACGCTGCGGATGCCAAGTGACTGCGGAAATGGAATTGTCGAAATGCGCGTCTTTACCCCTATAAAGTTTCTTTTTTTGAAAATTTTTTGCTAGGAAAATCTCCGTATCTTGAATTTGGCATAGATCGCTTGCTTCCGGCGACACTAGGAGGGAACTGTCGATCAGGCGATCACCGCTATGCTCTGCTGATCCAGCTCCACCAGTGTGCAAGTTTGCAATGCTGATTCGATCGTTGGCAAGTGAGCCTCAAACATCTGCCATGTCGCCTTCAATCCGAGATTCCCCGTTTTTACTAAGACCAACTTCCAAGGACGCCCCTGCAACAAGTGGGAGTAGTAGAAATCCGTATCTTTGGTGACCAACACCCGTTGCTCATTCATTGATACCTCATTCAAGATGCCATCGCGAGAAGCATTCTGCTCGGGTAAGTCCAGCGTGTGGATTACGTCGTGTCCGGCGGCGTGAAAGACAACGCGCAGACTGGGGGGTAGGTGGGCATCAATCAGGAACTTCATGCCATCCCAAGCTGCTGGCCGCGAAATTTCAAAGATTGCGCAGCGAACTGGATGCACGCCTGCAAGTCCTCGCGTTCCAGATCTGGAAACTCTGC
>CAZREM010000015.1:73742-78622 GCA_964599325.1 uncultured Verrucomicrobiales bacterium | reverse complement strand
CAATACATCTTGGAAGCTATCGCCTCCCGCGAGATACTCGAGGATCGCTTCCACTGGATAGCGCAAGCCACGAATGGTAGGTTTCCCGTGACAGATGCTGGGATCCAAGGTGATCCGATTCAGCAATGTTGTTGTATTGCCTACGGTAAGTGTCATGCGCAAAATCTAGCGATTCATCATGGAAGATCAATATCTGTTTTTCATGCTGCTGCACTACCAACGCACTCGCGGGTGAGGCTGGCAATGCTGACGTCCGAATTTAGCAGTCCCTTGAAAAGCTGCGGATTCCAAGTGACAGCGGAAATGTCCCTGACACCGATCAACGGGCACGGTTTTCCAGGTGGTCAGCGTTTGATGCCGTTTTTTTCAAATTCCTGCCGCTGGTGGGGTAAAATCGCCAAACTGGGTGACCATCCGCCCACCTGTCTTCGCCAAGGCGATCACTGGCGCTGGAGGATCGGTCTCTGGACTATTCACATTTGAGGATATGGAAGCGCATGGCGGGCTAGGAGGATTCGGATGAGCCTTCACCGGATGGAAAATCCGCATCCGAGTTTCCGGAGCGCTTCTTTCCAAGCGTTCAGAGCCATTCGGAGTTTTGGGAATGGCATGTTCCTGATGGCTGGAGGCATTCGGAATGTTCCGAGTGCGGTTTTCCAACAAATGACCCGCGATGCGCCTGATGGAACCGTTCAGATGCCACGCAGGACGCCAGTGGAATCGCCGACTTTTTGGGCGGGCACGCCTAAGCGTTCGAGGAGTGACAAATGCAAGTTCGTCAGAGGTGTGCCTTCATCCGCGGCTAGCAATTGTCCGGGTTGCAACTGACCCGACCCCCGCCCGGCAAGGATGATGGGCAGGTTGCCGTGATTGTGGCGATCACCGTCTTGGATGCCCGCGCCGTAGAGGATCATGGAGTGGTCCAGCAAACTGCCATCGCCATCGGGTGTTTTTTTCATGTTTTCCAAAAACAACGCAAACTCAGAGGCATAGAAGCGGTCAATCTGCGCGATCAACTCCAGACGGCGGGGATCGTGCTGGTGATGAGAGAGATTGTGGTGGGATTCATTGATGTTGATCTCGGGGAAAGTGCGATTCGAGCCATCGTGCGCCAGCAAGTAGCTCGCCACGCGGGTGCTATCGCTCTGGAACGCCACGCGCATGAGATCGAACATCAGGCGAATGTGTTCCCGATACGATTGCGGGATCCCGCCGGGCTCGGCGATGGTGGGCTCGGCAACGGCAAAAGACTCCGCGCGTTGAATCCGTTGCTCAATCTCGCGCACGGAGGTGTAATACTCATCGAGTTTGTTGCGGTCGGCGTTGCTGGCGCGGTTTTGCAGAGCCTTGCTTTCCGCGAGCACAAAATCCAGCACCGATTTGCGATGCGCGCGGCGGCGCTGGTTGGCACTGTTGTCCTTAGCACCGAACAGGGCCTCGAACACCAAGCGCGGATCGCGCTCGGGTGGCGCCGGGGTGGTTTCGGAACGCCAAGATAGGTTAAACTGATAGGCACAGGAGTAACCCGAATCGCAGTTGCCGGAGCGGCGTTGTTCATCGGTGGAAAGCTCCAACGAGGGCAAGCGGGTTAAGCCATTGAGATGGCGTGCGGCGATTTGATCCACCGAAACACCGATGCGAATATCGGCCCCGGCCGTTTTATACGGTTGGCAGCCAGTGAGGAACGCCGAATTCGCCCGGGCGTGATCACCCGCGCCATCACCGTTCGGCTTGGCTTTATCGAGCATCAAACCGGTGATGATTTGGATGTCATCGCGCAGTTTTTCCAGCGGTTGCAACGACGGCGAAAAGCTGAAATCGCGCCCGGTCCCGCTGGGGAACCACTGCTCAACGTTCACGCCATTGGGGATGTAAACGTAGGCAAGGCGGGTCGGTTTCGCCACACCGGCGCGGCTCAGAGCGGCGTGCGCTGGTTCGAGGAGCGGGAGAGCCAAGGTCGAGGCAATGCTTTTGAGGAAATGGCGTCTGTCTTGCATCGGAGATAGTGGTTGATTTGATTAAACAGCAGCGGTGGATTGAGATTTGAGGCAGGAAAATCAGAAGGCTTCTTGTTGAAACGGCACCGACTGGATCACAGCGCGGATGTAGGCGTGAATGCGGTGATCATCAGCGGCGGCGGCGGCAATGATCGCCTCGATGGCGGGTTCATCGTAGTATTCCAAACCGCGTCCCAGCGCAAAGGTCAGCAGTTTGGATGCAAATGCGCGATGGAAATCGTGTTCGCGTTGTTTCAGCAGAACGGCAGCAAGCGCAGCGGGGGAATCGACTTGTTCACCAGAGGCAAGAGTGCCGCGCGTGTCCAAATCCGGGCTAGCGGGGCGCTGTGAGCCATCGACATCGAAGCCCTCGAAGGCGAAGCCAATCCCATCCATGAGCTTGTGGCATGAGGCGCAGGCAGGGTCTTGGCGGTGGCGCTCCAGTTGCTCGCGCAAATTGCCGGGAGTGGAGCCCTCATGCGGCGGCGGGAGCGAAGGAACATTCGGCGGCGGCGGTGGGGGTGCGGAATCAAGCAAGTTTTCCAGCACCCACTTGCCACGCTTCACCGGTGAGGTGCGATTGGGGTTTGAGGTAACTGCGAGAATCGAGCCATGGCCAAGGATGCCACGCCGCTGGGCACTGCTGAGTTGCACCTTGCGCATTTCATCGCCATAAACATTGGGAATGCCGTAGTGCTCCGCAAGCCGTTCGTTGACAAAGGTGTAATCCGCATCAATCAAGCGATCGATCGAAGCATTGTTCTCCAACAGATCGGCACAGAAGAGTCGGGTTTCCTCACGCAGGTAGCGCCGCAACTTGCCACGAAATGAGGGGTATTTCCGGGTGTCAAACGAGACAAACTGGATGTCACCAAATTGCAACCACTGGTTGAAAAAACGCTCGACGAGTTGTCGCGATGGCTCCGCCGTCAGCATGCGCAGCACTTGGGCGTCCAGTTGTTGCCGCAGCTTGCCCTGGTTCGCCGCATCCATGAGCGCGGCATCGGGCGTGGAACTCCATAAGAAATAAGACAATCGCGAAGCCAGCGTGTGCTCATTGACAAATCGAATGTCTCCCGCCTTGCCGGGATCGGTGATGCGCTGCATTTCGCGAAACAGAAAGTGCGGTGAAATCAGCACCGCCTCGAGCGACGGCAGCAGTTGCTCGCGTATATCCACTTTTTCAGCGTCCACTTTCACATCATTGGCGCGGTCATCGGACAGGGCAAGATAGCGCTGCACCTCCTCCGGCGTCACGGGGCGTCGAAACGCCTTGGTCATGAAGTTGCTGACACAGCGCTGGCGATAGTCATGGTCGCTTTCCGCCGCTAGGCGCGTTAAGAACACGGGCGACTCAGCTGTATTTTTTGTCAATGGGCCATGAACGCTGATGCCGTGGATGAATAAGTTGAGATCGGCTTGGGTCTTTTCATCCCAATAGTCATTGAGCAGTTCGATGCGCAGAACGGTGTCACCACCGGCGACAGAGCCAGTGATGCTGTAATGTAGGGGACTGGAGCTGGTGACTTCGAGTTCTTTGTTCTGATTGCCAAAACTCAGCCTCACTCGTGGCAGCGCCGGGCCGGCGAGTTCGCCACTGAGAACAACATCGATGCTGTAAGTGCCCGCTGCGAGCGTGATTTGTGTTTCAATGCCGCCGATCTGAAACAAACGCCATTTTCCATCGATTTTCTCCGCACTGCCCTCGAATTGATCGAGCTCGATGGCCTCGATTCCGCTGCACTTGGCGAGAGCTTTTTCCAGGGTGAGGCTGGCCGTGGCTTGGTAGGCATCGAGATGCACCGGCGCGAGGCTGAGAACATCTCCGATGTTATCAAAACCATAGCCACTGTCATCGGGTGGTAGCACGCTGATCTCTGGTTTCACTCCCGTGAGAGATTCCACGGTGTTGCGATACTCATGACGATTGAGCCGGCGCAAGGTCATGCGTCCGGGGTTCGGGTGAGCGGGGTCGATCGGGAAAACGTTCGTTTTCACCCATTTGATCATTTCATCGCGTTCCGCGGCGCTCGGTTGCGGTTTGTCCGCCGGCGGCATCAACTGATAACGCAGCTGATCCAACACGCGTTGCCAGTGCTTGCGGTTCGCTTGCATGGAAGCGAGGTCGGGGAAGCGATCAAAGGAAAAATCGCCTTTTTTAACCCCATCGGCGTGACAGTCGAAGCAATGAGTCTCGAACATCGCCGGCAGTTCCGCGCGCGCGGATGCCAGCAACATCACAATTCCCAAGACGCAGCGATTGCTAATTTGTTGAACCATTGCCGTGCGAGGACATACGCCGCTGCGATGGAAATTTTATCACGATTGTCTCATGATAATCATCAAGCCCCACGTTTTGACATCAAGCGCACCGAACGAGACGGTTGGGAAGAATCTCACGCGCTGATGCTCACTCGCTGATCGTGTGGCCTGCAAGCTCAAGCGCCAGAGTCGCGGCACCCACCATGCCTGCCTCGGCGCCGAAACGCGCTGGGATGAGGCAGAGATGATCTTTGAATGGTCCTGACAATTGTTCGAACAAGTGCCGATGCAGAGGCTCAAAAAGCAAAGGACCCGCCTTGGCCACGCCGCCGCCAATGATCACGGCTTCTGGGTTGAGCAGCCAGCAGCAATTCATGATCACCGTGGCCATTTTGCGTGCCACATCATCCCATAATTTCAAGGCGATGGGATCGCCCGCCGCCGCCGCACTGGCGAGTGCCGCAGGGCTGCAATCGTTGATGCTGCGGTGAATGCCGGCTTCTTCGTAACGAGCCCGGGCATCCGCTGCGATTTCATTGTTGCCGACATAATCCTCAATGGCGCCCAAGTTGCCGTAAGCACCGCGACGCCCTGCGAAATCGATCGATGTCTGGCCAATTT
>CAZREM010000015.1:0-73732 GCA_964599325.1 uncultured Verrucomicrobiales bacterium | reverse complement strand
CCAATTTCACCGGCTCCGTAACGCGAGCCGCGGATCATCGCGCCGTTGGCGATGATGCCGCCGCCGACACCCGTGCCCATGGTGATCGCGACTAAGTGATTGAGCCCGCGGCCCGCTCCGCGTTTCCACTCGGCATAAGCCATGGCGTTGGCATCGTTTTCCACCACCACTGGCAGGTGGGTGGCGTCACTGAGGCGTTTTTTTAACGGCACATCCACCCAGCCGCGCACATTGGTCAAGTTGTAGATCACGCCGCGCTCGAAGTCCACAAAACCCGGCATGCCCACACCGATGGCGGCGATGTCGGGATGCTGATCGCGCAAATTTTGAATCACACCCACCATCGCCGCGATGAGCTCATCGGGGCCATCGTATTCCTGGGTGGCGATTGGTGGCGCAGAATCGATGATGTTGCTGCGATACAGCACGCCAAACTTGATGCTGGTGCCGCCGAAATCGATCCCAATGGCTAAAGGTGTGGACGACATAGTGGCACGACTATGCGAGCTTCGTGTCGCTCTGGCAATGCGAAAACCCGACTGTGGTGTGACTTTTTTCAATCAGCGGGCGCTGCGACATCACGGTTGGCGCGCAAGCGCACCGGACCGAGCAGACCCGCTGGCATCACGGGCCAGTGACTGGCATCCAGAGGTTTGTAATCTTTGCCCACGATATTGATTTCCTTGAATTTTTTCCAAGGCACCTGGCGTCGATCGAGGTCGGCAATGCGATTGGCGGCAAGGTTGGTGACTTCAATGGCGAGCTCGTTCTCCCCATCGCGCCAGCTTTGTTGCGGGATTTTTAGTTGGAAAGGTCGCGACCAAACAGTGCCAATTTTTTCGCCATTCAGCGTCACACTCGCGCTGTTCGCCAGTTCGCCAAGATCCAACCAGCAATCAGCAGCTGCGGCCGGGCGTTGCAGTCGGCATCGGTAGCGAGCCGTGCCACTGAAACTTTGCAGCGCGGGATCCGCCCCCGCTGTCCACGAACCCAGAGTCACATCTGCTTGAGGAGCTGGCAAGGTGGGGCCGCCATCCATGAACTCGAGCGACCAATGATCCGGCAGCGCGAGAATCGTTTGATCAGGTTCGCCATAGGACCATGCCGTGGCCTTGAAATCATTCGGCATCTCGCATAAAATCAACGACGCGCCGGGCAACAAGCGCAATCGGAACTGCGAGCGATTGCCTAATGCCTCCGTGACAACAAACCGCTGAGCCGCTAGACCACCGTTAGTGGCAGAATCCGCTGCGGTGGGGTCGAGCATCAGCAATCGAGTGGACTTCACTGCGAGGCTCACGAAGGCATCGCATACTTGAGTGCTGCGGTTGACGACGAAGTAGCGTTTCGCGCCTGCGACATCGCGGCGGATGAACTGCAAGCCCATCTCTCTCAGAGGCTCACGTCGCACCTTCGCTTGATCCATCAATGCAGGCAATCCTGCGGCACGCAGGAAACAACCGTTGCCGATGCGGCTAGTCTGCACGCCAGTTGCCAGATCTTGCCACTGAAGTTTTTGCCAAAATGATCGCATTTCCGTCTCTTCCGCAGCAAATTCATGCCAACCGGGAACAGTTTGAGGTAATTCTCCGAGCCAGAGAATCGTCGCTCCGTCTTCTGCGAGCTGGTGAAGTTTTTTGATGGTTTTCAAGGACACGCAGCGGCAGTTGGGCATCAACAGGACTTGCCACGTTTGCGAATTGAGAGTCAGCCTGCCGTTTTCCACCCGCAATTGCGCGATGAAATCATCGGAGATGTGATCATAAAGAGTGCCGCGCTGATCGAGGGCGATTGCGCTTTGGTAGAACGGTTGAGGCAGCAACAGTTGCTCGACGTTGTGCATCGTGATCGGCATTTGCGCGCCCTCAGGCTGCTGAAATAGTTCGTCGCAGGGAAAGTAGAGCAACAGATCACTATCGCTGCGCCCTGCTTGCAAGACGCGTTGGACACGATCAATGTAGCCGGTGAAGGCAGGCATGTCTCGCCACAAGCCGCCCTGTGGACCCATGTTGACACTGGCATAAAATTGCCAACCCGGCCAGCTAGCGTTGGTCGGGGAAAAGGGGATGCCATGGAAAAAAAGATGATTTGCGCCACTGAGCCAGAGATAATCCGCCGTGGATTTTAAGTCAGCAAGCGATGTCTGGAAGTGCTCGCCCAGCCAAGTGAAAGACTCCGCCGAGCTGAGGCTCCGACCCTTCAGGTGGGCGGCCGATGCGGCGAACTTGAGCATCGGCAAGTGGTCGTCTGCCAACGGGCCAAAGGTTTCCGTTTCGGGAATGTCCGCAATCGCATAAAGATCCACGAGATTGCATGGCGCGCCGTGCGCCTGATTGCGCGTGATCTGACCATGACCATGCGCCCAATTTGTCCAGAAGCGCATGAAGTCCATGTGCAGATGCGACAGGCAATCCCGGTAATCGCGTTTGACCCGCGCACGGCGTTGGGGATCGGCCTCGCCAAAAAAAACATCGAGGTGCGCGCGCAAGTCGTAGCCGTGACGTTGCTGGAATTTCTCAAAAATGCGTTTCGTCCAGTTCGCGCCGAAATACTCAAACGAGTCATGAAATTGAGAGCGAATTCCCTGAGTGCTAGAGGCCTTGCTGCGATCAAACGGCGCGAGGTAAGCCTGCAGCGCCTCCACCGAAAAGGGGTCGATCACCCAGCCTTCACCTCCGGGAGCGGCGCGCTTGACCTTCATCATCGGGCTGCGTGTTTGTGCGGTTTGAACCTTCCAGCCTCGACTCGGTGGTTGCCATTGCAATTGATCATTTTTCCAAAAGGGCAGCAGATTCACGCGCTCGCCCGAAGTGGAAACGGCGATGCTGCTGAGCGCATTTTCACGAGAGAAAACGAATTTCTTGGGAATGGCCTGATCAGCAGACCACTCTGAGGTGTCGAGTGACATCATGGCTGCACTGGGCTGAACCCATGGGCCGCCGAACGGCCAGCCCGTTCCGGTGGTGACATCGAGTCCGAGGCCGAATTCGCGACACAGTTCGGCGGTTGTTTTCAACATGGAACACCACTCAGGCGAGAGAAAATCTTTCTCGCGTGTTTCTTCGCCTTGCACGCCGTAAATCGGACAGATTTCCACGCCACCGAGTCCCGCTTGGGCAAAAGCCTGCAACTGGTCGCGTAGCGATGAAGCATCCACGGCTGAACCGAGCCACCACCAGCGGGTCCACGGTTTGCTGGTTTGGCTGCTGGCGGGCCATGAGGGGGCTTCGGCTTTCGCCCAGCTAGCAGCGATTAGAGTGGCGCCTGCAAACAGCAGGACGAGCAGACGGGGTTTCATGTCAAATGCGCAACGTGGGTTGGATGAAAAGGCAGTGGATCAGCGCGATTCGGCGAGTTCATCGAGCATGGGCAGCAACTCGCTGAAGGCGTGGATGTAATGTTGCGATTGCTGTTTCACCGACGCGCGTTCAATCACGCCGCCGAAGCCAATGAAACGATCCACCACGCTTGCGGTTTCGAGATCCGAAACACCGTCGCCGACCATCACTGTCATGGAGGGTTGGCACGCGTTCTGCCAATCGCGAATGATTTCCGGTTTGCCGCCGTTGCGAGTGGTCGGGTAGCTGCGTCCAAAGTCCAGGTAGTCGCCGCTACCGTCAAATTCTATTGGCACGGCCTCCACCGCATCCACCCCGAGGTGGCTGGCCAGTGGCTGGATCAGCGGTGCAAAACCACCCGACAAGATCACCACGCGCCAGCCCCTCGCCTTCAGAGTCGCGATGACCTCCGCCGCTCCGGGCACGATGGTGCGGAGGTAGAGGTCAGCGATCGCCGCGCAATGTTCGCGATTGGGGCGAATGATCTCCATGCGCCGAGGAAACACATCACTGAGCGGAATCTCGCCGTTCATCGCCGCATTGGTAAGCTCAACGACTTGCTGGTAAACGGCTTCGCCACGAACGTGCGCAAGCTCATCGATGCCCTCGATGCTCGATAATGTGGAGTCGCAATCGAAAAAAATCAGCGGTGCTTGCATGCTCCTAGGAGGAAGAATCGTCACAGCAGTGTCAACTGAAATGAGTTCGTGGAGTTGCAGCATTGCGTCATTGCCTAGGCGAATGCAGCCGTGACTGCGGTTTTGACCCAGCGAGGATTCGTGATTGGTGCCATGAATGTAAATGTAGCGCGATCGGGTATTGGCGTTTTCGGGATCCAATCCATCCAGCCACAGGATGCGGGTGGTGATCAGGTCATCTTGGCAAGGTTGGCGTGGGTCCCACATGCCCACAGGTTTTCGTGCTCTAAAAATGGTCCCGATCGGACAGTCCTGGCCTATTTTTTCAGCAATGCGAAAGTTGCCAATCGGGGTGCGATAGCTATTTGGCAGGCTACCGACGCCGCGTAAGGCCGATGACACACTGGCGACGAAAATCACGTCATTTCCCCGTAGCACTCGGAGCTGTTGGGTTTCGAGGTCGATCTCTACTCTCATGAGACGCCAGTCGTGTGTGTTAGTGCGTTCGATACAATGGGTAGTGCGAGACGACAGTCATCACGGCAGCTCGCGCAAGCGAATGCTGCGAAAGCGGACAACGCAACCATGATCTTGAAAGGCCAAATGCCCCAACTCCGCTTTGGCAAACCATGGCCATGTGGCAAACTTCGAGGCCCCGACTTTCGTCTTCCATTCCTCACTGTCGCGATCCATTTCAACCGTCTTGTGCCCGTTCAACCAAAAACTCACGCGCGCTCCCTCAATGCGGATCACGGCATCGTTCCATTCCGGACTAGGACGCGATTGCTCGGGCTTGGAGGGAACCAGATCATACAGCGCGCCGGAAAGATTGCCCTTCGCGACTTCGTGAGCAAAATCACGCTGGCTGTGTGGGTCAAGAATTTGATACTCAGGGCTTGATCTCGAAACCGCAGGAGCGTCTTCCGAAACACGCCACATGATGCCCGAGTTTCCCTCGGCGGCGATGGAAAACTGTAGCCTTAGCTCGAAGTTGTGAAACGTTTTTTCGCTAATCAAATCGCCGCCACCCTTTGCCTTAAGCGTGATGGCACCGTCTTCAACCTGCCATGGGGGCAAAGCATTCTTTTGGTGAAACGTGCGCCAGCCTGCTAGGCTTTTGCCATCAAACAACAATGAAAAACCCTGTTGCGCTTCCTCAGCGGTGAGCTGATTGACAGGCGTTTCCTCCGCCAACGCCCCTCCGGAGAGGAAAGCGAGCAGCACGCCCAAGCGTGGTAACTGAATGCTCATGAGCTCCAAGGGTGAATGTGGTTTCAGGCGGGATGCCAATGGTCGGGCTTTCACGATCAACCCAGAACCGCATTCATCGCATCGATCAGTTCTTGCATGGTCGCAGGTGTCTCATTGCCCATGTTAGAAATGCGGAATGTCAATCCCTTGATCTTGCCATAGCCGCCGTTGATGGCGAAGTTGTGCTCGTTCTTCAGTTTTTTGATGAATGCTGAGAGATCAAAATCAGTTGGTGTTTTGAAGCATGTCAGGGACTTCGAACGCCGATCAGCGGGCGCAAAGTGCTCAAAGCCATGCGCGTCACCCCAAGAGTGAATCATCGCATTGGTTTGCGCATGACGCGCAAAGCGAGTCGCCAAGCCCTCGTCGGCAATCGTTTGCAGCATGTATTGCAGGCCAAACAACAAGGAAATCGCTGGAGTCGATGGCGTGTTATTGAGTTTGGCATTTTTCTCGAATTCCAAGAAATCAAAGTAATAGCCGCGATCCGAACTAGCCGCGGCGCGCTCAAGAGCGGCGTCGGACACGGCAAATAAGGTCAACCCCGGCGGCAAGGCCATAGCCTTCTGCACCCCAGCCAGTAACACATCGATGCCCCATGCGTCCATCTCCAATGGCACCGTGGAAAATGAAGACACAGTGTCAACAATCAGTAAAACGCCAGGAAACGACTTCACCACGGCGGCAATCGCTTGCAAATCACTGAGCACGCCCGTTGAGGTCTCGTTGTGAATGAAGGTCACCGTGTCAAAGCCACCTTCTGCCAGCTTGCGGCGCACGTCCTCGGGATCGATCGCTTGACCCCATTCGTATTGAATTTTCTCAGCCGACTTGCCACATTTCTTAGCCACGTCATACCATTTGTCCGAAAAAGCGCCGTTGCACAAATTGAGCACTTTTTGTTGGGTCAAGTTGCGCAAGGCAGCTTCCATGACGCCCCAGGCTGAAGATGTCGATAAAAAGACCGGACGCGCCGTGCCAGCTAGCTGCTGCAAGACAGGTTGGGTGGAAGCATAAAGTGCCTCAAAATCGCTACCACGGTGACCAATCATCGGTTGTGACATGGCCGCAAATGTTGCCGGCGACACATCGACCGGACCTGGGATGAAAAGTTTTGGAGATGGCATAGGACACCGAATGCTTCTACAAAGCGACTGGAATGTCAAAGCTCGATCGCCGCCAACAACAAAAAACATCGGCGTTCCCGCATCCGTCTGCGAGATTCATCAGCGCAGAATCACTGTGGATGAAGTGGTTAGCGTTTGATTTCTAGCAACTTCTCATGCGGCAGGGCAAGACCCAAGATGTCACGCGCTACTAACTCAACATAGGCGGGATCATCCTTCAGCGCGTTGACTTCAATTTTTAGGAGCTCCAGCTTGGCTTTCTGCTGTGATTCTGCCAGCTCTAGCTGCTCCAGTTGCTGGGTGAGCTGCTTTTTTTCCTCCAGCAGGGGAATTAAATTTAGCAACAACAGGCTCGAGAACAGAAAAATGGATGAGCCAAATGCCAACGATGCCACCAGACGCAGCCGCTCCGAACGTGCCCGCAGGCTGTTCAGAGACTCGCGGTTCAATTGATGACGCTGCCTCGACATGTTGTGCCCAACAACAATGATTAGCGTTCATTGAGTATCAAGCAATAAATGTCGTATTTGCAAAAAAATACGAACGAATGGAGCTGTGTTTGAATTTTTATAAAAAAATTGAAATCAAATCGGCGCATTCTTCGTCGCGAGCAAGCGCACCCGAAAAATCGCCGCTGGCGCACCGTGAGTGGCGAGGATGCGCAAACGCAGCGAGCTGGTGGTCACGGGTGTCTCGAAATGATGCACAAAGTGCGCGCCGTGGTGATCGCGCCTTTGCAGCAAGACGTGATCATTCTCATCAATCACATCAAAATCGCGAATCATGAAAGGCACGACTTCCTCAGGATGGGTCATGAGGACGGACTCCATCGGGTGGTCCCAGTCGCTATCAAGCTCGAGAATCAGGGTTGCGAAGGTCACTGGATGTGACCAGTCGAGCCGAAGCTCAGGATTCGGATCATCGGGATCAGCCACCCACGCATCGACACCATCACCGGGGCGAGCGTGGCCGCGCTGAACATGTTGAGGTTGAAATTGATCCAGCCCAGGCTCGATGCCCAATGCCAGATTTTTCCCTGCGGGGCGACGTTTTGGCAGCCAGAATTCGAAGCGATCGATGCCAATGCCATCCGGCGGCTGCTGCACGCTTGACGTCGCAACAGCCTTATTAAACGCGGTGGTCAGCGCAAGAATGCCAGTGATGCGGCTATCGTTTAAGCGCACCGCCACTGCGTCATTTGGATGGAGTTGCACAAAATAATAGCCACTGGTTGCCAGATCATGGCCGAAATCGAGCTGTGCGCGGGAAATGCCGCTCGGCACCGAAACGGCTTGTGTGGCAAGGGTGATTTCTGGTGTGAAATTGCCGGGCTTGGCGGATTGACGCAGCTCGAAGTGCAGGGTTGTGGCGGCTTTGGCGTTGACTTCGAACGAAAAAATCGGGCAAGTTCCCGCCGACAATGGCAGCAGCATTGCGCAGGCAGCATCGAGCTCCTGCCACTCGTCGTTCGCAGGCAGTTGACGGAGAATGAGCTGTGAACTCGCGGACACCTGCGCTTGGGTTGCCAAATCCTCGGGATCAGGCACCACGATTCCCGGCAAGAATTGTCCGGCGCGTGTCAATCGCAACTGCAGCTTCTCCAAATGATCGGTGCCGAGGGCACGAGGTGTGGTTTGAAGCTCACGGCACAGCGCGGCGGCGATTCCCACGGCCTGACCACCAGCACCACAAGTCGCCATCACACGTGTCGATCCAAAGGCGACGTGCGTGGCACTAATCAAGCGACCCGCGACGAATAAGTTGGTGACATTGCGGCTGTAAAAACAGCGGTAAGGGATACCGTAAACGCCCTTGGAGTGCCATTGGGTGCAACCGGGCAATTCCGAGAATACCCCATCCGCCGGATGCAAATCCACCGCCCAGCCACCGTGTGCCACGGCATCAGGGAAGTGGGTTTGATTGACCAAATCTTGCTGACGCAGGATGTAATCGCCCTCAAAGCGTCGGCTCTCCCGCTTGCCTGGAATGTGACCCACCCACTCCAGCGTCATGGTTTCGGCCTCCGGGAAATTGCCGGAGTTTTTGAAGTAATCCCAGATGCCATAAATCACTTTCCACAGCTCCCATTTGATGGTTTCGGTGTCATGAATCGTGTCCATCCGTCCGCCATACTCCAGCCACCAGAAGTTGCAGCCCTGCATGTTGGTGTGAAATTGGCGATAGCGCGGGATTTGCGTGATGTCCTTGAGCGCCCACGCTGGGGCCTGATACTTCACCGGCACACCGACGTCTTTGGAATAAAAATACATCGAATGCCCGAGCAACTGGCCGTAGCTCTGATCCGGAGCGAACAGTTCGCCGAATTCTTCCTTGGATTCCGCTCCCATGCGAAACGCGGCCCCCGCCAAGAATCCGACAATGCCATCGCCCGAGGCGTCGCAAAAGAGCGGAGCGTGCAATCGGTAGCTTGTGGAATTCTGCGCACAGAAGGCTCTCACACTGGAAATCTCATTCGCTTGGTCAGAATGCACTTCGTGAACTGCGGTATTGAGTAACAGGGTTAGATTTTCCTGCTCCATGCACTTTTCGAGCATGATGGTGTCAAAAATCAGCGCGTTGCCCTGCCGATTGCGGTAGAGGTTTTCCTCTAAAATTTCATTGATCACCCCGCCCTCACGTGACCATCGATTGTTATTGCCAAGGTGCGACGTGGCACCTAGCACCCATAAACGCACTTCGCTCGAGGCATTTCCTCCCAACACCGGGCGATCCTGCACGAGAATCACGCTGATTCCTTCGCGCGCTGCGGCGATGGCACAGCACACACCGGCCAGACCGCCTCCTACCACGACGAGATCGGAGTAAAGCTGTTGTTCTGTGAGTTGACGAGAGTTGGTAGGCAATTCGTGTATCATGATGGAGTGGATAAAAATGGAAATGGATTAACGATGCAGCGCGGGACCCGTTGGCGCGGCGGAGGCGGGGCGCAGCACACCGCCACAGTAGAGCATCAACCACGCGAGAGGATGTAAAAAAGCCATGATCAAAAACCACGAGCCGTATCCCTGACCTTGCACCACTTCGAGCAGTGGACCCGTGATGAACTTGATGCCCTGATCCAGAAAACCAGCTGGTTTGGTTGATGGACCCGAAACCATGCTAGCGACGATCGCGTTCATGATGATCCCGCCAAATGTCGAGCCTGCGGCGACAACGCTGAAAACGGTTCCCAACGAGTGTTTCGGCACCAGGTCAACGACCAATGAGCTGATATTAATCAACCAAACCAACGACGCGAAAACTGCCACAATCGTCAGTGCCAAGGTCGTATTCATGTTCGTGGCGGATGCAATCAACGGAGACAAAGGCAGCAAACAGGCGCTGAACAACATCACTCGCATGCGACCGTTGGCAGGAGCTAAACCTTTTTTGATCAAGTGACCCGACCACCAGCCGCCAAACAGACTTCCCACACCAGCGGCGGCGTAGATGACCCACGTGATGGTGAGGTCTTGCTGCGCCACATGACGTTCAGACGAAAGAAATTTAGCAAACCAAAATTGATAAAAATACCAAACGGGATCGGTCAGCAACCGCCCCAGCAACAGCAACCAAGTGGCACGGAAGCACAACACCTGTTTCCATGTCCACGGCTGACCCGCATCGGACTGTGTCACTGCGCCAGAGTGAAGCGGAGTTTTCTCTCGTGGTGGCGTTGGCGTGTCGTTTTCTTCAATGATCGCCAGTTCTTCCGGGGTAATCCTGCTGTTCTCGCTTGGTTTACGGTAGAAAATCAGCCAAGGTATCAGCCACAGCAATCCCGCAGCGCCCGTGATGATGAAAGCCAAGCGCCAGCCCGCACTGTGGCCGCCAAAGAGGTCGTGCAAGAATGGCACTGTTTCTTCGTATGGATGCGTGGCGAGTGGAATCACCACATATGGAGCCATCGTTGCCCCAATCGTCGCCCCCATGGTGTAGATGCCGATTGCTAGGGCGCGTTCGCGGGGCGGGAACCACTCAGAAACAACCTTTGACGCCGCTGGCCAGATTCCTGCTTCGCCAAGACCGAGCAGGAATCGATAGGAACTCATCGAGCGCATGCCTTGGGCGGCCGCAGTGAGCATGTTAGCGAGTGACCACCAGATGACGAAAATCATCGTTCCCGTGCGTGTTCCGAGTCGATCCACGATTTTTCCAGACACCAGATAGGCCAGGGTGTAAGCAACAAGGAAGATATTCACCACATTGGCGTAGTCGTGATCATCCATCTGAAGATCCTTTTGGATGGTCGGCGCCAATGCCGAGAGAGTTTGCCGATCGATGTAATTCAGAACAGCCGCCATGAAGACAAGCGCGATGATCCACCATCTTAGGTTCGGTATTTTCATGGTGTGGTTCGGTAAAATGTAGGCGAGATTAAAGGGGTGAAATGCACTGTCGAGTCTAATTAGGTTTTATCTGCGCGCTGTGCTGGAGATGACCAAAACCATATTGAACTTTGATCATGTCGTCCTGATTGGCTTCAATGCGACCATTGCCTGCCTTGACTTGTTTCGCGAAAACCAGATCCATTTTGCCGATCAACTCGCCGGAGTTTGCCGAGCTTTCGTTCACGCGCAGCCACTCTTGATCGCCGCTTGGCAAGGTGATCAGCACGCGTGCGGATTCGATCGCAGTGGGGTCGAAGTTCAGCGGTGCGATGAGGCGGACGTGCAGTTGCTGGTTTTTCACCTGTGCTTCGATCTGTGTTTGAGTGAAAGCCAGATAGGACATGCTGATGTTAAATGGCGTGTTGAACTGAATCCAGCCTTCCGTCCAACCGATGTCGCCCTGTTCGGGATGATAAGGAAAATGCGCGTTTTTGGGACTGCCATCGATGACAAAGCGAGCATCCGCGAGGCGCCCAATCCCGCCGTTGTAAAATCGAAACCAACCGAACTCAACACCTGGGATTTCCCTGGGTGCATCGTAGGAAAAGTGTCGTCCCACCGGGTTGCGGCCAAACATGCAGTCGAACTGCGCGTAGATGAGTTGATCAAAGCGATCCCGGGTGGCTTGATCATCCAAGAACGGCTGCGCAGCGATCAGAGCAGCGGGCAATCCGATCACATTGCCGGGCTCGTTCCACATGGTAGGCTTCGGACCCATCGGTGTCCAATTCTCCCCATCATCTAATTTGCGGAAGTCCCACATGTTGGCAGAACGGCGCAGCACCACCGCCGCCCATGCGTTGATCTTTTCTCGCAAGCCCGCTGGCGCTTGTTGGGGATAAACGCGCAACAAGTGAGCCAGTCCGGTCATGGTGACAAATTCGCTCATGCGTTGCCCCTTGGTGGTGAGAGGGTCGTTCCAATCCAAGTGCGCCACCATCCAAGCAGCTTGCTTCACCGCCGCATCAAGATAGCGTTGCGCATCGCTGCGCCGTTCGCGTTTGGCGACTTCATGCATGAGCAAATTCGGCTCAATGGAAAAACCAGGTGGCAGCGACCCCTTGGTGCTGCCGATCACGGTTTTGAGCGCGAGCAGATTGTGGTCACTGCTCTCATCATAAGGATACTTGTGATCCGCCTTCGATTGGTCCCAAATGGCGAAAGCATAATCGCGCACGACCTGATAGTTTTGTTCTGGCAGATCGTCCTTGAGCATCGGCCAGGCATAGAGGAAGTAGGCGAGCTGAGCCTTAAGGAGTTCGTGTTCCAGTCCCTGCGTCACAATCACGTCCGCGCCCCAATGAATCAGCTTGACCAAATCGCAAGCCTCCTCGCGATAAGGATGCAACCGACCCCATGCTTTTTGTTTTGTCGGTTTTTCATAGCGGATTTGCTTCGGCATGCGCTCATAGGCACCAGGATTGGCCATGTATTGCGTCACTAAGCTGTGCAGCTCCCAGCCAAAATGATGGTCATCACGCCAGCCAAAACTGCCCGGACAGGGTGTGCGATCGTTCCCAACGTAGTGACGACTATCGATCATGAAATTGACCATGTTCTGGTAGGTGACCCGCTCCAGCAACCATGGTGCGATGCGGAAGGGCACAGAACGCAGCTGCTGCGCCACTACAACATATTCGCTCTCGCTCGTGGGGTTGAAGGCACTAAGATCTCCGATGTGATCGCGAATCACGCCACGAAAAGCTGCGGCACCGCCTTGAGCCGGTTGAACTTCAAACGCTGTGCCATCTGGTAACGTTGGAGCCGTGAAGCGCTTGGGTCGATTGAGATTAAAGCCTGTTTGGTTGAGATAAATGAGCGGAATGCGCGGGTCGTTGCCTCCTGTCTGAGCGGTGCTCGCTGTTTTTTCGGTTCGTAGTTGGGGAAGGTCTCCCGCTCCAGCGGGCCAGATCACGCATTCTTTCACACGCGCCGATGGCTGTGAGCCGTCCTTGGGAGCATCAATCCACAGACGCAGACGATCACTGACGACTTCGACTGTGTCATCAAAAGCGATCGCCAGAGCGGTGGCTTTGTTGTTCTGGATCACTGCGGAGGGAATATCCTGCCAGCGCTGATCACGAAAAAACTGGAGGCGAAAGGACTCGATGGTCGAGCTGTCGTTGTATCCCATGTGCAGGTGAACCCCCGCCATCTGAACCGGTTTTTCGAGCTGAAACTCGATCCACGCCGCAGCGGCACTGGGCTTGCTCACCCAACGCGATTCGTTACTGATTTTTCCATCAATCGCTTTGGCCGGGGTGTAGTGATCTAACTGCGAACTGGCGCTGGCGGACTTGATGGTTAACGGAGCCAATTTGGGTTCCTGTGCTTGGAGTGACCTTGGACCAAGCGAGCAAATCAGAATCACAACAGCCAACGTCAACACAGCCTTGAAGGATGCTGACGGCGCATCGCCGAATCCAGTAGCGCCGCCACCATGAGGCAGAGCTTGGGCGCAGCTTGTGGGAAAATTCCGGCGGCGAAGTGGTTTGATGGTGGAGTTCATGCGGAAGAGCGGAACATACGTTGAATGAAAAACGCAATCTTGCAACTTTTTTCATGCCTGATGTTGGAAACGCAAGTCTGACAGCGCAGGCGCTTTACAGGCACATGGAGAACCTCGCGCCGCGATGGTTGTGAATGCCGAGACACGCGCGAGTGAATGCTAGCGGGACGCGGCGCGGGATTCGATCAACGCCAGTGCTTGTGCAGCGGCAATCATTCCGAATGTTGCGGTGACGGGAGTGGCGGTGCCATAGCCTGTTGCACAGGACAAACGCAATGGCGCATCCGCAGGGCGCGACGGAGAAACGCTGCCATCGCACTGGGGAAAAACGGGTGTTTCAGTCGAAAACACAGCCGTGACATGAAATTTCTTCGCCCGATTGCCGCTGCCAGCAGCGGGAAATCCATGATGACTGCGCAGCCGCTTGCGCGTTTGCTGCAACAGGGGATCGTCGTGCGTGCGAGCTAGGTCATCCACTCCAATCCGGCTCGGGTCGCGCCGTCCACCTGCCGCTCCACAGGTGACGACGTCGAGGCCAAGCTGGCGACACGTCGCAATGAGGTGGCACTTGTGCTTCACCGCATCAATGGCGTCGATAACGACGTCAATCCCCGGATACAACAGCTCGTGCGCGTTCGATTCTGAATAAAACGTTTGCTTGACATGAACGTTTGCTTGTGGGTTGATGGCTAAGACGCGCTGCGCCATGATGTCAACTTTCAATCGACCGATTGAATCGTGAGTTGCGTGCAGTTGGCGGTTGATATTGGTCACGCAAATCTCATCGAGATCTATCAACGTTAGCGTGCCAATGCCGGATCGAGCGAGAGCCTCGACAGCCCAGGAGCCAACACCGCCAATGCCGATGACTGCCACATGAGCGTTCTGAAATTGCTGAAGCATCGTCTGGCCGTATAATCGGCTGATGCCGGAAAAATAATCGAAAATCATTGATTGGTAACGAATAAAGCGATGTTGAATGAAGGTCAATGTCAACTATGCTTGAACAAAGCGTTTGCTGGAATCGATCAGTTAAAACAAACGTTTGCTAGAGCTAATGCTGCGTGGATTTTAAAGTCGATGCGCACGCCTTGTAGCGATTTTTCTTCAAGCCAGGCTCGCAAATGCGCAAGCGGGATGTGGTGAATCTCAATCTCTTCGTCGGCCACTCCGCCGCCATCGTTGACTTTGACTAAATCGGTCGCTTTAAACATATGAGTGATTTCCGAAGTCATCCCCGCGGATGTTGGTGTGCTGAGCAGTAGGGACATGTGGTTGGCGAAGTAACCTGTTTCCTCGCGTAATTCTCGCACAGCTGTCTCGGTGATGGATTCGTGGGCGAAATCTGGTTCATCTCCCACGAGGCCCGCTGGAAGTTCTATCACTCGCTGCTGAAGTGGGATGCGAAATTGCTCAATTAGCACCACGGTATCGTCGTTCAGCAGCGGCAGAATCACCACGCATGACTCCGAGTGCGGGCGGCGGATGAACTCCCAGTGACCGCGGCGCAGCAAAGTCAGCCAGCGTGAGGAATAAAGGGTTTCGATGGTGGACATGGCAAGGATAGGAACAAGCGCGCTCGCTTGGGGCTAGACTAGCCATAAATAGCCGATTTGGCGAGTCAGAATCGAGCCGAGATCATCCACATCCACCGTGTGGACCCATGCGTTGAAACCTAGCCTCAGCACCAGCCATGCGCGCTTGCGATTGATATGAGTGAATCAAACGTTTGCTTCAGCGTATTGTTGATGCCAATTGTTGTAAACCACAGGGGAGATTTCCGAGGGTTTAATCTCCGAGCGACCGCCCCAGAACACATTGGTGTAGGAAACTGGGATATTGACGGAAGCAAGGTGGGCATCGATGGCTGCCTTGTGAGCCAGCACCCGTTCTTTTTCTGTGCCATGCACCACACCCATGATGTTCACATTGCCAAATTGTGGGCCGCCCTCCCGCCAGTAGCAGTGGGTCATGCAGAAATGGCGTCCGACCTCGCCACCTGCTTCGATTTCGCGGCCGGCTGGCACTGCCCAGTGAAACAGGCCGTTGAAACGCGTCACACGCTCGCCGCTGGCAGAGGGTTTGACGTGCTCCAAGAAGGTAGAAAAGCGCCCGATCACTTTTTTGGCATTCAGTGTGCGTGCGACCTCGTAAAAACGTTCTAAGCTGACATCGGCTTGCTTGGCGCGTTCAAGCCACGGTTGATCGCCGATTTCTTCCAAAGTCAGTTCTTCCTTCAATGCCAACAACACGCGCCACTCCTCTGGATTGAGATCGACAGTTGCTGTGGTCATCATCACCGCGGGTTCTTCGGTTTTATCTCCGGGCTCCAGGGTTTTGCGTCGCACATGACCCACCCCTAAGGCAAAAACCCCATTTGCAGGCATCAGCAGGTATTCATCGGCTCCCACCAAGCGCTTCAGCACCGTGGCATGGTGGTCGAGTGATTGCCCGACCGGAACCTTCAGCGTGGTCCAGAGCCGATAGCCCGATCCAGAGACCTCTGTGTCCGTCGAGCGAATCACCACGTGACCCGAAAAGGGATCATGCTGGGACATGAAATCAAAAGCGGCGTTTAAGCGAGCCTCGGGCAATCGCCAGGCGACCAATGCGCCGTGAGCGAGTTTGGTTGAGAGCAGGGTTTGACGCACGCGACGAATCACTCCCGCTTCAAGCATGGCGCGGATGCGTTGGATGACCACAGCATACTCGACCCCCGATTGCTCGGCGATGAGCGCGAAGGGGTGCTCGTGGAAACCGGCGATCAAGTCCTCGGAGACTGCAAGGATTTGCGCGTTGATGGGGTCGTTGTGTTCTGTGGGAATCATGTTGGTAGAAGATGTGCGAATCAATTGGGCCATGCCAACAACGCTTCGCAGTAGGGCGAGCATGGCAGAAAATGGCTCGCAGGCAATCGCCAAGCCTGTGCAAATTTTAGGGAATCTTGCGCACCACTTGTCAGCAGCACTGCGGCGGATCAAGGCGCGGAGGGCTCGATCGTCGCGGATTCGATCACCACGGGCTCCACCGGCACGTTATCGGCTGGCGCATCGATGGCTTGTCCCGTTGCAGGATGGCGCATGCGGATGGTTTGGCTATTAGTGCTTACGGCTTTAATGGCATCCACCACGTCCATGCCCGATGTGACTTTGCCGAAGACAGCGTAACCGTAGCCATCGGGTTTCGGCGCGTCGAGCATGGCGTTGTCGGCCACGTTGATGAAGAACTGAGCGGTGGCAGAATTTGGATCATTGGTGCGAGCCATGGCAACCGTGCCACGCTGATTGAGCAAGCCGTTACTGGCCTCATTTTTGATGCCCTTGCCCGTGGGTTTTTCACTGAGCACTTTGCCGTCGATGCTGAAACCACCGCCCTGGATCATGAAGTCGTCAATGACTCGATGAAATACCGTGCCATCGTAGTGTTTCTGCTCCACGTATTGAAGAAAATTCGCGACGGTGATGGGTGCTTTTTGTTCATTGAGTTCAATGACAAAGCTGCCCTTGTTGGTGGTGAATTTGACTTTTTTTGACGTTGCCGAAGCCGTGCTTGTCACAGCTGGTTCGGCGCCGTGCTTGGCGTCACTAGCGGTGTCGCTGGAGGTGGTGTTCACCGCACGGGGCTTGGAACAGGAGTTGCTGAGCAAAAGCGCGAGAGCGATGAGACAATGACGTCGTTTCATGGTCATGGAGTTAAGTCAAACTGCGCCATTTGGCAAGCTGGGATTTCAGTGTGGAGTCAACTGTGAATGAGCTCGAAGATCAAGGCCGTGGTGTTATCGCGACCACAGTTTTCGATGGCTTCCGCAATGAGTTGGCGCGTTGGCAAGCCCGTGGCGTCGTCGCTTTGCTGCCGCGTCAGGGTTTCGATGCGCTGATTCCAAAGTCCAGCGACCAAGCCGTCGCTGCACAGGAGGAAGCGATCGCCGCATTCGCTGGAAATGCGTCCGATGTGAGGGCGCAGCAATTGCTGGCCGCCTCCCAGCGATTGATTCAGGGCATGACGCTGAGGATGTTGGCGCGCCTGGCGCTCGTTGATCTTGCCCTCGCGCTGCAACCAGCCAACGTAGGAGTGGTCCTCGCTGATTTGTCGCATCGGTCCGTTGGGTGGAAGGTAGTAAAGTCGGCTGTCACCGATGTGGCCAAAGTAAATCCACTGCGGGGTGACCCAACACAGCGTCAGCGTGGCTCCCATTCCCGCGCATTCCTCATAGTGCGCGCCTAAGAGGGTCATGGCTCGGTGGATTTGCTCAAATACCGTTTGCATGATCTCGGTTAAACCCGCATCCGCCAGAATCGCGCGATCCCGAAAGCGTGGTGGCAATAAGCGTGTGATCGTCTCCACGGCAATGCGACTCGCGAATTCGCCCGACTTTGCCCCGCCCATGCCGTCGCTGATGGCGAAAATGAAATCACCTTGATCAAAGCACGCTTCGCCATATTTTCCCAAATAGCGGCACTCGTGACGATCAAAGTTGAGTGCGAGGAACGCGTCTTCATTATTGCTGCGAAAGCGCCCGACGTCGGTCAATCCAGACCAGCGCACCACGTTGGGTGCGATCAAAGCATCACAAGATTTGTCCATGTGTTCATACGCTAGGAAGTCCGGCATGTGCTGGCAATTTGAAAAATTTTCATAGTCATCCTAAAGTTGGCGCGATTGTTGCTTAATTTTTTTCTGATGATCCACCGTTAAAATTTCTCTGGCAAGTTAGAGAAATTCTGACAACGATGGCTCACCCTATTAACAACCATTACTAACATGCCCAAATTCAAACTGGAGTATATCTGGCTGGACGGTTACACGCCTGTTCCAAACCTTCGTAGCAAAACACAAATCAAGGAGTTTGATGCGTTTCCAACTCTCGAGCAATTGCCGAACTGGGGATTTGATGGAAGTTCGACACAGCAGGCCGAGGGTCGCAGCTCGGATTGTGTGTTGAAGCCTGTCGCTGTTTTCCCGGATGCCACACGCTTGAACGGAGCCTTGGTGATGTGCGAAGTCATGATGCCCGACGGTGTGACACCGCACCCAACCAACACCCGTGCGACCATTTTGGACGATCCTGGTTCATGGTTTGGTTTCGAGCAGGAGTATTTCTTGACAGAAAATGGCAAGCCTCTCGGTTTCCCGAAAGATGGCTACCCTGCGCCACAGGGTCCTTATTACTGCGGTGTGGGTTATGCTAACGTCGGTGATGTGGCTCGACAGATTGTGGAAGAGCACCTGGATTTGTGTTTGGAAGCTGGCATCAACCACGAGGGCATCAACGCTGAGGTGGCGAAAGGCCAGTGGGAGTTCCAAATCTTTGGCAAAGGCTCGAAGCGTGCTGCTGACGAAGTTTGGGTGGCGCGTTATTTGTTGTTGCGTGTTTGCGAGTCCTACGGCGTGGACGTGGAATTCCATTGCAAGCCAATCCGCGGCGACTGGAATGGTTCCGGCATGCACTCCAATTTCTCAACCGAATACATGCGCGAAACCGGTGGCAAGGAATACTTTGAGGCTCTGATGGCTGCGTTTGAGAAAAACTGTAATGAGCACATCGCTGTTTACGGACCAGACAATCACTTGCGTCTGACGGGTCTGCATGAAACGCAGTCGATCGATAAATTCAGCTATGGTGTGGCTGATCGTGGTGCTTCGGTGCGTGTTCCACACAGCTTCGTCAACAACGGTTACAAGGGTTACTTGGAAGACCGTCGTCCGAACTCTCAGGGTGATCCTTACGCGATTGCCAGCCGCATCCTGAAAACGATTGCAGAAGTGCCTAAACCATAAGTTTGGCTGCTTCGTTGCTAATCGATTCCAAGGTCGTCTTTACCAAGACGGCCTTTTTTGTCTTGTGTTGTGATTCTCGTTGCGCTCCTGACGCTGGTTTGTCTGACGTAATCGACACATCTATTGTCTGTTCATGGCGAAGTCATTGAGTTTGTCTGCTCTGCTTCACCCATGACTAAAGCTCAACAACGCACCATTGCCGGATTCGCTATTTTTGTCGTTACTTTGGCAATCATTTCTTTGATTTTTATCAAGGTTGGCTCCTTGGCTCCTGTCCATGGCAACCAGAAGAAAGGTGCTCCTGATGGGTCATTGCAGCTCGGGTCTGCGGCGGGGCGACAGAAGAAATCTCAAGTGAGCGACTCAGCCACTGCGCTGCCAACCCGCAACCCGCAACCTCAGGCAGTGGTCGCACGGCGTGACTCGGAGGAAACCTGGGAAATGGAGGAAGGTGGGCATGCCACCGCATTTAAGTTAGCATTGGATGAGCTGATGTGCCGCGATCGATCGGGAAAAGAGAAACTATTGGTGCTGCAGCCGCCGGCCACGCAGCAGAGCCTGCCGGCTCGCATGCAGGAAATGTCGTCTCAGGGCACGATTTTTCCTGTTGCTTATCTCGTGGGTCAGGAGCGCAGCGCGGCGACGCGGCGGTTGATCACCAATGACTTGCGCGTCAGATGGCAGGGTGAAGCGGGTCAGAGCTTGGCCCGGGCGCAGGGCTTGAGTTTGATTGAGCGCCCGGCTTACGCGCCTGATTGGATGATCGTGCGTGCGAGCGATGCCTTTGCCGCCTTGGATGCGATGGTTAATCTGCGCGCCGATGGATTGATCGCAGATGTGCTTCTGGCCAAGCAGCAATTTCGACGCGCTTTGCCCAATGATCCCTTGGTGACGCAACAGTGGCATCTCAAACGCTCAGGCACTGCGGTGGCGGGCACGGATGTCAATGTGGAAACGGCGTGGAATTACCCATCAGCCACAGGAATCCGTGGCACGGGAGTGCGGGTCGGTGTCGTCGATGATGGTTTGCAGACCGCGCATCCCGATTTATCTGCGAATGTTGACACCACCAATGATAAGGACTGGAACGGTGGTGATGCCGATCCTAACCCCAGCACGGGAGATGATCATGGCACGTCCTGTGCCGGCAATGTTGCGGCGCGTGGCAACAACGGCATTGGTGTTTCAGGCACAGCACCCAATGCCACGCTGGTGGGAATGAGGCTGATTGCGGCATCGGTGACGGATGCGCAGGAGGCTGAAGCGATGAGTTATCTGCCGGATTTGATTCCAATCAAAACCAACAGTTGGGGTCCGAGTGATACGGGTAACGTGCTCGAAGAACCAGGTCCCCTCACCATCGCGGCACTGAAATCTGCCACCACTTCTGGACGAGCTGGCAAGGGCACGATTTTCCTCTGGGCAGGCGGAAATGGCGGCGATGTCGGCGATAATTCTAACTATGATGGTTATGCCAACTCAATTCACACCATTGCAATTGGCGCGATTGATTCTTCGGGTTCGGCTTCGTATTACAGCGAAAAGGGCGCCAACTTGGTTGCCTGCGCTCCATCCAGTGGGGTGCTGGGGATCACGACAGTTGATCGCACAGGCAGCAATGGCTACAACACAGCATCCTCAGCCAACGGTGGAGATTACACGAGTGACTTTGGTGGAACGTCATCCGCTGCCCCGACGGCGGCGGGAATTGTGGCGCTGATGCTAGAAAAAAATCCTCAACTGGGATGGCGCGATGTGCAGGAAATCCTGATTCGAACGGCCGCTAAAATCAAACCAGCCGATGCGGATTGGGTGACAAACGGCAATGGATTTTCGTTTAACCATGCATTTGGCGCTGGTTTGATCGATGCCAGTGCCGCGGTTGCGCTGGCGGGCACGTGGACCAATTTGGCAACGGCCACCTCGATCACCTCGACACAATCCAATCTCTCCGTTGCGATTCCAAATCTTTCGACATCGGGCGTGACACGGACCTTTGATTTGAGTTCCTCCAATCTCCGGGTGGAACAGGTGACCCTCAAACTCAGTGCGACCCATTCCGCGCGAGGCAATTTGCAAGTGACGCTCACATCTCCGAGTGGGATGGTTAGCCGTTTGGCCGAGGTGCATGCTGATTCCAATGCCAATTATAGCAATTGGACCTTCAGCTCTGTGCGTCATTGGGGAGAATCCTCCAAGGGACAATGGACATTAAACATCGCGGATTTGAGTTCCACCGGCAACACGACGGGAGGGACTCTGACTGCGGCTGAGTTGCGCGTTTATGGTGTGACTGCCGCTGCGGTGAATCCAGCACCGTTGGTGCAAATCACTCAACCCACAGCGGGTGCCATTTACAGTCCGGGTGCGACGGTTGCTGTGGCCGTGACGGCGAGCGATCTCACGGCAAGCGGAGCCGCCGGTGTGATCAGTCGCGTGGAGTTGTTCGATGGCGATGTGTCGCTGGGTGAGGATGTCAGCGCACCTTATCAGTTCTCCGTGCAACCGACCCTGGGAAATCATGTTTACACGGCCAAAGCAACAGACAGCGAGGGTGCCGTAGGTTCCTCGGTGTCGGTCGCGATTGCCGTGGTCAATCAGCCTCCGGTGGTTTCGGCTGTCGATTTATCATCTAGTGTCCAGGCTTTTACTGATGAAAACTTCCGCGTCGTTAGCGTGGTTGCTAGCGATCCAGAAAATGCAGCGTTGACTTACGCCTATCAATGGCAATCAAGCACAGATCAAATCACCTACAACGATGAACCTGGTGCCACATCAGCAACAGCTCCGGCGATTGCTGGACGCTTGTGGCGCTGTGTGGTTACCGCTTCGGATTCCAATTCGGTCAGTGCCCCGTGGGTGACAAGTTCTGTGAATCTTTTGACACGTCCGATCACGGAAGCCCGACTCGGGGAGCCCTACGAATATCGCAGTGGTTTGGTGTTGCGTGGCTCGGAATCAACCATCAGCCGGCAAGCAATTTTGCATGAGTTTAGCCAGGGTCCCGTTGGCTCGAGTTCGGAGTGGATCGAAATTCTTACCTTAAAGCGAGGAAGCTTCGTTGGTTGGTCGATCGCGGATGCAGCGGGCAACCGGTTGGTTTTTCAAGATCACGCGTTATGGCGAGATGTCGCGGCCGGGACATTGATCGTGATTTACAACGGCGCGTCGAAGGACCCGTTGTTGTCCGCTGATGATGAGGAAGCTAGCGATGGACGATTATTGCTAAGTAGCACAAATGCCACGTATTTCAATGGTTCAGCGGCCTCTGCAGGTTGGCTGCCCTTGGGCAATAGTGGGGATTCGATTTCCCTGCTCAACGCCGCAGCAACGGTTGTGCATGGCATTTCCTATGGCAATGTGGCGGGCAATGTGAATGTCGGCAGTGTTGGCAGTGGAAAATCGGCTTATTTTGCGGGTGAAAGTGATGCTGCGGCGGATCAGGCTTCGCAGTGGCGTGTGACGTCTTCGTTATTAACACGTTCGGAACGCGCCTTGCTACCCGGCGTGACCCTATCTGCTGGTGCTTACACGCAGAACTTTGACAGCATTCCGGGTGCGACTGGAACGTTCTATCCCTCCGGCTGGACAGCATACAACAATGCCACTGAGGATACCGCGATGACGGTTGGCACGGCCACTTCGACTGCGGGGGCGAATTACAATTATGGCTCGCGCATTGGTTTGTTGGGTTCGGGGTCAGCGTTTGATCCTGCTTCGTTGGTTTTGGCCTTGGCGAATACGTCGGGTGCCACGGGGCTTAGTATTTCTTACGATGTGGTGAAAATTCGCGAGCAAGCTCGCTCCATGAGCTTGAAGTTGCAATACAGTCTCAGCTCAGCGACGACTGGTTTTGTCGATATCACGGGCGCGACTTATTCATCGGCAAGCCTCGCAGAAGGAACGAGCACAGCTTTTAGCCAGATTGCGCTGCCAGCGGCGATTGAGAACTCCAGTTCTCCTGTTTATCTGCGTTGGCTTTACCAAACCGAATCCGGTTCGGGTTCGCGCGATGGGTTGGCACTGGACAATGTGGCGATTTCGCAAGCCGGAGGTGTCACGCCCGCTCTGACTCTGACGGTTAACCCCTCTAGCTTTGCCGAAAATTTGGGCAATGCTGCGGCGACAGCCACGTTGAGCATTCCAGCGGCGTTGACGACGGATTTGATCGTTGATTTGGGCTCATCTGATACCAGCGAAGTCACGATTCCGACAACAGTCACCGTGCTTGCTGGTCAGACCACCGCTAGTGTGACGTTAACCGCGGTAGATGATTTGATGTCTGATGGCGCGCAGACGGTGACGCTGACGGCATCGGCAGCGGGTTACAGCAATGGCGCGGCAGTGGTGACAGTGCTGGATAACGAGGTTTCTGTCGAGGGCGTGACGCCGGCGGCAGCGAATAATGTGGCGAATGCGACGTTTGTTCAAGCTCTGCGCAATGGCTCATTCGACGCTCCTGCCTTGTTTCGTGTCGGAAACAACGCGACGCTACCGCTGGGATTAAGCTTGGATGTGAATACGGGGGTGCTTTCGGGCACGCTAGCCACGGGCAATGTTGCTGGCAACTACGCGATTGTGATCGAGCGTTACAACTCGCTGGGTGATGTCGTGAGTCAGACGTTCACGCTCACGTTGTCTGCGTCCACGGGACAAACCTTAGCGCAATGGCTCGCGCAGTTTGATCTCAACGGAAAAACGGCATTGTCGGATGATCCAGATGGTGATGGCTTGGTCAATGGAGTGGAAAACTTCTTGGGAACGTTGCCACAACAAGCGAGTTCTGGTTTGAAGGCCGTTGGCTTCACAGGGAATGTGTTTGAGTTTCAACATTCTCGCAGCAACCGGGTGGCTACTGATCTGGCATCCAGTTATGAGTGGTCGAGCAATTTGATTCAATGGCTGCCCAGCGGGGGGACTTTCAATGGCTCGGTGGTCAATCTGCAAACAGAATTGCTGCAAGACCGCGATTATCCTGAAAACGATGATGTGCGGGTGCGAGCCACCGTGACAGGTTCAGCAGTGCCGCGTTTGTTCGTGCGCATCAAGGTGAGCAATCAATGACACAACACTCTTGCTCTACCAGCCGTTTCCGGTTGGATCAGTTTTTGATCCATTGTTGATCATCTTCCATGGATTTTCTGACGGGCGAGCCTGCTCGATCTAGTTCGCAGCGGGCAGCGCAGAGCGTTTGGGAAAAATGAGCGCATGAAGCGCGTTGATCAGTGGCTGCAACAGAATGGCGATCATCAGTGATGCCGAGATGATCACCAATAGCAGCAGCGGACTGTGGCGCAGAGAATAGAATGGCTTATTGAACCAGTAATAACAGATAAACGTGTGATTCAGCCACATGCAGGCCGAATGTTTGCCGAGAAAGCCGAGAACACGAGAGAGATGCGTTGATAACTCCGCGCCCACCGCTATTGCCGCGACTAGGAACAAGCCGACGATCCAATCGGTCTGCTCATTGGTTTTTTTACGCAGCAGAAAAGCGATCAAAATGAGACCCGCAGTGTAAGCCGCCCGCCCGAGCCATGGTTGCTGCAATGCTGTGTATAAAAAGCGGTGAAATGCGTTTTCTGGCCATTGACTCAACACAAAACCCACCACAAACGCTGTTTGGTAGTAAAGGATGTTGTCAAATCCCGCCAAATATCCACTCACCGAATACAGCAGCAGGGTCAGCCCCATCAGCAGGTGAGGACCGAATCGCTTTAGCAGCTCACACAACGGCCAAGCAATGATCAGCATCACCATGTAAATTTTCGCAAATCCCCATTCTAACGAATAATTAGGTTGCCACAGGAACAGATTGCCCAGCAACCCTTTGAGACTCCAATCGAAACCTGTCCACCAGCCAGATTCGCTGCTGGCGTGGCGAAACCACAACCATGAGACGCCGGCGAGGACGACAAGATTGACAAAATAGAGAATGTAAAACGAGCCCATGCGGCGCCCCCAATCCGAAAACGTCCAGCTGCCACGTCTGGAACCTAACCCATAGCCCGAGACAAACAAAAAAAGCACAATGCAAACCTTACCAAAAACACCGATTTGATACTCGATAGGAGCAGATGGAACAAGAAAGTGAATGGGAAGAGCCTGTGGCACTCGCTCGGGGAAGCGAAAGACATGATGCATGATCATCAAAATGATGGCTAACCCCTTGATTAATTCCGAATGATGCTTGGTTAGCTTCTGCATGGCGAGAGTAGGTTGAACGATGGAAAGCGAAGCGATTGATTAATTTTTATTATATTGTTTATAAGTAAAACAACAGCAAAATCGAACTTGGTGCGTGCAAAAATGTCAAGCTGATCTGATTCACAGTTTTGACACCGCAGATCCACATGAGTCGAAATGATGGATGAACGGTTTCCAGATGGATTAGTGATTACTCATGCGATCCAATCTAAATGACGAAACTTGAGGCGGTGGCTCGCCTGCGGCATTTTGATGCGCTTACATGAAATTCTGCTCGGTGCGGTGGCGTTGAAGAGAGCCACTGACATCGGCGACTCATTCGTAGTTTTTGCCGCAGTGTGGGCAAGTCATGATCAATTTGAATGACTTCATGACGGTTTTTTGACCACAATGGCTGCAAGGCCGTCCCTTGCGTTGGGCGATGGTGACGAACTCATGAGCCAGGTAGACGGTTGCCAACAGCGAGGCGATTGCCAACCCCGCGAACCACCTCGGTGAGGGTGTGGATGATGTTTTTAAGCAGAGCAGCGCCAAGCTCAATAACAGCGTGAAAACAGCTTGTCTCCCAATTGCTTTTGGTTTGAGTTTCGACATGTCAACGTTCTGGGTATGAAGTGATGATTAATCGCCGCCGCTAGATGGATGAAAGGATGAAAGTTGAAAAGAGCAAGGTTTGCCATCCAAGGCGTTGGCGACATGATTGCTGAATTTGGATCGTCAACATATGGGTCGATTCGATAATTTTTCTCCGTTAAGTCCACTGTTTCTTGACCTGATGGCGGAATCTTTGCAAGGCTGTGGGCTCATGAGCGACAATTCATCGATTCGTCCGTTTTCCAGTTTGATGCTGGATGGTCCAGACCGTGCTCCTAGCCGGGCCATGTTGTATGCAGTGGGCTTTGAAAAAGCTGATTTCGCCAAGCCACAGATTGGGGTTGCCTCGACATGGAGTGAGGTGACGCCGTGTAACATCCATATTGATCGTCTCGCGCGCGAATGCGCCAATGGTGTGAATGCAGCGGGCGGCAAAGCACTGGTGTTCAACACGATTACGATTTCTGATGGCATCTCGATGGGCACCGAAGGCATGAAATACAGCTTGGTTTCGCGCGAGGTGATTGCCGATTCCATTGAAACGGTGGTGGGTTGTGAGGGCATGGATGGTTTTGTGGCAATCGGCGGTTGTGACAAGAACATGCCGGCTTGTGTGATGGCGATGGCGCGGATGAATCGTCCCAGTGTGTTCGTGTATGGCGGAACCATTTTGCCGGGTTGTGCGTCGATCAAAGGTGAGGATAGGGATTTGGATGTGGTGTCAGTTTTCGAAGCTGTGGGCAAGCACGCGTCGGGCGAATTTAGTGACGAGGAGCTGGACACGGTGGAGCGCTGTGCCATTCCGGGGCCGGGTTCTTGTGGCGGCATGTATACGGCGAATACCATGGCCAGCGCCATCGAGGCACTGGGAATGAGCCTGCCCAATAGCTCGGCGCAGGCGGCGATCAGTGACGATAAGATGCGTGATTGCTTTGATGCGGGTGCGGCGGTGTTGGAGCTGATGAAACGAGGCATTCGTCCGCGCGACATCATGACCCGCGAGGCTTTTGAAAACGCGATCACGGTATTGATTGCGCTGGGTGGTTCCACCAATGCCGTGTTGCACATTCCTGCCATGGCGCATGCGGCGGGCGTTGACATTGGGATCGATGACTTTGCACGGATTGGCGCGCGTGTGCCTGTGTTGGCGGATCTCAAGCCGAGTGGCAAGTATGTGATGGCCGATTTGGTTCGCATTGGCGGCACGGTGCCTTTGATGCGAATGCTATTGGAGGCGGGTTTGTTGCATGGTGATTGCCTGACTGTGACGGGACGCACCATGCGGGAAAACTTGGAGAAATCACCGATTTACTATCCAGAGGATCAACAGATCATCCGGCCGCTATCCAACCCGATCAAGAAAGACAGCCATTTGCGCATTCTGCGTGGCAATCTCGCTGAGTTAGGGGCAGTGGCGAAGATTTCCGGCAAGGAAGGTGAAAAATTCACTGGCAAGGCGCGGGTGTTTGACTCCGAAGACTTGGCGATGAAGGCGATTCTGAGTCGGCAGATTCAGAAGGGTGACGTGATTGTGATCCGCATGGAAGGACCGAAAGGTGGACCCGGCATGCGCGAGATGTTGGGGCCGACGAGTGCGGTGATGGGGATTGGATTGGGCAAGGATGTGGCGTTGATCACGGATGGTCGTTTTTCCGGTGGCAGTCATGGTTTTGTGGTGGGACACATCACCCCAGAGGCATTTGTGGGTGGCACGATTGCGCTGTTACGGGATGGCGATGAAATTTCGATCGATGCGGCGACGAATCGGATTGATGTTCTTTTATCAGATGCCGAGCTGGCGCAACGGCGCGCCGCGTGGGTGCAGCCGGAGCCGCGCTACCGTCGTGGTGTGCTGGCAAAATACGCGCATCTCGTCACCAGTGCCTCTGAGGGCGCGGTGACGGACAAGGGCTTGTGATCGACAGGTTGGTGACCGATGGGCGTGTCATTGGTCAAGTGATTCCATTTCCAGAGCAGAACGCGCGGACCGGGTCCGCTATCTCGTTCGCGTTCTGCATGGATTGCGCATTTCTTGCCATGGTTTGCTTTGCGTTGACTTTCCTCTCTGCCGACGTATGGATGTTGCACTGTTATGGATTTAACTCAAGAAGCCTATGGAACATGGAGCGGCGGACGCTTCATGCATTACGGAGAAATGCTCACGGAAGAGCGTTTCATCCAGTGTTTGCGACTAGCCTATGAATCGGGTTTTCGCACGTTTGTCACTGCCGATGTTTATGGCAATGGACGAGCTGACGCCTTGTTGGGGGAGGCATTGAAGGGCATTGATCGCTCGACTTACTGCCTCGTGGGCATGGTGGGGCATGACTTTTATGAGGGTCAGCGCCAGGGGAACTCGGGTTACCCGCGTTTTACGAATCCTGAGCTGCGCGCGGCGGAGGGTTATCAGAGTTACTTGCAGATGGCTTGTGAAAAATCGCTGGAACGTTGTCAGACCGATTACTTTGATTTGTTGTTATTGCACAATCCCGATGAGATTGGCTACACCAGTGATGCGGTTTGGAATGGCATGAAGAGCCTCAAAGACCAGGGCATGACCCAGATGCTAGGAACCGCTCCGGGTCCCGCTAACGGGTTCACGCTGGATAACATTCATCACATGGAGCGCTTTGGCGAGATTCTTGACTGGACGATGGTGATTTTGAATCCTCTGGAGCCATGGCCAGTGGGCTTGGCGTTGCCTGCCTATGAAAAACACGGCGTGCGCGTGCTGACGCGAGTGGTGGACTATGGTGGCGTGTTTTCTGAGGAGTTCAATGCGGATCATCAGTTCAAGCCAGGCGACCATCGCACGTATCGCCCTGCTGGCTGGGTGGGGCATGGGATTGAGAAGATGGAGCGAATGCGTCCCATCGCGCAAAAATATGGTCTGAACATGCTGCAATTCGCCTCGATCTGGAATTTGTCGCAGTCGGCTGTAGCCAGCGTGGTGCCGACATTTTTGCAGGAAACAGGCGAGGGGATGCGGGCGATCGAGGACAAGATTCGCGAGTTTGTGCCGCTGCCGGCAGTGCGTTTAACCGATGAGGAGGTGGATGCTGTGCGAGCGATCGGTGACAACACGGGCTGCATGATGTTGAAGGGCGCGAGTCAGCGTCACGCCACGAGTGAGCGGGCCGATGAATGGCCCATGCGTCCAGAGTTGCTTGAAATCGCTGAGCGCTATGGCGTGGGCACGGAGTGGTGACATGTGCCATCTGGCGCGGTGATGAAGTGAAGTCGCTTGTTCCGCTTGTGGCGGGCAGGCGACTTTTTTTGGGCGAAAATGAGGTTTTTTTGATGCATTGGTTTAGGCTCAATATTGGCATGTTTTTTGCAGATGTTTTTGCCATTCAAACATGCAAGCAACCAAACAGCGAACACTAGCACAATGGACTGGCTTCACACTGCAGGACTGGCGTGAGGCCTACATGGAAGGTCGCTTGTGTTTGCGTGATGTGGCACAGGCTTATTTGTCGCTCGACGTTGCAGATCATGCGTGGATTTCCGTGGCAAGTGAGGCGTGCATGCTGGAGCAGGTGCAGCGCTTGGAGCGCATGGTTGCCGCCGCGGGTGGGGATTTGGTTCAGTTTCCGCTGTATGGCATTCCGTTTGCGGTCAAGGACAACATCGATGCCGCTGGATGGCCGACCACTGCGGCCTGTTCCGAGTATTCCTACATCGCAGAGGAGAATGCCACGACCGTGCAACTGCTGCTGCGTGCTGGTGCGATCTTGGTTGGAAAAACCAACCTGGATCAATTTGCGACTGGGCTGGTGGGGGTGCGCTCCCCCTATGGGGCGGTGGCAAACCCGTTCAATGAAGAGTTCATCAGCGGGGGGTCTAGTTCGGGGTCGGCTTCTGTTGTGGCGCGTGGTGTGGTGCCGTTTGCGCTTGGAACAGACACGGCGGGTTCCGGACGCGTTCCTGCGGCGTTTCAAAACATCGTTGGTCTCAAGCCCACACGTGGATGGTTCAGCACCAAGGGTGTGGTGCCTGCTTGTCGCACGCTCGATTGTGTTTCGATTTTTGCACTCACCGTTGAGGACGCGCATGAGATTGCATCGATCTTAGGCAAGCATGATGAAGATGATCCATACTCGCGCGAGATTGTGCAAAAAAGTGTGGCGGCGGTGAATGTGGATGCGCCGCGTTTGGGGATACCGAACCATCTGGAGTTTTTTGGTGACATGCAAGCGGAGCAGGCGTTTCACCAAGCTGTGGTTCAGTGGCAACAGCTGGGAGCGGTGCTGGTGCCGATGGATTTCACGCCCTTTGCTCAGTTGGCCGAGTTGTTGTATCAGGGACCGTGGGTGGCGGAGCGTTACGTGACGATTGAGACCCTGCTGAAAAACCAAGCAGCCTCGATTCACCCCGTCGTCTGTGGCATCATCGCGGGGGCGACACGTTTTTCTGCGGTGGATGGGTTTAAGGCTGAGTATCAACGTGCCGCTCTCGCGGCGGAGATACGTCAAGCCTTGGACGCCGTGGATGCGTTGCTGGTGCCGACAACTCCGAGCATCTATCGTATTTCGGAAGTGGAGGATGATCCGATCCGACTGAACTCGCGTTTGGGCACTTACACCAATTTTACCAACTTAGCCGATCTCGCCGCGCTAGCTCTGCCGGGGCCGTTCAGGCGCGATGGATTGCCGGCGGGGATTACTCTCTTGGCCAATGCAAGTTCGGATGAGCGCCTGGGGCGCCTCGGGCAGCATTGGCAAGAAGCGCAGAGGCTTCAGCTGGGGGCGACCTCCCGCGTGTATGAGCGGCGCGATTTTGTGTTTGCTTCGGCCAAGAAACATGTGGTGCTGGCTGTGGTTGGGGCACATTTGCGTGGCATGCCCCTGAATGCGCAGTTGACGTCGCGCGGGGCCAGTTTTATCGCCGCGCGCAAGACCGCGAAGCAGTATCGTTTTTTTGCACTGGATGGCACGGTGCCGCCCAAGCCAGCGCTAATGAGAGTGGCACCCGAGTCAGGTGAAGCCATCGATGTCGAAATATGGTCGATGCCGCTGGATCAATACGGCTCGTTTGTGGCGGAGGTGCCCGCGCCACTGGGAATTGGTTCGGTGCGGCTCGATGATGGCGTGGAGGTGGATGGCTTCATCTGTGAGCCCTATGCGTTGGAGTCGGCCAAGGAAATCACAGAGTTCGGCGGCTGGAAGGCCTACTTGAAATCGATCAAATAAGCTTATTTTATGTTTCATACCGTTTTGATAGCTAATCGGGGCGAGATTGCCATGCGTGCGATTCGCACATTGAAGAAAAAGGGCATTCGCAGTGTGTCAGTTTATTCCGACCCTGATCGCAATGCGGCTCATGTGCGGGCGGCGGATGTGGCGGTGGCCTTGGGAGGAGACAAGGCGAGCGAGAGTTATTTGTGCATTCCGCGGATCATTGCCGCAGCGCAGAGCACGGGGGCGCAGGCCATTTTTCCAGGCTACGGCTTTTTGTCGGAAAGTGCGGAGTTCGCTGAAGCATGTGTGGCGGCGGGCATCGCCTTCGTGGGGCCGACAGCGGAGCAAATGCGCGAGTTTGGACTAAAGCATCGGGCGCGTGAGCTGGCTCAAGCCGCAGGAGTGCCCTTGGCCCCCGGCACGGGGTTGCTCAAGGACATCGAGCAAGCCAAAGCTGCTGCGGATAAGATTGGTTATCCAGTGATGCTCAAGAGCACAGCGGGCGGAGGTGGCATCGGGTTAACCCGCTGTTTCTCGGAGGCGGAATTGGTGTTGGCGTTCGAGAGTGTGCAGCGACTGGGACAAAATTTCTTCAGCGATGGGGGGGTGTTTCTGGAACGATACATTGAGAATGCGCGGCA
Organism: uncultured Verrucomicrobiales bacterium; assembly: GCA_964599325.1. Classification (GTDB taxonomy): domain Bacteria; phylum Verrucomicrobiota; class Verrucomicrobiia; order Verrucomicrobiales; family Akkermansiaceae; genus UBA956. The sequence goes on along the minus strand of CAZREM010000015.1, from coordinate 42,078 downwards.
CATCGAAGTTCAGATTTTTGGAGATGGCCATGGCAAGGTGATTGCATTGGGCGAGCGTGACTGCTCGGTGCAACGTCGCAATCAGAAGGTGGTGGAAGAGACTCCTGCTCCGCATTTGTCCGCCGCGAAACGCGCTGAAATTCTCGCGGCTGCTGTGCATTTGGGAGAATTGGTGAAATATCGATCGGCAGGAACGGTGGAGTTTATCTATGATGGTGTGCGTGAGGAATTTTATTTTCTTGAAGTGAACACACGTCTGCAAGTGGAGCATCCGATCACCGAGATGGTCACGGGGGTGGATTTGATCGATGCGATGCTCCAAGTGGCAGCGGAAGAGACGATTGAATGGGAGGTGATGACGCGGCCGCCCCAGGGGGCGGCAATCGAAGTGCGGGTGTATGCGGAGGATCCGTTGAAGCAGTTTCAGCCGAGTCCGGGTGTGCTCACCGAAGTCGTTTTTCCAGTCGAGGCACGCGTGGACACGTGGGTGGCGACGGGCACGACGGTCTCGTCGTTTTACGATCCGATGATTGCTAAGATCATTGTTCACGGAGCGACGCGTGAGGAAGCGCGGCTGAACATGCAACAAGCGTTGGGTGCGACGCGTTTGCAGGGAATCGCGACGAATCTCGATTACTTGCGTGAGATCATCGCCAGCGAGCGCTTTGTGGAGGGTCGGGTAGCGACGAATTTTCTGGAGTCCTTGGTTTATCAACCGCGGGTGTTGGAAGTCTTGGAGGCGGGAACTTACACGACAATTCAAGATTATCCGGGTCGGGTTGGTTATTGGTCGATCGGCGTTCCACCGTCGGGGCCGATGGACGATTACGCATTTCGCATCGCCAATCGCATCGTCGGTAACTGCGAGGCGGCTGCGGGCATTGAAATCACCTTGGTGGGTCCCAAGCTCAAATTTCATCAGGATAGCTTGATCGCGGTGACGGGAGCGCAGTGTGAGCTACGCGTCGATGGCGAGTTGGTTTCGATGTGGGCTCCGGTGAAGATTGGAGCGGGGCAGGTGCTGCAATTTGGCAAAGCCAGCACGGGCTGCCGGTCCTATTTAGCGGTGCGTGGCGGCTTGGATGTTCCAGTTTACTTGGGTTCGCGTTCAACGTTTGTGCTTGGTGAGTTTGGAGGTCATGCGGGGCGCACCTTGCGTGCGGGTGATGTGGTGGCTCTCGGAAACAATGAAGACACGGCAGGTCAGGTGCAGCCGTTATTGGAACCGTTGGCATGTCCAAGTGAGATTGTGCCCATCTACGGAAGGAACTGGGAGATTCAGGTTCTGTATGGTCCGCATGGTGCCCCGGATTTCTTCACGTTGGATTCGATCGCGCATTTTTTTGCCAACGATTGGGAGGTTCACTACAACTCCAACCGACTGGGGGTGCGGTTGCTGGGACCAAAGCCGGAGTGGGCACGGAGTGATGGTGGCGAGGCAGGGTTGCACCCTTCCAATATTCACGATTGCGAGTATGCGATTGGCAGCATCAATTTCACCGGCGATAGTCCAGTGATTCTCACGCGCGATGGCCCGAGCTTGGGTGGATTCGTGTGTCCGGTTACGATTGTCAAGGCAGACCTGTGGAAGGTGGGTCAAGTGAAACCGGGGGATCGCATTCGTTTTGTGCCAGTGAGTTACACTCATGCCCTCGAGCTGGAGCTGGCGGTGAACCATCGCATCGCGCAGTTGACGGGCAATTCAGCGCCGCCGCTGCCAACGGTGAATTTATTGCCGCAGGACACGCCATCAGCGACGATTGTGGCTTCGTGCGCGCCCCAAGGGCATCACCCGCTGATCACCTATCGACAGGCCGGTGACGCGTATTTGTTGCTCGAGTATGGCGAAAATGTGCTCGATTTGGGCTTGCGACTGCGAGTTTACCTGATGATGGAGGCGTTGAAAGCTGAACCGATTGAGGGCATCATTGAGCTTTCTCCGGGCGTGCGGTCATTGCAGATCAATTTTGATGGCAAGGTCATCGATCAATCGCGATTGGTGCGTGCGTTGTTGCAAATCGAGCAGCGTCTGCCGGATGTGGCGAGCCTGAAGATTCCGTCGCGGATCATTCACTTGCCCATGGCTTTCGAAGATAGTGCCACTCTCGGCGCGGTGCAGCGCTACAGCGAAACTGTGCGAGCAAAGGCGCCGTGGTTGCCGAATAATGTGGACTTTATTCAACGCATCAATGGATTAGCCGATCGAGACGAGGTGCGAACTAGCATTTTTGCGACCAGTTACATGGTCATGGGCTTAGGTGATGTGTATCTGGGCGCGCCCTGTGCGGTGCCATTGGATCCACGGCACCGATTGTTGACCTCGAAATACAACCCGGCGCGCACGTTTACCGCTGAGGGGACGGTGGGGATTGGTGGCGTTTACATGTGCATTTACGGCATGGACTCGCCAGGAGGGTATCAATTGGTGGGACGCACGGTGCCGATTTGGAATAAGTTTTTGAAGAATCCGGTGTTTCATTGCGGTGAGCCTTGGTTGCTGCGGTTCTTTGATCAGGTGCAATTCTATCAAGTCACGGAAGCGGAGTTGATTCAGATGCGCGACGATTTTCGAGAAGGTCGCTTCGAGGTGAAAGTGTCAGATGCGGAGTTTGACTACGCGGCGTATCTGAAGTATTTGAGTGACGAAGCGGGATCGATTGCTGAATTTCAGGCGAAGCAAAAAATGGCGTTTGACAGCGAGGTCGCGCTGTGGAAAGCCGAAGAAGCGGAGCAGGTGGCAGCGGCTCTCAATGCCAGCAACGCACCCGCATGGGATGACGATGCGGTGGTGGTGTGCGCTGACCTTTGCGGCAATGTGTGGAAAATTCTGGTGAAGCCGGGCGACACGATTGAATCTGGCCAGGTGATGGTGATCGTCGAGGCCATGAAAATGGAATTAGAGATGGTTTCCACGCAATCGGGTGTGGTGAAATCCATCATTTGCGAACCTGGCAAGCCGGTCAACGTGGGCGATCCGATTCTGGTGCTGGAGTGACCTGACTCGAAGCCCCTCGAGCGGCGAATGACGACCGCCGCCGCCACTGCGCCACCATTCCGTTTTTTGGAGCAAACAGCCACGCGAGAAAAAATTGAGTCGCTTGCATCAAAACGATGCAGGCCGATGGGGAGGCGTCGAGATGATAGCTGATGATGATGCCGCTGAGAGTAGCGATCAGAGAGCTGGCGGTCGCGAGTTGCAACATGCGATCGTAGCGATCTGTCAGCAAAAATGCGCTGGCTCCTGGGGTGATCAGCATCGCAATGACCAACAAGATTCCAACGGCTTGCAGACTGACGACGATGGCGAGCGATAGAAGCGCCAGTAACAGGTAATTGAGCCATTTAACCGATAAGCCCAAGGCTTGCGCATGGTAGGGATCAAACGCAACGAGGAGGAAATCGCGTCGTCGCGCGAGCAGAAGCAATATCAAGCCAAGGCCAATGGCGCAGGTTTCTCGCACTTGTGATAGCGGAATGCCAAGAATATTGCCAAACAATAGATGATCCAAATGCAAATCGGATGGAGTTTGGCTGAACAAGACCAGTCCGATCGCAAATAACCCTGTGAACACCACGCCCATCACCGTGTCCTCTTTCAAGCGGCTATGCTGTCGCAGATAACCGGTTGCGACCGCGCAGCACCAGCCACTCAAAAATGCACCCAGAGCGAGTGGCAACCCCATGCGGTAAGCCAGCACAATGCCGGGTAGCACGGCGTGGGAGATGGCGTCTCCCATCAATGACCAGCCACGCAGGATCAGCAAGCAGGAAAGCACCGCGCAAAGCACCGCGATCACCGCGCCCACGAGCAGGGCTTGTTGCATGAAAGGGTAGGCAAATGGTTCAAACAGAAACATAAGCAAGGACTAAGTTTTAGCTGCGGTTGCAGTGGTTGCGTCGTTGTGGCCGCAGCGTGTGCCACAAGCCCTGTTGCGGTGCGAAAAGCCAGGCGATGACGAAGATGATCGCTTGCAGCGCGACGATGCAGCCGCCGGTTGCACCATTGAGAAAATAACTCAGGTAGGCACCGATGGCCGAACTTAGCGTGCCCAGTAGGGCGGCAAGGAGGATCATGTGATGAAAGCGGCTAGTGAGCAAAAACGCCGTCGCCCCGGGCGTGATTAGCATCGCGACCACCAAGCAGGCTCCAACGGTTTGTAGCGCGGCGACAGCGGTAGCAGCTACGAGGCTGAGTAACAACAAATGCAGGCCCAAGGTTGGTAGGCCGAGACTGCGGGCATAAGGCGCATCAAAGCAATAGAGCATCAGATCGCGCCACTTGATCGCGATCAATACCATCGCCAGCGCGGCAATGATGAGCAGCTGCCGGATGTCCGTGGCCGCCATGCCCAAGATGTTGCCAAAAATGATGCTTTTGAGAGCGATGCGACTGGGATAAAGCGAAATCAGCAACAAGCCGAAAGCGAAAAAGCTGGTGAAGATGATGCCGATGACAGCGTCCTCTCGCAGTTTGCTCTGAGCCTTGACTACCTGCATCGCCAGTGCCGCTAACATGCCCGCAACGAACGCGCCCACAGCAAACGGCCAGCCGCAGAGATACGCCAGCACAACGCCCGGAACCACCGCATGCGAGAGAGCATCGCCCATCAGCGACCAGCCTTTCAGTGTGACGAAGGCCGAAAGCATGCCGCAAACGCCGCCGACAACCGCACTCACACCGATGGCGTTGAGCATGTAGTTGTAATGCAAGGGGGTGAGTAAATGTTCAAGCATCGCCGGTAAATGAATGATTGATCAGCGGAAGCCGCCCGCCAAAAGCGAGGGTTAAGTGATCGGGCGTGAACGTGCTTGGCGTTGGACCTGCGGCGATCAGACGTTGCTTGATCAGCACCACCTGATCACAAAATTGCGGGATGGCGGCAAGGTTATGCGTCGAGACCAACACGAGCCCGCCTTGAGATTTGATTTCTTCCAGTAGCGCAATGATCGCGGTTTCTGACTGCATGTCCACACCAGTGAACGGTTCATCGAGCAAGATTAATTGCCCGCCTTGGGCTAGCGCCCGTGCGAGAAACACGCGTTTTTTTTGTCCGCCGGATAATTCGCCGATTTGGCGATGTCGGTAGTCCCACATGTCCACGCGTCGCAGGCTGAGTTCCACCGCCGTTCGATCCTCGGCGCGTGGAATGCGGAGGAAATTCATGTGGGCGTAACGTCCCATCATCACCACATCTTCGACGCGCACGGGAAATGTCCAATCAACTTCCTCAGACTGTGGCACGTAGGCGATGAGGTGTTGCCGTAGGGCTTGGTGGATCTCGAGCCCGTGGATGCGGATCTGCCCCGCACTCGCGCGCACGAAGCCCATGATGCTTTTGAACAGGGTGGATTTTCCGCTACCATTTACTCCGATCAGAGCACAAATGGAATGCCCCGTGAGCGACAAACTCACCTCCGTCAGTGCTTGGTGACCATTGGGATAAATCACGCTAAGCTGCTCAATCGCTAGTGCGACGCAGTCGGATTCTGATGGCTGAGCTTGGGGTGGCGTCATGGTTGCTTGGCAAAGCCTTGGCTAATGGTTTCGGCGTTAATTTCCAGCAATCGCAAGTAACTCGGCACAGGGCCACTGGCGTCGCTGAGGGAGTCCACATACAAAACGCCACCGTAGTGGCAGCCAGTTTCAGCTGCAACCTGCTGCGCCGGCTTGGGACTGATGGTGCTCTCGCTGAAAATCACGGGAATCTGATGCTGGCGAACGGTGTCGATGACCCGTTGCACCTGTTGCGGCGTTCCTTGGGCATCGGCATTGATGGGCCAGAGGTAAAGTGGTCGGAGGTCGTAAGCCGCGCAGAGATAGTGGAAGGCACCTTCGCTCGTGACCAACCAGCGCTGAGCGGCAGGGATGCGGGCGAGTTTTTCGCGCAATGGCGCGTCCACCGCCCGCAAGCGCGCGATGTAGTGTTCGGCGTTGGTGGTGTAAACATCGCGATTCGCCGGATCGATCTCGATCAAGGCGTTGCAGATGTTGCGCACGTAAATCTCTCCATTTCGCGGCGACATCCACGCATGCGGGTTGGGTTTGTCAGCATAGGGACCTTCGCTGATGCTAATGGGCGGAACGCCATCTGAGAGGGTCGCATGTGGCACGTCCTTCACGGACAGCAAAAATTTCTCGAACCAGCGTTCCAAATTGAGCCCATTCCAGAGCACGAGATCGGCTTGCTGTGCTTTAACAATGTCCTTGGGCGTTGGCTCGTAACCATGAATTTCTGCACCTGGCTTGGTCAGTGACTCCACTTCCGCAGCATCTCCAGCGACCTCACGCGCCATGTCGGCAAGGATGGTAAAACTGGTTAAAACCCGCTTTTTGCCACTCGCGCTCTTGGTCTTTGGAGGCGAACATTGGACGCATAGCAACAAGGACACGCCCAAAACCCACAAAAGCTTCAAGCGCAACCGCTGCGAAAAATGGTGAATGTGTCGCCGCGTGCTCTTCATGCCCAAGCCCGAGTATGAGATGAAATGATGCATCGGCAAGAATGTTAGTTCAGCCTCACAATCATTGCAAGACATGATTTTGGGTTGAAATCGTCACAAGCATTCGTTTAAGAATTACCTGCAGTGAGTGACAAGCGTGATGATTTGGGTAAAGAAGCGAGGACGGAGACCGATGCTCCGCTTTCGTTGGCTGTGTCGATGGCGAGGGGCACGACAGCGCGTTTGCCACGACACACCACCACGCAAGATTACTTGGAGCAGATTCATGGATTGATCGAATCCAAGGGCTACGCGCGAGTGGTGGACATTGCGGGGAATCTCGGCATTTCGCTATCGAGTGTCACTGCGATGATTCAGCGTTTGGATGCGGATGGTTTGGTGATTTACGAAAAGTATCGCGGCATCGTGCTGACGGAGCGTGGGCGACAAGTGGCGCGGGAAATCATCGAGCGCCACGAGGTGCTGAGTCGTCTGCTGCGGCACTTTGGCATCGATGAAGCCACGATTTACGAGGACGTCGAGGGCATGGAGCATCACATGTCGGCTGCGACATTGCGCGCCTTCACCCTGCTGACGGAGGAGCTGGATCGCAATCCGCAGTGGGTTAGTCGCATGCGCGAGGCATCGAGTGGGGGGGAGACCTGATGCTTGGGCTGGGGATTGAATTCGTTAAACGTGATGATCATCATGGTTTTTGAGGTGGAATGAACTCATCCACGGCACGAAAGTCCACCCGCTTTGTTTTGGGGTTAACGTAGAAAAAGACATAGGAACGCGAGTTTTGATCGACCGGCCAACGGGTGGTGCTGAGGGGGCGATCGCCATCTTTTTCGCGGACTCCGAAGCCCACATCGTAGAATTTGCCATCACGCGCGCCGCTCGGACGCAAGATTTTTCCGGCCTGGGAATCGAGCACAAATGTCGCGGTGCCCACATAGCCGAGCACGGTCTGAGGGGTGTGATTGATGAAATAAATATCGCCGACGCGGAAGTTTGCTGTGCCAGCGTCGATGACAATCGGCGTGTATCCACCCTCTTTGGCAGTGATGAATAACACGATGAACTGCGTGCCATTTTCCGGTAAAACGACCCTAGCCAGCGGCCGATTCGCTTTCGGAGAAAACAAGAGAAAATCCCGCGCGGGTGCTGCGATCGGTGATGAGAGGTGATTGGTTGGCAAGTCGAACAAGGGCGAACTCTCATCCTTGCCGCCAACGAGCTTGAGCTGTCCGAGGTCACTGGGGGCGAACTCAGCGAGCATGCGCACTTGCAAACCCGTCACTTTGGCTGGCGCAGCAGGAGTCGGTGTCGATGCAGGTGGAGCCGGTGGCACCGCGGGGTTTTGCGCTTGAGACGGCAGCAGGAACAACCAGAAGCAGGAAACAAGAGCGATGCCGCGCACGCAAGGTGCGCCTGAGGCGGAGGTAAAGCGGTGACTGAGCATGATGGGCAAAGAAGCAGTGGGTTTAAATTTCGTTCGGACTCAGCCAACGGAAGCTTACCAAACGGTATTGGCGACCATAAACTTGATTGACAGGCTTTTGCAAGTTGTTGATCAGGGTTTCACACGGTTCAGAGGCATCGACAAAATCTTTGTTGCGTTGCACCGTTGCCTCACACCAAGCGCGAGCAGTGACAGCACCATTGGCATCCACGGCCTCACCGTAGGCACGAACCAAGAAAGTATCCGAACGCACAGTGAGCAACGGAGCAATCGGGGTCAGAACGTCGGCTTGCTTCACCAAAGTCGGGCAACCGTAGGCGGATGGGCCGGATTCAGCCTCGGAAAAAGTGAAGCGTTTCGCGACGTTTTCCGCCACAGCACGATTGCTATCCAAAAAGGCACTGTTGATCTTGACGTCGGGCGCATCGAGTGCCGCTTGCAGGGCCCCACAGCGCGCAAGGTCTCGATCCTTGCCAACGCGGCGATTGATGAAGTCGGCCAGCGACAGAAACGGCCCGCGCTTGCGCACCTCGCGCACGATGGCCCGCGCCAGAGCATCGAGTTGCTCGTCGCTCAGCGTCCGTCGTCCCAGCCACTGATCGCCAGTTTTCACATCAAGATCCTTCGCGGCATCCACCTCCCGATCCAGCGGAGCCAGCAGGCTGCTAACCGGCGTGATTTTTTTCGTCTCGATGCTGCTTTCCTTTCCGGCATCATTACGCACCACGATGTTTTGATCACGCATGCCACCCAACCAAGCTTTCCAGGCCTCGATCGATGTGGAATTCACATTGATCGCGCCGTCAACCATCAGGGTGCTCGCCACCAAGTCCTGTGCCGAGGTCGTGGGCTTGTTTCCAGCAAACAGCTTGCCCAACATGGCCGTGACTTCGTCTGTCGTCAGATTGGAGACATAGCGGGTGTTGGTGAGCTTGGTTTTTCCTTCGTAAAATTCCTTTGCCACCTGAGCTTGGGCGCGGGGTGAGGCAAAAGTTTTCCGCGTTTGCGGAGCAATTCCAGAGAAAAACCAATCGTCCCACAGCCCCACATTCGCGAGATAAGAGTGATCCGCGTAAGGACGCCCGCCACTGATGGTTGTCTGCGTTTGCTCCGGATTGAGCATCGGCACAGCCATGGAGTTGCCGATCGCATGGCTGATCTGCGGCAACATTGGCTCGCGAGCGTTCAGCGTGGCGTAGCCATAAGGGGGACTCAAGAACTCGAACCCATTGGCGCAGGAATGCTGCAAGGCGGCCAGGGAAACTATTGGCTCGCGGGGCACGCTGTGGGTGGTGAGAAAGCTGTTGCCGAACTCTGCATTCATGGAACCACCGAAATAAGCGCGTCCGTTGGTGGTGACTTCGAGGTTACGATTTTTCCAGCTCACCAGCGGCTCGACACTAAATTCATAGGGCAAGGCATCGCGCTCAAAATCAGACAAATCATAAAAATCCACGTGATGAACGCGGGGGTTAAAACGGGATAGATAACGTGTGCCGCGATCCGATCCCATTTCGGTCTTGGCGTTGTAGGATAGCATCATGAATGGAGCTTTTTCCGATAGCAGCTGCGAGACTGTCAATGGTCGCGCATCGTTTGCTGCTAGAGGTCGAAAAATGTTAGGGAATCGGTCAGCATACAGTCGCTCACCCGGTGGCTTGGTGCCGGGAGCGTTATCTGCTCGAAGTTTGCTGGTGCGCAATAAGCGTTGATTGCCAAAATCATAGTCAAGCAGCATGCCGCCGTATCCATAGCTGGGCTCGTTGGGCCTAGCAGGATCATTGCGATCATTCCCCACGTAGCACTCGTGATGAGTGAGGGAGAAATGTCGGCTATGCGCGTCGTTTCCATTCACTGAGTTCCCCGAGGTGCTGGTTTTGCCGGCAGTCAAATTGTTGGCGACTGCGGTGTAGGTTAGAGTGTCATTGGGACTCAGATCCACATATTGACCTGACAAATCTCGAACTGGCAATGAAACGCCGCCGCCGTAGTTGAAACCAGCATTGCCCTCGAGATAGTGATCCACGGGGTTCGAGCCCTTGACAATGATATTGCCACTCTGAGAAAATTTGATGACCTCACCTGGTGCAAAGGCCAGTTGCTTGAGATTGCCAATGCGCAAGCTCATGTAGTTGCCATCGCCATTCGAACCATTAACCGCACCCGACAAGGATGCGGCCAGTGGATACTTTTTCGCCGCTGCGCCATTGACGCTCAACCATAAATCATACGGAACTTGCCAATACTTGACGGTGAAAAAATTGCCAGCAGGCACCACCACTGAGACATCGAGAGGGTTCCACAGGGTCAGTATCGGATCAGCAACAACGTGCAAGCGATTCACGCTGTTGCCACCGACTTGCTCCGTTTGGGTGCGAAAGGACAAAACCATCTGGTAGCTGATGATCACAGGTTGCTTGAAGAAGAAAAATTCGTCATCGCCGCAATCGTTTGGACTCGAGACGATTTGTAGATAATTCGCATCTGAGGACAGAGAGCCTTCGGTCGTGAATTTTGTGTTGCCGTTGGTTTTGAGTTGATCGGACAATTTGTAAAATGCCCAGAGTTCGCGCAGATTGATGCCGCTTTCCTGATCCCCGTTGGAATTTTTAACCTGGTAGAGCGCTTCGGTGGCGGAGTCTTTGTTCATCAGCTCGAATTTCATCGAGAGATCCTTGCGAAATCCTCCCTTGCGCACGTTGGTGAGCAAGCCGGCATTGCTCGCAGTGAGGTGATGAAACAAGGCGTTGCTTTGCTTGAAATCGGCGCTCATCAAGCCGGCTTGCGGCCAGCTGGTGATGAAGGAAAGTCGCTCGTCGCGCATGTCGATGCTCGCAAATGGTTTTTCTTCGTTGTGACGACTAATCTCAAAGGCGTTGCGTGGACTGGCCTGAGCAGTAGCGCGCACCGCGGCAACGCTGGTGTCCTTGGTCAACGCGGGCGTGTTGACCGTGGCTTTCATTCCTTGGTCCGCAGTCCACCACGCATAGCGGGCAGGTGGATTTTTGCCAATTGTCACGGGACTGCTCGGGACATTGACCTTGCCATCAATCGCATTGCTGACAGTGCCGGTGCCTACCATTTCGATTGCTTGTTCTGCGGCATTGGTGTTTTCGACGCTGCCAGCCTCCCGCGCCATCGCCAAGTCACCTGAAATCAGCCACGAGCGAAATGTCGGTTCGGGGCGGTCAACTTCGTCTGCTGCCCAAGAATCATAAACCCCTGTCCAGTGCCTGCGCTCGCTCGCTGCGCTGCTCTGGCTACCGTCGCCCTCCCCCGTGCGCTGATCAGCCAAGGTGGTGATGCAGGCATCGACTCCTGTCTCCCGCTGCAATTGTCCGATGGCGAGCTGTAAGGCCATGCGTGCGTTGGCGCGGGCGATGCTTTGCTGCAATGCTATACTTGAGGCGCGCAGTGAGATGCTCGAGAGGCTCAGCATGCCCACTCCAATCATCACCAGTAGCACCATTAACGATAGTGTGAGAATCAGTGTGAATCCACGTGGAGATTCACGATCCCGCTGCGTGGGAAATCGGGAAGATCGATATCCGAGTCTCACAAAGTTTGGAACCAGTGATCGGGTCTTCATGATGTTCTTCATGACTTACAGGGTTGGGTTTTTCGGGTTAGTAGGTAATTTTTGGGAGAAACAGCGCAAAGTTTGCAGCTAGACACTGATAGAAACTCACAAAGTATTTACATCGTGAGCACGCTGTAAAAAAAAACAAGCGGGGAAATGGACTATGACAAAATAATTCGATTGGATGATCCTCGTCCAATGTCAGTGGCATCAATGATTTCGTGATCGCGATGCGGATGTCTTAATTTTTAAGAACGTAGCATTGTCAAAATTGCATTTTTATGTCAATGACAGGTGACCATGAGTGATTTAACAGCGCAATTGAAACAAGCAGTGGCAGCGGAACAGCTGCTGGCGAGTGCCGAAGCAAACATCGCAGACCACTTGGCTGGGGCAGTGGGTGATCTCGCTCTGCGAGTGGTAGCCGAGCTGGTAGCGGAAGGGCAATGGGGTGAGCTCAATGATCGTTTTTACAAAAAACTCGCTTTTGGCACTGGTGGCTTGCGTGGGCGGACGATTGGGCGCGTGGTGACTTCGGTTGAGTTAGGCGAGGGCGGTCCAAATCAGCGTCCGCAGTTCCCTTGTGTGGGGACGGCGACGATGAATTTTTTCAATGTGGGCCGGGCGGTGCGTGGTCTGATCGCTTACACACGGGCGCATGTGGGGGCTGATCGCAAGCCGCGCTTGGTGTTTGCGCATGACACGCGTCACTTTTCCCGCGATTTCGCTGAATTTTGCGCGAAGGTGGCGGTTGAGTTGGGGTGTGACGCTTGGTTGTTCGAGAGTGCGCGCAGCACGCCGCAGCTTTCCTTTGCGGTGCGTGCGCTGAATGCTGATGCAGGCGTGGTGTTGACGGCGAGTCACAATCCTTCTCACGATAATGGTTTCAAGGCTTATTTCAACGATGGGGGGCAGATTGTTGAACCGCACGCCACGGGGATCATCCGCGAGGTTAATGCTCTGGAAGGTGAGCGCTACGACCCGCTGGCGCCGGCGTTGCAAGGTCAGCTTACCCGATTAGGCGCGGAGATGGATCGCGCCTACATGGATCGGTTGCGCTCATTGTTGTTGCGACCTGCGTTGTTGGAGGGTGCCGCGACGCGTGTGGTTTTCACCAATTTGCATGGCACTGGCGGCAAGATCGTTGTCCCCATGATGCGTGAGTTGGGTTTTGAGGTGTTGACCGTGCCGTCGCAAGACGTCGAGGATGGACGTTTTCCGACGGTCGATTCCCCGAATCCGGAGAACGCACCTGCCTTGAAATTGGCGATCGAATTGGCTGATGAGCAGCAAGCGGCTATTGTCATTGGAACCGATCCCGACAGCGATCGCATGGGGATTGCGGCGCGCGATGGAAACGGGGTGATGCAGTTATTGACTGGTAATCAGATCGGGTCGTTGATGGCGTGGTATCGGGTCAAGACAGCGTTCGAGCTTGGTTGGCTCAATGAGACAACGCGCAATCATGCGGTGCTGGTGAAAACCTTTGTGACGACAGAACTGCAACGCGCCATCGGTGATCACTTTGGCATTCGCGTGGTGGACACGTTAACGGGCTTCAAATACATTGCGGAAAAACTGCGCAAGTATGAGCAAACCATTCCAGTGGCTAAAATTGCTGAATTGGGGAAATCGAGCTATCGCGATTTGACCGAAGAACAGACGCGCGCGCTGCGGCTGGAGTATTCGCGTTTCTTCATTTTTGGTGGTGAGGAGAGTTATGGTTATCTGGGTTGCGATTTTGTGCGCGACAAGGATGCGAATGGAGCGGCGGTGATGTTTGCGGAAGTGGCGGCATACGCGAAGAGTGTGGGCTTGAGCCTGCCGGAATTGCTGGATCAGGTTTATCGCGAATTTGGTTATTACCTCGAAATCGGCAAATCCTTGGTCATGGAAGGCGCTGATGGCGCTGCGCGGATTGCGGCGCTGGCAGCTTCCTACGCTTCGCAGCCGCCCAGCGCCATTGATGGCTCGGCCGTGGTGCGAGTGCGCGATTTCGCTAAGGAGGATTTGTTTGATGACGAAGGCGACGCTCTGCCGAAGGAAAAAATGATCTTCATGGAGCTCGCTGATGGCCGACGTTTTGCCGTGCGTCCGTCCGGCACTGAACCAAAGATCAAGTTTTATTTGTTTGGCAAGTCTCCGGTGAATGGAGATTTGGCCGCCGTTAAGCAGCAAGTCCGCGATGGCTTGGAATCGCTGTGGCAATGGATTGAGGCGGATGCGCAAACTCGCTGAGCTTGCCTAGCGCTGGCGTGGATGAAGCCATGTCTTAGCGCTCGTAGCGTCGTGAGGCGCGGCGGGCGCGTATTCACCGCTATTTTTGCAAGTTGTTTCATTAACGTGAAACATTTGTTGGGATGCTCCGTTTCAAATGATCGTTGTAAATGCTTGTTTTTTCCAATAGTCGTGCGGAGAAATTTGACAGCGAGGTGTGGATTCGTTTGCCTTGGTGCTGATGTCAAAAAGCAAACCGGTGGAGGTGGGAACCAAGTTGCGGCTGCTGAGCGCCGCAGAGCGTTTGATTGCAGAAAAAGGCTTTGATGCCGTGTCGATTCGCGATGTCACGGGTCTGGCTGCTGCCAATGTGGCGGCGGTGAATTATCATTTTGGAAGTCGCGAGGGCTTATTGGCGAGCGTGTTGGATCGGCATTTGATCCCATTAGCGCGTCAGCGGGTGTTTTTATTGCAGGGGCTAACCTCCGCGCATGATGTTCCTGCGGTTTTGCGGGTGTGGATTCAGCCGTTGCTGGAGATCAGCGCGAGCGAGGGGTTGCCGGCGACGGAATGGTATCGCATCCTCGGACGCAGCATGGAAGCGAGTGGCATGGGGCAGCGCGATTGTCTTGAGGCTGAACGAGCGGCTCAGCAAACCTTGCGCGATTGTTTGTTGACTCGGCTCGATGAGCAGCAATCGGTGGGTTTGGCTTGGCGCTTGCATTTTGCCACGGGTGGGTTGATCCATTTGCTAGTGCATGGCGATGAGGTGGAATCTCCGTTTTCGATGGTTGAAGCTCTGGAGCGGTGGGTGCAAACCGTGGTTCAAGGCCTTGGGTTGTCCACGAGTGATCCATCTAGCGGATCTGGGCTGACGCGCAGTGCGCCCGAATCGGCAAAAACGGTCACGGCAGTGCTTCCCAGTGTGGCGCAGCAGGTCGCTGCCACCATGCATGCGGTTGCGATTGAGCCTGCTCCGATGCTTGCCCAGCAGTTGATGGCCCCGCCTGTGGAGAGACCCGCGATTCCTGCGGTTGTTGTCAGCGATGTTCAGCAACCGTTTGCCACGGCGCTTGAGCCAGAGGTCGCGGCGGTGTCTGCACTGGTTGAGGAGGCTACCGCACCGCCGCTGCCGCAACAGCTCGCTGTGCCAGAGCCTGCGCCCAAAAATCCATCGCGCAAAAAATCGAATAAATCGGCAGCAGATGAGGATTTGTTTCTATTCTGAGAAGTCGTTGCTTTCATCGCGGTGAGCGGGTTTTTGTCTTGACCGATGTGGTGTGAATGCATGACGTGATGCTGTGAATACTGCATGCATTTTTCGTTCTAACTTTCGGCTTCTGGTTGCGGTGCTTGTGATTCTCTCGCCGAACTGTCTTCGCGCGGATCGCCCGAGCGTCGATGTGGTGCAGTCGGCGATTGCGGCGGTGAATCAGCTTGGATTATCGGTGGTGAAGGGCGACTACGCCACCGTCTTGCAGCGGATCAACCCAACATGGCGCGAGCGGTTGCAGTCGCGCTTGGGAGGCGAGCAAGCATTTTTGACGCAATTTCAGCAAGCCGCGCAGTCGATGACCAAGCAAGGAATGAGCCTCGTCTCGATGAAGGCGCAAGGATATCCGCAGTGTTTTGAGGTTTTTCCCGGAAAAAAAGTGGAGGTGGTCAACGGTCGCAGTGTTGAAACGTTGATCTCCACAAAGTGGTTGTTGCTTGTTCCGACTCAGAAAGTGGTGCGCTTGACCACGCCGACCGAAAACATGATGCTGGAGATCACGGGGTTTCAGGTGGCGGTGACGGATAAATCGCGGCTGGAGTGGACCTTCATCGATGGTGCCGCTGTGACCGTCTCGGATTTGCGCGCGATGTTCATCAATTTTCCTTTAGACCAAGCTCTGCCCGCCTCAAACACGCGACTTCTGCCAAAAAATCCTTGATGAGTCATCGCCATGTTGAGCCATCACTGAAGAGCGTTGCGGAGGACAGATGAGGCGCGATGGCGATGCGCGAAAACATCGATCGCATGGCATCTCCAAGTGATGACATCTCCGCGAGTTTGCTAGCATTTTCCACCAAGCCTCACCAATCGCCTAAGCGCATGCCCAGGCTCAAGTAGCCAGAAGAATCAGCATCGCTTTCGCTCACCAAGCGATTGTCTGTGGTATTGATGTCGTAACCATTGCCAAGTGAAAATCCGAGCCCGAGAGTCAGCCACCAGGATTGCTGAAATTGTTTCTCAATGCTCACACCGATCCCGTAACCCTGAATCGCCAGATCGCGCGAGCGTTCGTGGGCATCGATGTTCCAAACACCGCCGGTGGGGCTGGTGAGAAAACGCACAATCCAGTCCGCAGCAGGATTCCAGCGCAGCTGAAAACTCGGGCCGTTTAATCGAGCAAGCCATTGATCGTTAATCGCCCAATCGAAGCCCACATAGGGCAGGATTTGTGCATCGCCGGAAGCGTGGGTGTATGCGAGTCCAAAATTGATGCGTTGCTGCGGCGCGACAGTGTAACCCGCACCAATGCGGCCACCGATGAAAATGTCCTCCGAGCTGATGGATTCCAAGTCACTCGACAGCGCCGGATCAAGGCGGACGTTGTAAGACCACGCTTGAGCAGAATTGCTCCAAAATGCGGTAAGTGGCAGAGACAGATGGTGCAAATCGTAATCCACCCCCGCAATCTCGGCACCCGTGTAGGCATACTGAGCGGCTGATGCCAAGCGCCATTGTGAAGCAATTTCCACAGGTTTGCCCATGAAGCATTGCAAGGTGGTGGTGGACCAAGACATCTCGCCACCGCGATCAAGATCCGTCGGGAAATGAGAATAAGTTTGAGCCTTGATGATGCCGTAGTCCAAGTCATCAGCATGCACGCAAGCTGTCAGACCCACAGCAATAGCTACAACGGAATAGAAGCGTATTTTCATGCTCGATAAAATGGCAATTTTTCCAAATATAGCAAGCAATCAGTTGCGCCTACAACTTCCAAAGTGTTCTCCTACTTCGGAAGTTGTGTCGCGCGAGTAAAAATTCCTGCGAGCGTGCTGGAATCGCGATGTCGCGGGTCAAGCCGTAAGGCTGACCCGCGGATCACATTGGCTTTATATCTTCGGCAAATAATGAGGAATTTCCACTTTAGCGAGGTTTTTGTGAATGATGATTCACGAGGAACAGACGCAATGAAGTAGGAAAAAAATGGAGTAATTACTTGATTGTTTCATTTTTCTCCTGTTGATGATTCTGTTTCGTTATGATTATTGGCGGCATTAATTGCGATCAACTCTGCTTGGTATTCTTCCAGCCATGGCAAGTTATATTTTGCGAAGACTTCGGACGAAATGGGCTTTTGTGGAGGAATGGTGCCTGTGATTTTTTTCCACTGTTCCGAATGACAGAGGTGCACAAGACAGTGACTCGATTGCTTCATTTCCCAGTGCTTAGATTCGTGGTCATCAAAAAATTGCTCCGTTCGCGGTGGATTATATTTTTGATCAATCCTCATTTTTTCCATTCTTCTATTCCATGCTCTCTCTGCGGCAATACGTTGATCGTTTGTATTAAATGTTGAGCCAGGTGAATCGCGAAATCTAGATTTATGTTTGTTTTTAACTGCTTGTTTCGCTTCTTGATGCTTTTTATACTGCTCACTTCCAGGAATGTAGTGCCTGCTTCTATTCCACTGCATCGGATATTGCCACTCATTTGTATCAAAAATGTCGATCATTTTAAAAGCTGTCATTGAAAAAGCACTTGAGTTTCCAAATGACGAATAAAGCCAATCCGTGTATTCGCCGAGAATATGCCCAAAGTGGGTTGGTAATAGAGGTTCAATTTTTCTGCGAAAAAAGACTTCAGCCTTGAGCGGATAAACTTGGATTTGGATGCTATTGTCAGGTATTGCGTTGTTGATTCTTGGCTTCTTTGCCGCCTTGCCGCCCAATCTCGGTGCGACGAACTGTTTCAAGACGCCTGATTCTGTGTGAAACTGATTAATCCATTTGTTTTTTGGTGTGCTGAGATAGTCCTGAGAGTCATGGTTCAGACCATTTTCCCAGCTTTTTCCTGTGATGGCATTGATGTTTCCTTGGCCAATTTTGATGGCGAACGGGTATGAACCATGAAAGTAAATTCTCAATGCCTCAGATTGCAACATCGGCAACATCACAGCGTCAGTGTTCAGCCATGATTTGGGAATCTCAGCAGCATGATCATCGATGTGGCGAAGCGCATATAAGCCTAAGCATTTGGCCTGCAAGTGGTTTTCGCTGTCTTCTGGATGGCGCAGGGCGCGCTCGAATGCGATAAAGATGCTTCCATTGTGATGGAAACGCTTGATGACTCTTGCAACCTCCTCGCGCAGCAGATTTTCGATATACTGTTCTTGGATCCAACTTTTATTTGTTTGCTTGCGCATGCTGTTTTGTTCGACCATCCAAGGATAGATTTTTGTGATGTATTTTTCTGCTAACAGATTAATTTGCTCCTGAATTTCTGGAAAAAAGAATTGGAGGTGGTCGTTCCGTAATTCGATCATGATGTTGGTGTGTTGTATTTGTGCAGTCAATAACTCGACGGCAGGCCGATAAGCAGGATGCTTCGGCATGCCATTTTGATTCAAACTGAGTGGTCCATTTGGGTGCTTAAATACCCAAATAATAACCACTGATCTGTGTTTGGTTGACGCGCCGGCTCTGGACTATGTTGATCGTATGTGATCGATGAGTGTTTATTACACGCGTGTTGATCGTTAAAGATCAATCATAATGCTGGTGTTAAAACGACTTCTGTGAGTAGTCAGATGCGCATGCGGCATGCGAAATCAGTCGCACGGTAGATTTTTTATGCAAATTATTTTTTGTGAAAAAAATCGGTAGAGCATCAATTTTTGTGACTTCGAATTATCAGGCCACGGTTCTGGTTCAAAAAATCAGTCAGTTTTCTTATTTCGACTCTGTGATCCTGGCTCGAAGCGATTATCCTTCCACGTGCGATACTGAGGCTTTGCGGCGGGCGGATTGGAGTCGAGCTGTGTGGTTAGCCATTTCAAGCCGTCGAGATTATCACGCAGTCGAGCCTCGGCGTCGGCATCAGTGTGATTAAGAATCCCGATGGGCCCACGATAACCGCTGTCGCGAATGATGCGCAGAACCTTCAGATCTTCTGTGCCGACCCCGAGCGGCAGGATTTTACGTCCATTGGCTTCCCCATTGACATCGGTGCCGTTGAGATTGACGCACAGCAGGTGGGGCAGCATGGCTGTCATCGCAGCGGATAATCGATCCAAATGGTCATGCGCGTGGTGGAGATTGTAAACGATGCCTACGTTTTTCGCGTTATGGTCACGGATCAAACTTTGACACACAGCCACCATGTTTTCTGGTTCGCCACCCCAGCCGCCATGATTGTAGATGCCCACCACACAGCCGATCTTGTCGGCGCGCTGTAAAACTGGCAAAATGTTCGCACTGGCAGATCGAATACGTTCCTCCTGCGATTCGCCTTTGGCATTCAACATGACCCACAATTGGGGGTGGATGCGATGCTTTTCGAACAGCCGCATGGCTTCATCATGCACGCCCCAGAAGGCAAACATCTCGATGCGGTTATTTTGGTAGGCGAGAATCTCTCGCTCGAATTCCACGACGTGCTCTTGTCGCCAGTCATAGGCAATTTTATTGAGACCTAAGCTCGCCACCATCGCAGCCCGAGCTTCAGGCGAGCGCTTTGAGGCGTCAAATGGCACGATGCACCAAGCGACCAAGTTTGGCTTTTCGAATAGTTCGGTTGCGTGGGTTTGCATCATGCCAAGCGCAACCGAGCAGTAAGTCAGTAGCCGGGAGATGAAAAGTATCAGTGGTTTGTTGCTCATGGAGAAAACAGCATCTGCAACTGAGCGGAATCCATCGAACAGGTTACCGATGTTAACGATTTAGTATCTAACAAGATGTCATGCGAGCTGGAATCGGTCCTTTAGGCTCACTTTTTTGGTCTCTCGAACACGATGGTTAGCAGCGCGCGGCCGGGCAGATGTGTGGTGATGGTTCCATTTTGCATCTTGCCATCGGGAAGCTTGGCAACATCTTCTGTTTTGCTCGTGCGCCACATGTGGAAGGGAGACTGCGCGAAAGGTGGAGCGACTTGCACTTCAATCTCGCTGTCTTCCTCCTGCACCGCAGCCACATGCACCACAAGTTTTTTCTGATCGGAGCTGAGGAATGACGAAGACTTGACCCCTGGCTTTGCGATGTCGCTGGCATGGGGACCCTTCACTTGGGATTTGACCACTCGCATGCCGGGAGCCAGCGGTGCGCACCATTGGCGGAAACCATGATAAATCTTGGTTTTCACATAACTGTCGCCCCATTTCAAGTGAATCAACGCCTCGCCGCCTTGGCGCGGGGGATAGACCCAGTCGTAAGCCATCCAAACATTGACGCCCTCATTGAAGGCCTCGGTCATGTAAAGCCAGAATTCTCCAGCAGAATTGATGAGTCCGGGTGACTTGTCCACGCCGTTGAAACAGCATTCGGTCATCCACAATGGCTTTTCGCCTGCTAACTCGCGCAGCTTCGCCCAGCGGTGTCCACGGCGATCGTAGTCATGATTGCCTACCACATCCAATTGATGGCTGGCAGCTGCTAGCAGCGCAGGCAAGGAATGGTTGGCGGTGTCAACAGCGCTGAGCATGTTGGGGGCAACGAGCTTAGGGCTTGGAACTTCGGGATGGCGACGAGCCATTTCATCGAGATAATCTGCAATTTTCACAAAAAGCCCGGTGTGCTGAGCGGTGCTAAGAAAGTAACTCGGCTGCTCATGTCCCCAATCAGGCTCGTTGGCAATGCTGAGGTAATCAATCGGCTGCCCGCGTTTTTGCATGTGATCGAGAAAGGCCCAAATGTATTCACCGATTTCGAGTTCCAAACCCGGTTTGAAAGTTGCTTTGGCCTTGCCTCCGCCGCTGGCGTCGTTATTCGTCTTCATCCACGGTGGCGGCGTGTAGAGGACGGCGTAGAGCTTCATCTGCGGATTGCGTTTTTTCGCTGCCGCAGCTATTTCTAGCGGGTGCTCGCAGTAGGCAAAGTTCTTTGCATCGAAAGCCTGGACGTATGGATCTTCGTTATCGTTTTTCGGCTCGTGGTCATGGCGAATTTGCAATTGCAGGAAATCGGTGCGAACGCGACTGAAGATGTCATCATACAATTGTTCTTGTCGGTCAGGATGACCATTTTTGCCAAGGCTGGTGACGTGTGCCTCGTAGAAAATCGCACCACAGCCCATGCCCTGAAATTCCTGCTGAGCCTGCGCGGGATTCACCGAGATCACCGTGGGTTCAGCCGCGTGAATCCACATGCAACTCAGTATCCCAAAAATCCAAAAATGCCCGTTCATTGAGTAAAATGAATACGCGACACGAGCACTCATGTTGCAGGAAAATCGTTTTTTATGGCCAGGAGCCACTGCGACGCGCGGCCAAGGACCAGCCGATGACTTCAATGACCGGCAATTGTCCAATGCATCGCTGCGTCTAATTTCTGCAAAAACTCCGCCCCCGCACCACCCATGTCGTGAAGGCAATTGGGAAGTGTGATCACCTGCACTTGACTGGGATCCAAGTGCGCGAGCCAAACCGTGCTATCCAGGGGATCCAATCCAGCCGCAAATTGAACGATGTTGAGTCCTTTGAGATCTTTTGCCAAATCAGCAAGAGCAAATGAACCGGGACCTGATGGCTCCACGCCGAGCAAGTCGCTCTCGGTGATGCCATAGCGTCCGTGCTCACCCGGTGCCGCAAGGAGCAAACCAACCAGTCTATTTGGTCGATTGGAGGCCGCTGCGGCAGCGACTGATTGTTCGGCGCCAGTGGACCATCCGCCATACCAAATTGGAATGTCAGCATGGATTCCTGCGCGTTTTTTAACAGCCTCGACTGATGCTTTGAATCCCGCAGCTAGCTCTGCTTGATCATAACTTCTACTATCAGCAAAAGCACGGCAGTCCCAACCACCGACGGCGTAATCATTGGCCATCAAGTGTCTGGCCACATTTTCTTCCCAATACGACCATCCGCCGTCGCCTGTGCCCAGAATCACAATTCCCTTGGGTCTAGTAGCTTGATTGTAGAACAGGGTTTGGTATTTTCCATGAGGGAGTTCGATGGGAAGAATCTCGCCTGTTCCGCGATAATTTCGCGGCAAGACCAAATGCAAGATAAATTTTATCAACAAGACCAGCAGAATCAACCCCAGCAACGCGAGACAGCGCTGGAGTAAACGTTTTTTTTGTGAATTGGTCGAGGTGATGAACATGATTACGAATTTTTGTTAAGGCTAATCACATTTTTCCAACCACCACCAATCAAAGCAGTGATATCAGTCAATGCGGCGGGCAGGTGCCATGATCCAGGAACGGCCAAGTAACGCGGTTCCCACTCGGGATTGAATTTTTCCTTGAATTCACGCAACCCGCGAAAGTTGTAAAATGAGCTGCCACGGAAGTAAATGAGTGCTCCCAGTTTTTGCCAAAGCGGAGCTAATGGATGTGCCGCCATGCCCGATAGCGGAGCCATGCCCAGATTGAACCAGCGGTATCCTTGTGCTTTGCCCCAGAGGAATAACTCCGTGAATAAATAATCCATCACGCAGCTGGGAGCGTTCAGACTATGCCGCATCAGATCCACCGATAGCTCCTCTTGTTTTCCTCCACACCAGAGATTAGCGAACGCGCATAGTTTACCATCCAGAATCACCACCGCCATGCTGCCACACGCCAGATAGTCTTCATCAAACCGACCAAGTGAAAAACATTTTTCACGAGACGCATGCTTATCGAGCCATTGATCTGACAGCTCGCGTAGCGCTGTCATCTCTTGCATGACGCGTTCTGGAGTCCAGATTTCAAATTCAAGTTTCTCTCGCTCCGCGCGGTTACGCGCCTTGCGCAATTTACGTGCTGCCGAACTTTCGATATCGAAGTTTGTGAGTGAGACGCGTGCCTCTTCTCCCAGTTTGAATAATCGCATGCCCATGTCGAGATAGTGCGGGATGCTTTCTGCGGATATTTGATAATGACAAACACGGTAGCCCTCGTCTTCAGCTTTTTCGTTGAAACTCCACAATAAGTCATCCCATTCTTGTTCATCGCCGACGGGATCGCCCATGACGATCCGTGATCTGCCTTGTTGACCATACATCAAAAATGACTTTCGACTTTGGCTGAAGTGAAACATTTTGTCGCCGAGCAGGGCCAAATGTGCTTGGCTTTGAGGGGATTTCAACACCAGTTGAGTCACGTGGTTCCAGGTATTTTCGTCGGTTTCTTGCGGATCCTTTGATGATATCGCCGGGGTGCGACGCAGCCATTGAGATATAATCAGACCAATCAACAAAACAGCCACTCCCACTTGACCACGCAGGAAGCGTGAGGCATCGCCTTCAAATGAAAATTGCCACCAGAGTTCGTTTTGGTATTCAACATGACGACTGGTGAAATAACCGAGCCAGATCGAAATGGTTGTGAGACCACCGAGCAAGAGCCACCACTCGAGGGTGAAACGTCGCGACCAAATCGCTGCGTGGCGATGAAAATAATCGCCATGGGGCAGCAAGGATAGCAAAAGAAAGCCAAGAATCATCGCTTCTTCGTAGTCAGCGCCTTTGAGCAAGGAGAAAATCACCCCGCAAAATGACAAAATCAATGCTGCCCACCATGCGGCGTGAACGCGGCGCTGGAGACCGCGTGCGACAATGATCAGAGCGAGTCCGGCGACACTGGATAAAAAGTGTGATGTTTCCACAAAGGAGAGAGGCACGCGCACCATCAGCCAATCGCGTCTAGCGGCTTGCATGGGAGTGTTGGCGGAGAGAAGCAGCACGAAGCCGCCAACCAAGGCCAGCAGAGGTCCCAAGTGGGGACCAATCCTGCGCCAGACCTTGCTGATCATCTCTGCACCTTGAGACAAATGTTTGCGGTGTTGCCACAGTTCAGCACATCCCATCCACGTGGCAGCAACCACAAATGGGATCAAATAAAACAGAACGCGATAAGAGAGCAGAGCTGCAGCCAGCCAGGCGGATGGGATCGCAGACCCGACTAATTTTGTCACCGATAGTTCCAGCACACCTACGCCACCCGGAACGTGGCTCATCGCACTCAATAATTGCGACAAGATGACAACACTAAGAACGCCAGCCGTGCCAATGGCACCTAAATCATCGGGCAGCAATACTCGAATCGCCATTCCAGCCATCAACCAATCGACTGCGGAAACAAGGATCGCGGCTGATAAAAGTGAGCAAGGAGGCAACAACCCAGCTTTTTTGTTTTTGCGGCGGCGCCATGAATTCAAGCCGATGATGGCAACCACGCCGGCAAGCAACAATAATGCGATTTCACGCACAATAATTGGGTGAATCCATGGCAGCACCTCGGGGGAAACAAGCAGCAGCACTGCTGCGACCAGAGCGTGTCCAGCCCAGCCGACAACCATCGCAAACCCAGCCATTTTGGCGACTTCCGCAGTGGTCAAACCCATGTTCGTAAACAATCGCATGCGCACGCCGGCACCTCCCAACAAGGTTCCACCCGCGTTCATGCTAAAGGATGCGGAAATGAAGGAGTAGCCTAGCGACTTCCGTGTGGAAATTTTTTTCCCAAGCCACTTGAGGGAAAATAAATCGATCGACGCATTGCTCAAATAACTCAGAGTGGTGCAGCCCAGTGCCAGTGCCGCATGTTGCCAGCCAATGCGTTCCAGAGCCTGATTGAGATCATCAAGATGGAAACCCGCCCACTCGTGGTGTAGGCCATACAACGCCACACACAGCACCGCCAGCCATGCTGCGATGCCCATGCGCCACAGCCACACCCGCAATCGCGAGATTTCTGGACGAGGCTGTTGTTCAACATCTGACAGTGATTGATTCAAGTGTTATTAGAGCTGGTTATGCGTTTGAGTGCTGCTCCTCATCATCAGGATGGGTGCGTCATGGTGGGTTGCAGTTTTGAATCTAACTATCAACCTTATTCATCGAGATGCAGTGACGTTTCATGGTGATGGAGCGAAAAAGAGTGGGTCATTTGCTTGAAAAACAGACAATTTGCAAACAAATCCCGACTCGAATTGCCATGCCAGATTTTTTGCGTGGTTTGCCGCGATGATTCGGCTTCGGCCCAGTTGTTAGCACGTTTGTTAGAGAAGAGGAACGGGGCTACTGAGAGTGGTTTGAAATGTGTGAAGCAGCAATTGCTTGAATTTTTCCCAGCTCAGAGGCTTGCCTTCGAGAAATGGGCGATTGCTGACTTGGATTTCGCACGCAAGATACTGATCTGGACGCCAGATGGCGCGCAACTGATCGAGAACTGTGGTGGTTGACGATGGATAAAACGGATGATTGATTGTGATTTGAAGTTCGCCCGCGTGTTCGATCAATGCCTGCTGCCAGGCGTTATTGATGGTGCATTCGGTGATGCGATCGGGATCAAATAGCAAGTTGATGTCGCCGGCTGTAGGATGTAAAGCGGCGTCGAAGGTGTGAACCGAAAGATGAAACACCCGCGGCGAGCGCTCCAGGCTGATGTTGATGCGCTGGCGCAAAGAATCGAGGTAAGGTCGGCTGTAACGATCTTGGCAGCGCTCGCGTTGCTGTTCTGTGAGCTTGAATGAAAGCTCGCTCCAGCGTTCGGGCTGGTTCAGCCCCAAATGGCAATCGATGATCAGTCGGCTATAATCGCAATGAATCAATGGCGTGCGAAATTTCATTGAAAACGCCTGAGCAAGATTCAGCGCGCCAATGTCCCAGCCGAGCGGGGAGGTGATCAGTTCGATGTCATTTTTCAGAATTTCTCGATACACCTCCGGAATGGCGCAGGTGGCGTGTTCGCAGGAGACAATCAGTGGAATCATGGTCAGTGGTTTTCTGCAAGCGACTTAGCTGCAAAATCGATTTGGAAGCAAACTCAATTTCTCGCCAAGCGTGTTGACTAAAATTAAACCACGCGAATTTTTTTCGGATCCCAATCGGGCTGAGGGAAGCGCATGTGTAGCTGCTTGAGGGTATCGACGACAATGGTTGCGACAACTAAATTGCGATACCATTTGCGATTGGCCGGGATGACATACCATGGCGATTCCGCCGTGCTGGTGCGCGGCAGCAGATCATTATAAACGGCCATGAATTCATCCCACAGAGCGCGATCTTTCAGGTCATCGGGGTGGAATTTCCAATGCTTGCTCTTTTCACGCAGGCGTGCCTCGAGTCGATCTTTTTGTTCGTCCTTAGAGATATTGAGAAAACACTTGATGATGGTGGTGCCCTCGTCACAGAGCATTTGTTCAAAGTCCACGATGTGACGGTATCTTTTTTTCCACACGTTTTCCGGCAGCAATTTTTTGACGCGCACCGCCAAAATGTCCTCGTAGTGACTGCGATTGAATATCACAATTTGTCCATTGCTCGGCACATGGGGATGGACGCGCCAGAGAAAGTCGTGCGCCAGGTCCTCTTCGCTCGGTTTTTTGAATGATTTCACATGCAGGCCTTGAGGGTCAACACGGGAAAACACGTGCTTCACGCAGCCGTCTTTGCCGCCGGTGTCCATGGCTTGCAAGATGATCAAGATGCGATGCTTGCCCTCGGCAAACAGCAGTTTCTGCAAGGCTTGCATTTCCTCGCGCAGGAGATCGAGTTTCGCCTCACCCGCCGCCTTCATGGAATCGCGAAGTAAGTGGGACTCGCTGGGATCCAAGCGACTCAGATCAAGCTTGCTGCCGGGCTTGACTCTGTATTTCGTGGAAAAATCAATCAATTCCATGGCGCGAGCATGACCCATGACAAAAAAATGACAAGCATTGGCTGTGCCGAATGTGTTTTTGTATCTTTTAACGGTTTGCAACTTGTCAACGCGCTTTCATTCGCTATCTTGCTGCGCGGATTGGAATTTTCCGTCGTTTTTCCACTGGAAGCCTGTTTTCAGCCGGACAAACGCGGTGATTCGCTCTCTTCATTTTTCGCATATTTTCTTCAGCACATGAACGCGACGCAAGGCTCCCTTTGTAAGATTTGGCAAACTTCGATTGGCAAGAAATGGGTGGTGGCTCTGACGGGCTTAGTCTTGGTGTTATTTCTAGCGGGGCATTTGTCTGGCAATCTGTTGATTTATGTCGGTGAGCACGCGTTCAATGAGTATGCGGAGTTTTTGCATACCATGCTGCATGGCGCTGGGGTTTGGATCGCGCGTCTGGTGCTTTTGGTCTGTTTGGTGTTGCACGTGCTGGCCACGATTTCGTTGACGCGGGCAAATCGGGCGGCTTCGCCCAAGTATCAGCATGAAGCGGTGATTCAGGCGACCCGTTCATCGCGCCTGATGATTTGGAGTGGTCTGACGGTGTTGGCTTTTGTGGTTTTTCACATTCTGCATTACACCGTGCGGGTGGACGCTCAGTTAGCGGAGATTGGCGCGCACAATCCTTATCGCATGGTGGTGGTCGGCTTCAGCAATGGCTTGGTGGTTTTCTGGTATGTCCTAGCCATGACGCTGCTTTGCTCGCATTTGTCGCACGGCGTGGCCTCGATGTTTCAGACCTTGGGATTGCGGTCGCGCAAGTCGGCTTCGCTGATTGCTGGTTTGAGCAAGGGATATGCCTTAGTGATATGGTTGGGTTTCATTTCCATCCCGCTGGCTGTTTTTGTTTTTGGCTTCGGTCGTTGATCGAAGGTGTTTGTATGATTAATTCATCGATTTTGTTCCATCTGCCATCCTTCCACATATGTCCATCGTTTTAGATAGCAAGATTCCCGCTGGTCCCTTGGATCAAAAATGGTCCAAACACAAAATGGACTCGAAGTTGATCAATCCGGCGAACAAGCGCAAGTTCACCATTTTGGTGGTGGGTTCGGGACTCGCGGGTGGTGCGGCCGCTGCGACGTTGTCGGAGCTGGGATACAAGGTGAAGTGTTTTTGTTATCAGGACAGCCCACGGCGTGCGCATTCGATCGCGGCACAGGGGGGGATCAATGCGGCTAAGAATTATCAAAACGACGGGGATTCGGTGCGGCGTTTGTTTTACGACACCATCAAGGGAGGTGATTTCCGCTCGCGCGAGGCGAACGTGCACCGCTTGGCTGAGGTTTCGGTGAACATCATTGATCAATGTGTGGCCCAGGGAGTGCCATTTGCGCGGGAATATGGTGGTTTGTTGGATAACCGCTCCTTTGGTGGAGCGCAGGTTTCTCGCACTTTTTATGCGCGCGGTCAGACAGGACAACAGTTGTTGATTGGTTGTTATCAGGCCTTGGAAAAGGAAGTGAGCAAGGGCGGTGTGCAGATGTTTCCGCGCACGGAGATGCTGGATCTGGTGTTGGTGGATGGTCATGCCAAGGGCATTGTGGTGCGCGATTTGGTCACGGGTAAGGTTTCATCGCACGCGGGTGATGCGGTGATTTTAGCGACGGGTGGTTACGGCAATGTGTTTTTCTTATCGACGAACGCGATGGGTTGCAACGTCACCGCGGCCTGGCGCGCGGCGCGGCGCGGTGCTTTGTTCGCTAACCCTTGTTACACGCAGATTCACCCAACCTGCATCCCTGTCTCGGGCGAGTATCAATCCAAGCTCACTTTGATGTCCGAGTCATTGCGCAACGATGGGCGGATTTGGGTGCCGAAGTCTTCAGAAATCGCTGAACAACTGCGTCAAAAACGCCTTCAGCCGGATCAGGTCAAAGAAGAGGATCGCGATTACTTCCTGGAGCGCAAGTATCCGTCCTTCGGCAATCTTTCGCCTCGGGATATTTCGTCGCGTGCGGCGAAGGAAGCCTGTGATGAGGGGCGCGGTGTTGCTTCGACAGGCTTGGGCGTCTATTTGGATTTCCGCGATGCGACCCAGCGCTTGGGCGAGGCGACGATTCGGGCGCGATATGGTAATTTGTTTCAGATGTATGAGAAGATTGCTGGTGAGGATCCTTATCAGCGCCCAATGATGATTTATCCGGCAGTTCATTACACCATGGGTGGGTTGTGGGTTGATTACAATTTGATGTCAAACGTGCCGGGTCTGCATGTGCTGGGCGAGGCGAATTTTTCCGATCATGGCGCCAACCGATTGGGGGCATCGGCGCTGATGCAGGGCTTAGCGGATGGCTATTTTGTGATCCCAACGACGATTGCGAATTACCTTGCGACGCAAAAACCGGGAGTGGTCACGGTGCAGCATGAGGCTTTTGCTGCGGCGGAGCAGGAAACACAAGCGCGTGTCTCGACATTGTTAAATGTCAAAGGCAAGCGCACGGTGGACTCGTTTCATCGCGAACTCGGATTGTTGATGTGGGATAATTGTGGCATGGCGCGCAATCGCGAGGGCTTAACCCACAACCTCCAGCGCATTCCTGAAATTCGTGAGGAGTTTTGGCAAAATGTTCGCATTCCGGGCTCGGGAAGCACGGTCAACATGGAGTTGGAGAAAGCGGGACGGGTGGCTGATTTCCTCGAATTTGCCGAGGTCATGTGCTACGATGCGCTCAATCGCGAGGAGTCTTGCGGCGGCCATTTCCGCACTGAGCACCAATACACCGAGACCGATCCCGAGGTGCAGAGTGGCATGATTTCTGCGGGTGAGGCGAAGCGCCATGATGACACCTATGCCTATGTTGCGGCATGGCAATATCATGGCCATGGCGTGGCTCCAACCTTGCATCCGGAGAAATTAAATTTCGAGACGGTTCAGCCTTCGGTTCGTTCTTACAAGTAATTTTTTCGAACTCAACCCACATTTTTATATGCTTCAATTAACACTGAAAGTTTGGCGTCAGAATGGTCCTGCTGAGGCGGGTCGCATGGAAACCTATGAGGCGAAGGACATTCCAGAGGAGGCTTCCTTTCTTGAAATGCTGGACATTGTCAATGAGCGCTTGATCGGTGATGGTCAGGAGCCGATTCAGTTCGATCATGATTGTCGGGAAGGCATTTGTGGAAGTTGTTCGTTGACGATCAATGGCGTGCCGCACAGCAAGGAGCGTGGCATTACTACTTGTCAGGTTCACATGCGTAAATTCCAGAATGGCGATACGATCTGGATTGAGCCGTTTCGCGCTCGGGCTTTCCCTGTGTTGCGGGACTTGATGGTGGATCGCAGTGCGCTGGATCGCATCATCGCGGCGGGTGGTTACATTGATGTGCGCACGGGATCGGCTGTGGATGCCAATTCGATTCCAATTCCGAAAATCGATGCCGATGCGGCGTTCGATGCGGCGGCATGCATTGGCTGTGGTGCGTGTGTGGCTTCGTGCAAGAATTCATCGGCGATGCTGTTCACTGCGGCGAAAGTGTCGCACTTGGGGCATTTGCCTCAGGGTCAACCAGAGCGTGACAAACGCGTGTTGGCGATGGTCCGGCAAATGGATGCCGAGGGTTTTGGTAATTGCACGAATCAATATGAATGCGAAGCGGCATGTCCTAAGGAAATCAGCGTGGATCACATTGCGCGGATGAATCGCGATTTCGCCATCGCTCTGATGAAGGAGCAATTGGTGTGAATGCGTTTGTATCGCTAGTGTGGATCCCTTGTTGATTTCGCTTTGGTGCATTGGTTGATTGACTGCAATGCGATCTGAATCTATTTTACTGAATCTCTCATGAAACAACCCCTGATTTCTACTTTTGGATGTTTTCTCTTGGCTCTGATCTGTGTCTCGTGTCAGCCCGTTGAGGATGATTATGGCCAGCGGACTGGGCGTGCTCATGGCAATAGTCGCAAAGAGGCAAAGGTCGAGAAAGAGCGCAAGCGTGAGTTAGAGCGACTTCGTGCGGAGCGAGCCGATCTGGATCAGAAAATTGCTAAGTTGGATGAAGAAGCGCGACGTGCGGAGCGCAATTCCATCGCACAGACGGAGACACAAGGTCAGATGATTGGCGCGACGTCTCCCGATGCTGGTGCGACCACGGTGGGTGGGAATCCACCGGGCAGCGCTGGGGCTTCGACCACGGATCCAAGCGGCACTGGGGCGGTGCCACCATCGAATCCGGCAGCGGGTCATGAATCGACCTTAGTGAACCCATCACCCGACAATGCGGGCGGCAGTGGCGCTGCTGCGGATGCAACGAAAGTCGCGAAGAAAAATTACCCGACGGCGACAGCCGTTCCTGGCAAGCCAGGCTTGGTTTACAGTCCGTTCAACAATAAGCCGGTGGATGTGAAGGGCATACCCAGTGGCACCATTGTGGCGGATCCTCAATATCCACCTGCGGATAAAAAACACTTCCGCGTGCCTTGATCGGTCGTTGCGAGTGCGAATGACTTTTGTGTTTGTTGTGGCGGCATGATCCATGGATAAAATTGCAATAATCGGCACGGGGCTGCTCGGAGGTTCTTTGGGCTTGGCCTTGGCTCAGCATGCCGAAGTTCGCTCATGGGCGAGGCGTCAGGACACGGTGGAGGAGGCGTGCTCACGCGGTTTGGTTGCATCTTGCGATTTGAGTTGGTGCATCGATGGCGCGGATTTTGTGATTTTGTGCGTTCCTGTGGGTGCCATGGCGGATCTCGCTGGTCAGCTCGTTTCCCGCGGACTACGATCGGATTGTGTGGTGACGGATGTGGGCAGCGTGAAACGTCGTCCACACGTGGAGGTGGGTCGTTTGCTGGGTTCACACGGGATCTCGTTTATCGGCAGTCAT
The DNA here is from genome assembly GCA_964599325.1 of uncultured Verrucomicrobiales bacterium. Classification (GTDB taxonomy): domain Bacteria; phylum Verrucomicrobiota; class Verrucomicrobiia; order Verrucomicrobiales; family Akkermansiaceae; genus UBA956. The sequence continues at coordinate 10,710 of CAZREM010000015.1, read as the reverse complement.
CCGATGGCGGGGAGTGAAAAAGGTGGGGTGGAAATGGCGAGGGAGGATTTGTTTCGCGGTGCTGCTTGTTTGTTGACGAATGATGATGCGGCTGCGCCTGCGCTCTGTGGGCGATTGGAGCAATTGTGGCGAACCTTGGGGTGCCGCACGCGCTGGTTATCGGCGAGCGAGCACGATGAATTGGTGGCGCGGCTCAGTCATTTTCCGCATGTGTTGGCAGCGGTTGGCGCGCAGGTGGCGTTAGCAGACCCGAGCATGATTGGTTTCGGCGGCGGTGGTTTGCGTGACACCACTCGCGTCGCTGGTGGGAATCCGACCATGTGGGCGGAGATTTTGATGGAAAATCGCGATTTGTTGATTGAGCCGTTGCGCAAGGCGGCAAATCAGATCGATGAAATGCTTGCTTTTTTGAATCGCGCAGACCATGAAGCGTTGGAAGCTTGGTTGCTGGAAGCCAAGCACAAACGTGATGCGTTGAGCACGTTTCAGCATGTGAATACTTTGGAATGAATACATTGACAGTTAATCCCATCAATCGCCTCGAAGCGCGATTTTCGGTTCCGGGTGACAAGAGCATGTCGCACCGTGCGGCGATTCTTGCGGGGATGGCCAGTGGCACCTCTCTGATTCACAATTTTTTGCCGAGTGAGGACTGCCTGAACACGCTCAAAGCCATGCTGGCCTTAGGAGTGCGCTGTGAGGTCTTGGCAGAAATGGAAGGGTTTGGGCCGGTGCAATTGCGCATTGAAGGATGTTCCATGGCGTTTTCTGCTCCACAGCAGCCGATTGATTGTGGCAACTCTGGCACGGGCATGCGCTTGTTAGCAGGGATGCTGGCGGCGCAACCATTTGAGAGTGAGTTGTTTGGCGATGCTTCTTTGTCATCGCGACCCATGGCGCGGATCATGACACCGCTGGCGCAGATGGGGGCAAACATTGAGGCCTTGGGTGAAAAACCGGGGTGTGCGCCGTTGAAAATCCGTGGAGGGGAGTTGCAACCGATCTGTTACGAGATGCCAGTGGCGAGCGCTCAAGTGAAAAGTGCGGTGCTACTGGCAGGTTTGTTCACTCGGGGTAAAACATCTGTGCGTCAGCCCGCCGAGACGCGTGATCACACGGAGCGCATGCTTGCTGCCTTCGGGGCAGCGACCGAGCGTGTCGGCCAAGAAATTTCGATCAACGGTCCTGCAATGCCGGTGGGGCGGGAATTCCACGTGCCCGGTGATGTTTCCAGTGCGGCGTTTTGGCTGGTGGCGGCGGCGGCCTTGCCGGGGTCGGATTTGACCATTGTGTCGCTGGGTCTCAACCCAACCCGCACGGCGGTCATTGATGTGCTGCGGCGCATGGGGGCCGAGATCACTGTGGAAGTGACCGATGAACAAGGTGGTGAGCCCATCGGTTGGGTGCGCGTGCGTGGGCGCGGCTTGACTGGAACGGACATTGTCGCGGCGGAGGTTCCTAATTTGATTGACGAGGTGCCGGTCTTGGCTGTCGCCGCGGCGCTGGCACGCGGGGTCACGCGGATTCGCGACGCAAAGGAGTTGCGGGTGAAAGAAACCGATCGCATTGCCACCGTGGTGGAGAATTTGCAGGCCATGGGGGCGCAGGTGCTGGAATTTGAAGATGGCATGGAGATCAGCGGACCCTGCAAGCTGATGGGCGCGGAGCTGCAAAGCTTTGGGGATCATCGGATTGCGATGGCGTTTGCGATTGCTGGTTTGTTTGCTGAGGGGCAGACGGTGATTCACGGAACGGATTGCATCAACACCTCGTATCCCGGATTTTCTCGACAGTTGCAGGCGGTGTTGGCGGAGTCCCACCATGACGAAGATTATCAATTGCCGATGAAATGGCGATGATCGCGAAAACTCACATACCCCATGTTGCGATTGCGATTGATGGGCCAGCGGCATCGGGAAAAAGCACGATTGCGCGGCATGTGGCTGCGCGTTTGGGCTTTGTGATGGTGAACTCGGGAGAGATGTATCGCGCGGTGACGTGGAAAGTCATCCAAATGGGCTTGGATCCCAGTGATGCGGTTGCGGTGGTGAAAGCGCTCGATCGCATGGAGCTGAAGTTTGGTTACTCTGATGGCTGTTCCCATGTGGCTGTGGATGGGATTTTGCTGAAGGACGCGTTGCATGGCGATGACGTGAATGCGGCGGTGGCGTGGGTCAGCGCGGTGCCGGAAGTGCGGTCGCGCTTGGTGGCGGCGCAGCGCGATTTTTTATCCCAAACGAGTCTGGTGATGGAGGGGCGGGACATTGGCACGGTGGTGTTTCCGGATACGCCGTATAAGATATATGTCGATGCCTCGGAGGAGGTGCGTCAGGCGCGTCGCAGCGCCGAAGGGCAGCGCGATGCCGTGGCAGTTCGCGATCAGGCGGACCGCCAACGCGCCACGGCGCCTCTGCAGATTGCGGCGGGGGCGATTGTGTTGGATAACTCGCAGCACACGGTGGAATCGGCGGTGGAGGCGGCTTTGAGCATTTTGGCGCAGCAGGGCTTGAAATGGGAATGAATGACGAAAGGTGGTGACCGATGATGACTTGGATTTATTGGCTGGGGTGGATGGCTTTTGGTGCGGCGTATCGCTGCTTGTTTGGGCTGCGCATTGTGGGGGAGGAAAACCTGATCACTTCGGGGCCGGTGTTGGTGGCGTGCAACCATGAGAGTTTCTTGGACCCGCCGTTGATTGGCAATGTTTACGAGGATGAAATGTATTTTCTTGCCCGCAAAACCTTGTTTGTGGGGCTGGGAGCTTGGCTGTATCCGCGCTGGAAAGCCATCCCCGTCGATCAGGAGCGTCCCGACATGGCAAGCTTGAAAACGATCATCCGCTTGCTGCATCAAGGAGAGCGGGTGCTGGTTTTTCCCGAGGGCGAGCGCACGGAGACCGGGTTGCTGGGGCGGGCTCAGCCGGGGATTGGACTCATCGCGGTGAAAGCCGGTGTGCCAATCCAGCCACTGCGGATTCGTGGGGCCTATGCGGCACTGCCACGGGGCTCGGGGCGCTTGCGTCGCTCACGCATCAGTGTGACGGTTGGTAAGCCAGTAGTGCTGCCGCCTGAGCTGCTGGCCAAGGGCAAAGATGGCTATCAAGCCATTGCGGATCACATCATGGCGGCGATCGCGGAGTTGTGAGCGGGGGACCACCTCCAAGCGCTACTTCCACGCCATGGAGGAAACAGGCGCGGGCAATCGATCCCTGACTCGAGGATTTGCGGTCAAGTTGATGTCATTGGCTTGTATAGCGACAAAAACATGCTGTTTGACGACGGTAATGTGAGCTTAGAGGAACGTCATGCCTGATCAGATGATAGAAATCGGCGCATTGGTGCTAGAAATCTGCGTTTTGATGATTGTGATGTGATGTAGCCTGACATCATTAGCGTGTCGCATGATAGAAACATCGCTTAGCCTCACAGAAATAGGGGCTTCGGTGATTGTGATGTGCTGTTCGGTGGCAAAAATGCGTGGTTAGACCACATCAATCACGCGTTTGGCGTTGGCAACGGCCATGTTGTTTGTGGAAGTTCAGCTTAGCTGGGTTTCGCATGGCGGGCGCGGTGCTCATTCACAGCGATCGAGACGGTCGCGCGGTGGCTGAGGCTTTGCCCAACGCCGATGAACAGCAAAATAACCAGGTAAACGAGTGTCATGAACCAGCTGAAAAAACTGCCATCGCGCATCAACTGCGTTTCATTCAGCTGAGCCAGATGAATGCTGGGCAGCCAGAAAAAGAGCGCGAGTGTGGCACGCTCTGAGATGGCAGAAGTGACCGATAGCACCGCAATGGTTAGCATGACCGCGCCTGCGAGAATGGAGATGAGCAGAGCGAGGGGATTGGTCGATTTTTTACCGATGAGGTTTTGTAGCAACAAGGCAAAGAACACGGTGCCGAGCACACAGGAGAAGCCCGCGCTATCGCGATCCAGGCGGTGGAGCTGCGGCAGAGTGATCGCATTTCCAAAGAAAACCGCCATCAGTAGGCTACCGATCAGCACCGAAAAAAGCAGAGCGGAGCTGCGGCAAGGATACAACAGCAGTCCAACCCCGCGTCCGGCGCGACCCCAGCGCACGAAAGGCTGAGCGAGGCGTGGCAGAAAACGCTGCGGTTCCGTTGCGCCGATGAGCAGAACTGGCAAAGCCACCACGAAAAGCAGGGAATAGATTTGGTTGGGATCGAAATTGAGCCAGCGCGCGACCAGATAGCAGGCAATCATGAACCCCAGCGTCCAGACGCGGAAACCACTGCTATGATTTTCCGAAATGGGCGCGATGCAAATCGTGGCATAAGTGAGGAAGCTGAACGAGAGATGCAGACTCACGGCAACCGCCAACAGGAGAATTTCCAGCGCATGCACCTCTTCCAGAGCAAAAAAGCGTAGGCAGTATCCGAAACCTGGCGACAGACACAGCACCAGCGTGGTGATGGCGAAAAAGGCGGCTTGCACCAGCGGAAAAATGGTCCGAATCAGCACGGCTTTATTGGCGGACAGGCCGATCGGGATCGCGCACATCATGCAAGACAAGACCAGCACCGCGCTCATGGCCCGCAGTTCTGCAAACAAATCCATGGCACCGAAAAAATAGCGCAGCAGCAGGTAGGGAATGATGGCTACAAACATCAGCACATTTTGGCCAATCAGAGCGATCCATTTCCCGAGAATGATGCGGCGTGCGCTCAGACCCGTCAGTGCCATGAGATCGATCGTTCCCGTCTTGATCTCCATGTGAACGGAGTTGATCCCACGCAGCGGTTGAAGCACCAAAACGGTCAACGAGAATAACAGAAAAATGATCCGCGACAGCGTTTCGCCGGCTTGATCCGCACTCGAGCCCGTTGCGGTGGTGGAGATCAGAATCAATAATAGCAGAAAAAACTGAAGACTGATGAACACGATGCTGAACGAGCGGGTGCGCAGGCTTTGCCGCAGTTCCTTCACCAACATTGGCGGAAGCTGGTCGGGAAAATCACTGAGTTTTGTCAGCGCTTCAGCAGGCGCCGGGGCAGGAGTAAGGGAAGGAACAGGATTCATGGTGTTTCAGCCGGTGGCGCCGAGGTGGTGGATTCGGGGGATTGCAACATGCTCAGCATGTCGATGAACGCGCTCTCGAGGTTGCGTTGCTCGCGGTGAAAGTCCACCACGCAGATGTTGTCCGCGATCAAGCGTTTGAGGGTGGCATGGGCGGCCAGTGGATCTTCGTTGTCAATGTGGATGCAAGCCCCGTGGCGTCTCATTTCCACACACTGGATGTCCTGTTGCTGCAAGCACCATCGTTGCAGCAGTTGTGGGTCGCCCTCAATCTGGACCGCGTAGAGCAACCCGCCGCGTTGGTCCGTGGCTTGCTTCAATGTCTCGGCATCACCATGGTGGACGATGCTGCCACGATGAATGAACAGCAAGGTATCGCACATTTCACCGAGTTCCGAGAGAATGTGCGAGGAAATGAAGATGGTCTTGCCTTCGCGAGCCAGGAGGCGAATGAGCTGCTTGAGCTCCATCCGCGCTTTCGGATCGAGACCGGCAGCTGGTTCATCCATGATCAAAACTTGAGGATCATGCAGCAGTGCCCGCGCCAGCCCCAGACGCTGGGTGTTGCCTTTGGAAAGTTGATTGGAATAACGTGGCAACAGAGGCGATAGCTCGGTGAACTGAATCACTTCATCGATGCGGGCCATGCGTTCCTTGCCGCGATAGCCCATGGCGCGCGCGTAGAAGTCCAAGTATTCGATCACTGTCATGTGATCATAGTGACCAAAGTGATCCGGCATCCAACCGATCAGACGACGCGTTCGCTCCGGATACGCCACGACATCGTGCCCGCAGATCGAAGCCGTTCCCGAGGTCGGGTAATCGAGCGAGGCGAGGATGCGCATGGTCGTGGTTTTACCAGCTCCGTTGGCCCCAACAAATCCACAAACGGAGCCCGCTTCGATGTCGAAGCTCACATTGTTCACGGCTTGCACCAGCTCGAATTGTCGATGCAGGTTAGTGACAGAAATCGCAGCAGGCATGGCTCGGTTCGGGGGTTAAGGTTGAGATGGCGACGCAGCCGTCGCGTGAACGGGGCCGGTGATGATGGTTTGCGTGCTGAGCCACTGGATGCTCGGCAGGGTGGCGATACCGGGCGCGGTTTGACTGAGAGCAATGACTTGATCCCGGTGACTCATCGTTTCCGTGAGATCGCGCTGACAATGGCGACTGAACAGCCCCAAGGTGCTTTTCACTTGATCGTTGAGTTCGCTGGCCTGGCAGGGTTGCAGGGTTTGCGTTTCGCCAGGGGACAGGCGCGCGCAGCGGTGCAGCTGGTTGTTGGAGTCGCGATAAAACACAGGCCCTAGTTCGTAATCAAAGGTGGAGCGCAGCGTGACAGGTTTCTCCGAGCCCAAGCGCTCGATGCGCGCACGGCTGGGAGCGCGTTGCAGCAGCACGTGTGCGTGCTCGGAGCGCGAGAAAAAGTAGTCTTGTCCGAGCCGCCAGTGATCTTTTTCTGAGCGGCACATGAGGTCGAGATTTGTTTCATTGCGCGTGGTGAGTCGTGCCCAGCGCGATTCAGCAATCGGCACTGGCAGCAGCAGAGTATCATCGCTGAGCGTGAAACTGCGATTCAACAACACGCCGGTTCGACAAAATTGTTCTTGATGAATGGTTTGATAGGACGCCGTGGCGCCCGGTTCCATTTGCACCCATTGCAGACGAGCACCCTTGCCCCCTGTGCCGTCCTCGAGCATGATCATGAGCATGAGCACCACACAGGCAAGGGCGGCCAGCAGCGGTGTGGTGCGAAACAGCAGGTGGCGCTGCCCCACTCGCGCCAAGTAGAACACATTCACGGGGCCAACTAGAAGGGCAAACACGGTCAAGACAAGGATCATTCCGACAAAGCGCATGGGCTTCTGACCAAAGAACGGCACCAAGGGCCAGTCCACTCCGAAGTCGTTCTGGAGTGACGAGAGGCGAGGGTGCATTTGATCGCTCTTTTGGCAGGACTTGAACAATTCATGCACATCCACAGTGCCATCAGTCCGCAATTGGATGGGAACACACGTCCCAGAAGCAACCGTTGGATCCAATGATGGCAGCCAATCCGCAGTAGAACGATCGGAAGCCTTCGGTGTCACGATGCGCAAATGACCGCCATGTTTGATCCAATCCTCAATGCATTGCTGCACAGGACGTTGCAGCGCCGTCCACTCGCTATCGCGCATGATCATGACATCGAAGCCAATCAGCGTGCGCCAATCGGCGATGAGACTCATGGGATCGAATTCCCCCGCCGCACGTGCGGAACGCGAACCAGAACTGGAGATCTTGGACTTCCATTCATTGTCAATCACCTCGCTTTGAGGTGAGTAAAGCGATCGAGACAACAGCATGTTAGGCTCGTTCCATGGATAGCTTTCGCCAATAACCACCGCACCTGTGGCGCTGCCACTGTAGCTGATCCTCAGTGTCGGCTCGACCATGTCCCAGGTGTAGCGAGTGGGCCGCATCGCTGGGGCTAAGGGAATCAAAAACCGCTCGCTGTGGGTGCTGCCGGCAGCTGCGGCAATGCGCTGGACCGTGCTCTGCGAGATGCGTCCACTGGAAACACCGTTTGTTTCCGAGCTACTGACGAAATTCAGGTCAAAAAACGCATCCCGATTGCTGAGATTTCTAATTTCTACCACGACGCTGGCACAGCCGCCATGCGGCACGCGCTCCGAGAGGGTCTTGAACGTGAGGGTCGAGCCACTGGGTTGGAAAAACTCCTGCGTTCGCGTTTGCGCGTGCAGGGTTGACAACAGCAGCGCGAGTAATCCCCACGCGAAGAAAAACGATGCCATGGCCATGGACTGAGCCGTTTTCCCAGCGGGGGTCAAAGGAAATGGCGAGGTGGTGTCGCGATGAGTGCTCGGCATGGTCGGGATGGCATTGGCGTGTGATGAGCAGGAAACAGCGCTGTGGCACCGTGCTTCATGGCAGCTTAGGCAAAAAACAAATGTTGGCGCAAGTTCGAAGTGTCGGGCAGGCTCGATGTGTCGAACTTGCTGCATCGCGCCGGCACTAGCCCGTCGAGGTTCACGGGTGGCATGGGCGGAATGACGCTGGTATTTATGGGGTTTGTGCATGTTTTTGCGTGACCAACGCCTTGCGCTGAGATATGGCTTCGCGTCCTCATCATGAATCCGATTACCTCCATTGAGACAAAGATGCGTGCCGCTGCGGTGGCAGAAGCCGCGGTGGGAGCTTTTCGCCGCAACGTCGAAAGCTTGATGCGCCAAGAAACAGGGTTGATTCCGGAGGCCAGCATTGCGCCCGCAGCGGGATTGCCGAATTGGGAGGAGTGCCGTGAACTCACGCCGGAGCCCAGCGCGGAGCGGATGGCGCAAGTGGTGGTCATCAAGCTCAATGGTGGTCTTGGCACCAGCATGGGCTTGCAAGCTGCCAAGAGCCTGTTGGAGGTGAAACCCGGCGCTACTTTTCTCGACATCATGGTGAGGCAGATTCTGCAATTGCGTGAGAACAATGCAGGTTCGGTGCGATTGTTGCTGATGAACAGTTTTAGCACAAGTGAGGACACCTTGCGTCATTTGCAGACCTACGCCGCAGAGGGGTTAGCGGCAGCTCATGAAGTGGAGCTGATGCAGAATCAGGTGCCGAAGCTCGATGCCGCTACCTTGGAGCCCGTGTCGTGGCCGAGTGATCCCGAGCTCGAGTGGTGTCCACCGGGGCACGGCGATTTGTATCCCGCGTTGGTGGGCAGCGGATGGTTGGATCGCCTGTTGGCAGAGGGCAAGCGCTACGCCTTTGTATCGAATTCGGACAATCTCGGTGCGGTGCTGGAGCCACGATTGCTGGAGTATTTTGCCGCGAGTGAGGCTCCATTTTTGATGGAAGTGACGCGCCGGACTGCGGCTGATCGCAAAGGCGGTCATCTGGCGCAACGGCGGGAGGATCAACGATTGTTGCTGCGCGAGGTGGCACAGTGCCCCGCAGAGGATTTGGAGGATTTTCAAAACATCGAAAAGCATCTCTATTTTAACACCAACAACCTGTGGTTGCGATTGGACGTGCTCAAGGAGGTTTTGCAGGAAAACGCGGGTGTGCTGCCACTGCCCATGATTGTGAATCGCAAGACCGTGGACCCTCGCGATAAGAAATCGACTCCAGTGATTCAGTTGGAAGTGGCAATGGGGGCTGCAATCGAGTGCTTTGCCGGTGCGGCTGCGGTGAATGTGCCGCGTTCGCGCTTCGCGCCTGTGAAATCGACCGCTGATTTATTGGCCTTGCGCTCGGATGCCTACGAAGTCAATGCCGCAGCACAGGTTCAGTTGCGTCCAGAACGCGCGGGCAAGCCGCCGGTGATCGAGCTTGATGATCATTATAAACTGGTGGATGCCCTCGATGAATTGGGTTTGCCGTCGCTGCTGGAATGCCGCTCGCTGAAGATTGTGGGTCGGATCAGATTCGCGGAGGGTGTGGTGCTGCGCGGTGATGTGGTGATTGAAAACACGTCCAGTGAGGTGAGAGTGATCGCCGCAGGTGTTTATGCGGATGTGGCGCTCTGAAGGCTGAATCGATGATCAACGTCAAGACTCTATTTTAGAAATGCGCCTGCCCATGGGATCGTAATTGTAGGTGATGCATATTTTTATCTAATAAAAAATCTGAAATGTTACCATGCGAGGACTGACCCCGGAGACGAGTTTTTTACCGAATCGATTTCTGTATGCACTTTTCTAAAAATTCTAAAAACTTTGTATTTTCGATTTTGAATTGTTCTGGTGACTCAATTTTGAATTGATCACCATAAGGTGATTTGTATCCATGTTTTGGGAAATGATCAGCGGAAGCGATAAAATTCGGCAAAACAAAAGTTCGATCGTATCCACCGTTATCTTTTATTTTTTTTGCAAATTTTCCAAAATATATTTCAAGAATCTCAGACTTTTCAATATTGAATTTTTCTACATAAATCCAGTATGTAAATAACTTATATCTCGTCTTTGCTTCAATTATCAACTTCTTGCTATCTGTTAAGTTTTGATATTCGGAAATATCATTTGCTATTTCTTCAGCCAGTAATCTTGTTAAAAAATCACATGTTTTAGTTTTTTGATCTACTTTAGAAATGTTTTCTGCTGACAATGGCAGCATCAATATCGTTACAAGATAAAAAAATTTCATAAGTTGTGGACGGTATTTACTGCTGGCATTTCTGGACTAAATCATCCGCAACAATCTTCGCTGTATCGAAAACTGCATCTACAAATACTTCTCTATCGCTTTTTTCTTGCATGCTTCTGCCGGTTGTATCACTCCATGAATCTTCACCTGATATGGGCAACCATTTGTTTTTGCCTAAAACACATTTGCAGCAATCTGCAGTAGCTTTAATAGTGGCGCTTGTAAAAGTAAAATGGGTTTGTATTTCGCGAGCATAGTTCATTAAATCAAAACCTTTTATTATTGTGTCAACAGAATCGGCGATGCCTTGGCTCCACTCTTTGAGTTCCTCCAATCCACTGTTAATAGTCAAATCTTCCATCAAATCGTGCAACTTTTTGCTATCATTGCCACCGTCCCATGAATTTCCACCAAGGGTCTCTACAGATACAGAAACATTAATATTTCGCATTTTTCCCGTCTGACACAGCCCCAATACATCCCATTTCCCCACCCCATCATTCCCGACAAACCCATACAGATTCAGCCCGCC
>CAZREM010000014.1:0-81117 GCA_964599325.1 uncultured Verrucomicrobiales bacterium | reverse complement strand
CTCAACAACTACTCGCTCGCGTCCGATCCCGGATCGGAATCCGTCCTGCGGCTGAACGTCCGCATCGCCACGCCCCCGCCCGGGCAGGACTGCCCGCCCGGAACCGGCTCGGCTTGGATGTTCACGCTCCGCCCCGGCGACACGCTCGACGCCATCGGTCCCTTCGGCGATTTCCACATCCGCCCGACTCAGAAGGAAATGATCTACATCGGCGGCGGCTCCGGCATGGCTCCGCTACGCTCGCACCTCACTCATCTGTTCGAAACGCAGAAGACTGCCCGCAAGGTCTCATTTTGGTATGGTGCTCGCTCGCGGCAGGAGTTGTTTTATCAGGATCACTTCGAATCAATCGCCCGGCGCTTCCCGAATTTCAGCTTCCATCCCGCGCTGTCCTCCCCGCTCGAGAATGACAACTGGACCGGCCCCACCGGTTTCATCCATGAGGTGGTGTTCGAGCAGTATCTGAAAAACCACCCGCACCCCAAGGCGATCGAATTCTACCTCTGCGGCCCGCCGCAAATGATGAAAGCCTGCCAAAAAATGCTCAATCAATTGGGCGTCGCCGACTCACAAGTCACCTTCGATGAGTTTTAACAACGCCGCGATTCCATGAATCAATTATCGCGCTTTGCCGCTTTCCTCCTGCCCATGCTCACCATGCCCGCCACTTCTGCTCCGATCAATGTTTCAAAGACCCTGCAGTCCTCAATGATCTGGAACCCTGCCGCTCCCGCCGGCACTCAGGCTTACGTCGCGTTCCGGAAGTCCTTCGATCTCGCGAAACGACCCGACTCCGCTACGCTCCATCTTTTCGCTGACTCGCGTTTCCTGCTTTGGGTCAATGGTCGTCATGTCCTGCGCGGCCCCTCGCGCTTCCATCCAGATCGCCCGGAATACGACACGCTCGACCTCGCGCCGCACCTGCGCGCGGGGCGGAATGCGATCGTCGTCCTCGTCCATCACTACGCCGGGGCCACCAGCGGGCGCATCATCCGCCACGATCCCGGACTCACCGCCCTGCTCGTAGCCGATGGCCAAGAAATTCTGCGCAGCGGTGCCGATTGGAAATCGTCCGCCGACACCGAATATCAACCATCCCCCGGAGCGTGGAGTTCCATTCCCGATGTGATCGATGGCCGCAAACGTCTCGGAGACTGGACCAGCGCGACCTACGATGATTCGGGCTGGAACCGTGCTGTGGCGATCGACGGCTCGTCATGGGGCCACTTTCAGTCACGCACCTCGCCTTTGTGCCGAGAAGAAGACCTCACAAACATGCGTCGTCTGCCCGAATACCAGCCGCTCGATGGAGTTCTGCCGCTCGAACTCTGCGCCGGGGAAACCCGTCCGTGGAGCTATCCCGGCGGTTTTTCTGGCTCATGGATGTGGGCACCGGAAGCGGCGAAGGCCGTTCGTTTCAAGACCGTGTGGAGCAACGCCGGTTTCGGAGTCGGAAAGGAGTCCTCGCTGATGATCCGCTGCGACAACCGCTTCACGTTCTATCAGAATGGCAAGGAAATCGCTCGTGGCGAAGATGTGAACGCCGGCTGGACTGGATCAATCGACGTGGCCGATGGCGATGTGCTCGCGATCGAGGCGGAGGATCTTGAAAACGGCGACCGCAGCGCCGGCTTGTTCGTTTCGATGATCAACCGCGGCAACCACATCCTCGGCACCAAGGATTTCCGCGCCGCAGCCGGTCCGGTTCCGGCCGATTGGAAAAACTCCCACGATCTCAGCGGTTTCAACACGCTCTCCGCCAGCAACATCCACCCGGCGCATCGCGGCCAGGCCTCGGACGCCATGGTCATCGACCTCGGACGGATGGCGATGGCCTACCCGACGATCGAGCTCGATGCGGACGAGGGCAGCACGCTGCAAATTGAATACGCGCTGCGCTTCGTCGATGGCAAGCCGGCCGAGTCCTACGGCATCGGCACCACCTACACCGCCCGCGCCGGCCGCCAGACGCTGCTCGCCGCCGACCAGTGGTGCGCACGCTACGTGACCCTCCGCTGTCTTTCAGGCCGGGTGAAACTGCTGTCCGTTCGCATGACCGACCGCCGCTATCCCTACGAGCGGATCGGCCGCTTCGAATGCAGCGACCCGATGCTCACCCGCCTCTGGGACATGGCCGTGCGCACCGTCGAAGTCACCACCGACGACGCCCACGGCTCGGATGCCCGCGAACGCAACGAATGGGTGCAGGACGGCAGCAAGGCGAGCTTCCAAACGATGCGCGTCGCCGCCGCCGGACCCGATGGGCGGCAGGATACCTGCACGCTGCGCAAGCTGCTCACCGACGCCGCCGTCTGCCAGATGCCCGACGGTCGCTTGCCCGGCACTTTCCCGACCGACCGCGGCGCGGAGGACCCACACCATTTCATCGACGACTACGCGCTGCAATGGATCGAGTCATTGCGCTGGCACCACGAACTCACCGGCGACGTTGCCTTCAGCCGCGAGATGTGGCCGGTGCTGGTGCGGCAGTTGGACTGGTTCCTGAAACGCGTCACCCCGCGCGGTCTGTTGGAGGCGCGTGAATACGCGTCCTTCGACAACCCCGTCGCCTACCGCACTTGCGAAGGCGCGACCATCAACGCTTTCTTCCACCACGCCCTGCGCGACGCCGCCTGGCTCGCGCAGCGGATCGGTGAAAACGGAGCCCTTTATCAGAAGACCGCCGACGCCCTCGTCACCGCCTTCAACGCCGCGCTGTGGGACGAGCGCGCACAGGCCTACAGCGCCGGTTTTCTCGATGAAGAAAAACTGCCGCCCTCCGTCCACGCGCAGTTGATGGCCCTCTACGGCGGCATCGTCCCGCCGGAACGGCTTGCCGCCACCCGCACGTGGTTCCTCGCGAATTTCCGCAACCCGGGCGCACCCCTCGTCGTCGGACCGAAGCCGGATTTCCGTGAGCTGTTAGACCGACGCGCCGGACTCGGCATGCCGATCATGTTCCACTGGGCGTTCACCGAGCTCTACCGGATGGACACGGCGGAAGCCGACCTCATCGCTCTCTCGGAAACCCGCAAGCGCTGGGGAAACATGGTCCGTTTTCTCGAAGACGCCGGCACCTTGAGCGAGTCCTTCGTCAACGACCACGGCGGCGGCATGAGCGAGTCCTGCCACAACTACGGCGCGATTCCGGCGTATTTTCTTAGCTCATATCTACTTGGAGTGCGAGTCGAGGTATCACCCGAACGCAAGCAACTCATTCTCAATCCAAGGCCTGGCAACCTGAGTGACACCGATGGTCTTGTCATGACTGAGCTGGGTCAAGTGCCCATGGCTTGGAGCATCCGCAATTCCGAATGGACTCTTCGCTTCATCATTCCCGAAGGCCAGACGGCGGAGCTACGATTGCCGAACATTGATCCAAGCTCATTAATCATCGATGGTGAAACAAACACAACTTCGCCGGTCATCGGCCGCAACACCAGCATCATGCTCAACCCGGGCAGCCATCACATTCGGGCAACGCTCAACACAAACACTCGCCAGTCAACCTCTCATTCCCATTTACCAAACCCATGATTCCTCTGCGAACCCGACCACTGATCGCAGCTTTGTTGATCGGTTGGTTGCCATCCATCCTCGCTGCTACTAATCCAACGGCACCGACTAGCCTATTGGTTAATGGCACTAGCAACCCAAAGGCGATCGATGTCGCGCCACCCGCGTTCTCATGGATCATGAATGATGCCGACCGCGGTGAGATCCAGTCCGCCTGGCAAGTCGTGGTGGCCTCCGCAGGCAAAGTAGTCTGGGACAGCGGGAAAACCGCTTCCCCGCTCTCTTCTTCCGTGCCTTATGCCGGTCCGGCACTGGCTCCGGCGACGGATTATGACTGGAAGGTGAAGCTGTGGGACAAGGACGGCAACGAAAGTCCATTCAGCGAGAAAGCCCATTTCATCACCGGACTCTCGAAATCCGATTGGGTCGCTGCCTTCATCTGGGATGGCACAGCCAACGAGAACAACTTCGCCTATTTCCGCAAAGGGTTCGACATCAGCAAGCCCGTCCGCAGCGCCTTGCTATTCGCCTCCGCCCACAACGATTTTAAGCTTCACCTCAATGACACCTGTCTCGGGTTCGGTCCCGCCCGCTCGAATCCGACGACTTACGGCCAATACGTCGGCTACGACGTGACCTCCCGGCTTGTCCAGGGACGCAATGCCTTCGCGGCGGAGGCGCACTGGCACGGGGTTTGGAATGATTCGGGGACCAATGCCTCACCCGCGTTTCTGTTGGAATGCCGCATCATCTTCGAGGACGGCACGTCGATGACCGTGAAATCCGATAACACATGGAAAACGCTCGCCGCCACTCCTTTCATTGAGTCCTCACCGACCTACTTCGGTGCCGCCGGTGGGGTGAAAAACCGTGCCGCGATCCGTTATGACGCGCGTCACGAGATTGCGGACTGGAAACTGCCGGGCTTCGATGATTCCGCCTGGGCTACCGCGACCGTGGTGGATCGCTCCTCCTACCAACTCCACGCCCAACGCGTGGCGGACCAGGTCGAGGACGAGGAGCTTGCACCCGTATCCCTCACCAAATCCGAAGCAAGCTGGATCGCCGACTTCGGCAAATGCATTTCTGGCTGGCCACAGATCACCTTGCGCGACCAAGTGCCGGGCTCGGTCGTGCGGATTGAGTATTTTCAAATGACCGATGGCTCCATGGGCGCGGGCTGGGACGAATACACTTGCAAGGGCGGCAAGGAAACTTGGCGCGCCAATTTCGGCCGTCACACCTCATTCAAAACGCTGCGACTCTCCGGCCTCATCGGCAAACCGACCGCGAGCGATTTCCGCGCAATCGTCGCCCACACCAAGGCGGATGTCGCCGGTTCCTTCGAGTGTTCCAACAGTTTGCTCAACGACATCTACGAAATGTCGGAACGCTCCGCCCGCCAGAACGTCCAGCAGGGAATCATCAGCGTGGATGCCAATCGCGAGCAATCACCCTGGAGCGCCGACTCTCATAACATCGGCATCGGCCTGCTCTACAACCATCGAAACACGTTGATCCTCGACAAGATTCTGCGCGACTACACCGGCGAACAAATGCGCGACGGCCGCTTCTGGGCATGCAGCCCCACCCCGATTTATGAAATTCCCGAGTGGTCGATGCATTGGCCGCTCATGCTCTGGGAACAATATCTTTTCACTGGCGACAGCAAGCTCCTTTCCGACCTATGGCCAAATCTCGTGAAATGGATGGACTGGGCGGAGTCCAATACCCAAGCCACCGGATTGCTCGATGCGCCCGGCTGGCGCATCGCCGACTACGCAGGCGGGATCATGGAAAACGACGGCCAGAACATTGCCATCAACGCCTTGTATTTTGGCAACTTGCGGGTCGCGCATGACATTGCGGCGGCGCTCGGCCATCCGGATGAGGCGTCCCGCTGGAAACAACGCGCCGCCACATTGAAATCGACCATCAACGGACAGCTCTTCGACGGCACAAGTTATCTGACGAAACTCGGCGGCAGCCAGCGCATCGCCCTCGGCACCGCCTATGGGCTGCGTTTCGGACTGGTGCCGGAGGAATCGCTCGACAAAGTCCGCTCCTGGCTGCGCGCACAACCCGTCCACGTCGGTGGCTACGGCGGCTACACGTATTATCAAGGAGCCTACGAAGCAGGCGGCCTGGGCGACCTCATCGTTTCCGACCTCATCCGCTACCAATACATGCTTTTAGGAAACCGCACCATCTGGGAATCCTTCGCACGCCCCAGCCCAGACAACGAGACCAACCATGCCTGGACGGCCTACCCCGCGGAGATGTTCCCACGCTACATCGCAGGAATCGCCCCCACCGGCGCGGCCTTTTCCACGTTCCACATCAAACCGGAAACCCGCGGCCTGACCCATGCGCGCGCCACCGTTCCAACCGTTCGCGGCAATATCACCAGCAGTTGGCAACGCGTTTCCGACGGCGAATTCCGACTCACCTGCGTCATTCCTGCCAACACCACCGCCATGGTTCACATCCCACTCGACGGCATGAAAAACGTCACGATCCGCGAAGGCACGACTCCACTGTGGATTAACGGGACACCATCTAACCATCATCCTGCCGGCATCGCGCTCAACTCTGTGGATTCCCGCTTTGTCCGCTTCCAAGTGGGCTCCGGCACTTACACCTTCATCGCCACCGGCAAAGTCGTGCCGATTCCTCCACTCACCGTCATCTGCGACAACGACAAGCCCACAGTCACCCTCGTCGGTAACTGGGCGAACAACACCGCGAACGAAGTTGATCAGCGTTACGAACTCAGCGTCGAGCAAGCAAGCGCTGGAGATGGTTCATCCTCCGCCACCTTCAGACCCAATCTGCCCACCGGCGGCCGCTACAAGATTTTCGCCCGCTGGACTTCACACCCTAACCGCGCCACCAACGCACCCTACACCATCCACCACGCCAAAGGCCAGAAGACCATCCGCGTCAATCAGGAACGCAATGGCGGCAAATGGGTGCTGTTAGGCGAATTCGACTTCGCGTCAGGCACAGACGGTCATGTGGTGCTCACAAATAACGCCGATGAATGGGTGGTGGCTGATGCCGTAACATTCGTGCCGGCGCATGGCACAATGCCGATCTCAAGGCCATGATCGAAAGACTAAGTCAGAGAACACCCACGACGAACTCAGATGCATTCGTCCAGAAAATCAAGGAGTTGCAAGCTGTCCGTGATAAAATAGCCGGACATTTTGCCGGTGCACAAGGTTCGGAAAAATCACAGTGCTTTCAATGTTACTCTTCTGTGTCTGCGTCGTAGTGCATGGACTGAAAGTAGAAGTTGGTGAACGACTGAGGATTAGAGTCTTGGGCTCAGGCGTTGCCAGATGATCCTGCACCGGTCACTGAAAATTTAAAAAAACTGTGTCGGGTTTTCGGCAGGTCATTGCCTTTTAATAGTGGGGTTGGTTATTGGATACTCCAATGATGCTTCCGCCCTCAATGCATTCCACTCACACACACCAAAAAAACTCGGTAAATCTTATGACATCAAATATAAATCCATTCCTTCGTGGTATCGCAGTCGCATCAGCATACGGATTCGTCGTCACCCTGGCAAACGCCGCCGATGTGATACTCACCGGTTCTTCCGCCATCAACGGCATGAACACCAACTACGCCCTGACTTCGCCGGACATGCTGATTCTCGACATCACCGGCGTTGGCGGCAATCGCAGTGCCGATAGCCTAGGTGCGGCCATCGCGCAAAGCGGCGGCAACCTCAACATTTCCGGCAACGGAACTCTGCGCGTCACAGGCAGCAGCGGTGACGTGCTTGGCATCGCCGATGTTTTAGGTCGTAGCATTAACATTTCCCTCGATTCCGGCGGTTTGATCGACATTCAGGGCGGTGCCTTTGTCAACGGCGGTTGGGGTGGCGGCAACTGGTCCGCCAACCTCGCAGACATGAACATCGCGTCCGGCGCGGTCTTCGACGTGTGGGACGGAGGTGCCATCCGAGTAGATGCCCTCACCGGTGCGGGATCGGTGCAAAATGGCAGCAACAACGGTAGCTTACGCTCGTTCACCGTCGGTGTGGACGGCGGCTCCGGCACCTTCTCCGGCGTCATTGGCGGCGGCACCGGGCGGGCAGGCAACAACCAGATCAGCTTGACCAAGGAAGGACCAGGAACCCAGGTGCTCACCAGCGCAAACTCCTATGTGGGCGCAACAACGGTCAATGGCGGCAAGTTGGAACTTCGGCATGACTATGCCACTTCCAGTTTCAAGATCGCCAGTGATGCAGTGCTAGAAATCAATGGAGGCTGGGATGGAGCAACCACCTCCTTTTCGGGAGCGGGAACGCTGCGCAAGACTGGCAATGGGACTTTGATTTGGGGTTCTGGGGCAGCGACCTTTGCTTTTGAATCAGGATCTCTCATCGATGTGCAGGAAGGTGCCATCACCGCCGGTTCATGGGCCAATGAAAATTGGAGTGCAAACCGCTCCAACCTCAACGTAGCCGAAGGAGCTTCATTCAACACCGTAGAAGCCAATGTCCGCGTGAACAAAATCACGGGTAGCGGAACCATCGGCACAGGCTATAGCGGGGCAGGCTACGCCAATCTCACCATCGGAGTGGACAACGGCAGCAGCACCTTCTCCGGTGTGATTCAGAACACAGAAAACAACTCAAGTTTCGTCGGCAACCTGGTCAAGGAGGGTTCAGGCACGATCACGCTCGAAGGAAATAATACCTATACCGGAACCACTACACTCAATGGAGGCACGTTGGCCTTCAGTGGCAACAATTCGCTCACAGGCCAGGTGACTTTAAACGGAGGCAGCCTTGTGTTTAGTGGTGGAACCTCCACGGTTAACGGAGGGTTAACATATCCGCATGTATTTGTTAATGGCGGAGACTTGACCTTCAACGGAAGCGCCATCGTCAATATTTCTGGCGCGTTAAACTTATCTTCAGTTTTCCACATCGCCCAAATCACGATCGGTGACTATGCCAACGTGACCGTTCAAGGTGGCATCCAAGTTGGCGGCTGGGGCAACGGTTTTTATTTTAATGGAGGCACTCTGACCACGCCCTCGATTGTAGGAAGTCAAATTGCACCTTGGGCAACGGATCGATGGATGCATTTGGATGGAACGCGTCTTGTGCCAACAGGTGACAACGCCAATTTCCTCACCATTGGCCGCACAGCATTCGATAGTGTCGGCGACAATGCGGTCTATCTCGGTGGCACAAATGGAGCGATCTTTGACACGGCAGGCCACAGGATCGGCGTCCCCGTCAACCTCGTGAATGATTTCGGCAATCATGGCAAACTCACCAAATTAGGCGCAGGCACGCTGACTCTTTCCGGCGCGAACAGTTACTCTGGAAACACTATTGTCGAAGTTGGCGAGCTGAATGTGAGTGCCACTGGCAGTCTCCGCTTCTACCCAGGCGCAAGCGGCTCCACCAATTCTGTTTCCACTTTCGAGGCAGCCTCTGTTTCTTTCCTCGGAACCGTCAATCTCGATCTTAATGCTGTAAACGCCACCAACGGCAACACTTGGAACCTTTTCAATCTCACAAACTATTCCGGCCTGCAACCCGCAGCCGTTAGTAGCACACTCGGTTCCTTCACCGAAGTCACCCCAGGCACTTGGGAGCTTGCTGTCTCGGGAGCCAAGTGGGTCTTCACTGAAGCCGATGGCAGTCTCGCTTACGCCAACACCGCCACTCCCTATCAAACGTGGGCCAACCAATACGGTCTCAGCGCCGGCAGCGAGGGAGAGGATCTGGACAACGACGGCCTGACTAACTTCCAGGAATTCGCCTTCGGCCTCATTCCGAACAGCGGCTCCTCGATCAACCCGATCACCAGCCAGCTCAACAAATCCAACGGACAGTTCAGCTACCAACGCCTCAATGGCAGCGGCCTGAACTACACCATCTGGACCTCGACAGACCTCGTCAACTGGACTGAGGATACCACCGCCATCCAAAATGTGAGCACGGGCAGCCCGAATGACTCCGTGCAGGTCACCCTCAGCGGTGATGTCCCGCTAATCGCCAGCAAGCTGTTCGTCCGCGTCAAAGCTCAGTGATTTCGGCACCCGAGAAACGCTGCCCAATCGCATGGCACTCGGTCAACTTCGCCATGAACACTGACCGATTCATTCATCACCACTGAAAACGCCGTCAACCAAATGCCTAGCGGCAGGCAGACCTTCAAACTGGACTATTGTGCGGGGACTTGCAGCTACCTCGGTGCCGCTCCTTTCTTATCCATTTCCACAAGCAAACCGATGAGTCGCGTCCATGGAAAACCATGAACCCACATGCTGCAAGGCCCCGCCCGGAGTGATGCTCTCTCCTTCCTTGATTGATCCGATTTAAACTCTTTCTGCATATGTTCAGGCCTTTTTTTACGACACCCCTGCGATCCATCCCACTCGCCTGTTTTCTTAGCTTCTCCAGTGCTACCTGCGCGTTCGGTGCGGCTGACTGGACCAAACTCCCCGGGGTGACGCCCGATCCGCATCGACCTGGATTCATCATGAAATCCGCGTCCACGACTTTGAAAATCGAGGACAAGGTGTTGATTCCATACGACGTCTTCTCGGTATGCTCGTTCACCGTTGAGGATGGTGCGCCAGCGACCGACCTGCTGTTATCCAATGGGATCTCCGAAGCGGGTGGCACGTGCGGCTTCGTGAAGGACGGCTCCGGGACGATGTCTGTGGCGGGTTCGGTGAAACTCTCCGGCGTCATCACCGTTGATGATGGCACGCTAGATTTTTCCAAAGCGGCTCTCGATCCGGGGATTCGCGTGAACGTGCTCGGCAATGCCAAGTTCATCCCGCCTGTTTCTGGAACCCAGGTTTCTGAGATCTATGTCAACAACGATAAGCTCAAGCCCGGATTGTGGGGCGCTTCAGGCAGTGTGGCGGCAGGCAAGGCGAACTTCGAATCGCCGCAACTCGGGGGCATTGTGCAGGTGCCCGATAGCGGCCCATCGCGACGCGAAACCTGGATGCGGCTCAAATACGGCATCTTCAGCCATTACGTCTGGAACGGTTATGGGATGGCTCCCGGTTGGCCAAATGCGGACGGTTCCCATGCTGCGAATATCGATGAGTTTGCCGAGATCCTGGACGTCCCGAACTACGTGGATCAACTGGTGAAGGCGGGGGTGCAGTATTGCGTTTTCACCGCCTGGCACTCGGGCACCTGCCCGCTCTTTCCCAGCGCGGCGATGGCCAAGTGGGCGCCGGACCGGAAGAGTTGCCCGAAACGCGACCTGCTCGGTGATCTGGCGGACGCCTGCCGCGCCAAGGGGATCCGGTTTTTCTTTTATGTCCATCCTTACCAGCCGGTGAGTTCGCCACACAACGACTGGATCAACGATTTGTTCGCCGAGTTGGTCGATCGCTACGGTGATCGGTTGGACGGTCTTTGGATCGATGAAAACATGCAGGATGGCACCCAGGACAAGGTTGTGGATTATGTGCGCCTGATGAAGACCATCCGTGAACGCAACCCCGACCTGGTGCTGGTGCAAAACGGCGGTGCCAATTACGGTGTGGACGGCGTGCAGGAGGTGCAGTGGGAAGTGGAAGAAGGGCGTGCCATTTCCACCTATCAGCTCATCTACAACACCGGACGCAATCCCGAGTCCATGCTCATCACGACGGTCATCGAGGCCGCCGCCAATTCCCAAGGTGGAGGCGTCCAATGGAGTCCGAACGCCGAGGGCGCAGGCAAAGGAACTCGTGGCGGGATCGATCACACCCAGGCTCCCTTGATCGATGGCTTGGCGAAGTTGTTGGAACCGATCGCCGAGTCGGTGAAAAACACCAACCCAAGCAGCTCGTTCCCGCCACCATTCCAAGGCACGGTGGTCCGGAAGTCCGGCCTGAAATGGGGCGTGGCCACCAAGGCCCATGACGACAGCCGGGAATATCTCCACGTCCTGGTTCCCCCGACCGGTAACACGCTGACCTTGCCGCCGCCCGCCGACGGCAAGGTGTTCACCAACGCGCGGCTTCTTGCCACCGGCCGCCCGGTCAAGCTGATCCAAGACAACCGCGGGATTTCCCTCACGCTGCCGGAAGGGACTCCGTGGGTGACGCCCGACACGGTCATCGCCATGGATGTCCTTTGCCCCGGCGGCGCAGGATTGGTGAACAACACCAGCCGTGCGATTAGCTACAGCGGCAGTTCCTGGGTCTATCAGCCGAACCGCAATCTCAGCGAATTCCGCAATGACACACACTCCGCAACCGCCGACGGGGATTCGTTTACTTTCACCTTCAACGGAACCGACGTGGAATGGATCGGCAGCCGCGGACCGGATCGCGGGGTAGTAGAAATCGCCATCGATGGGGTTCCTCAAGGATCGATCGATCTCTGCAAAGGCAGCGGAAGTTTCCAGAAGGTCTTTGCCAAGTCCGGCCTGCCACGCGGCACGCACACGCTCACCGGCACCAAACGCAGCGGCAAAGTGATGACGGTTGACGCGTTCAAGGTCACGGAACTGGTCAACGATAGCGATCCGGGTGTGAAGTTCGCCGATACCCAGTGGTTCGGTGCGCGTTCCGCAGAACTCGTTGGCACGTGGGAACCGCGCGGTAACACCTGGATCAACGGCCAGTCGTTCAGTTTCAATTTCGAGGGAACGGCGGTCGAACTTTTCGGCGGCTCTGTCTGGAACTTCGCTGACCTGGAACTCACGCTCGACGGCAAGCCTTATTCGACCGTCCGCGCCAGCAGTGACAATCCGAACCGCAGCCTCGTGAAGATCACGGATCTCAAGCTTGGCAAGCATACCCTGGCGGGGAACTACACCAACCGTTGCCCAAGCGGTTTCCAAGGCGCTTTGGACGGATTCCAAGTCACTCACCCCGATTACTGGAACCGCATGTCGAAGGGTGACTCCGGCAATGATCAGGACGATGTGCATTACTGCGACCGACGCGGTGGCAATGGCAGTTACACGTTCAACGGCTCCGGCATCGAGGTCATCGTCACCCGTGATCCCAAATCACGCGCCGTGTCTTATACCTTGCAGGGCAACGGCAGCTCGATGCAGGCTCCACTCAACCATTATGCCCCGGTGAGGATTCCCCAAAGCAGCGTTTTCCGCTATCCCAACCTGGTGCCGGGCACCTACACGGTCGGCTTCCAGAACGAATGCAACCCACAGGGGATCGGATTTTCCTTCGTGCGTCTCTCCATTGACGCCTTCCGCATTTACAAGGCGGAATCGTCCTCGGCGACACCGCTGATGTGGGGCGCAAATGGACAAGGCGGCGACGGCACCTGGGACATCAATGCCACGGCCAACTGGCGCGACATCACGGGCTCTGTGAAATGGCTCGACTTCGGAGCCAACGACCACAGCGCCGATTTCGCAGGAAAAGGCGGGACCGTCCGTGTCGCCGCGCCGGTTCGCGTCAACCGCTTAGCATTCCGCAGTGACCGATATGAGCTTCTCGGCCAGTCGCTGGAACTCACCGGTGACAAGCCGATGATCTACGTCGCCGATGGCGCAAAAGCCGTCCTCGCCCTTCCCGTCCGGATGCCCAACGGCACTTCTCTAGCGATTGGCACTTACACCGCCACCACCCACCCGCACATGATCAAAGGCGGTGGTGCGCTGTCGGTGGAAGATCCCCGCTGAATTCACGAATTTTTCCTTTTCAAAACCATTAAACACTTCAATCTGACAAGATAGATTGAGATGACGTATCTGGCATTTTTCCTTTATTGTTATGAATTTGATCTTTGTGAAATCAAAGTTTCTGGCCTTGTTCAGCCTACTCGCCCCCGCCATCATGGCGGAATCGGTCAACGCATTAAACCTTTCAGACACGAGCTCTAAAAATGGCGCTATAACTGTTTTGTTAGGACAACAAACTCTTTGGTTCCGCGAGCCGGCGCGCGACTGGAACTGGGCGCTGCCCTTGGGCAATGCGCACCTTGGCGCGATGGTTCACGGCGACCCCGCCAAGGAACTCATCCAGCTCAACGAATCAACCTTCTGGGCGGGCTATCCGCACGACTACGTGAAACCCGGTGCGGCGCAGTATCTGCCAGAAATCCGCCGATTGTTGTTCGAAGGCAAGGATGGGGAGGCGACCAATCTCGCCAACGCCCACTTCATGGGCAACCCGCCGTTTCTCGCTGCCTATCAACCGCTCGGCAACCTACGCCTCGATTGCCCACAGGCCGGCCCGGTGCAGGACTACCGCCGCGAACTCGACCTGCTCTCGGGCGTGGCCAAAGTTTCCTTCAAGTCCGCCGATGTCACTTACACGCGGGAATATTTTGTTTCCCATCCCGACCGCGTCATGGTCATCCGGTTTTCCGCCAACGCACCGGGGAAAATTTCATTTTCAGCCAGCATGGATTCGAACTACCCGCACCAGACCGAAGGCAGGAATGGCGGTGCCCTGCTCATGACCGGCCAGTGGCAGGAGGATGGCAAACAGAAAGACTGGATCGCGAAATGGGACAAACCCGGAGTGAAGTTCTCCTGCGGCCTGCAAGCGATCGCCGATGGCGGAAGCGTCAAACCCGATGGGAAAACACTCCGCGTCGAGAATGCGGATTCCGTGACGCTCATCCTCGGAGCCGGGACGAGTTTCCGGAATTTCCGGGATATTTCCGCCGACCCCTCAGCCGAATGGGAGTCCAAGGTGAAATCTGCGACCGCCCTTGGTCATGAGAAATTGTTCGCCCGCCATGTCGCGGACTTTGCGAGCAGGATGAACCGCGTGAAGCTTGATCTCGGCGGTGCGGAGGCCAATGCAAAACCGGTCAACGAACGCATCGACGCCGTCAAGGCCGGTGCAGAGGATCCGGCACTGGCCGCGTTGTATTTCCAGTTCGGTCGCTATCTGTTGCTTTCCTCCAGCCGACCCGGATCACAGCCTGCGAACCTGCAAGGGATTTGGAACAAAGACACCGTGCCCGCCTGGGGCAGCAAATACACGACCAACATCAACCTTCAGATGAACTACTGGCATGCGGAGGTGGCAAATCTTTCTGAGTGCGGCATGCCGGTTTATGACATGATTGACGATCTCATGCTCACCGGCTCCCAGGTGGCGAAGGAATACTACGGTTGCAAGGGGTGGACGCTGCACCACAACACCGACATCTGGCGTGCGGCGACGCCGGTCGATGGCGTCTGGGGTGTTTGGCCGATGGGTGCGGCGTGGCTGGTTCGCCAGTCATGGGAGCATTACCAATTCACTGGCGACAAGGAATTCCTCGGTAAGCGCGCCTGGCCGCAGATGAAAGGAGCTGCGGAGTTTGTCATCGATTTCCTCGTCGAGGCCCCGGCCGGATCGCCAGTTGCTGGAAAACTCGTGACCGCGCCTTCGCACTCGCCAGAGAACTCCTTCACCAAGCCGGACGGCAGCCAGGGCAAGTTCACCTATGCCGCCACCATGGATTTGATGATCATTCGCGATCTGCTCGAAAACTGTCTGGCTGCGGCAAAAGACCTCGGCGGGGAATCGTTCGAACCCGCATTCCAACAAAAACTCCGCGACACGCTTGCCCGACTCGCGCCCATCCAGATCAGTCCGAAGACCGGTCGCATCCAGGAGTGGGTGTTCGATTACGATGAACCCGAGCCCGGTCACCGTCACATGTCGCACCTGTATGCGCTGCATCCCGGTCACCAGATCACCGTAAGCG
The DNA here is from genome assembly GCA_964599325.1 of uncultured Verrucomicrobiales bacterium. Taxonomy (GTDB): domain Bacteria; phylum Verrucomicrobiota; class Verrucomicrobiia; order Verrucomicrobiales; family Akkermansiaceae; genus UBA956. The sequence continues at coordinate 65,930 of CAZREM010000014.1, read as the reverse complement.
GCACGCCAGAACTCGCCGCCGCCGCGCGCAAGAGTCTCGAAACCCGCCTCGCCCATGGCGGTGGCGGCACCGGTTGGAGCCGTTGCTGGCTCGTCAGTTTCTTCGCCCGCCTCCACGACGGCGGCGAAGCCCACAAGCACCTGCACGAGTTGCTGGCCAAATGCACGTTACCCAACCTCTTCGATACCCACCCGCCATTCCAGATCGACGGCAACTTCGGTGGCGCGGCCGGAATTGCGGAGATGATTCTGCAATCGCACGACGGGATCATCGAACTTCTGCCAGCCCTGCCGCCAAGCTGGAGGGATGGCGCGGTGCAGGGTCTCCGGGCGCGTGGTGGCTACGAGGTGGACATGTCTTGGAAGGACGGGAAAGTCAGTGCCTATCAGATTCGATCACCGAAGGCCCGTGAGGTCAGCGTCCGCGTTAATGGTGAATTGAAAACTCACCTCACGACGATCATGAAACAGTGATGAAAACGTGCTGATCACCCTCCTTCCAAGATGAATCACAGAAACATGCTTCCCCCACAGATTCCATCTGCTTCTTCCGCATCGTTCAAGCCGCTTCCTAACCTCGCAGCTCATCCTGGAAATCATCGATGTTAATCCGAGAGTGGCGATGACGACCTATCTCTGAACGAGGCATCAACGGTCTGAAGCAGCAGGATCACAGCACAGAAAAATCCATCATAATCCCTACGAACGATCAAAGCTGGCATGCAACCCAAACATCAGCATCGATCCAGAAAGGACGTTTTTCATGATCTAAATCAACAGAAGGAACACCGAAACCACCGATGTGTCTCGTCGAAGAATCTCACTGGTAAATGGCTGTTGATTGAATTGAAATTGCTGCAAAAACCTCAGATTAAACAACATGAACGAATCATTCCAATTCGCCACGCACGATGTGGGAGCTTACCGATGGTTACCGGAGGTATATGCGGAACTCCGCAGTCTGGCCGCCGCACGTATGGCATGTGAAGCGGGCGGATTGACACTCCAGCCCACGGCACTGGTTCATGAAGCATGGATCAAGCTGACCATCCGCGACGGATGCAAATGGAACAACCGCGAACACTTTTTCCGCTCTGCTTCTCTGGCGATGCGCCGCATCTTGGTGGAAAGTGCCCGCCGCAAACGCCGTCGCAATGCTAGATTTCATGCCAATTTTAGAGTTCAAACCATGCTTGAGATTCAGAGGGATGCGCCAGAAGACCGCTTGTTGCGCATCGATGAAAGTTTAAAACAACTCGAACAACAAGATCCAGAAAGCGCACGCGTGGTGATCCTCAAGTTTTTCGGTGGCCTCACCAACCGCGAGGTAGCCGATTCTCTCGGCGTGACCGAACGCACAGTTGAGCGCCGATGGGCTTACGCCAGATCCACCTTGCTCACGATGATCTGCAAGGCTGAAAACACCCGAGAAAGTCTGCGATGAAAGACACCTCCCGCGAGATCGAAATGCTTCTGTTCGATGCCGCTCTGCAGATCGACGATAACCGGACGCGCCGTGCCTTTCTGGATCAAACCTGCCAGGGTCTGCCGGAAATGCGTGAGCGATTGGAAGAACTGTTGGAAGCGTATCGCCTAAGCGAGGCTTACTTCTCTGGAGTGACTCAAGTCTGTGCGGTTGATGCGGAGCCGTTTTGTCCTCCACCGGATGTTGTCGAATCCATCGACAAGATCGGTCCCTACCGATTGCTGGAGCGCATTGGTGAAGGTGGTTGCGGCGTCGTTTACTTGGCCGAGCAGCAAGAACCAGTGCGGCGGCAAGTCGCTCTCAAGGTGATCCGGCTCGGCATGGACACCGAACACGTCATCGCCCGATTCGAGATGGAACGACAAGCCCTTGCGATGATGGATCATCCACATATCGCTCATGTGTTGGATGCAGGCACCACACCGACTGGTCGACCTTATTTCGCCATGGAATGGGTCCGCGGACGTAAAATCAACGATTTCTGCGATGAAAACCGACTCTCCATCCGTCAGCGAATCAAATTGTTCATCGAGGTCTGCCAAGCCATCCAGCATGCCCATCAAAAGGGCATCATCCACCGCGACATCAAGCCGTCCAACGTCCTGGTTCTGATGCAGGACGGAAAGCCGCTGCCAAAGATCATCGACTTCGGCATCGCGAAAGCCACGGACGGTTCAGGTGGTAGCTCGGACTTTACGGAAGCGGGCGGCATGCCAATGGGGACGCTCGCTTCCATGAGCCCGGAACAGGCAGCCAGTGGCGGCATCGATGTGGATACGCGCAGTGATCTCTACAGCCTTGGAGTCCTGCTATATGAAATGTTAAGTAGTCGCCCAGTCTTTGAGCCTGCGGAGCTGAGTGCGGTCGGTTTCTCGGCGAGTCTTGAAATTCTGCTCTATCGCCAAGTGCCACCACCGTCCGCGATCATCGCTGCTCTGCCACCGGCAAACGCCGTCGCGCTCGCAGCCTGTCGCAACACGGAAGTTCCCAAGTGGATTTCCACCATCAAGAACGACCTCGACCATGTTGTCATGAAGTGTATTGAGAAAGACCGCTGCCGTCGCTACGAGACTGTCAATGGTCTTGCACTCGATCTCTCGCGTTTCTTGGCCAACGAGCCGGTGCAGGCGCGTCCGCCCAGCCAACTCTATCGATTTCAAAAATTCGTGGATCGCAACAAAGTGGCTTGTGTTTCTGCCCTGCTCGTTACCATCGCGGCGCTCGCTTGCTTTACCATTTCAACCGCGCTGTATCTGCGGGCAAACACAGCGCTCAAGGAGCAGCTGCGCCTGCGCCAGGTTGCAACAACTTCCCAAACGGCCGAAGCCATGATGCGGCAACAGACCCAGGCACGTGCCAATGTCTCACGCGCGGCACTACTGCTTAACCAGGGAAAGACTTCAGAAGCCGATCAAGTCTTGCGCCAGACTCCACTTAACACAATCGAGCCATCACAGGAGGCAACTGGTGTCTTCCGCGCTCTGGGCGACTGGCATCTAATCCATCACCGCTGGAAGGCCGCAACCGAATGCTACCTACTGCTGCCATTGGCAAATCGTTTCATCCCCGGTGAACAAATCCCCGATACCGGCGACATGATCCGCACTGCCCCAGTATTGGTCATGGCGGGTATGCATGAGGCCTATGAGAGCCATCGCAATCTACTCATCGAGCGTTTCACCAATACCACTAATTCGAACACCGCCGAGCAGCTGGTAAAAATGTGTTTGATCGAACCTGCCTCGCCCGAACTCATCCAGCGGCTGCAACCAACAGTGGAATTTTTGAAAAAACAATCGACTGCCGTTACCCCCCGCATGGCGTTGTTTGTCCACATGTCTATCGCATTGTTCGAGCTTCGCGCCGCAAATCCTGCGGAGGCAATTCGCTGGGTCGAACTTGCCCAGCCACTTGTTGACGAAGATCCAGCCGCCCAATACGACAATTACCAGACTTTTCTGAATGCGATCCTCGTGATGGCTTATCGCCAATGCAGTGAGCCCACTCGAGCAGAAATCGAAGCCCATTTTCTTAAAGACTTTCTGCAAAAAAACGGTTGGACTTTGGACAGATGCGCTGATCCTGAGAATCAAAATTTTGTGCCAATCATCGACCGCATGTTGGCAATCATTTTGGCGCGCGAGGCGCTTCGCATCGAATGACAATCTGCACACTGGGACATTTTCACCGCTTCATGAAAATCATGTGCTCGGATCTGCCGATGGTGACAGTTAAGTTCATCTAAACCAGGTGGCCTCTCACCAAACCCGGGAAATGAACCGACATCATGACTCATGCCCATCGGGCTTTAAGCCGTGATCCGCCTGCGCGAAACGATGTTTTACTTGCTAAATCAAGCGTTCAGCCTATCGTGCTGCCATGATACGCTTTCTCCACACACGCATTCGCGTTCGCGATTTGGATCAATCCATTGAATTTTACAAAAAACTCGGTTACGTCGAGGGCGAACGCAAGGATTCCCCGCAGGGTAATCGTCTTGCGTTTCTGGAGTTACCTGGAAATTCTGTCTTTTTAGAGCTGTGCCACTCGCCGGACTACACCCACCGCTGTCCAGAAGATTTGATGCACACCTGCTTGGGTGTCCCTGACATCATCGCCTATTGCGCAGAAGTCGAAAAATCAGGCATCGAGATCTGGCCGAGCCATTGGCGGGAAAGCTTCAGCCAGGGAGGCAAGAAAATGGCTTTCGTGACTGATCCCGATGGCTATGAGGTCGAGATTCTCGAGCGCCCATGATGGGGGAGCCCGCATAATGAACCGTCAACGCTGACATGAAGACTGAAACCATTTGGAATCAACAAGCCGTTTTCGAGGACATCTGCTACGAAACAACAGACGCAGGTCAAATCGCAAAAATCACGATCAATCGCCCAGAAGTTCGTAACGCGTTTCGCCCCAAGACTGTCGTCGAATTGCTGCAAGCCTTTGATCTGGCTCATCAAGACCCAAAGGTTGGTGTGATCATTCTGACGGGAGCAGGCGACCTCGCCTTCTGTTCAGGTGGCGATCAAAAAGTGCGAGGGCACGCCGGTTATGTGGGCGATGATGGTGTGCCACGCCTGAACGTGCTCGATTTGCAAAAGAAAATCCGCGCACTACCCAAACCGGTTGTGGCGATGGTGGCGGGCTACGCCATCGGCGGGGGGCATGTTTTGCATGTGGTGTGTGACCTCACCATCGCAGCCGACAATGCCCGTTTTGGTCAAACGGGACCCAAAGTTGGCTCGTTCGATGGCGGCTTAGGCTCAAGCTACTTAGCGCGGATTGTTGGGCAAAAAAAAGCGCGTGAAATCTGGTTTCTTTGCCGTCAATACGACGCTCAGGCTGCCCTCGACATGGGTTTGGTCAACGCCGTGGTGCCGCTGGCACAACTGGAAAATGAAACCTTATCCTGGTGCCGCGAAATGCTCGCGCACTCGCCGCTGGCGCTGCGCTGTTTGAAAGCCGCTTTGAATGCCGACTGCGACGGGCAGATGGGCCTGCTCGATCTCGCCGGAAATGCGACGCTGCTTTACTACATGAGTGAGGAAGGCAAAGAAGGCAAACAGGCGTTCTTGGAGAAACGCAGCCCTGATTTCTCGCAATTTCCTCGCGTTCCATAACGACTGACGCGCCATGACGCCTTCCTTGCTGAAAGCTTGGTTGCTCGCCACGCGACCAAAGACCCTTCCCGCCGCGATCGTGCCAATCTGGGCCGCGAGCGTGCTGAGCTGGAAGCTACAGGGCTCCTTCGACGTCGGGCTGTCTTTTTGCATCCTCGCGGCGACCTTATTGATTCAAATCGCCACAAATTTGTTCAACGACGCCATCGACGCGGAAAAGGGCGCAGACACCGCACTGCGTCTCGGACCTCGCCGCGCCACGGCGTCGGGCTGGATCCCGCGCCGTCACGTCCTGGTAGCCGCGATTGGATGCCTGTTGCTCGCGTTGGGACTCGGGGCGCATTTGGTGAGCATCGGCGGCTGGCCAATTGCCCTGATTGGAGCGCTATCGCTCTACCTGGCCTATGGTTACACGGGCGGTGCGTTTCCCTTGGCTTACCGTGGCATGGGCGAATTGTTCGTGGTGTTGTTTTTTGGGATCATCGCAGTCAGCGGCTGCGTGTATTTGCAAACGGGACACTGGCGCGATGAAGCCGTGCTGCTGGGCTTTCAGATCGGCCTACTGTCTGCTGTTTTGATTTCCATCAACAACCTGCGCGATCGCGAGGAAGACGCGCAATCGGGGAAAAACACCCTCGCGGTGCGTCTCGGCGATGCGGGAGGCCGCGTGCTGATCTGGATGGAGATCAAGGTCGCCGCGCTGTCCGCCTTGCTGTGGCTGAAGTTTTCATTGCCCTGGTTCGCTCTGGCCACGCTGCCACTTTGGACACTGGGATTTTTTCTGCTTTGGAAAATCGTCATCGGCACCCAGGGCAAGGCTCTGAACCCACTTCTCGCCATTGCCGCGCTGCAGTTGCTCATCTTTGCCGCATGCCTGCACGCCGCAGCTTGGTGGTTCTAACTTGACACCCGACATCACATTCAAACATGAGACGCATCCTCATCACTCCAGGAGACGCTGCTGGAGTCGGACCGGAAATCATTGCCAAAGCCCTGGCAGACCCTTCCTTGCCGCGTGACGTGCTGTTCGAGCCCTTGCCCAGTCACGTCACTGCTCGTCCGGGGGTTCCAACGGCAGAATCGGCGCGCGATGCGTGGAATGCCTTAGAAAACGCGGCGGATCAATTGCGCTGTGGACAGGCGGATGCCGTGGTCACCGCCCCTGTCGCCAAAGAACACCTGCAAGCCATTGGATTTCCGTATCCCGGGCAAACCGAGTTTTTTTCCGCTCGCTTGCAAGCCGACAACACCGCCATGTGTCTGAGCGGCGAAAATCTAACGGTGGTGCTGGTCACCGCGCATGTGGCACTTGCCGAAGTGCCACAGCGACTTTCCACGGCTGAAATCGTGCGCTGCGCTCGCTTGCTAGCAGCTTTTTTGCGGCAACGCGGCACAGACTGTCCGCGCATCGCCATCTGCGGGCTCAATCCACATGCCGGCGAGCAAGGCGCTTTCGGAACCGAGGAAATCCACATCATTTATCCCGCCGTGCAAATCCTACAGGCAACTGCCGACCAAGCCGAATTCAGCGGCCCACACGTGCCTGATGCGGTATTCCGTGCTTGCCTGGCAAAACAATACGATGGCGTGGTTTGCATGTATCACGACCAAGGCTTAATCCCGCTAAAACTCATCGACTTCGATAACGCCGTGAACATCACACTCGGATTACCACGTCCACGACTCAGCCCCGACCATGGCACGGCTTTCGACATTGCGGGCAAAAACCTTGCCAACCCAAGCTCGATGATTGCGGCGCTGAAAATGGCTGCCGATCTTACGCGCCGACGCTGATGCAAGACGACTTTGCCGATTGCCCCGGTCATCGCGTTCCAATCAAGGCATCCACATCACAAAAAAGCCGCTCACCCGCATTGAGCGTGAGCGGCTTTGATGAAACTCAGCGACGACGACGCATTAAATCTCGTGCACCGGCAAATTCGCGCACTCCTCGCGCAATTTTTCCGCCAACGGCGTGCTCAAATATCGCTCAGATGACGAGCAACCCACCGTCACAATGCGCTTGCCTGCAAACTCCGGACGCTGCGCCACTTGCAATGCCGCCCACACGTTAGCACCCGTAGAAATTCCTGCAGGTAAACCCTCATCCTGCGCCAAGGCCCGTGCGGTCTCGAATGCGGACTCGTTCGTCACCTGAATGACCTCATCGATGATGCCCGTATTGAGATTCTTCGGAATGAAGCCCGCACCAATGCCCTGAATCATGTGAGGACCCGGCGCACCACCGGAAATCACCGGACTGGCAGCTGGCTCAACCGCAAAAGTCGTCAAATGGCGACGCGACTTGATCACCTCCGAGACCCCCGTGATCGTGCCACCCGTGCCCACACCAGCGACAAAGGCATCGATTTCGCCACCCGTCGCCGCCCAAATTTCTTCCGCTGTCGTCTCACGATGAACCTGCGGATTGGCGGGGTTGTCAAATTGACCAGGACCAAACGAACCTGGATTCTCCTCCAACAATTGCTTCGCCTTCGCAATCGCCCCACCCATGCCCCGCGCACGCGGCGTCAACACAATTTCAGCTCCCAGCAATCGCAACAACACACGGCGCTCCACTGACATGCTCTCCGGCATGGTCAAAATGATGCGATAGCCCTTCGCACGCGCCACAAAAGCAAGCGCAATTCCTGTGTTACCCGATGTCGGCTCAATGATCAAACCACCAGGCTTCAACTCGCCAGATCGCTCTGCTGTTTCAATCATCGCTTTTCCAATCCGATCCTTCACGCTGAACAATGGATTGAAAAACTCCGCCTTCACGCAAATTTCTGCGTTCAGACCCTTCGTTAAATGATTGAGCCGAATCAACGGGGTGTTGCCGACGGTATCAATCATGCTCGTTGCAATGTGCGCACTCATAGGAATCAATGTGACTTTAATTGTTAAACTTAACCATGGAAACCATACACGGAAGTAGAGATAGCTTGCTTGAGAATAAAGTCAAATCTGAAAATCAGCTTGGCGTGATTCAAGATGCAAGCCGCACTCATATTTCTCGCCATTGTAACGTGTTGATTCCGCGTCCATGCCATCCACGGCTGGGCGCGTGCTATGCCAGTCCCCCATCGTCACATAACCCTTGGCAGCCAAGGGGTGAGGGGGGATTTCATTCATCGCCATGTAGGCACTGACCTGCGCATCAGCCCAATCCAAGATGGGATAAACTTTCATCGTTTTGCTTTGCTGCTCCGCAAAATTGCGATTCGCGCGCGTGGATGACTGCGAGCGCCGCAATCCAGAAATCCACACATCGCCACCCAATTCTGTCAGCGCGCGATTCATCGGCTCAATTTTATGCACCAGATTGTAGTGCTCCAAGCCATCGCGTCCCTGCTCCCACTGACGTCCGTGCAAGGCCTCATAACGCGCAGCGGTCATCAACGGGGCGTAAGTGCGCAGATCGACGGGCCACTTGGCCATCAATGCCTCAATGTAATGATAGGTTTCTGGAAAAAGGTATCCCGTATCAATAAAAATAACCGGGATTTCCGGCGCGTGATGGTGAATCAAATGCAACATCACCGCCGCTTGCAAGCCAAAGCTAGTTGTCGCCACGACGCGTTTTCCGAAAGTTTCGTGCAGCAACTGCAGCCGCGCGGACGCCTTCAGTGGAGCTAATTGCTCCGAGAGATCATGAGCGGAATCGGTTGTTGAAATGAGTGATGACATGGGATCTGTTCCAGTTTAAGTCCAAGGATGCTTCACGCGCCACCACGAATGAAGCAAGATGCAGGTGGGCAATTGCAGGCTCAAAGGCGCAAATTAGCATGGAAATCCGCGCCCTGGATTGTCTCCGCTACCAAGCCGATGCGAATCACAAAATCGCCAAAGCGTTCGCCCTCCACACGTTCTTTGGCATAACGCTCAAAAATCGGCTCCAGAATCGCAGGGATGGCAGTCGCCTCGACATCCGCGCGGTAAAGTTTCGACAAGCGTTGGCCCGCGTGACCACCGCCGAGATAAACGTTGTAGCGATTCGGGCCGCGCCCCACAAAACCAATCTCTGCGATGTAAGGCCGCGCGCAGCCATTAGGGCAACCGGTCATGCGAATGGTGATCGCGTCATGTCGCAACCCAACCTTCTCCAACGACAACTCCAGTTGCGTGATCAAATCCGGCAAAAAGCGCTCCGCTTCCGCCAATGACAAGGCACAGGTCGGCAATGCCACACATGCCAAGGCATTCAAACGCAACGCACTGCGCTTCGAGCCATCCTCCAATCCATAGCGCGCCACCAATGCCTCAATCAGCGGTCGCTGCGCCGGACTGACGTTGGCAATGATGACATTTTGATTCGCCGTCAATCGAAAATCGCCAGTGTGGATCTTAGCAATTTCTCGCAAGCCCTCGCGCATCGCGTATCCCGGACGATCAATCACGCGGCCACCTTCAATGAACAACGTCAAATGACCATTGCCCTGCGCATCCGTCACCCAGCCATAGCGATCGCCATTGTTGACAAAAACGTAAGGACGCACCGGAGCCAGCTCCCAGCCCAAATACTCGTTAAGCTTCTGCAAAAACCACGCCACGCCATGGTCCTGAACCGTGTATTTCAGACGAGCGTGCTTGCGATCCGTGCGGCAACCGAAGTCGCGCTGCACTTTCACCACATTTTCCGCCACCGCCAACACTTGGTCAACCGTGCAAAAACCAATCACATCTGCTAAGCGTGGGAAAGTTTCCTCACTGCCATGCGTCATGCCCATGCCTCCCCCCACTGCGACATTGAAACCGACCAACTGACCGGCCTCCTCAATGGCAATGAACGAAAGATCATTGGCGAAAATATCGACATCATTAGAAGGCGGAACCGCGACCGTGATCTTGAATTTTCGCGGCAGATACGTTTTGCCATAAATCGGCTCCTCTTCTTCCTCGGAACTCACCACCTTTTCGCCATCGAGCCATATTTCATGATAAGCCCGCGTGCGGGGGGTGAGGTGATCCGAAATCTGTTGCGACACCTTCAGCACCTCCGCGTGGAGCTGCGACAAATGCGGATTAGGATTGCACATCACATTGCGATTCACATCACCGCACGCCGCGATCGTGTCCATGGCGCATTGATTGATCTCCTGAATGGTGCGTTTGAGATTACTTTTGATCACACCGTGCAGCTGAAAGGCTTGGCGCGTCGTGAGTTTGAAATCATGATTGCCATATTGCTCGCACATCCGATCCGTTTCCAACCATTGATGGGGTGTGGCCACCCCACCGGGAACGCGAATGCGAATCATGAAGGAATAAGCCTTCTCCAGTTTGTGTTTGCGTCGATCCGCGCGCAAGTCCCGATCATCCTGCATGTAGGAACCATGAAATTTGATCAACTGCTGGTCGTCCTCGGAAATCGCTCCCGTCGAGCAATCAGCGAGCCCTTCGGCCAGAGTGCCTCGGAGGTAATTGCTGCGGATTTTGATGTATTCGTTAGCGGCAAGTTTGGAATCAGACATGACTAAAATTCGATAAAATGAATCATTATGGAAAAAAAACCGGAGCAACGCCCCGCAACAGTTCAATACACATCACGTTGGTAACGCTTCGCCTGCTTCAAAGCCTCAACCGCCTCCTCTGCGGCGCTGCGCCCCAGCCCACCGTGGAGCTGATGAATGTCAATCAACGCTTCGTGAACATCGTGAGCCATGCGCGCAGCATCACCACACACATAAAAATGCGCCCCCTCCTGCAACCAAGCATACAGCTCCTTGCCCTTTTCCAGCATGCGCTGTTGCACATACACTTTTTCCGGCTGATCCCGCGAGAAAGCGACATCGAGTCGGCTCAAAGAGCCATTTTTTAAGTGTTCCTGCCACTCCAATTGATACAGAAAATCATACAGATAGCGTTGATCACCAAAGAACAACCATGATTGACCCGTTGCCCCCACAGCGGCGCGATGCTCGACAAAGGCACGGAACGGAGCCACGCCCGTGCCAGGGCCCACCATGATGATCGGCGTGCTAGAATCGGCGGGCAAGCGGAAATTCTTGTTCGCATGAGTGTAAACCGCCACGCGTTCGCCCACCTTCGCCTGATCCGCCAAGAACGTCGAAGCCACCCCTTTGCGCTGACGTCCATGACTGTGATAACGCACAGCAGCCACGGTCAAATGCACCTCATCCGGATGCGCCAACGGACTCGACGCAATCGAATACAGCCGCGGCGGCAATTTTCGCATCAAACCCACCAATCCTGCGGCATCCACGCCATCGGGAGCAAAATCGGCAAGCGCGTCAACCAGCTGTCTGCCGTAAACATACTGCTTCAGAGAATCCTTGGCGTCCTCTTGCAATAACGCCGCCAACTGGGGTTGCGGTCTGAGTTCGTGCAACTTCGTCAACACCGATCGCGACAAGCCCGTGGCGTCCAACTCCCGCGTGAGAGCCTCGCGCAAGCTCGTGGCCGCGGTGGCCCCTTTGAGCGTGACCGCTTCGTCACCCGATAACTTGGCCACGTTCAACAAATCAGCCACCACCTCCGCAGCGTTTTCCGGCACCACCGCCAGGGCATCGCCTGGCTCATATGTCATGCCCGACCCCGCAAGCGAGAACTCTAGGTGAATCGTCTCCTTCGCACTGCCCTTGCCATTCAGCAAGACATGATCCAGCACTTCAGCAGCAAACGGATTTTTCTTGTCATAAACCACTGCTGTGTCGGTCGCAGCCACGCCCGTCACCGGTGCCACAATGGCAGAAGCCACTGGAACCAACCCTGCAATCGCTGACTCGAGCCAACCCACATAACTGTCCTCATAATCCACATCACAATCCACCCGCGGCACCACGCGCTGCGCCCCTAAACTTTCCAGCTTGGCATCGATGTCCTTGCCCACCTGGCAAAACTTCTCATAACTCGTATCACCCAGAGCACAAACCGAATAGTTCAAGCTGGCGATCCCCTCCTCAGCCGCCATCAGCTCCTTGTAAAAAGCTGTCGCACCGTCCGGCGGCTCACCGTCTCCCCACGTGCTGACCACAATCAACGCATGTGTTTGACGCCGCAACTCAGCCACACTCACATCCGCCATGTTCTTGACCACCGCCTGCTGACCACGCTGCTTCAGCGCCTTAGCCGTGCGATCTGCCAACTTTTCTGCATTGCCCGATTCTGTGCCATAGAGCACCAAAACCTTCACCGCCGCCGCTGAAACCACCGGTGCCACTCCTAAACCTTGTGCCAAAAAACCACTCAACCACGCACGCTGAGCCAAATCCAAGCCTGCAACAGCAGTTTCGATCAAACGACGGGTGGTTTCTGTAAACGGAGCGTGCGCTGGAAGCATAACCTTACTTTGTTGATAAAGATACTAAGTTCGACACCAAACAGTGCCGCAAGAGTGAACCACGTGCAAGCCATTTTTTGTAGAAAATCTGGGCAAGCGCGAGGCGAGCTAGCAATCGACAGGGGACCGTTTGCTGGTTTTTTGCCACTTTGATGTGGATGCCGCACCCGGTCCATCGGTTTTTTCGTCGTCTTGGTGGCATGCCGCTGACCGTGAACGCACTCGATTGATTAGCTGGGTTGACTTTCTGCCACAGGCTGACTATTGATTGCTTGCCAAACCTCATGGCAAGTGAGGTCCATGCGATGGGCAAGGGCCGCTGTGGCAAGTGCCGAACATGGGAAAAAGCATTTCAATCATCCACGCGTCACACCACTAGCCCTTGATCCATGAGCGAAAATCCGACCTTTAACGCGCCAGAGGTGCATGAATTGGCATCGCTTTTTTCCGGTTATGCCATCGAGCATCTGATTGCTTGTGGTGGCATGGGCGCAGTTTACAAAGCACGGCAAATTGCGCTGGATCGCGAGGTTGCCATCAAAATCCTACCGCGTGAGCTGAGTCGTGATGCCAGTTTCCGCGAGGGCTTTGCTGCCGAGGCCAAGGCCATGGCAAAACTCAATCATCCCAATCTCATCAGTGTGTTCGATTTCGGTGAAGTTGACGGCATGCTCTTCATCATCATGGAGTTTGTTCCTGGCCAATCACTCTATCACGCCACTTACAACAAACGCATGGAGCCGCGCCAAGTGGCAAAAATGATCAGCGAAATCGGCGCAGGACTGCATCACGCGCACGAGCACGGCATCCTTCACCGCGACATCAAACCCGCCAACGTGTTGCTCGATGCCCAGCAGCGTCCAAAAATTGGCGACTTCGGGCTCGCGCGTCCCATTGGTTTCGCCAATGCCGATGATGAAACCATTTACGGCACCCCGCACTACACAGCGCCCGAGATCATCAATCAGCCCCATCAAGTTGATGCGCGCGCCGATGTGTTTTCGCTGGGCGTGATGTTGCACGAATTGCTCACCGGTAAAATGCCCGCGGATGACAATCGATTGCCGTCGGTGATCTGTGGTTGCCCGAAGGGTTTCGATGCGATCATTCGCAAGGCCACGGCGCCCGTGTCCACCCAGCGCTACGCCACGGTTGCGGCGATGATGCAGGATTTACATCAGTTGGTGTTCCCCTCAACCAATCCGAAACTTCGGGCAGGCTACCCGCAGGGACCCAAGGTAGCGGCCAGTCGCCCAGTCACTGCGGCGCTGCCTCGAACGGCACCGCGTGCCGCCGCCGCACGCCAAACGAAATCGAGTTCAAGTGGCAATCTGGTCTGGTTGCTGGTCTTGGCCTTGCTGATCGCGGGGGGCGTCATTTACTTGCAGCAACAGCCGAACCCCGGTGCTCCAACACTGCCACCCGCTGCCGCTCCAGCCACCCCTTCCAAAACAGCCACAGCTTCGCAGGGAACCACGACCCTCCCCACAGAAACGGATTCCTCCAGGAGTCCTTCACCCATCCACTCGACGAATCAACCAAACGACGCGACCAAGCAGTCCCCATTGATTCCGCGTCCAACAGAAGACCCCAAATCGTCTGACATCACCTCCAACACTCCGACCGAGAACGGATCAGACATCCCTCGCTTGGCCAAGCCAGAAAACGCCACTCCTGCTGAAATCAAGCCTAAAGAACCACCTTTCGACGTCGAAGCCTTTTTTCAGCGAGCCAAGTCGGTGATGCGCGATAAGTCCAGCGTCGCGATCACCGCGCGAAGAACCGCTCTGACGAAAAACCTCGAAGCCTTTGGACGTCAGCTTGAACGACAAGCTCGCACGATCGATTCGCGGGAGAACAAGCGAATTGCCGCTGAGTCGATTCAAATGCTCATCGAAAAATTGAAAGACGATGAAGCACTGATTCCCGAGTTCACCAAGTTGCAGCTACCTTACATTCCGGAGGCTAGCATTGCTCATTCTAGCTACCTGCAAAAACAGGAGGAAATCGAGGAGCAATTCATCGCTGCATGCTCCGATCAAGCGCAACTCTACATCAAAGGAATCGAACTCCAGATCGAGCGGCTCAATCCTACTCAGCAACAAGTGGCCATTGATGCGCTGAATGACGAAATCTCTCAAACGCGCAATGACAATTCTCATTTTGCCGATGTCTTGTTGAGTCGCGAAAAGAAACTCGGGGCGTTTAAGCAACCTTTCAACCGCTGATCCAAGCCATCCTTGCGCTTGCCCACCCCATCCTCTGAAACTGAATTTTCGCGCATGATCCCTCGATCAAAACGGCGTAATGGACGGAGCATTAATGCGACTAAATTTGGCGCGGTGATCCCCGATTGTTCGACTTTTTGACCCCACGCGATGATTCTCGCCTTTCACAAGCCATACGATGTTTTGAGTCAATTCACGCGTGAGCTGCCGGAACACCGAACGCTTGCTGATTTTGGTTTTCCTAGTGGATTTTATCCGATTGGCCGATTGGATCGCGACTCCGAGGGCTTGCTTCTGTTAAGTGACGAAAAAGCGATTGTCGATCGGTTGCTTAACCCACGCCATGGACACCCACGCTCATACTGGGTGCAAATCGAAGGCGAGCCCGAGCCCAGTGCCCTGCAAGCACTCGGTTCGGGTCAACTGGTCATTCAGGGACATCGCTGTGCTCCTGCGCGTGTCCAGCGACTCCAACGACCACCCTCCTTGCCAGAGCGTGAGCCACCGATCCGTGTGCGTCAGCAGATTCCTACCAGCTGGATCGAAATGACCCTAACTGAAGGAAAGAATCGGCAAGTAAGACGCATGACAGCTGCCGTGGGCCATCCCACCCTGCGCCTTTTGCGCGTTGCCATCGGAAATTTCCGCTTGGAGTCTTTGGCAAACGGAACTTGGCGCGAGCTTTCCCAGGCCGAACGCCATCTGATTTTCCAAGCACCTCAAGCACCCAAAAAATCGCGACTCGATTGAGGTCAACAGACGTCACCCATTCAACCTTCAACCTAATCCCACGCACAGCCAGTGCTGCCCTACACGTCATCCTTGCGGCGGCGACTGCGCAAAAATGCCGGAATCTCCAGATCATTGCCATCGAACAATGATTGATCCGCTCCCGCAGAGCGACCATTTGGCGAACGCAACCGCGACTGATGCTCCTGCTGCAAACGCAAGCGCGTTTGATCAGCCAATTGAGCGAACGGATCCACCTGCTGATCTTCCGGTCGCACGTAAGTTTCTTGTTCAGCCACGGATTCATACAAATCCACGTGCTGAAAACTCGAATGAACCTCAACTGGTGCCGAATGAATCATCACCGGCTCCTGATACTCATCCCGCCACTCCTCATCGTGCGCCGAGAGAACCGATACCGGAGGTTCGTTCCCCACATCCTGGCCATTCGCCTCATTCTGCAAAAAATCACCTGCTTGGTTTGCCAGCTCATCTTGAACTTCGAGAGCAGCGACAACGCCGCCCACCGCGAGAGTTCCAGGCTCGTGTCGAAGTGGCAACTCACCAGCAGGGCTCGGAGCCTCAAATTCCGTTGGCTGGAACCCAGACAGCTGGAACTCGGCATCGGTCTTCGCCACCACCTCCGGCACTGGATCCATTTCCCTCGTCAGCTCGGCCACGGCATGCGAGGCCACTGGATTGCTAGTGGCCGTCTCCGAACACTCGGCATCAACAAACACGGGCGTGAATGGACTCGGAGCGGGCTCTGTTACTTCCAGCTGAGCTGGAACCATGTCCGCGTTAGCCATCGGAGCTTCTTCGGGAGCGAAACCAACGCTTGGCTCCAAATACAGCAAGTGATTGAGTTTCTCGCGCTCTTCTTCCTGAGGATCCACCTGACGTTGCAATACCTCCTCCGGCAAGGCGCTGATCAGGGTGATGCTCAGCCCGTCCTTCATGCTGGTATCGATGGCCGCGCCGAAGAGCACATGAGCCTTATCAGGCACATGACGCATCAGTTTCTGCATCAGAAGATCCACTTCATAGAGAGTGAGATCATCACCACCACACACGTGCACCAGCACCGACATCGCTTGCTTGAGCAACGCACCGCTGTCTAGCAGCGGACTAGCCAACGCGTTGGCCAATGCCTTGCTGGCGCGATCCTTGCCATGTGCCAAGCCAGAACCGAACAAACAACGGGAGCGATTAGTGCGCAGTGCACTCATTAGCTCATCGAGCCCAATCCGAATCAACCCAGGACGGATCACCAAGCGGATCACCGCCTTGATGCTCTCCGCGATCATCCGATCCGCCGCCGCGAACGCCTCATGAATGCCTTGTTTCGCCAAAACCAGCTCACCCATCCGATTGTTGTCAAAAACCACCAACGCATTGCTCAGCACCGCCAGTTCATTCAACGCTGTTTCCGCCTGTTCGCGCCGGCGACGCCCTTCGAAACCAAAGGGCATGGTCGCAAACACCACCACAAAAGCGCCCTCCTCGCGTGCGATGCGTGTGACCAAGGGCGCACCACCCGATCCCGTTCCGCCACCCAAGCCCACGCACAAGAACACAATCTTGCGTCCCTTCAGACTCGTGCGCACCTCACGCTCGGCCTCCTGCATGGCCTGCACGCCAAGTTCAGGATCGCCGCCGGCGCCATTGCCCTTCACCAATTGACGCCCTAGCTGAATTCGCTCCGTCACCACTGAACTCCCAAGCTGACGCACGTCTGCGGTCAAACTCAGCAGCTCCGCGCCTTCAATGCCGTCGATCGCGACCCGATCCAGTATGTTCAGCCCCGCACCTCCCAACCCAATGATTTTAATCATCGCGCAGGGAATCGTTTGTTGTTCTTTAGAATGAAATTCGATCATAGCTCAAAACATTTACTCATTTTCCTCAATCAAGCGCGCCCCATCCACGACCACAAACGCGACCAAAATCCTTCAGGTTGCTGCTTCATGCTCTCCACCCGCGCTAATTCCGCGTAACGAACCAAACCCATCGGTGTCACGAACTGCGGTGTTTGGTGCAGCATTCTCGAGTCATCGCCCCGAGCGTCCAACATCATAGCCTCGGAATCACGCACCATGTAGATGTGACAATCAAACATCTCCTGGCACAGCTCATTGAGTCCACGCATCAAGCTCGAGCCACCACAGAGAAACACGCCCGCCCCCAAGACATAGGACACATCGCGCGGTAATTCCTTTTTCACCAGTCGAAAAATCTCACTGAACCGCTCGCGCAACACGTAGTTCAGCAGCACCCGATCAATGCTCGGCTGAGCAAAACCATGCTCATTGACCGGCGTGTGAATCGGATCCTCCGTCACCCCATCTTGCGGCTGTGCCACATTGCCCTCGTTGATTTTCAAATATTCCGCCGTCGATTGCGGCAATTGGAAAGCCAGCTGCACGTCCTTCGTCGCGGAATTTCCTCCCACGGGAATGCTACCGCTCGCAATGATGTCATCGTTGAAATAAAGAGCATACTTGGTGGAACCACCACCAATGTCGATCAGCAAGGAACCCCGGCGTCGGTATTCCAAAGAAGACTGCGACTCGGTGAACAAACACTGCGCCGCGGCAATTGGAGAAAACACAACATCATCCAATTCAACCCCAATGTCCAACACACAGCTCATCGTGCGCCGGATTCGCTGCGAGTCCCCCGCGATGATGTGATACTTCGCTTCGAGGTTTCGACCGGATAACCCCAGCGGGCTGATCGGGACATCCTGATCATCGAGCCGGTAACGCTGAAACAACTCATGCAGACACTCCAACTGTGGAAAACTGGTCAACAACTGCGCCCGTTTGCGAATCTCATCGAGGTGATGCTGCTGCACCTGGGGCGACTGCGGGTTGAGCTGGATCACCGCCTGCTGGTTCCTGCCAACAAAATGCGCCCCATCCACAGCCAAGAGCAATTTGCGCACGCGAATGTGCGCCGCTTCTTCAATGCTTCGTAGCACCTCGCTCACACAATCTCGCGCGTTCGCCATCGCCACCGTGTCAGCTCTGATTTCTCCGTGGGAAACCCCAACCGACGCGGTTTCCTCCGCGCCTAAAATATTGAGCGAGCGATCCGCATTGAACTTCACAGCGATGGCTCGCACCTTCGTCGTGCCAATCTCTAGCCCAATCTGAATGGGTTCATTATCTGAGTGACGTGCCATAATTCCTCCAAAAAATGCCTGCTTTTACTCACGCGTTCCCGAGCCAACCCCGATGCGTTCGTCCGCAGCATCGACATCATTCGCGTAGGTGACAGGAACGTAGCGAGACGGAATAAGGTTGATCGTCTGCATCCGCTTGCCGCTCTTCAGCGCATGGCTCTGCGCCCGCTTGAGATCCTGGAACTGACGATCTTGATCACTCAACCCAAACACAGCCTTCACACCCGCCCCGTTGACGCCATCACGCACCCATGCCGTGATCGACCACTCGTTCTCCTGAGTCAACCGATCCAAAGTGGGGCCGCCCGATTTCATGTGCTCCAGAGACCGCCGATACAACGCCATGCAACGATCATATGTTCTGCTGTTCAGAGTCTTTCCCACATGCGCAAGCACTTGATCCTCCGCCGTCAACACCACCACCGGCAAATCGCGTGCGCTCTCCCACATCCGCTCGGGGCATTGAAAAACCACTCCTTGCTGATCCATCAGATAACCAAGGTCACGCGCGCTCGCCGGACGCCCCGAGATGCCGTCATGAGCGCATTCCAACCACGCGCATGGCTCGCGTGTGTCCAACACCACCTTGAGCGTCTGCGGCAACTGACGCTCCACGCGAGCCGCCACCACCCCCGGTTGCGCCAACAGCACCTCACGCAGTTTTTGCAAATTCAGCTCAAACAGTGGCAATGGTTGCTCACCCTGATTCACATGCCGCACCAAGCTCATCACCATGGGCACATCCAGCACCGGATTGCGATTCAGCGCCACATAGCGCCATTGGTATTCTGGATTTTCCAAGTAAACACGCCGCACCGCGTGCCACCCCCAAACTCCCGCCGCCGAGATCAAACCCAACGCCAACAACAACAACCCCCAACGAGGCGACAATCGCAAGAAAACGTGCCAAGCAGACAATGGCGAAACCGCGCGCAAACGACGCAGTGGTCTCGCGCCTTGAGCAGGCAAATCCATTCTCAAACCGCGTTTCATTTTACCTCTGCAAACTCCAAGAAAGTTCTGCAATCTTCAAGCATAATTCCACAAAACCCAAACCCGCCTGCGCGGCCGCCTTCGGCAACAAACTCGTTTCTGTCATGCCCGGCAGAGTATTCACTTCCAAAACAAAGGGTTGCTCCTGATCGTCCAATAGCACATCCACACGCGAATAAACCTCCACGCCAAGCGCGCGATGCGCCGCCAATGCTGCTTGCTGAACCCGAGCGGTTGCTTGCTCACTCAGCGGAGCTGGACAATGATACTCACTGCCAGCTCCACCTGCCAGCCACGGATACTTGTTCTCCATGTTGTAAAAACCCTCACGCGGCACAATTTCCACCACGGGCAAGGCCACGTCATCCAACACCGCCACCGTCAGTTCGCGTCCTTTGATGAACGACTCCACCAGCGCCGTTCGACCGTAGCGCGCCGCATCACGCAAGGCGGGCTCCCACTGCGCTTGCTGCTGCACGACATGCACCCCCACGCTCGAACCCTCACACGGGGGCTTCACCACCAGCGGCAAGGGCAGAGACGGTCGCGGCCAATCCGTGGCACAGAGATCCGGCAACTCCAAAATCTGCGCCTGCGGCGTCGGCACCCCAGCGGCCAAAAAGCGCTCCTTGGCGCGATTTTTATCAAATGCCAACGCACTGCTATCGACACCCGCACCCGTGTATCGACAACCCAAGCGCTGCAAGTCCGCTTGCAAGCGCCCATCCTCGCCATAGGTGCCATGAATCACATTAAACGCCAATCGACATCCCGGCGGCAGCTCCAGCTTCGCTTCGGTCAATTCCACCGCCACCGCCGACAAACCCGCACTTTGCAACGCGCGCAACACGGCCGCACCCGAAGCCAACGACACCTGGCGCTCCGAACCCGGCCCCCCCATCAACACCGCCACACACTCATTTTGTCCCATCATCGCCTTCATTCCATTCACACTAACACGCCATTGACCGATTGGCTAGCCTGTTAAAACGTTGCCTCCTCCTCACCAATTACCATCACCTCCAGCTCCAGTTCCACACCGCGCAGCTCGCGAACCGCTTGCTTGACCCGTTCAATCAAACGCAACACTTGCTCCGCTGTCGCACCGCCGGTATTGACGATAAAATTGCCATGAATCGCGGAAACCTCCGCCGCCCCCTCGCGCCACCCCTTCAGACCCAACTCATCAATCAACTTCCCAGCTGGCTGCGACTGCGGGTTCTTGAACGTGCAACCCGCACTGGCCTTGATTGGCTGACTTAATCGACGTTTCTCGCGCGATGCGTGCAAGCGCCCCGCAATGGCTGCCGGGTCATCGGCTTCACCGGTCAACACCACTTGCAAAGCGTATTGACGACGCAATTGCGGCACATTGCGATACTGCACTTCCAATTCTGAACGGTAGCGCGTGCGGATCACACCATCTTCATCCAACAAGGTCACACTCACCACCTGATCCATCATTTCCACTCCCATCGCACCCGCATTCATGCGCAGGGCGCCACCCACATTGCCCGGAACCCCTTCCATCCACTCAAAGCCTCCCAAACCCGCCGCTTGTGCCACGCTGGCAACTTTTTTTAGTCGAGCACCCGCTCCAGCAATCACCAAATCTTGTTCCACACGCACCTCACCAAAAACACCACCATCTGGATGGATCACCACACCACGAATCCCGCCATCGCGGACAATCAAATTGGAACCCCTGCCCACGACCCGAATCGCAATCCCTCTCTCGCGACAATAACGCACCACCTGCGCAAAAGCATCGAAGCTCTGCGGCTCACACCAAAACTGCGCCGGCCCGCCCACCAACATAGTGCTATGGCGACGCATCGGCTCATACAAGCGACAATCCAACTCACCCGGCGGAACCAAGCGCAGTAGCTCCTCACGCACCACCCAATCGCGAATCACATGTGTGCCGGCTTCATGAACGTTGCCAGCTCCCAGCGTGATGAACAAATCACCCGGCTGCAATGCATTGCCCACCACATGATGCGCCTTGGCTAAATCGGGAACCGACACCGCGCGCGTCCCTGCTAATTTCGTCATTTCCACCACAATCGTCTCACCACTCACCCCCTCAATCGGCGTTTCACTCGCTGCATACACGCCAGTGATGAACACCAAATCCGCCGCCTGCAACGCCACGGCAAATTCCTGAGCCAATGCTTGCGTGCGCGAAAACCGATGCGGCTGAAACAGCACCACCACGCGTTGCGGCTTGAGCGAACGCGCCGTTTGCAAAGTCGCTGCTATTTCCGTAGGGTGATGACCGTAATCGTCCACCACGCGCAATTGTGACGAAAGATAGCGCGTCTCGAAACGACGTTTCGCGCCCGCAAACGCTGCCAAAGCGCGAGCCGACAAGGCAAAATCTGCGCCCATCGCATCGGCAAGCGCGATCGCTGCCAGTGCGTTTAGCACATTGTGCCGCCCGGGAATCCCCAGATCAACAACACCGAGCGGCGTGCCGCGACGCAACACCACAAACTGCGTGGTGCCCCCTTTTTCCTTCACATCCACCGCGGTGTAATCCGCCTGATTCCAGCCATACGAAAGCGCCGCATGATGCGTGCGGCACAACTCGCGCGCCACTAGATCCTCAGCACAATAAACCACAAGCCCCCGAGTTTGAGCCAACACCCGCGCGAACACCGCACGAATTTCATCCAAATTGCGATAAAAGTCCAGATGCTCCGCCTCGACGTTCAACACGATCAGCGCCTCTGGATGATAAAGCGCCAGCGTGCCATCGCTCTCATCTCCCTCCGCCACCATGTGCGCACCTTCCTCGCTCCAACGCGCGTTGCTCCCCAGAATCGGGATTTCCGCACCCACGTAGTGACTGGGCTTGAACCCAGCCTCCCGCAACAAATGAGCTGCCATCGATGATGTCGTCGTCTTGCCGTGCGTGCCACTGACCACAATGCCCTTGCGCGTGTGCAAAATCGCCGCCAAGCACTCGGCGCGCCGCAACAGCGGAATCCCCGCCGCCTCCGCCGCCGCATAAGCAGGATTGGTCGGGCGAATCGCCGAAGAATACACCACCACATCGCAGTCACGCACCGCCTCCGCAGTGTGCGGCGAAGAAAACACCAAGCCCAAGCCCTGCAAGCGCTCCGTTTCCACCGAGGTCACGCGGTCGGAGCCACTCACCTCATGACCCATGCCCAACAACAACAAGGCCAAACCACTCATGCCGGAACCCGCCACACCGATCAAATGCACCCGCAGTGGCTGCTGCCGATTGGTGAGACGTTCACTCCATTGCTGCAATTTATCCCGTTCACTCATCATATCTGCCCTCAATAAAAACACTCCATTGCTACTGATCCTCATGCATCCGCTCCCCAACCGCTGAATTCGCCGCCACATCCTCCCCCCGCGCGCCCACTGCACGCGAGCGACCTCCCAGCTGATTCACGGCGACAGCTTCCAGCACTGCGTGACAAATGTCACTCACCGCATCAGGACGATCCATCTCGCGCGCCGCACTTGCCATGTCCCGCCAAATGACTTCCTGCGCGCACAGCCGATTGATCGCCGTTGCCAAAATGGTCGGGGTCAAACTCCGCTCTTGATACACAAGCGCGGCTCCCTGCTCGGCAAAAATCGCCGCGTTCACCGACTGATGGTCATCGGCGGCATGGGGGTAAGGCACCAGGATCGAGGGCAGACCCAGATGCGCCAATTCCGTTAGACTAGACGCGCCCGAACGCGACACCATCACATCCGCCAAGGCATAGACCACCGCCATGTCCTGGCAAAATCCCAACAAATAATAATCGCACCACGCCTGCACCAGCGGACGCAAACGCTCCTCCTCCGCACGCCCGGCAATGTGAATCACTTGCAAGCCTTGATGCAACATGGAGCGTGCTTCCAACATCAGCTCATTCAATCCCCGCGCACCCTGGCTCCCACCCATCACCACCACAATCTTACGCGTCGGATCCAAGCCCCAAGACCGCGCCGCGTCTTCACGCGAGGGCAGGTGATGCAGCTCATCCCGCAGCGGCGTTCCCGTCACCACACATTCATGCCGAGGAAAATAGCTTGCCGCCGCCGCCATGCCTAACAGCACACGAGAGCTGTAGCGCGCGGTCATGCGATTCGCCTTGCCCGGCAGCGCGTTGGAATCGTGGATCAAGGTAGCTAAACCCAACTGATACCCGGCCCAAACCGGGGCAAACGAAGTAAAACCGCCCATGCCCAGCACCGCCGCCACCTCTTCGGTGCGGAACAAACGCTTGCAGCGCGCATTCGTGCGCCACAGTTGCCACAAAAAACTCAACCACCGCCACGAAAATCGCCCCGGACGCGCGATGGCCGGCATGGCAACAAAACGCAAATGAGGGTATTTACGCACCGCATCACGATCCACCGCCTTGGTCGAGATCAGCAACAAAGGCTCATGCCCCATGCGACGCAATCCCTCCGCCACAGCGATGCCTGGAAACAAATGTCCCCCCGTGCCGCCGCAGGCGATGACGATGTTGAGCGATTGTTTTTTCATGTCTTCAAAACCGTCAGAAACTGGCATAACACCATCAACACGGCTGTGGCTCAACTATGATGCAGAACCCAATCATCCATCAATGTCGAAATCGAAAAAAATCGTGTCACATGCTGTGTGGAATCGCGGAGATCCAACAACCCACGTGCGCACGGAAATGCAATCCGATCACGAACGCAGTTGTCAGAACACAACGACATGCTAAGGATCATTCTCGTGCCCGATTTACTCGACAACGTCTTCTTCCAGCGCGCCTTGCTCACGGCGGCGTTGGTGGGCTTCACCAATGGATTTTTTAGCGGTTTTGTGGTGCTGCGGCGCACGGCCCTTTCGGTCAGTGCCCTGTCTCACACCATGTTGCCGGGGATTGCCGTTGCGATCATGCTAACAGGCCGCTTAACCCAGCTCAATGCGTTTATCGGCGCGCTGGTGGCAGCACTGCTGGTTGGGCTCGGGTCCGTGGCCATTTCCCGCCAGCAACGGGTGGAACAAGGAACCGCGCTTGCGGTGCTCTACACCTCCTGCTTCGCCGGCGGGGTGGCCTTACTACCGCATCTCAACACGCGCCAGGAACTAGAGCACTGGCTGTTTGGCGACATTCTCACCGTCTCCGCCGCTGACATGTGGACGGTTTACGGAATTGGCGCGGCCACTGTGTTATTGGCGAATCTGTGGATGCGTCCCTTGCTGGTGACACTGTTTGAACCAAATGTGGCCGCAGCGCAGGGGGTGCCCGTGCGCCTGATGCAGTATCTGATTTTCACCCTGCTCGTGCTGTCGCTCGTCGCGTCCTTGCAAGCGATCGGCTGCGTCTTGTCCGTGGGATTACTTGTCACACCCGGTGCGACAGTTTCATTGCTCACCGATCGCACCAACTGGCTTTTCTGGGGCGGCGCGCTCATTGGCGCGATTGGAGCTGTGACCGCCGTGCTGCTTTCCGTTCCACTGCACATCACCCCCGGCCCCGCGATCGTAATGATGCTGGGCGCGATCTTCGTCCTGTGCTGGCTGCTCAGCCCCAAATACGGCGTGCTGTGGAAACGCCGCTAGCGACACCGCATGCAGCACACCACAGCCCCCCACACTTCACACCAGACCGTGATACTCTTGCAGGGATATCACTTGCAGCGCATGCTGTTTTAGCGCGCGAATGCCCCGCACACTGGCCTCAGCAGCCGATAAATTCGTGGCATGAGAAATCTTGTGCGCCACCGCACTCGAGCGAATCTGCACCTCATCCGCCCGCGCCTCATGGGTGCTAGGCGTGTTGATCACAAACTGAATCTGCTGATTTTTCATCAAATCCACCACATTCGGGCGCGCGCCCTCGCTGAGCTTGTAAACACGCTGGCAGACAATCTGATGCTGCTGCAAATACTGATACGTTCCGCCTGTCGCACAGATACTAAATCCCATCGCCATCAAATCCTGTGCGATCGCCACCGCGCGTGGCTTGTCGCGATCATTCACAGAAATGAACACAGTTCCCGAGCACGGCAAGGGGTTAAACGCACTGATCTGCGACTTCGCATACGCCATTCCCGCATCGGCGTCCACGCCCATCACCTCGCCGGTTGACTTCATCTCCGGTCCCAACACAATATCGATCCCTGGGAAACGATTCCATGGAAACACCGCTTCCTTCACACAGAAATACTGTGGCACCACACGCTCAGTGAACCCCAGCTCCCGCAGCGTTTTGCCAACCATGACCTTCGCCGCCAACTTCGCCAGAGGAATGCCGATGCTCTTGGAAACAAACGGCACCGTGCGCGAAGCGCGAGGGTTCACCTCGATCACATACAATTCATCGTCCTTCACCGCGAACTGAATGTTCATCAACCCCTTCACATGCAACTCCCGCGCTAAATGCTTCGCCGCCGTCTCAATTTGAGCCTGCATCGCCAACGACAACGAAAACGCTGGAATCACACAAGCCGAGTCGCCCGAGTGAATCCCGGCTTGCTCGATGTGCTCCATGATCGCGCCCACCACCGCCGTTTCTCCATCCGCAATGCAATCGACATCCACCTCTGTGGCAGAATCCAGAAACCGATCAATCAACACCGGACGCTCCGGCGACGCCGTCACCGCCTCGCGCATGTAACGATCCAGCTCAGCATCCGAGTAAACAATCATCATCGCGCGCCCACCGAGCACAAACGACGGCCGCACCAACACCGGATATCCAATGCGATTCGCCACCACCAGAGCTTCCTCAGGTGAAGTCGCCGTGCCCGCCTCTGCCTGACGCAATCCCAAGCGATCCAACAACGCCGAGAAATGCTTGCGGTCCTCTGCCAACTCAATGCTCTCGGGCGAAGTGCCGATGATCGGCACGCCGTGTCGCTTCAAATCAGCCGCCAAATTCAACGGCGTTTGCCCGCCAAACTGCACAATCACGCCATCTGGACGCTCCTGCTCGCAGATGTTGAGCACGTCTTCCAGTGTCAACGGCTCGAAAAACAATTTATCGGAGGTGTCGTAATCCGTCGAAACCGTTTCTGGATTCGAGTTCACCATGATCGTCTCATAACCCAGCTCCTTCAGTGCGAACGCCGCGTGCACGCAACAATAATCGAACTCGATTCCCTGGCCAATCCGATTGGGTCCGCCGCCGAGAATCATGATTTTTTTCCGATCAGAATCGCGCGCTTCGTTTTCATCGCCATACGACGAATAAAAATACGGCGTGTAGGCCTCGAACTCCGCGGCACAAGTATCCACCAACCGATACGTTGGCACCAACCCAGCCGCTTTGCGCGCCTCGCGCACCTGCTGCTCCGTCACCCCACGCAGACGCGCAATCTGTCGATCCGCAAAGCCCATTTTCTTCAAACGCCGCAGCTCAGCGGGTTCGGGCAGCGTCGCCTCCGCCACCCGCGCACCTTGCTCAAGCCCACAGCGCGCGATTTCCTCCAAATGACGCAAAAACCAACGATCAATCGCAGTGATGCCATGAATTTCCTCAACCGAAAAACCCTGCAAAAACGCCGTGTGCAGCCAGAAAATCCGCTCCGCGCCCGGCACCAGCAACTTGCGTTCAATCTCCTCACGCGTCGGTGCCAATGGCTCCTTCGGATCAAAACCAAAACCCCAGCGCCCCGTCTCGAGCGAACGCAAGCATTTTTGCATCGATTCCTTGAACGTGCGGCCAATCGCCATTGCCTCGCCCACCGATTTCATCGATGTCGTGAGAGTTTGATTCGCCGCTGGGAATTTCTCAAAGGTGAAGCGCGGCACTTTCGTCACCACGTAATCAATCGTCGGCTCAAAGCTGGCAGGTGTCTCACGCGTGATGTCGTTGCGAATTTCATCAAGAGTATAACCCACCGCTAGTTTCGCTGCGATCTTGGCAATCGGAAAGCCTGTCGCCTTCGAGGCCAAAGCTGATGACCGCGAAACGCGCGGATTCATCTCAATGACGATCATTCGACCCGTCTGCGGATCTGTCGCAAACTGGATGTTGGACCCACCCGTCTCCACACCAATTTCGCGGATCACCGCGAACGAGGCATCCCGCATGCACTGATACTCACGATCCGTCAGGGTTTGAATCGGCGCCACTGTGATCGAATCCCCCGTGTGCACCCCCATCGGATCCAAGTTTTCGATCGAGCAAATCACCACACAATTGTCCGCGCGGTCGCGCATCACTTCCATTTCAAATTCCTTCCATCCCAGCAGCGATTCCTCCACCAGCACCTCCGAAACAGGCGATAAATCCAAGCCACGCGTGACGATTTCCTCGAATTCCTCGCGGTTGTAAGCAATGCCGCCACCCTGACCACCCAACGTGAACGCAGGACGCACAATCAAGGGCAAGCGCCCAATCGCTTCAGCAATGGCCCGGGCCTCCTCCAGCGTGTGCGCGGTGCCAGACTGGGGCACATCAAGCCCGATTTTCAACATCGCGTCTTTGAAACGCTGCCGATCCTCGCCCTTATCAATCGCATCGGCATTCGCGCCAATCATGCGCACCTGCAAACGCTCCAACGCCCCCGATTTGAACAAAGACATCGCTGTGTTCAACGCCGTCTGCCCACCCAGAGTCGGCAATAAGGCATCTGGACGCTCACGCTCAATGATTTTTTCCACGATCTCGGGCGTGATCGGCTCGATGTATGTGCGGAAGGCAAACTCCGGATCGGTCATGATCGTCGCCGGATTCGAATTCACTAACACCACTTGATATCCCTCCTCGCGCAAGGCCTTGCACGCTTGAACCCCCGAGTAATCAAACTCACAACCCTGCCCAATCACAATCGGACCAGAACCAATAACAAGAATTTTATGAATCGAGGAATCTTTAGGCATAGAAAACGCAAGGTGTGTGTAAACTGGCAGGGATTTGGCAGGACTGAGAGGATTTGTAAAGACATGGATGCAACAAAATGCAACATCCGCCACGCCAGCACGCATACTCTGACAAAAACTAAGCGCATTCTCTGATCATATTGCCATGCAAGCTGGCATGACGTTTGCATGGTGCATGACCATGCAGACCAGCACCACCCATCAGGGCCTACGCGAGTGGGTCGATTCCATGATCGCGCTCTGCCAACCCGCTGACGTGCGCTGGTGCGATGGCAGCGAGTCCGAGTGGCAGGATCTCACCACGCAACTGGTGGCTCAAGGGACACTCATTCCTCTCAATCCATCGCTGCGACCAAACTCCTTTCTCGCCCGCTCCGCGGCATCGGATGTGGCGCGGGTGGAGGAACGCACGTTCATCTGCACCAAACGCCAAGAAGAAGCCGGACCCACCAATCACTGGGCCGATCCCGCCGCGATGCGTGCGACCTTGCGCGAAAAATTTGCTGGTTCGATGCGCGGCCGCACACTCTACGTGATCCCCTTCTGCATGGGCCCGTTGGACTCGCCGCTGGCCAAGATCGGGGTTGAGCTAACTGATAGCCCCTACGTGGTCATCAACATGCGCATCATGTGTCACATGGGTCAACATGTGCTGGAGCGGCTGGAACGAGAGGCCAGTGGCGCTAGCCCACGCCTGCGCGATGGACATGGCCACTTTATTCCCTGCCTGCACTCCGTCGGTTTTCCGCTGGAACCAGGAACCAGCGATGTGCCGTGGCCGTGCAATGATGATAAATACATTTGCCATTTTCCCGACACCCGTGAGATCTGGTCGTTTGGTTCTGGATACGGTGGCAACGCCTTGTTGGGGAAAAAATGTCTGGCACTGCGCATCGCCTCTAACATTGCGCGAGAACACCGCTGGATGGCCGAGCACATGCTCATCACGGGGATTCACGCCCCAGATGGGTCCTCCACTTACGTCGCAGCAGCGTTCCCCTCCGCCTGCGGTAAAACCAACCTCGCCATGATGGTGCCACCTGCGCATTACCGCGATCAAGGCTGGCGCACCAGCGTCGTTGGCGATGACATCGCCTGGATTTGGCCGCATGCGGACGGAAAACTTCACGCCATCAATCCCGAGACAGGCTTCTTCGGCGTCGCACCAGGCACTTCTTACGCGACCAACCCCATCGCGATGGATTCGATGAAACGCAACACCATTTTCACCAACGTCGCGCTCACCGACGACGGCGATGTGTGGTGGGAGGGCCTCAGCGAGCCACCTGCTCATTTGATCGATTGGTTGGGTCAGGACTGGACACCCACTTGCGGACGTCCTGCGGCCCATGCCAATGCACGTTTCACCGCTCCCGCGCATCAATGCCCCAACATCGATCCCCGGTGGCAAGACCCCGAGGGGGTGCCGATCGATGCCATCGTCTTTGGCGGTCGCCGCGCAACAACAATGCCACTGGTGTTTCAAGCCTTCAACTGGAGCCACGGCGTTTACCTGGGCGCCACGATGGGCTCCGAAATGACCGCTGCTGCCGCTGGAACGATCGGCAAGGTGCGTCGTGACCCCATGGCCATGCTGCCTTTCTGTGGTTACAACATGGGAGCTTATTTTGCCCACTGGCTGGAAATGCGCCGCTACCTCACACACTTACCCCGCATTTTTCATGTCAACTGGTTCCGTAAGAGCAGCGAGGGCGCCTACCTGTGGCCAGGCTTCGGAGAAAACATGCGTGTGCTCGAGTGGATTGTGCGTCGCTGCAAGGGCGAGGCCGCAGGACACGAAACCCAAGTGGGCTGGACACCCGCCTTCGAGGATTTTCACCACCAGGGCTTGCAGAACTTCGATGAAGCGGCTTTCGAGGCCTGCATGGCATTCAATCGCTCGGAATGGAAAGCAGAGCTGGTGAGTCAAGCCGAGTTTTTCATCGATCTCTACGATCACTTGCCGAAAGAACTCGTCTTCCAGCGTGAGCTGCTGGCGGCTCGCTTGGTTTGAACCGCTGGCTCATCGAGAAAAACTTCTTTAGATCAACCGTTTTCAAAAAAACCATCTAAAAAAACCGTGGGCGCGGCACGTGATCGCACTCGTGACGCGACGCTTATTCGAGCGACATCAGCTCAATGTTGCGAAACCACACCGGTTGACCCTCGGCCTGCAAGGCAATGTGGCCATAGGACAGCTGGAGTGGCGCCCCCGCCTTGAGCAAATCCGTGGCAGGGGCCATTTCGTCGCCAGGATCCAGTTGAGGATGTTGATAACGCAACACCTCCACGCCATTGATGCGGTGAATGATCTCCTCGTTCCCCCGCACCTCCACCTCCACTTTGACCCAAGCATCCGCCGCAAATGTCGGAGCACGCGATGTCACAATGTGAGGTCTGATCAGCTCTCCGCCCATTTTCACCAAGGTCCCCGGCGTGCATAAATTCCCCGTCGAGCGCTCCCCCTTGCCCTCGTCTGCTAAAAACTGCACTTCCAAACTCGCGGGAAAACCCTGATCGATTCGCATGCTCTGCGGAGATTGCGCGTGGATCATGACACCGCTGTTGAGATTCACATAGCTCGGCGCATCCGCCATTTTTGTGCCAGTAAAACGATACTCCAATCGCAGGATGTAGCGCGAGTAAGCAATGTTGGTGAACAAATGCCCGAACTGCGAACCAAATTTGTCGTAATCCGCATAGGAAACCTGAATCATGCCATCCTGCACCCGAAACGTCGCATGCGCATTTTCACCCAAAGCATGGCCCGCAATCTTCGGAGTCCAACCAGCGAGGGTTTTGCCATCAAATAACCGCACCCAAGGCCGATCCTCCGCTCGGGCTTGACTGGTCATGAGCCATGCCACCACCAACCACGCGCTATTTCGCCACGATTTCATCTCACGCAATCCTAGATTCATGCGAACTACTACGCCATTCACCCGCCACGTGACAAGGCCATTTCGCTGCCAATGACGCGATCCCGCCACTCATTGAGCTGGTTTTTTAGCGGTGCTCTGAATGCGCAAATCTCGCAGCTGCTTCGGATCCACGGCCGCGGGCGATTGACTCATGAGATCGTTGCCCTTGTTGTTTTTCGGGAAGGCAATCACCTCACGAATCGACTCCTCATTGCAAATCAACATGACTAATCGATCCAGACCCAGCGCCAGACCACCATGTGGCGGCGCTCCAAAGCGAAACGCATCCAGAATGTGGCCAAACTCCTCGTTCGCCTGTTCCTCATCGATGCCCAGCGCCTTGAACATGGCCGTCTGCAGCTCAGCTTCATGAATTCGGATCGATCCCCCACCCAGCTCATTGCCATTGAGCACCACATCATAGGCACAAGCACGCAAATCTGTGGACAGCTCGCCGCGGCGCAACTTGTCTTCATCTTCCGCTAGCGGACGGGTGAAGGGATGATGCACCGCCACATAGCGCTGGCTTTCGGCGTCATAAGCCAACAACGGAAACTCGGTGACCCAAAGGAAATTCAGCTCCTCATTGCCCACCAGCAACTGTTGCAGTTCCGCACACTGCAAACGCACCCGGCCTAAAATCTCACACACTTGCTCCCACGGCCCAGCTCCAAACAAAATCAAATCGCCAGCCTCGATGTTCATCACCTGCGACATGGCCGCGATTTCAGCCTCACTGAGAAACTTCGTGATCGGCGAACGCCAAGTATCGAGAGTCTCGCCACGCACCTGAATGTAAGCCAAGCCCTTGGCACCGTGCTGAATGGCAAGCTGCGTCAGTGCCTCGACCTGACCCGTGCTGATGTTGGCAAAGCCCTTGGCATTGATCGCCTTGATCACCCCGCCGGACTGCAGAGCAGATTGGAACACCTTGAAGCTCGATTCCGCAAACACCGCGCTCAGATCGCGAATCTCATGACCAAACCGCCGGTCCGGCTTATCGGAGCCATAGACATTCATCGCCTCACGCCAAGTCATGCGCTCGAACGGCAACGGAATCTCCGCGCCACGTGCTTCCAAGAAAATCCGGCCAATCAGCCCCTCGACCAAAGAGATGATGTCCTCCTGATCCACGAACGAAGCCTCAATGTCGATCTGCGTGAACTCCGGCTGGCGATCCGCCCGCAAATCTTCATCGCGGAAACACTTCGCCACTTGGAAATACTTCTCCATGCCCGCGACCATCAGCAACTGCTTGTATTGCTGCGGAGCCTGCGGCAACGCGTAAAAACAGCCCGGCTGCAAGCGCGATGGCACGAGGAAATCGCGCGCTCCCTCAGGGGTGGATTTCGAGAGCACCGGGGTCTCAATCTCACAGAAACCGCGATCATCCAGATAATCGCGCGTGGTTTTCGTCACCCGGTGACGCGTGCGCAAATTGCGAGACAAACGCGGACGCCGCAAATCCAAGTAACGGTATTTCATGCGCAAATCCTCGTTCGACAGCTCTTTGTCCAAGGGAAATGGCAACACGTCCGCCTTATTGACAATCCGCAGCTGATGCGCCACCACCTCAATGTCGCCCGTCGCGATTTTTTCATTGACCGTTCCCTGCAACCGCGCCGCCACCACACCCTGCACCTGCACCACATCCTCCTCGCGCAAGCCATGGCTCAACTCCGCCAGCGCCGCGTCCACTTCTGGACGAAAAACCACCTGCGTCAAGCCCTCGCGATCGCGCAAATCCATAAAAATCACCCCACCGTGATCCCGTGCGGAATGAACCCAACCGATGAGAGTCACCGTCTGATCAATATCGGAGGTGCGGAGCTGATTGCAGTGATGTGTGCGCATGGAATTCAAAAGTGGGCACTTGTTTAAGTCCATGACAAAGGAAAATCAAAGCAATTTTCACGGGATTGCTCCGGCATGACGAGGAACAGGCCAAGCACGCGCAAACAGGTCACAATCCCCTCTAACATAGGTTACACGCATGACCAATTTTACAATCAACACCATAGCGCTGATTTCAAGCCATCACGCGATTCCTTTCCGAAGATCTCTCAGACTCCATAGTGTTTTGTTCGCGACCGTTCCTTTGCCTTTCAGCTTCCTCGCTCCGTCCTTGCGTTTCGGGCCGAACCGCTCTCGCCCGCAGTCAAAGGCTTCATTCACGAATTGCTTGCTTCCGATCACAGCTCCGTCGGTGAAATAGCGGATCCGACAGCGCAGCATCTTTACCATTCCCAGATCCCGTTGAAGAGTCTCGTTGTCGTTTGACTCTCGCGTCTCCGCCATGTTCTTCGTCATGGGATGACCCTGCTTTTTTGTGTCTTGAGTCTTCCCCGGTTTTCTGGCGAAAGCCAGTCCCATCGAGCGTCGATACAGGCGCGAAACTTCCTGCCATTTCTCTGCTTCATATCCCACGCCCCGATCACAAAAATACGCACGCACCAAACCTTCCCGCGCCTTCTTGCCGTTTCCCTTTTTCCCGCCGCCAACCGCCTCTCCATAGCTGCACCAGCGATAGTCAGCCGGATCAGCGACCATTCCGGCTCGCACCGGATTCAAGTCGATGTATGCCGCCATCGTTCGCGCCGCCACGCCGTCTTCCACGATCACGCTCTTGAACCGATCCTCCCACAGTGTTCCCGAACGCGAGTGGGCGCGGTTGAACCACTGAGTGAAGCGCTGCAACAACCCTTTCATGAATTCTCCCAAATCCTGCATGCGATAGGTGAATCGCTTGTGAATCGCTGAAATCGCTTCGTTCATTCCGTTATCGCTTGTGTAAACTGCTTTCTTGGTCTCTGCCAATTCCTTCGCCACACCAGCCACGAAAGCCTCACCGTAAAGCGCCGATAGCCGTTTCAACAGTTCCTCATCCGTTATCCCCGCATCAGTCATTGGTGGAACTTCCAGCAGAAGGTGAAAGTGGTTGTCCATCAGGCAGTAGGTGAGAATCCGACATCCCGTGAAGTTTTCCTGCATCCGCATCAAGGTCCGGAATCTCTCTTTCTCCTCGGTTCCCAGCGCAAACCGTCGGTCCACCACTCGAGAGACCACATGGTAAAGCACCGGCTTCCCAGCCGATTTCCGCCACTCAGCAAGCCATCGCGCACGTCTCATGGAGAAGACCTACCGGATACGGGGTCAGTTAGGAAGCACAAATTCTGATAAATGGTCTGTCCCTTTGTCATGATGAGCGGCTACTCTGGCAAACTACGCGACTGTTGCTTACCGGTAAAATCAATCAGCGTTTGTGCAATCTAAAGAAAAGTTGTTGGGGCGCTGGCTCTGCGACCTCCACGTGATGCAACACACCGTTTGACGTGTCCGGACGGGTGGACTCTGTCCATGAACCTGACGACAGATCCGCGCTTTCCTCAAGAACCCAGCCAGCGGGAACCTGCGACCATTCCATCGAAAAAGCAATGCCCGGAGATGGTGCGTGATGCCATGCGATGGGGGTGGGCGTATCGGCAATCAAATAACTAGCGACGAGCGATCGAGCTGCATTCACCGTGAAAGCATAAGGATTGGAGACACTAACGACAGTGCCGTTTTCCAACCAGCCTTGGAAGACATAACCGGGTGTGACGTGGGCACTGATGCTCGCCGGGTCGCCCGCAAGGAAAAGACCACCACCGCTCACGACACCCCCAAGCGCGGGCGTATTGCCGGTCACAATGTTCAGGTAGGGGGTGAAATTGGCGACCAGCCGCCGGTTTGTCGTGGCGGTGAAAACAAAATCCTGATCGAGGCTGACTTCGTTTCCATCCTCGGTCCATCGCAGAAAGGCGTAACCCGGCTGTGGCATCGCCGATACGGTAACATTGTTCCCGTTGTCATAAGGCCCATCACCAGTCGTGGTGCCTCCGATCATCGTGGACGGTGTCGTGGTGATGGTCACGCCCGCGTCCCAGGTGAAATGTGCCACCAATGAGCGATTGCCCGAGATGGTAAAATCATAAGTTTCGCTGGTGCTGACAATGGTGCCGTTCTCAGTCCAGTTTTCGAAACTCCAACCGGTCGCGGGAAACGCCTGTGCCTTGGCGTGCTCGCCAGTTTTGTAACTGACGCTGTCCATCTCAGTCGTCCCACCCACTGCTGGTGCGGATGTGGCGTTCACCACAAAGAACTCGTCAAACCTCGCGACCAGCGTCCGGTTGTCCGTCACGGTAAAACTGTAGCTGGCTGAAGTGCTGACCGTGGAATTTCCTGCCTGCCATCGCGAAAACCGGTAGCCAGGATTTGGACTGGCAACGACAGTGGCAATGGTTCCGGTGAGATACGTTCCACCACCACTCGTCGTGCCACCGGCCACCTGATTGGCGCTGGTGCTGACAGATTTGGAAACTCCAGCTGCAACGAAGTTCGCCACGAATAATTTACTGGACTCAACGGTGAGGGTGTAGCTAGCCGAGCTGCTCACCAGCGTTCTACCGTTTTTCCATCCGGCAAACACATAACCCGGAGCTTCCGTCGCCACCACCGTCGCGCTGACACCACTCGGATAGTTACCTCCGCCACTTGCCGTCCCCCCTGCCACGGGTGACGCGCTAACGCTCACCGCGTATGTCGGAGTGACGATGAAGTTGGCTGTCAGAGTCCGATTGGCAGTCGCGGCGAAAGAATAACTCTGAGAGCTGCTTACCGCGGCCCCACCCTCGGTCCAGTTGACGAACGAATAACCCGCGTTCGGCGTGGCCACCACGATCGTGTTGCTGCCATCGTCAACGAGGCCACCGCCGCTAGTGGAGCCTCCCGCAGTCGGGGTAGTGCTCGTTACAATTTGCCATTGCGGCAGGTTTGAAAAATGAGCGATGAGCGAATGGCTCACATCAATGGAAAATGAATGGTTCGCCGTGGTGGCAACGACTTTTCCATTATCTGTCCAGTTCACGAAATGATAAGCACCTGCCGCAGTGGCCGAAACCGTAACATTCGAACCGCGCACATAGGAGCCGTCGCCCGTGGTCGTCCCTGAATCCGCTGGGGATACGGATGTGTCGATGATGCTCCTTGGCGGCAAGGCCTGCCCCGGTGCGGCGACACGAAACGTGTAGTTTTTTGAAATTTTCGGATTCACTCCATCATCGGCGGAGAGGGTGAAGAGGAACTCACCACTTTCCGTGGGTGTGCCGGACAGCACTCCGCTGTCCACATTAAAATCCATGCCGGCGGGCAGAGCACCAGTGATCGTGCTCGTGAAGCCCCACGTTCCCTGCACCACCATCGTGCGCGCGGCGAAGGGAATGTTCACTTCTGCTTCGTTGATGTGATCGATGAGTCCTACCGGAGCGTCCGCATCCACCGCAGCCATCTGCGAACCTGTGAAAGGACCGACGATTTCCACGGTGGAAAGATCAACCTCCACGCCATTGATGAGTTTCACACCCACGCCGTGGATGCCGTCCGCGGCTACGGATTGCGCCATGGCTTCACCAGTTGCGATGTCAAGCGGGCCTGTGTATTTGTAAAACTCATATCTCCGCGTGACAACCTCATTGGCATTTGGGAGTTCTTCCGCGGCGGCCGCCAGTTGATTGTTCGGAGCGTCCACCTTGCCATAATCCTTCTGCAGGATCTGCCACTCGGCTTCCACTTCGTCGGGTTCGCCATTGCGCCAGTTCTCGTCGTTCGGATCAGTTGGATCGTCAGTTAGAAGGTTACGCAGTTTCACTTCATTGCTGTTGTGGGCGGTAGTGCGGATTTCCTTCACCCATACGGGCTTGCCGAATTCCTTGGGCTCCGGTGCAGGTGGCGGAGGCGGCTGGATCACCGCCTGCACGGCAGGCGGTGCGGCGGCAACAGGCGGGAAGTAAGTAAATGTGGGAGTCGAAACCTGCACTGCCCCGCCATGCACGAGAGCGCCACCTTGATCGATAAGCCAATTGTAACGGATGACACCAACGGCCACGTTGTAGCCCACACCAAAGTGCTCACCACCGAAATTCACTGCTGGGTTGGTGAACATGTGACCGTTGGTTGGGGCGATGGGGCCTGCCGGAATGGCGGTGTAGGCCGCCCAAGTGCCGTCCGGATTTTTCTTGCTCTCCCAACGAATTACGCATTTGGGATGTCCGGGTATGGAGTCGTCTTGGGTGATTTTAGGAGTGCCGTAGTGGTTGTAATCAAATGTGTAACTGATGTCCGTGCTGCGACAGTCCTCGAGCTCGATCTCGAAGCCATGACAGTCGTGACCAGTGTCGTTGACGGTGTCGAAGTTGTTGATGCTGCCGTAAGCGATGCTTGCGTTAGCCGCATCGAATAGCAGAGGGGCCAGACAAGCTGCGTGCAGGCATGACACGCGCAGTAAATGAGATATCGTGTGCTGGTTTTTCATGGTAAATCGTTGAATTTGAGAAAATGAATCGATTGCGCCGTGGTTTCGGGATGGTCACTGACATCAGCTGTCAGCGGGCCCTGACTAGGCCACTTTTTTGGAGTGAAGGCAATTCGGAGGAACGGCAGCAAGCTCGGCGACAGGCAGAAGAAGTTGATAGAAAAAAAATTGGAGACGCAAACCAATGAGCCATGAACCGCATCGAGTAACGCGACACCACTGATGCGAGTTAACCGATTCTGAGATTGACGATTCAATTCCATTCACTAACAGACCTAAATCAAGGAAAACTCGCTGGCAAGACTATTTTTTTATTCTTTCTATGCGCGCATTGTCCCCAATTCATTGACGCCCAGATGGGAACCCCAACGGGATGCGGAATCGTTCATGCCAATGACGATCTGCGGTGCTATCGTCGCATCTTGCAGCCGTGGCGAGCCTCAAAACGCGCGCCAAGCTGAGGCGCAGACACCAGCTCAGACCCTCGTTGACGCGTGACCGGAGGCCTTGCTCGCCGTTTTTTCCGCACACACACAGCTGGACGCCGAATCCACCAGCGCCGTGTCACTGTTCATTCGCCTTGCGCCACATGCGGACGCACTGGAATGCCCCGCTCCGCAAAATAGCGTTTCGCCTCGCCAACGGTGTGTTTGCCAAAGTGGAAAATGGACGCTGCTAACACGGCATCGGCCTTGCCCCGCTCGAGCACATCCACCATGTGTTGCAAATTGCCCGCCCCACCACTGGCAATGACCGGGATTTCCACCGCAGACGCAATCGCCGCCGTGAGTTCTAGGTCATAACCCGCTTGTGTGCCATCAGCATCCATGCTGGTTAACAGAATCTCCCCTCCGCCGCGCGCTTCAATCTCCCGCGCCCACTTCAAGGCATCCAAGCCCACCGGCGTGCGTCCACCGTGGGTGTAAACCCCCCAGCGTCCATTGCCCTCGCGCTTGGCATCAATCGCGACAACAATGCACTGCGAGCCAAAGGCACGCGCTCCGGCATCGATCAAATCCGGCTGCTTCACCGCTGCGGTATTAATGCCCACCTTGTCCGCCCCTGCTAACAACATTGTGCGCATGTCCTCCACGGTGCGTATTCCGCCTCCCACTGTGAGAGGAATGAAACACTGCTCTGCCGTCCGCCGCACCACCTCGGCCATCGTCGCGCGACCATCAGAAGACGCCGTGATATCCAGAAAAACCAGCTCATCCGCCTTCTGCGCGTTGTAGGCAATCGCGCAAGCGACCGGATCGCCCGCATCGATCAAATCCACAAAATTTACCCCCTTAACGACTCGGCCAGCCGTGACATCCAGACACGGAATGATTCGCTTTGCAAGCATGCCCGACTAAAGACAGCATCCTCCGCCCCTGGCAAGTTTGCATTTGCTTATCGACGCGAAAAACGTTTTTCTCCGCCATGGACGCGCCGTTGTTGCCACCGCCCGATGATGTTTTTTTCATGCAACAAGCCTTGCGTGAGGCGCAGCGCGCCTACCTCGCCACCGAAGTCCCGGTCGGAGCCGTGATCGTTCACGAGGGGCGCATCATTGCGCGGGGCTACAATCAAGTCGAAGCTCTCAAAGACGCCACCGCCCATGCGGAAATGCTGTGCTTGACTGCCGCACAGCAAGCGCGGGGTGACTGGCGGCTGGACGACTGCACTTTATACGTCACCAAAGAACCCTGCCCGATGTGCGCGGGAGCCATCGTGCACTGCCGCCCACAGCGCGTTGTCTTCGGCTGCCCAGATCCGAAGACCGGTGCTGCGGGTGGCTGGATCAATCTATTGCAAGCCAATCCTCCGCTCAACCACGCGTGTGAAATCACTCACGGCGTTCTGGGCGAGGAGTGCTTGATGTTGATCCAGGGGTTTTTCCGCGAGGCGCGCCAGCAGAAAAAAGAGCAAAAAAACCGCGAGTATCGCTTCACGGATGACGACGCATGAGCGCCGCGCCGCCGCAACACCGCCGTGAAACATCCGCCACTCCCATCCCCGATCATGCACTCTTGTCTGCTCCGTTGCCTTTTCAGATCCTGGTTGCTCGGTGGTGCTTGTGCGCTTAGTGTCATGCCCATGTCTGCTCGAGAACTCAGCATCACGGTGAAAGGCATCCGCAATGGGAATGGCAGCATCGCTGCCTTGGTTTTCACCACCGCCGCGGGTTTCCCGGATCGTGTCGATCAAGCCGTCGCGCAAGTGCGTGTGCCTGCACAAGCCAACCAACTGACTCTCACCCTACGCAATCTTCCCGAGGGACAAGTCGCGATTGCGGTGTTGCACGACGAAAATAATGACAACCAACTCAATCGCAACCTGCTTGGCATCCCGCGCGAAGGCGTGGCTGTCAGCGGAAAAGGCATTGGCAACCGACCGCCACAATTCGCGGAGTCATTGATCGCGCCCGCTGGTGCCTTGAACCTAACTCTGAAATATTGGTGAGGGGCTGCCACGCGATTTTTCTTTCGTCTTGCCACAAATTCTGCGCCAATGCGGCGCGCTGATCCAACTCCGCTGCCGCTGTTTTTATGTTCGAATGGTCAAAATTATCCGCTGCACAATGGCTTGATGCCTGGGAAGAACGCCTCCACGGCATCCCCAACACCGTCATCGACATCCTCAAGGGCGGAAAAACCGTGCGCGTCCGTGTTTTCGCGGAAACAGCTGAACCGCTCACCGACATCGCGAATCGCTTTGGCGGCACGGTGCGAGAAATCAAAACTCGCGATTGGGTCGCGGAGTCAACACAAGCCGCACCGCCGCGGAAGATTCGTGATGCGCTGCTTCTGACCGGTGAGACCGCGCCAGCCGCGCTAGCCGCGCTAGCCGCCGCTCACCCGAAGCGCCACTTGCTTTCGATTCCCGCAGAAATGGCCTTTGGCACGGGGGATCACGCCACCACGGCCACCTGCCTGCGCCTGCTGGTGGATGTGGCGCGCGGACGCCAAGCTGGCTGGAGCGTCGCCGATCTCGGCTGCGGAACTGGCGTGCTCGCCATGGCCGCCCGCCAGCTCGGAGCGGGAGAGACCTATGCGTGCGATTTCGACGCCTTTGCTGTGGCATCGACAGAGAGCAATCTCGCGCGCAACGGTATCACGGGCGTGGTGGTTGAAGAGCGCGATGTCCTGCACTGGCAGCCCACTCAGCGCTACGATGTGGTGGTCGCCAATCTGTTCAGCACCGTTCTCATCGAAGCATTCCCTGTGATCGCGCAGCTGCTCCGTCCACAGGGCGAGCTGATCATCTCCGGGATACTCGCGGATCAGGCTTGGGGCGTGTTTACCGCCGCTGCTGAATACGGACTTGGTTTTCCAACGGTGGTGCGCAAGGGCAAATGGGTCACCGCACGCGGAGCCTGGATGGACGACCTGTGCCAGTCCGGCGCACTTGGCGCGGGCTGAGCGAATCAAAGCCCGAACGCAAAGCCAAACAATCCACATTCCTCAATTCGCATTCCTCAAAGACATCCTTCTCCAAGGTTCGTCTCAATCGTCCGTGCCGATTCAGTCAAGGATGTGCAGCAAAAGCAACCGCGATTCTCCAAAAATTTCTGCCTTTGTGTGCATTGCGCTTGCCTCACCATGGCAGTTTCGGGCAAAAGGGGCGTCCGCACCGCAGACTTCGCGCGAATTCATCTTTTCGTTGCCTGTCTGAGGCAAGGCAAACTCAAACGCGCGCAGACATGGACAGCATTTCATCTCGTATTCACAAGGTTTCCCCATCACTCACTCTGGCAATCACCAATCAGGCAAAGGCCATGAAGGCTCGTGGCGAGGAGGTTTACGGCCTTGCCGGCGGTGAACCCGAGGTGGATACTCCGCAGCACATCAAGGAAGCGGGCGCGGCCGCTCTGATGGCGGGAATGACAAAATACACCCCAGCGAGTGGCATTATCGAGCTGCGCGAGGCGCTGGCTGCGAAGCTGCTGGACGACAATCAGCTCCACTACGACGCCAAGGAAATTTGCGTCACCGCCGGTGCAAAGATGGCATGCTTCAACGCCATTCTCGCGGTGATCGAAGAAGGCGATGAAGTGATCATCCCCGCTCCATATTGGGTGAGCTACCCAGAAATGGTTCTGCTGGCGGGTGGAGTTCCTGTGATCATCGAAACAACCGAGGCCACGGGCTGGAAAATCACGGCGGAGCAATTCGAGGACGCCATGACTCCGGCAACAAAGATGATCATTCTCAACTCGCCGGGCAACCCGACTGGTGCGGTTTACAGCGCCGCTGAATTGGCCGCCTTGGGCGAAATCGCGTTGTCAGAGGACATCATCATTTTGTCGGACGAAATCTACGAAAAACTCGTTTACGATGGTTCCGAGCACGTTTCGATTGCATCGCTAGATGAAGAACTGCGCCGCATCACCATCACGGTCAATGGTTTTTCCAAAGGATATGCCATGACCGGCTGGCGTTTGGGTTACACGGCGGCACCGAAGCCATTGGCTGATGCGATTGAAAAAATCCAAAATCACACTGTTTCCAATGCCACTAGCTTTGCTCAGTATGGTGCGTTGGCCGCTCTCACGGGCGACCAAAGTTTCGTCAGCGACCTCGCGGCGGAGTATGATGTGAAACGTCAGTTCATGCTCGGACGCTTGCGTTCAATCAATAATGTGCGCGTTGTCGAGCCCAAAGGTGCGTTTTATTTCTTTGTTTATACTGGCAAATTGGGGCTGAAGTCGGCTAACTTGTGCGATAAATTGCTCTCTCGTTACAAAGTGGCGGCCATTCCTGGTGTGGCGTTCGGTTACGATGATGGCATCCGCCTGAGCTATTGCACCACCTTGGATGTGCTCGCAGAAGGCTTGGATCGCTTCGAGAGTTTTTGTCGCGAACATTGATTGCTCCTGCCATGGTTCCCCTGCTCCAGCAGCTCGAAAATGAGCTTAGCCGTGCCTTATCGCAACTGCTTGGGCAGGAGCTACAAGCAACGGTCAGCGTCGCGGCAGATTTGCGTTTCGGTGACTACCAAAGCAACGCTGCGATGGTTTACAGCAAATCGCACGGCATGGCTCCGCGCCAATTGGCGGAACAATTGCTTGCGCTGCTCTCGCTGGATCATCTGGCAGAGTGCAGCATCGCCGGGCCTGGGTTCATCAATTTTCGCATTCTGCCGGCGTTTTTCGCCACCACGGTTCAAGCCATGGCGGCTGATTCTCGCCTGGGCGTGCCCGCGACTGCCGCGCCACGACGCATCGTGCTGGATTTCTCAGCTCCGAATGTTGCCAAGCCCATGCACATTGGTCACATCCGCTCCACCATCCTCGGTGAGAGCTTGTCGCGGATCGCTCGCTTTGTGGGTCACGAGGTGATCACCGATAACCATCTGGGCGACTGGGGCACGCAATTCGGCATGGTGACGTGGGCTTGGAAATCAATTCTCGATGAATCTGCTCTGACCCGTGCCCCGCTGACCGAGCTGCTGCGCCTGTATCGCCATGCCAGCGACGCTGCAAAGTCCGATGATCAGGTGCGCGAGGCTTGCCGTCAGGAGCTGGTGAAGCTGCAACAAGGAGATGAGGAAAATCTCGCGATCTGGCAACGCTGCATTGCGTTATCGCGCGAGGGTCTTGATGCGATCTATCAGCGTCTCGATGTGCATTTTGACCACTGGTTGGGCGAAAGCGCCTACAACGAGGCTCTCGCTCCATTGGTCACGCGTCTGCAACAACAAGGTCTCGCGCGCGAAAGTGACGGCGCGTTGTGTGTGTTCTCGGATGGCGAAGTGAGTGATCCGGCCAAGGATCCATTCCTGATCCGCAAGGACGGCGAATGGCAGGATTTCCCGATGATCGTGCGGAAAAGTGATGGAGGCTTCAATTACGCTACGACCGACATTGCCACGTTAGAATTCCGTTGCGAAACCTGGCGCGCGGAGTCGATCTGGTATGTTGTTGATCATCGCCAAGGTCTTCATTTTCAACAATTGTTTGCGATCGCCGCGCGCTTGGGTTATCGTGATCAAGATTTGCGCCACATTGCGTTTGGCACCATTTTAGGCACTGATGGGAAACCTCTCAAAACACGCGCGGGCGATTTGCCTCAGTTGGCAGACGTGCTCGATGACAGCGTCAGCGCCGCACGCGAGACGGTCAACGAGCGCAGCCGACTCAACGGCGATGACGAGCGCCAAGCCTTGGCGGAGCTGATTGGAATTGGCGCTGTCAAATTCACCGAACTCGCGCATCATCGCTTATCCGACTACGTGTTTGACTTGAAAAAAATGGTGGCGCTGGAGGGGGATACCGCTCCGTATTTGTTTTACAGCTACGTGCGCTCGCGGTCGATTTTTCGGAAACTCGATGACGTTTTCGCGGTCGAGCAGG
This sequence comes from uncultured Verrucomicrobiales bacterium, assembly GCA_964599325.1. Taxonomy (GTDB): domain Bacteria; phylum Verrucomicrobiota; class Verrucomicrobiia; order Verrucomicrobiales; family Akkermansiaceae; genus UBA956. The sequence continues at coordinate 21,930 of CAZREM010000014.1, read as the reverse complement.
TTGATGTCACGCTGGAGCAAGCGGCGGAGATTCAGCTCGCGCGTCTGATTTGCCGCTATGGCGAGGTGGTGCCGTCCGTGTTGGAAGACTGCCGCCCCAACCTGCTAACCGCCTACCTGTTGGAGCTAGCGCGTGCCTTTCACTCGTTTTTTGAAGCCTGTCCTGTCCTGCAAGCCGAGCCCGCCACGCGCGCCAGTCGATTGCTCTTGTGCGATCTCACCGCGCGCATTCTCAAACATGGGTTGCACTTGCTCGCCATCGAAGTTCCTGATGCCATGTGAAACGCTTGTTCTCCCATCGAAGCTTGCTCTCAGCCGCACTTTGGATCGCGGCTCTGGCAGCATCGGCTTGTAGCACCATCGGCTGCATCGGATCGTGGCACTGGACCTTGGATCTTTTTTCGCATTTTCGCTGGCAATACGCGCTTTTTTTCGCAATTTGGCTGCTGCTGAGCATCCGATTGCGCAAGGTTTGGCTGTTTGCGTTGTGCTTCATGATGCTCACGCAGCAATGCTGGATGATTGCCAAGTTGGAGATTGACGCCCATCAGGTGCGCCAACTTGCCCTTGAACCGGAATTTTCGCTCCACGCGGTGTGCTTGAATGTTCTGTTCAGCAATTTGGAATTCGAGTCGGTTCTGAGTGACTTAAAACAGCGCGATGCCGATGTGATTTTTTTGCTCGAAATCGACGCCACCTGGGCGCAGGCGATCAAGCCCTTGCATGCGCGCTACCCCTACCGCGTGGAGTGGCACTCCAAACTCGATGGTGACACCACGATTCTGAGCAAAATCCCCCTGGAGCAAGGGCGACACCACAAAAGTGTGAAAAACATCCAACCCTGGGTTGAAGCCGTCATCGAGCACCACGGCAAGCGCTTGCGGCTCATCGGCACGCATCCGAAGCCACCTTACAGTGCTTACTGCGCGCAGTTGCGGGATGATCAAATGAACGCACTGGCCGACTACGTGAGGCTATGCCAAGAGCCCGTATTGCTGATGGGCGACTTTAACGCCACGCCCTATTGCCACGCCATGCGTGTGCTACAAACCGGCAGCAGACTCCATTTTCGCAGCGATCGAGCCCCGTGGTGGCCAACATGGCAAGTGGGCACGCCCTTGGCGATACCGATCGATCACAGTCTCTGCACCCCGCCACTCGTGATCACACAGCGCCAGATTGGCCCCGATGTGGGCTCCGATCACCGCGCGCAGGACATTGTGCTGCGCTGGCAGCAAACCACGATCGCGTTACCGCGATGACGCCCGCCGCCCGCGGCTGCTCATTTTTTTTAATCAAACGACTCAATTTTTTCGTGCTCGCGCGTTATCACAGAATGAGTGCGATTTCTCCTCAAGATCCCAATCCTCCGCTGCCCACCCCAATGGAGTCCACCTCCGCTGGCACAGCCAACGCACCTGTCGCGATTTTGTCCGAGCCAAGCTCGTTCGCGCGTTGGTCGGAGCGCATCGGCCTCATCCCATTCATCATCTCCGTTTGCTTGGTGACGCTGTTTTTGATCATCGCTTCCGTGATGGTGTATCGCATCATTCACCCCAAACCCGAGACCCCCGACTTTGTTGCCGCAGGAGGTGGCGGCGGTGGTGGTGGAGCTGCCAGAGGTGAAATGATCAATCGGATTCAAAGCCAGCGCACGACCAGTCAACCTCAGAGCCATGCCCTTTCTCAGCGAATCATTTCACAAAATCAGCAAGCCTCCTTTCAGTTGCCAGAAGCATCCGCGCCGTCGCTCGATTCCGCATTGCCGGTGGTCGGAGCAGCTGGCCTAGGAGTTGGGGCAGGATCGGGCAGCGGCGGCGGCCAGGGCGCGGGGAGTGGTCAGGGCAGCGGCAATGGAATGGGCAGTGGCACGGGAAATGGTGCTGGTTTGGGAAAAGGTGGGCTCATCGGCTCGATGGGCTTTGGCATGATCATGCGCTCCGATGCCGCGCTGACGGGTCATTTGTATGATTTCAAACAAAACCAAGCAGGCAAAGAAGTGGCATACGACGTCCGCGATGCCGATGAATTTGTCTCGCGCGTGCTGCAACTTCAGCGCAACGATTTTCGCGCCTCGAGCTTTAATCGCTATTTTCGCGCTTCAACCACGCTCTACGCCACCAACATCGCCATTCACAACAGCCCAGCGGAAAAGGGACCGGAGTTTTTTAACGCAGAAAAAGAAGTCAAGCCTAGCGGTTGGCTCGCACACTATCAGGGGAAAATCGGCTTGGCTGGTGGGAAAAAATTTCGTTTCGTCGGTCGCGGTGATGATTACCTCGCCGTTTACATCAAGGGGCGCCCCGTTCTCATCGCGGCGTGGCCCGATATTCAGCCACGGTTGGTGGGCAATTGGCAGGAAGAAAAACCCAGCGGCGAGCATGCTAGCCCCTTCGGACCCCCGCTGATTTACGGTGATTGGCTCAGCATTGATGATCTGTTCAAGGCCAACATTGACATCGTAGTCGGCGAGCGCCCGGGCGGACTTGTGGGTTTTGTGTTGATGGTTCAGCTTAAGGAGCACGATTACGACCAAGACTCCAGTGGACGTCCCATTTTGCCACTATTCACCACAGCCCCCTTCAGCAGCGAGCAGCACACGAGCATCCAAAGCCAATTTGGCCATTTCTTGTTCGATTGGGAAAACGTGCCCGTGTTTGCCGCCGAAGCGGCCAAGGAACTAGAACCAGCTCGCAAACGATGACGCAACGCTGACCGAAAAGCGTTGCCGCGTGATTCAATCTGAGCACGCAACCTGATGACGCAGACCATCGACCCACTCACATCGGCGCAGCTGAGCCACCCACTCGGCAGGAAACGTGCCCAAGCCAACACTCGCGACATAGACCAAGCCCAGCAACAATCCACGCGCGGCGCTATCGCCTCCAGCTGCCGCATTCAGTCTTAATCCCATCGCGGGCGAGGTTGGATACCGCAACAACAAATGACAGATGCCAGGAAACGCATCTGCCACATGACAGCTCAGCCCGTGAGCATCGAGCGCTTCCAGATCGGTGCTGGTCGTGTCCGCACTGCTCTCCTGGGCGGCGTGAAACCACGAGGCGGGAATCGATTGCCACGGACGCGCCGCCAGCTCCGCGAAAGCCCTCGACATCTCGTTACCGGCTTGCAATGCGATGACGAGGCGAGTGAAAAACTCCGCAGCTTCGATCACGGCCTCATCGCCGTGTGTCAACGCCGTCTGCGCCCGCGCCACCGCGACACGCTGTTCCGTGCTCAACCCATCGAGCACAAACAAAGGCGCGATCCGCGCCGCACCGGCAATGTCGTGCGACGCCGATGCAACTTGATCCAGCGGCAAGCCCTGTTGCATGTGCTCAAGCGTCTGACGCGTCGCGGCATCGCGATAACTACTGGTTCCCGACTTTTCCCAGAAAAACCGCCAATCTTGAGCAAATTGAGCCACATCAAAGCCACCGCACCGCTGCAGCGACTGCAACAACACCACGCACTGATCGCCGTAATGGGTCAGATCTCCTGCCTGTTTGCCCGGATGATAGCTGGATAGTGGCGCCGCGTAATGTTCGACAGAACCCAAGGCCTGCGCGATCGCTTGTTGATCATAAATCCAGTGAGGCCCCAGCGCCAGGGCATCGCCAACCAAAGAACCGAGAACAAGAGCTGAGGGAGTCTGCATGATGGAGTGTTTATGCTAAAAAATGTATGATCGAGCCAGCGCTTGCCATGCACTGAGATAAAACTGCGACTGTAGGCGAGCTTGCCGCAACGTCAAGACAACGCCGATCAGAAAACCCACTAGGTGAGCACGCGTGGAGCGCTCGTGGAACCGCGCGTCACTAGCTCAACCGCAAAGCGTTTAACAGCGTGCGCGCGCTCATCGGGTTGCTGTTGAATTTTCTCCACCAACGCCGCCGCCGCCGCCTCTCCCATGCGATACGGTTCATGGCGCACGGTGGTCAAAGCCGGAAACATACGACTCGAGAAATCATTATCGCCGTAACCCACGACTGACAAATCATCAGGCACGCGCCATCCCAACTGCTGCGCCGCGAGATACGTTTCCTCGGCAAACTCATCCGTCGCGGCAAACACGGCGGTGATCTGCGGCGAGCGCGCCAAGCGCTCCCGAATCAATGACACGCGCTCGATCTCATAACTCAATGTCAGCACGTCCAATGTCTCGCCCGCGTCCGCGCTCCACGCCGCGGCAATGGCGTCTCGACGATCACAGGCCCAATCTTCATCACTCGGACCGGCGAGATGCAACAAGTGACGATGTCCTAAGCCGCGCAAATAATCAGCAACCTGCCGTCCGCCGTCCGCTTCATCCGACATGATCGATGTGACACGATCACCCGCGGGAAACAAACAATCAATCGCCACCAACGGCAGAGCGTTTCGTCCCAAAGCCGACACATTTTTTCGATAAATTTTACAAAAGCTCGGCCACATGATCGCTCCGTCAGCCCGCCAATCGAACAAGCGATGCAGCTGATCGAGCTGAAAGCGATCTCGATCCACCTGCTCGTGACGATGCGACCACAAGGCCATTGGAACATGATTTTGGGCGATCAACACATCGTGGATTCCATAGAGCACATTCGACCAAAAAGTGTCACAGGGCGGCACCATCACCCCAACCAGTCCGGTGCGTCCCGACCGCAAAGCCTGAACCAGATTATTCGGACGATAGCCCAATTCTTCGGCTGCATCTAAAATGCGTTTGAGCGTCTCCGCGTTCAAGCCCTCGCCACCGCGCAGAGCCAATGAGACAGTCGTGCGCGCCACACCGGCGCGTGCCGCAATCGCCGCTTGCGATGCCGCTCGATTCGGTTGTGAAATGGTTTTTGCTGCCATATTGGTCATCACATGGAAATAATGACCCGTTTGATTGAGCCATTTCACATAACTATCATACGACGATTGTGATGAATAGAACAAAATCTGCTTCATCGCGCAACGCATCATTTTTTTGAGCCGCATGCCCGCAATCTCTACAACATGACTTGTCAGGTCCGATTCCTCAGATTATGAAAGGCTCATGCGCTTCATCGCCAATGCAGATTACGAGGAAACAGACACCCGAGCGTTGTTCTTGGAACCAGGCGACGAAGTGACCGCGGGTCCGGTCGATCGCGTGTGGCCGGGTTGGATCTGGGCAGAAAATGTGCGGGGCGAGCGCGGCTATGTTCCGACCGATGTCTTGGAACACTTGGGCGCGGATCGCTACGCTGCGATTGCCACCTTTGATCCGACAGTGCTGACGGTTCGCCGTGGAGATGAACTGGAATCACTCCGCCAAGTGCATGACTGGCATTGGTGCCGCAATCTCTTGGGTGACGAGGGATGGGTTGCCGCCTATTTGTTGCGCTCATCGGTGCAGGATTAACCATGCTCAACCCCGTGATCTGCGACACGTCATGACCAAAGCCACACTCGAAAAAGCACTGGACATCAATCTGAATGCGGCAATCTACGGCACGATTGCCGAAATCGGAGCGGGCCAGGAAATCGCTAATTGGTTTTTTCGCGCCGGCGGCGCTGCTGGAACGATCGCCAAGACCATGTCGGCTTACGACATGACCTTCAGCGATGAAATTTACGGTCGCAGTGGTCGCTACGTTTCCTGGCAACGACTGCAAGCCATGCTCGATCACGAGTATGCCATCGTGTGCGAGCGGCTGGACGAAAAGCGCGGTGCTGACAGCACATTTTTTGTTCTAGCGGATACAGTCAAAGCGCGCGGCTACCACGATCATGGCTCCGAGTGCCAGGGATGGATGGGCATTCGCTTTCAAGCAGAACCCCGTGCGGCCGCCAACGACCTTTGGCTGCATGTGCGCTTGTTGGACGACACCAATGCGGAACAAGCGGCCGCGTTGGGCGTTCTTGGTGTGAATTTACTCGATGCCGCGTATCACTGGCGCAGCAGCCTGGAACGGCTCTTGCCACGCTTGATGGACGGGCTGGATCGCCGACGCGTGGAAATCGATGTCGTGCGCTGTCGTGGCCCGGTTTTTTCAGGCAGCGGCTTCGAAGACCGCGTCTGTGCCTTGGAGTTGGTCGAACAGGGACTGGCCGACGCCGCTTTGTTCGGTCCGGATGGAAGCATTCAGCAACCGGCCGATGTTTTCTACGGCAAACCGGTGTTGCTCAAACGCGGCAGTTTCGATCCCGTGACCCTGCTGCACCTCGACATGCTCAAACAAGGCGTTCAAGCCTTCCAAACCGAATGGGGCGAGCAAGCACAGGGATGCATCGAGGTCATGGAACTGACCATGAAAAACTTGCTCACCGGCGAGGGTGCCTTGCAGAAGGAAGATTTTCTAGCACGAGCCGATGTGCTGCAAGCCCTGGGCAAGCATGTGCTGGTCTCCAAATACGCGCGATTCTTCCGTCTCAGCGAATATGTGACTCGTCACACCAAGGGACGCATCGGCATGGTGCTGGGACTCGCTTTATTCGAGGAATTGTTCGACGAAAAATGGTATGAGGAACTTCCCGGTGGCTTGCTGGAATCGCTCGGGCGCATGCTGCATCACGGCCTGCAGCTCTATGTTTATCCTGCTCTTTGCCCCAGTTCCGGCCGCATGATCACAGCCCGGGAGGCAAAAGTCGCCGAACAACAGCAATCACTGCTCCAGTATTTATTGGCAATTGGACACGTTCGAGAAATTCTCTCTGGTGACCCACGAGTGATGCGCCACAGCAGCTACGAGGTGCGCGAGATGTGGATCAAACAGCAAGCTCAATGGCGAACCTTGGTTCCACCCCAAGTGTTGCAACACCCGCGCTGGGCCGCCGATCCCTCGAGCTGAGACAGCTCAGACCTTAGCGTTCAACCATTTGCCCCGAAAATGCAACACGCTAAACACCATCGCCTGCACCCACAAGTCCACGGCAAACACCGTCCAGACACCCGCTAGGGTGAGCGTGCCGGTGGCATGCAGCAAGCTCAACACACCGATGCGAAACGTCACCATGATCGAGAACGCCCAGCGCATGACCATGGGAGTGGCGCCCGCTCCGCGCATGGTGGTTTTCAGCAAAATACACGTCGCAAACGCCGGCTGCGCGCAGGCACAAATCAGCAGCAACGGCGCAGCTAAGGCCTGATGCTCATGACTGTGTCCGACCAGTAGATCGACCAATCCCTCGCGAAACAGAGCGAAAAACACCCCCAATCCCGACATGATCGCGACGTTGAGTTTCCAACAAAAACGCACCACCCGCACCGCCATGGCACGATTATTCGCCCCGAGGTATTGTCCCGTTAACGCCGCAGCAGCTGTCGCGATGGCAAAACCCGGCATGAAGCTCATGGACTCGACCCGAATCGCGATGATGTGCGCGCCCAAAGCCCCCGCGATCGGCAGTTGCGCAATGGTGTGAACTCCAAACAAGTGAATCAACCACATTCCAGCGACTTCCAACGACTGCGGAATGCCAACCCGCACAATGCGAGCCATGGTTTCGCGATGCCAGCTCAAGGCCGACCGACTCCAGCGCAACACCACCGCCCCCAGCGGCGCTCGGCGGCCCAGCCACAGCACCACCGTCAGCAAACCGGCTGCCCAGCCAATCACCGTTCCCGCCGCAATCCCTGCCACACCATGCCCACCAAGCGGAGCTGGCGCGTAAACAAAAGCACAGCTCAACAACATGTTGACAACATTGACCACCACCATCGCCAAAAATGGTGTGCGCGTGTCGCCACTGCCACGCAAAGCCGCATTGATTGCCATCATCGCACCACTAAAAGGTCCTGACCATGCGAGAACCCTCAAAAAATCATTCGCATGAACGGCCGCTGCAGGACTCAATTGCATTTGATGTATCAAAACAGGAATCCCCACTTGCAACAACAGCAGGGAACCAAAACCTGCGAGCAACCCTAGCCACAACCCCTGTCCCAATCCCCGCTGCGCCAGACGTTCATCCTGCGCGCCTACCGCACGTGAAACCAAGGCCATGACCCCAATGCCCACCGCACCTTGCAAGATATTAAAAAACCAACCCACATAACTCCCCAAGCCCATGGCATCAAGAATCGCCACACGTGACTCACCGCTTGCCATGCGACTGGACACCATCAGATCCGTGATCCCAACGAGAAATGTCAAAGCGTTTTCTAGCAGCGGCCACAGAGCCAACCAAAAAACTTGTCGCACCAGCTGCCCAGACGTGAGCGATCGTGAGGGACTCGGGGTTTCGACAAATGTGACTTCGCTCATGATCAGTGGCAACCCCTCGACCGCCGTGGAGGTGACTGGTCATAGCAGCAATCGCTCTGAAGTCAAGCCGATCACCACCATCGCGACTTTGACGCATCACATTCAACCTGAAGCATCAGTTCATCCTGAAACAACTGGGGGCGGCCCGATCGACGAGCTAGGAAAAAACCAAAAAACCTAACTTTCCGATCGAGTCGCCCCGTTGCCATGAATCAAACAGGTTGCCATCCAGCAACGACTGCTCATCATAATAAACGCGCGAAATGCGAATAATTGTTTCAATTCATGTTAAAAAAATGTGACAGCGCAGAAAAAATATCCCAAAAAAATCCAGGTCGCGGCTCACCATTGCGATAACGGCGGCGGTGTGCCGACAGCGCCACCCGTCACCACCGCACGCTCAGCGGGCGCTGAGGCCTTGGTTTGATCGAGAACCTTCGCCAAAGCCGCCACCGTGCCGCCGATGTCACTCAAATTTGCTGGCAAAATCATGGTATTGGTCTGTTTCGCTAAATGGCCGAACTGAATCACATACTGCTCGGCAATGCGCAAATTAACCGCGTCCTTGCCCCCGGGGGATTGGATCGCTTCGGCAATCTGACGAATGCCCTGCGCTGTCGCTGTCGCCAGCAACTCGATCTCACGCGCTTTGCCCTCGGCCTCGTTGATTTGCTTCAGCTTTTGCGCTTCGGAATTTTTAATCGTCTCCTGCTTCTGTCCCTCTGCGACGTTGATCTGCGCCTCACGCGTGCCCTCAGAGAGCGCAATTTGCGAACGTCGCTCACGCTCAGCGCGCATTTGTTTCTCCAAGGCATCTTGCACCGATTGCGGAGGCTTGATGTTGGCGATTTCATAGCGAGTGATTTTTAGTCCCCACGGTTCTGATGCCTTGTCCAAGGCCGTGATCACCGAGGCGTTCATCGTATCGCGTTCCTCAAAAGTCCGATCCAGCTCCAATTTTCCGATCTCGGATCGCAGTGTCGTTTGCGCCAACTGGGTCGCGGCATAGTAGTAATTCTCAATCCCATACGACGCTAATTTGGGATCCAACACCTGCATGTATAAAATCCCATCAATCTCGATGGCGATGTTATCCTTGGTGATGCACATTTGTGGCGGGACGTCCATTGCCACTTCCTTCAGCGAGTGCCGGTAAGCGATGCGATCGATGAAAGGAATCAAAATATGAAAACCTGCCTCGAGCGTTCGACTGTATTTGCCCAAACGCTCCACGACATAAGCCTGTCGCTGTGGAACGATTTGCGCGGTTTTTAGCAACGCCACCACACAAAGCAGGACGAAGCCAAGACTGATGATCGTGCCGACAATCGAACCAGCGTTTCCGCCTGCTGCCAACGGTAACGTGGGAACTGATAATAATAATGGAGTAATGCTCATAGAATAAGAATTGGAACGTGAAATCAATGATCAGTGAATCAGTGTGAATCCGGCACGACATGAAGTGTCAGCCCATGGCGTTCAACGATGCGAACGCGTTGCCGCGCTTCAATCACAACAGTGCTGCGGGCATTCCACTCCGCACCTTTGAATTCGATCTTGCCCCCAGCATCACCAATCGCGGTGAGCGTGTGAGCTTCTTTGCCGATGAACTCATCATCGACTTGCTCATCACTGCTTTTTCCGACAAAGGCCTTGGTGAGATTTTTTCTTAAAAAATACAGCAGCAACAGCGAGCTGATGACAAAACAAATGTTCTGTGCTGCCCAACTCGGCAATAAACCCAGCCAAGCCAACAACGCGGTGATCCACGCCCCCAGCCCAAAGAACATGATAATGATCCCCGGCAAAGCGAACTCCGCGATCAACAACACAAGCCCCAACAGAAACCACCAAAGCTCCGGCCTAAACCAATCAACCATGCTCGCCATCACGTCGCCATGCTAGCGAGTGGCGGCGATTTTGCGATGAGAAAATGGTGGGCAATTTCTACCTGGCTCCTGAACCAGCCAGCCGATCATTTACCCGATTGAGGGAGTGAATTTATTCTGGTTTTCTTTTATCACCTTAGAGTGAACGTTTATCTAGGAAATCTCGTCTCTGTGATGCCACAGCCATGCCGGCTGCTTCTTGCTCTGATCGTTCGCGCACTCGGAGTCCTACTGGCTGTCGCGCCTGTCTCCGCGCATGTGGGAACCGATCACAGTTGTTCGATTCGACTAACCGATCATACCTGGCAGGTCACACAGCGGGTTTCCCCAGAAATCATCCGCACCTGCTTGCTAGAAGCCTCACAGCAACTGTGGGATGAGCAATCCAACGTGACGCCTGGAATCGACGTTGCTGCTCAACAACTGCCCCTGCTGCGCGTGACCGCCGGTGAGCAAACGCTCATTCCCACGCGGCTCGTGCATGTTCAGGCCGAAATCAATGGCGACGTGGCTCTGAGCTGGGAAGTTCAGCCGGTAGCACAACGCGAGATGATGATTCATGCGGATTTCCTGAAATCATCGCCTCCCCTCAGCATCATCCATCTGGAATTATTTGACCTCCGCGGGCTAGGGCTGATTCGCGATTGCGAACCCTTTGCCCAAATTCAACTTGCCCAAGGCCGCGAAATGGCGGCCATCACGATCCCATCCCATTCCGCTTCCACCTTCCCTGCTCTCGCTCCTCAGTCGGATCAACCCACGCCACTGCCGAAACCGACAGCGCAACGACGCTGGCTCGGCATCGGAGGAATCGGAATCGGCGCTGTGCTAGCGATTCTCGCATGGTTGCTCCACTCATCGCGACGCCCGCCTGCCTGCCTGGTTGTGTTGGCCGCGTTGTGCCTGATACAGCCATGCCACGCGCAGCGACAAATGGAAGCGCTGAATCGCGGCATGCTCGCCATGCGCACCAGCAGCACTCAAATTTATGTCGGTTGGCGACTTTTTGGAAATGACCCCGAGGCCATCAGCTTCAATCTCTATCGCGTCACCGGCACAACGACGGTTAAACTCAATTCCACGCCCATCACCACCAGCACGAATTGGCTCGATACTCCCAGCAACCTGAGCACCACGAGCTATCGTTACTACGTCAAGCCCATCGTGAATGGCATCGAACTTCCAGCGAGTGAGAACGCAACAGTCGCGGCCAACGCCCCCGTTCAACAATACCTGCAGATCCCTCTGCGAACGGATACCGGACCCAATGGCCCCTATGATGTGAAATTTGGCTGGGTCGGCGACCTCGATGGCGATGGCGGCTATGACATCGTCATCGATCGTCTCTCCAAGGACACGACGAGCCGCGAGCAGTTTCTCGAAGCCTATCGCTTGGATGGCACCTTTCTCTGGCGCATGCGCATGGGTGTCAACAGCGTGAATCAATACTCCTATGAGCCCGGTTCATCTGCCATTTCCGTGGGCGACACCGACAACGTGACGGTTTACGACATGGATGGCGATGGCAAAGCAGAGGTTCTCGTCCGCACCGCCAATGGTGTGTCCGTGATCAACGCCGCGGGCAGTGTCGTCACCAACATCGTAGCATCCGATCAAACAACCCAATTTCTGTCCGTCATCGATGGCGCATCCGGTGTGGAAAAAGCCCGCGCCACCCTGCCCAATCCATTTTCTCAGCATGGCACACTGACCAACAAAGCCGCCATTCTATATCTCGATGGCAAGCGACCGAGCGTTCTCATGTATGGCTACAATCGCGCAAATACCAACCAGTTTTATCGAGTCTTCACGACTTGGGACTACCGCAACAGCATCCTCTCGCAGCGTTGGAGTTTCGCGCAGGACACCGCCGCCACACCAGGGGCAGAGGGTCACCAGATTCGCATCGCCGATGTGGATCACGATGGGAAAGACGAAATTGTCGAGATCGGCCATGTGATTGATGACAACGGCACACAGCTATACAACATGCCCGTTACCCACGGTGATCGCTTCCACGTCGGCGATCTCGATCCCGACCGCCCCGGATTGGAAACATATGCGATTCAACAGAATAACAGCAGCATGCTCGCCACCTATCTCGATGCCACATCCAGCGGCGCGATGATTCGCAAATGGTATGCCACCGGACTGGTCGATGTCGGACGAGGCATCGCGATTGACATCAATGCCAACCACCTCGGAGCTGAACTCTACTCCACCCAGCCAGGTATTTTTAACGCAAAAGGGGCTCAAATTTACGCCAACAACGTTTGGTCCCCCGAAGGACTTTGGTGGGATGCGGATCTCGGACGCGAATTCATCGATGGCGCTGGCTCCGGTGCGCTGTCGCCAGTTGTTAATAAATTCAACCCCACCACGGGTGTCAGCGATCGCCTCTACACCATTTACAGCGAAAACGGCGGGGTGCATCAAGCTTACGGCGGACGCCCGGTGTTCTGGGGAGATATTCTGGGTGATTGGCGCGAGGAAATCATCCTGGCGGGAAATGACAACAGCTCACTGCGCGTTTACAGCACCAAAATCCCTGCCACTAACCGCCTGCCTACCCTCATGCACAATGCGCAATACCGCTGCCAAGCCACCACCAAGGGCTACGTGCAGGCATCTTATGTCGATTACTTTCTCGGCTACGGCATGGCGCCACCTGCCCCCGAGGCAATGATGAAACACGATGTTCTCTGGCAAGGCACTGTCAATAGCGATTGGCAAAGCGGAAGCTCAAATAACTGGCTACGCGGCAACAGCGCCAGCGTCTTCAATAGCGGAGATGCTGTTCTGTTTGACCTCAGCTCCCAACGCAACTCAGTTCGTTTGGTTGGCAATCTGAGTCCGAGTGCTGTCAATTTCTATGCGCCGCAGTCCATCATCATCGATGGCGCAGCGGGCAAATGGACGGGAACCATGAACCTCACCAAGGTGGGCGGCGGCGATCTTTCTGTCAGCGGAACACATGATTTTAGCGGAAAAACAACAATCTGGGACGGAGCGCTGCGCGTGAATGGACGTTTCACCCAATCGAGCATCGAGGCCTACGGTGGCATTTACGGTGGACAAGCGGCACAAGGTCTCAGTGGCGGCCGCTTGGGTGGCGTGGGTCAGGTCGATCAACGGGTCACGTTGCACAAAGGCGCTGCCATCACCCCCGGCGATGGCATGAATAGCGCCGGAACCCTCACCCTTGCAGGTGGTCTGACGCTGGAGGACGGCGCGGTGCTCGGCCTCGATCTCGCCGCGAACTCCGATCCCACCTCATCCGCTCACGATCAACTCATCGTTCAGGGCAGTCTGATTGCCAGTGGCACCTGTCATGTGCTGGTGCGCCCCACCCAGACACAGCTGTTGCCCGGCACTTACACGCTCATGCGCTGCACCGGCAGCACCAGCGCAAACTCTGCCCAGTGGCTAGCCCAGTTGCCTGCTGGTGTGCCATATCAACTTCAATGGAATGCTGGCTCTCTTCAACTCACCATTGCCGCCACACGTGCGCCTAGTTCGCTACTGTGGGCAGGCAACACGAGCAGCTGGGACCTCGCCAGCCAGAGCAATTGGACCCGCAATGGCGTTCGCGATGTTTTCATTGCGGGCGATGCGGTTTCGTTCGATGATGGCAGTTCCGCCCCCACTGCGATCACATTGATCAATAATTTACCTGTGGGCAACATGACCGTGAACGGGGCAAAAAACTACAGTTGGAGCGGCAGTGGAACGCTATCGGGATCAGGATCCCTGAATAAATTCGGCAGTGGCACACTCACCATCCAGGGCAATCACACTTTCAGCGGAGCCGTCAACGTGCAGAGCGGAACTCTCGAAGTCGGCGAAATCAATGACATCGGCGTCGCGGGTTCGCTTGGTTTGGGCTCCAGTTCAGCCACTGCGTGGCAAATGAGCAACGCGACCTTGCGTCCGCTCGCGGTTTCAGCCTACACAAACCGCAGTCTAACCCTCGGCGCGGGTGGTCTCACGGTGGATGTGACAAGTTCCGCACGCTCGTTGATTCTGAGTGGCAACATTGTGGGCACAGGACAACTGACAAAAATCGGCACGGCACAGCTCACGCTCGGAGGCACCAATTCCTACAGCGGTGGCACCCAGGTTCTCGGTGGCACGGTTCTGCTGGCCTCGGACGCCGCCAATGTCTCGGGTCTCGGATCAGGTGCGGTCACGTTGAATAACGGCAGTCTAACCATGACGGATAACAATGACGTATCCTCCGCTGCAACAAGCGCTTGGGCTGTGGTCGTGCCGGCAAATGCGAACGGTCGGCTCAACTGCGATGGTCGGTGCAGTCTCACGGGTAGTCTCAGTGGCAGTGGAACGTTTCAGTTTTACACGCCCTATGTGCGCACGGAAGTCAAGGGCAATTGGTCGGCGTTTCAGGGACTCATCCAAGTCATCACCGATGCTGATGGTGGTGATTTGCGCCTGTGGAACAGCACGGGCATGCCCCTAGCCGAACTCAATCTTGCCACAAAGGTTTATGCCTATTACCAAAATACCATGTCCAGCGCCGTCACCGTGCCCATTGGCGCGCTGTCCGGCGATGCTGGTTCGGTGTTGCAAGGCGGCACTTCAACCTCGCGCACTCTGACATGGGAAATCGGAGCAAAAAACACCAACACCACCTTCGCTGGAACCATCATCAATCAATCATTCCAAACCGCCCTCACCAAAGTCGGCAGCGGCAAACTCACTCTGACTGGCAGCAATACCTACACCGGCTCCACGAACATTCAGTCCGGCACGCTCGACATCGCCGGTAGCCTCGCAAACACAGCGGTCACCATCGCCACCACCGGCACTCTGTCGGGCACCGGCACCTGCGGTGGCAACGTCGATTGTAGCGGCACACTTGCCCCCGGAGGTCCCGCAGGAACACTCACACTCGGACAAAATTGCCTTCTGCGCAGCACCGCGGTGCTCAACATGGAATTGGGCAACGCCTCGGATCAACTGCAGATCAACGGCAATCTCACTCTCGATGGGAACCTCGCCGTCACGGCCACGTCCGGTTTTGCCATCGGACGTTACCGACTCATCCAATACAGCGGCAGTCTAACAAACCTAGGGCTTAACATCGCTTCCATGCCAAGCGGTTTTGCGGGTAACATCGATGTGTCGCAAAGCGGACAAGTGGCACTGGTGGTCACTTTGGCACTAAGTCCTTTTCAACAATGGCAAATGCTGCACTTTGGCTCCACTGACACACCCCCAGCTCAGGCAAGCGCTGATCCCGATGGCGATGGTCAAAACAATCAACAAGAGTTTCTCGCTGGAACCCTCCCAAATGATGCCAGCTCCGTGCTGTCTCTGACCATCACCATGCTGACCAAGGATAGCGCTCTGTTGCGTTGGCCCAGTGTTCCCAGTCGCAACTATGCGCTGCAAGCGAGTGACAATTTATCCAACGACTGGACCAGCATCGCCAGTTTTCCTGCCCCATCGAGTCCGATCACCGAGATCCAACACATCGTGCCCCGGATCGGCAGCCGACGCTACTTCCGCATTGTCGTCGAGCCATGACACGAAGAAGCGGGCCACGAGCAACAAACACCAAGAGCACAGACATCAATGCCTGTGCTCTTATCGAAACGGTCACGCGGGGCTAGCCGCATGCCTCATTTCTCCAGTGGATGCTCCTTGAGGATGTCCTCCACCATGTAGTAATCGGTGCGCGCTGCCGTTTCCTTGCGCACCTTCGCCACAGTTTCTGGTTTGATGAACGAGGCTTTGTTGTCAAAGGAATTGCGAACGTAACTCAGCACCGCCGCCACTTCCTCGTCGTTCAGCAATCCGCCAAATCCAGGCATCGGCGGCACGCCATTTTTGGGGTCGAACTTCTTGCCAGCCACCTCAATCGGTCCCCACAGCCCTTTGAGTGCAATCTTGATCATGCGCTCTTCATTGCCATCCGTCCACGAACTCGGCGCCAGTGGCGGGTAGATGTTCGGCAATCCTTGCCCATTGGGCTGGTGACAAGTGGCGCAATGCGCGTCACGATGAAACACCTCGCGGCCTTTTTCGTAAATCACTTTCTCCTCTGCGCTCAACTCGCGTGTCGGACCATAGGTTTTCGTTTCAGCTGTTTCCGCCGCCACTGCCATTTTCAGCTTGCCAGACAAAAATGCCTTGGCGTTTGGATTGTCCGCCAACTGAAGTTGACCCGCCTTCTGCAAGGCCTCGACGTCATCGTGCAACGTGTATTTCATGATGGATTCAAACACCGGACCCATCCACTTATCCAATGGCTTCTTCAGCGCTTCCAACGCAATCCGCGCTCCATCGGCATTGTCCAACCACGACGCTGCCACAAACGCCTCCATGCGAACACGTCCATGCTCATCAGTTGCCGCCTTCATCAGCATTTCTGTGCTACCTGGAATCGTGGCGTAATTGTAACGCAACACCGTGACTGCTGCCGCACGCGCTTGGTGTGCCTTCGCAGACAAGCACATTTTCAACAAATCGACATCCACCTTATTCTGTGCCCAGCTCGCCCACAGAGCCTCGCACAAATGATGCTCATAACGTGGGTCTTGCGGATTCAATCCCGTCACCCATTTCTTCAACTCACTCAGCACCTCCGCCTGAGGGCGCGTCCGCAGCTCGCGGCGCGTGTGGTAACGCGCACGATACTCCGGCTCCTTGAGATTTTCCAACAACTGCTTCACCGTCGCACCCGCCACCTTCACAGGTTTGAGCAACGGACGACTCGGATAGGTGACGCGGTAGATGCGTCCGTGAGATTTATCCCGATTCGGGTCACGCGCGTTGTGCTGCATGTGACCAACCAACGCATTGTGCCAGTCAACGAGATACAGCGAGCCGTCCCGCGCAAATTCCAAATCGACAATGCGCACGTTCGGGTCACTACAAGTGATCAAATCGCCCACATGCTTGCCACTGAACCCGGACTCATCCTCGTAAATCTCATGCATGCTCGTGCCCAAGAAGCCAATGCAATTATTCAACAGAAAACGCCCCTGATACTCGTCCGGAAAGTGACGGGATGAAATAAACTCTCCACCCGCCGTGGGCCGGGCGCGTTTGGGTGCGAACTCCTCGGTCTTGGGAATTTCAACGCCATAAGGCATTTTCGCAGAAACAGGCAGTCCCCACCAATTGTTGCCGCTCGAGGCATCAGCAATGAACATCTGATCCCAATCATCAAAAATAATGCCCCAAGGATTATTCAAATCACACTGAACCCGACGTTCAAGGCGGAAATTTTTCGGATCAAAGCGCCAGACACCACCATCATTGCAGCGCTGCGGACCGTAAGGGGTTTCAACCTGCGAGTGCAGGAAGCGACCCTCTCCCATGTGAAACGCACCAGAAGCATCCGACGAAAATGCATGGATCGCGTGGTGGGTGTCGTGCGTATCAAACCCATGCAGCAGCAGCTCCATGCGGTCGGCCTTGTCATCCTTATTGTCATCCACCAACAAGCACAAATTAGGCTCTTGGGACACATAAACACCCTCAGCCGTGATCTCAAAACCGAGCGGCAGCTGCAAGCCATCGGCAAACACGGTTTGCTTATCGGCCTTGCCGTCTCCGTTGGTGTCTTCCAGAATCAGCAGCTTATCATTCGGACGTTTGCCGCCGGGCAAATAGTGCGGGTAGCTCTCACAGGTGGCAACCCACAAGCGTCCTTTGGAGTCGAAGGACATTTGCACGGGATTGATCAGATCCGGAAACTCTTGTTCACTGGCAAACATTTCAATTTTGAACCCTGGAGCTGTCTGAAACTTGCTCATCGCCTCGTCGCCTTTCAGGTATTGAATCCCCGCCTTGAAGTTTGTTGGCACCGGCGGCAAGGGCAGTGTTTTCGAGTCTTCGACATCCAAGGACTTGCTCTTGCCCTGCACGATTTCATGCAAGCGCTGCTCCCGCAGTGCGGTCATTTCTCGCGTCTTCTTGATCTCATCCGGATAGTTCTGCGGACCATAGGGATTGTAGCGCTGACCATAGGCATGCACCCCGTTCAAGATGTAAAAATCGTGCTGCCACATCCAGTCCTTCTCTTGGACGGCTTTATAAACCAGCTTGGCATCTGCCTTTGAGCGAATCGCTTGCTTACCAAAAACCCCATCGGCGAGGATCGGAGCGAGCTGACGGTAGCCCCAGTCGGACAATGAAAAGCCGTTGATGGTGAAATCTGTGTCCTTGGACTTGGCAATCGCCTCTGTCGGTGTCAGCAAATCGACAAAACCCACCTTATTTTGCTCAGCCACCTCGCGCATGGCATCGCGATACAGGCGCAGATTGGCATTTTCCGCAACGCCATTGGGCAGGTTTTTCTTGTCCGATAAATCCTCATACGCCGTGGGCGACACCAACACAAGGCGCGGCGCCCCCTTGCCATTGTAATTTTGCGTCTGGGTGTATTTGACAAAGGCATCCAGCTCATTTTTGAAATCACTCAACCCAGCCTGACCTTCGAACGACTCATTATAACCGAAAAACGCGATCACGGTGTCCGTTTGCAGCTGCTTCAACCACTCATCTGGTGTGGGGAAAAAGCCCTTGCCGTGGTGATCATTGCGCTTGGCATTGAATTTCTCAGCGCCGGGAAATGCCCATGCCGATTCGCGCGCGGGATGCGGACGAAAACCGGCGGTATCTCCTGATTTGCTATTGTTGCGCACGGTGATCGCCTCAGTGGGATAACGCAAGTGCAACAGCGACTCAAAGTAGTTGTAATAGCACATGCGCTCACCGAGCCCATTGCCAATCAACGTGATGTGCTCACCAGATTTGGGAGCGACCGGCGGTGACACCTGAGCCATCACGGAAGAGATGGCCGACGCAGCCAGCGCTGCTAGAGTAAGAAACTTGGGTCTCATGAATGTAGGGTGACTTACTCATGCCTTCTTCTCATTCTTACAAAAAAACACGCCATTGTGGGGGACAATGACGTGCTGTTGGGGGGAAACAAACGCGGGGGGAAAAATTTTTTTCGCAAATTCGCATGAATCATGCGCGGCGACGCTGAAACACCAGCGCAAGAGCGGATAACACACCCAGCACTGCCGTGCTCGGCTCAGGCACAGTATTCAGTGGCACCAAGCTACCGCCCGAGGCGGTGACGGTCATGTCGTGAAAGCTATTATCCGTGGACGCTCCCGGAATCGCGGCGCGGGTCAAGTCCTCCCATGAGTAAAAATTCACCGCCGTGTTGGAGACGACCGAGCGTCCCGTGAAACTCATGAACTGATCCTTTCCTCCTGGATTAGCCATCGCATCCGAAAACAACGGCCAGCGCTTGCCAATCGAATTCACCGCGAACGATGCCGGATTGTTGCGGAAATCGGCTAAGGTGCCATTCGGTATCAAAAAGAAACCAATCACGTCCCCACTATTGACCGTTACCCGCCCGGTGGCACCTGGATCCTGCGTGGCATCGTTGAACACCATCGTCGCCAAATTCGAGGACAACGCCAACTGCGCGTAGCTGGTGCGACCGGCATCAGTGCTGGTATCGATGGCCGCTAGCGCGGCATTGACCTTATAGACACCAAAGTTGAACAAATAGGAGCCCGTGTCCGAAACAAAACGGAAATCCAAATTCACCGGACCCGATCCGCTGACGCGGAAATACGAGGCACTGTTCTCGGAAATCACCGAGGAGCTGTTGCTGCCAAATTCATTTTTCAACGTTGCTGTCAGCAAAGGATAGGCGTTGGGATTGGTGAAGTATTGCACGTTGTCCCGCGACAATGTCTGTGCCGATGCGGCACTCAGCAACCCAAGGGCGATTAAAACGGGAGTGAAATAGGAGGATTTCATGGCGGATGAAAGACACCTGAGTCCATGCGCGCCGCGTGCCAAAATGCTCAGCCAAAACAAAAACAACTTATCATCAACGATTTTAAATTGTCATGACGACTGATAAGCAAAATTTCATTTCACTTAACCCGCGTAACCCTGCAATAATTACAGCTCAAACCCCAGCGCAGGCGGTAATTCTTACAGGGAAACCACAACTACCGTGGGCCACCCACCTTCAGCGGACGCTGCGACTCGAAGACCAGCTTGCTCTGCGAGCTGACCCTACCCGACGCGGGATCAATGCGGCTCACGCTCATTTGCTTGATCGTCCAGCTATCGTCTTTGAGCTTCATCACCTCATCGACCTCAAAGCGCTTGATCACCTGACCCTGGGCGTTGCTGCCTTCGATTTTCATGAACGCGCCATACTTCTGGTGCAACCACACCCGCACCGAGGCATACGCACCGGATCGATCAGGGTTGGTCAGTCGCAATTTCCAGCAATCGTGCATGCCCACGGCATCGGCACCCTCCAGCACCGCTCCCGGCCAGTAGAAAAAGCGCAGCGCTAGGTCCTCGTAGCTGAGATCCGAGTCCGCAATCGCCTCCGCGAGGCGCGATTCAGCAAAGGGCACCTGCCGCTCGCCGTCCATGCTCCACAACTGCGCCTGCTGCGCAGCTAAACGCATGTGAAACACCTGCCACTTGCCATCGCGGAGAAATTGAAACTGCAGGTTCTCCTGACGCAAAAAAAGCGCGACCGGCACATTGCCACCGCGCCCGCGCAGCTCGCCCTTGAGATCGCCCTGCTGCAAAGCCGTGAGCAAGCGCGCCTGCGCCAGCATTTTTTCGGCATCTGGCTCCGCCGCTGTCGCGGACAGCACCATCCCCAGCAGCGCCAGTGCCCTGCCCCAACTTTGTGCAATCCGTCTCATCTGCGAAACAAGCGACACCTGCCGCCAAATCTGTGCCGGTTTTTTCCCTGCTGTCACGATCGCCCGATTGGATCGCACCGCACGCTTTTCACTTCACGGTCAACACCTGCACCACTGCGGCGGAGGCATGATTCACGTTGCCTGCCTGCGTGGCGGTGATCCGCGCCGTGCCCTTTCCCTTGAGCGTGAGCACATTGTCGGACAAGGTGGCCACGGCGGGGTTATCGCAGGTGAACAGGATCGGACTCAGCTTCGCGGATGAACTGGCGATGAGGATGATCGATTTATTCGGCGCGTAAACCTGTGTCGCGATGGGCGAAAACTTCAAGGTCTGCGGAATCTTGCTGATGGTCAGGGTGATCGCAGAGGCGATGTTGTTGTAGGTCTCATCGCCCGCCTGCGCCGCTGTCAGGGTGGTGGTGCCAGCTTGATTGACCGTGAGCGTGTTGCCCGTCACCGATGCGACTTCGGGATTGCTGCTGCTGTAGGTGATGGGCAAATTAACGGACGACTTCGCCGCCAGCGCGATTTTTTTATTCGGTGCGTAGGTCACTGCGGGGATCGCAGGAAACGTCAGCAAGGCGTTTTGCTTCATGGAAATTCCAAGATTGTTCGGAGCATTGGCAATTTGCTGAGCCAGCGCCGCCATGAACGCGGGATTCTTCACCAAGGCCTCGACAAACGCTGGGTTCGTGGCAGCATTCGCGGCCAATGCGTCCATTTGATTCGTTAGCTCCGCCTTAGTCGCGAATACAGAAGTCGCAACCGCGAGGTCCGCCTTCGTTGCCAGCCCATAATTTCCAGTGCGCGTGCGCACGGCGTTGGTAAAATCGGAGATGAAATCGTTGTTCGCACTGAGATTATTGGCAACGCCGTTGATCAATGTTGTATAACCTATTTGACCAGTGATTCCGATATTCGCCAATTCACCTATGAATTGCTCTGGTATTGTGAGACTCGTCAAGCTGCTGCAGCCTCTAAATGCATTATCCCCAATATACGTGACGCTGTTGGGAATATCTATGCTTGTTAAGCTAGTGCAGCCGTAAAATGCCGAAATCCCAATAGACGTAACGCTGTTTGGGATAACCAC
>CAZREM010000013.1:0-84010 GCA_964599325.1 uncultured Verrucomicrobiales bacterium | reverse complement strand
AGCAACAGGAGCAAGCGCGTCAGCAGCAGATGGCGGAACGTCAGGCGCAGCAAGAGGCAGCGCGTGCGGCGGCGGAAGCGCGCGCTGCCGCTGAGCAAGAACGGCGTCAAGCCTTGGAGCAGCAACGGCGCGAGCAAATGGAGGCGCAGCGCGAGCAACAGGAGCAGGCGCGTCAGCAGCAAATGGCGGAACGTCAGGCGCAGCAAGAGGCAGCGCGTGCGGCGGCGGCCGCCAAAGCAGCGGAGCAGCGAGGGCTTGGGACGGGTGCTGAGCGCTGATCAATTGCCTGGTCTCCAGTTTGTGGTTGCTATTGCGATTGATTGCGCTTCATTTAAGTCAGGTATGGTCGCTGTTTCACCGCTCACGTTTAGTCCAATTGATGAGATCATTGCAGAAATCGCAGCTGGACGATTGGTGATTGTGGCCGATGATCCCAATCGGGAAAATGAGGCGGACCTGATTGGTGCGGCGCAGTTGTGCACCCCAGACATGGTGACGTTCATGGCCATGCATGGTCGTGGACTCATTTGTGCCCCGATCACGCCGGAGCGGGCTCAGCAGTTAGATTTGCCACCCATGACGCAGCGCAATCGCGAGGCGCAGCGCACCGCGTTCACGGTGAGTGTCGATGCGGCACAGGGCATCACCACGGGCATTTCCTCCGCGGATCGCGCGCTGACGATTCGCTTGTTGGCTGACTCTTCCGTTGTCGCTGCGGCTTTTGTGCAACCGGGGCATGTGTTTCCTCTCCAGTCCATGCCGGGTGGCGCCCTGCGGCGGGCGGGCCACACGGAAGCGGCCGTTGACTTAGCGCGATTGGCTGGATTTAGCCCTGCGGGGGTCATTTGCGAAATTGTCAATGATGATGGCACCATGGCGCGCGTGGGTGAATTAGGCGAGTATCAGCGCCGCCATCAACTCAAGGCTTGCACGATTGAGCAGCTCATCGAATACCGTCGTCATTCGGAAAAATTGGTGCAATGCGAGCAGGTGATCGATTTGCCCACAGATTATGGCATGTTTGCGTGTCATCTCTACCGTGTGGCGACGGATGGCTCGCATCATCTCGCATTGGTCAGAGGCATTATTGAACCCTCGCAACCCGTTCTCGTGCGAGTTCACTCGGAATGTTTAACCGGAGATGTGTTCCATTCCCAACGATGCGATTGTGGGGCGCAACTGAATGCGGCGATGAGTCACATTGCCGACGAGGGGGGGGTGCTGCTCTACTTGCGTCAAGAAGGCCGTGGCATTGGCTTGGCGGCAAAAATCCATGCATATAAGTTGCAGGAGCAGGGGCTTGATACGATTGAAGCTAACGAAAAATTGGGCTTCGCGGCCGATTTGCGCGATTACGGCATGGGTGCACAGATTTTAGCGGATTTGGGTGTGCGATCGATCCGGTTGCTCACCAATAACCCGAAAAAGGTCGTTGGTCTCTCCGGCTATGGGTTATCAATTGTCGAGCAATTGCCCATTCGGCCAGAGGAAAATGAGCACAATCGTGTTTACTTGCAAACCAAGCGTGAGCGCATGGGGCACTTGCTTTGAGCGAATGGTGAAGGGCTAGGTTGGCTGGTCACTGATGTCGGCGAGAACAACATGGCCTTGTGCTAGCGCTTGAGCGATGGGAATCGGGCGCGCGTGACAAATCTGGCGCCAGCCAGGAAAATTCCATTTATTGGGAAAGCCGCGACACTGACTGGGCTTGACCTGATGAATGCGGCAGTTGTTGCCCTCCAGCATTTGGCACTCGTGATTGTCTTTTTCCAATAACGACAACCCCTGCCGATTGGTTCGCAACCGTGTGTGGGTGGCGATGAAGGCTTCGATCGACATGCCGAGAAACTCAGCAATGTGCGGAATTTCGTCTTCCTCTAATCGCACATCGCCCGGCCAGCGACAGCAGGCGGTGCAGCGATCGCACACGTAGTGGACTGAAGGATCGAGATGTTGCTGGCGATTGTTCGGACTGCCGTGGCTCATGGAATGCTGGGGCAGGATTTGTAGTAAAACGAAACCTTGCTCAAGAATAATTGCCAGCGGCGACCGGGGCGCCCGCGATCGAGTAAAAAATGCGGGCAATTTTTGTGCTCGGGGTGGCAGCCTTTGCGCGGCCAATGGTAATGCGGCACCACATTGCGCAAGGGGATGTTGTGCTGGCGCATCAATTGAGCGGTCAACTTCGCGGTGCGTTCAATCGTCGCTTTCAGATCACTGCCGCGTTGCTCGCACATTTCAATGCCGATGCTCAAGCGATTGCCCGGTCCGTCGAAATCAGCATGCTCGCCTTGTTCGTAGGTCGGCATGTGTTGGATCGCGACATGATCATCCACGGTGAAATGCCAAATCAGGTAGCCGATGCGGTTGCCACCCTTGCGTTTGGGCGCGCGCAATGCACCATTTTTTAGCGCTTGAGAATGCTTCCAAGCATCGGCGCTGGAATTCTGTGTGCTGTGAATGGTGATGAAGCGTGGCTGCATCGGGCGCAGGACTTTGCGACCGTGAGTGCCATTGCGCACGAGATCACGCTTGAGCGGCAGATCTCGAAGCCATTGACGCTGCGTGGTGTAGCGCTGGTTGGTCGTGGGCAATGATTCATCAATCGGTGTCATTGGCGAACAGCCAATGACGATCCAGCATAAGGCAACACTGATCCAAATGGCTGCGAAACGTCCGCTCATGCTGTGAGTTTGGGAAATTTGTCTCGGGATGCAAAGCCGGAAACGATGAACAACGATAATTCCTCATGGAACCATCCACGGAGCGTGATCCATGTGGTTCAAATGCAGCGAATGTTGGAGGATTTCGACCGTTCGCTGACGTTGATCTCCGCGGTGTCGGCTTGCTCATGTAGCACCTCATAGGCACGAGATAAGGCATCGGCAAGTGCCTCCGCGCGCAAGGGCTTACAGAGATAATCTTGCATTCCGGCATCAATCGCTTCCGCCTGTTGCTCGATTAAAACATTCGCCGTGAGAGCGACCATGTAGGGACGTTGCTGCCACAGTGGGTTTTTTCGGATCAGGCGGGTCGCGGAAAGTCCGTCTAACACCGGCATTTGCAAATCCATCAGGATGAGATCATATGAATTCACGCTCAGGGAATCGAGAGCTTCTTGTCCATCCGCAACGAGATCGGCTCGATAGCCAAGTCGCTTGAGGTAGAGTTCGATCACCTTGCGATTGACCGCCACATCTTCAGCCACCAAAATGCGCAGCGGATAACGCTGAGCAAACAAATGATCGTGTCGCGGGGCGGCCTTGATGCGCTCGTTGTGGTCATTCAGCTTGGGATCCGGCAGGCTTAACAATTCTCCGATCACCAATCGCAACTCAGTGGGCTTGACTGGTTTGGTGAGTCGGCGAAGGATCAGCGGGCCGGCTTGGTCTGTTTGTTTGCCACGCGAGCTAAGAAGAATGGTGGGAGGCAGGGTGGTGAGAATTTTTGTCATTTCCAATGCTAGCTCAGCGCCGTTCATGACCGGCATATTGAAGTCCAATAAAATCAGCCCGTAGCGGTGCCCAGTTTTGATTTTTTCCAGTGCTTCCAGCGGACCATCGGTCAGTGTCACCTTGAACCCCCAGCTGTTCAATTGTTTTTGCAAAATGCGTCGGTTGATCGCAATGTCATCCACCACCAACACTTCCGTTCCTGCTTGGGATGAAAGATCAATGACGCGTGGCAATGGCAGATCAGCCGCGGCAGATTCCTCAACCACAATGCTAAAGCTGAAGGTCGAGCCCTTGCCTAACACGCTTTGCACCTCAATGGTGCCACCAAGCAGGGCGACCAAGCGGGAAGTGATCGCTAAGCCCAAGCCCGTGCCACCATACTTGCGGGTGGTTGAGGCATCGACTTGACTGAATGCTTGAAACAGCTGGTTGACACGGTTTTGTGGAATGCCAATGCCCGTGTCCTCGATTGAAAATCGAATTTCCCATTTGTTTTCGCGGGGAATGCCCTGCACAAAAATGCCCACACCACCTTTTTCGGTGAATTTCAGTGCATTGCCAACGAGATTGACGAGCACCTGTCGCAGTCGCGTCGGATCCGTTGCCACCCAATGCGGCACTTGCGGCTGCACATACATGCCGAGGTCGAGATT
The DNA here is from genome assembly GCA_964599325.1 of uncultured Verrucomicrobiales bacterium. Taxonomy (GTDB): domain Bacteria; phylum Verrucomicrobiota; class Verrucomicrobiia; order Verrucomicrobiales; family Akkermansiaceae; genus UBA956. Next base: position 79,902 of record CAZREM010000013.1, on the reverse strand, counting down.
GCTCTCCACAGCACGACTCGAAAACATATCCACCACTTGCTCCACACAAGAACGCAGATCGCAGGGAATCAGCTCGATTTCCATTTTTCCAGCCTCGATTTTGGAGAAGTCGAGAATGTCATTGATGATGTCGAGCAAGGCGTCGCTGCTGTGGCGAATCGTTTCCACATAATCCTGCTGCTCAGCGTTCAGATTGGAGTCCAATAGAATACTGGTCATGCCCACCACTGCGTTTAGAGGTGTGCGAATCTCGTGACTCATGTTGGCGAGGAAATCACTTTTGGCACGATTCGCAGAATCAGCGCTTTCTTTCGCTTCCCGTAAGGCCAATTCCGTTTCGTGTCTGCGCTGCACCAATTGCTCGATATCCTGCGCCAATCCCAGCAAATCCTGCTCTCCGGATGGGTGATTTTCCGCTGAATGCAGCAGAGTCACGGTGTTGCGCAAATAATCGAGAATTTCTTGATTGCGCTGATTCTGCTGTCGGAGTTGCCGATTGCTCTCCGTCAGCTCCATCGAGCTGGTTTCCAAGACATGATCTGACAATTTGCGATCTTTATCAAACTGGTTGTATCCCTCATTGACAGCATGGATGAATGGCATGAGGTCTGCCGGCACCGCTTCGACAGAACCAAAAAATCGACGCAACTGCCGATTCAATAAGGAATGATATTTCATGTTATGACTCAGAAATGCTCGTAATCGTCATCGTTTGATTGTGCAATTGGCTGGAGTTTGCGTGTCCTGTCGGAGCCAGTTCGCCATATGAATAAAAGCCGGCAAGCATCGTTTCCTGCCCCAGCACATTTTGCACCTCTTCCAGTTCTTCTTCGGTTCGCTGACCGAGAACAATGCGTCGGCCCACGCAACTGACGCACAGCGCTAGCCTTGCACTGCCTTTGTTAGCGCTGGTTGCAGCAGTTTGAGCGCCGTCGATTAGGTCTTCGTAACTCGCATGCATGAAGCGCACTTGTGAGTTCAAGGGGATATCTCCTGCAAAGGTCATGGAACCGGTCTCCTCATCAATACTCAAAATCGTGCGCACCACTGGACTCGCCTCGGTGGGTGTTTTGACAAAAAGCGGGAAGCGCAGTGCTCCGGCAGGCAATGTGCTAGCCTGCGCCCCAAGATAGGTTTTGTAAAGCGTGAGCGCCACTTGGCCGTCGAGCTCATACAGCACATTGTCCTCGGATCGAGTGACCAAACGCTCCGGACCAAAGCTTGCCCACCCCCCCTCGCTGCCAAAATGAAGCTGGAGTTCAGCCCCGTAAAAGCCAATCGCCACGACAACACCAGATTCAGGCACTGCGTTCAGTCCCACCAAGGTCTTGATGAAATCGGTTCCGTCACCCGCCAGTCCACCACTAAGAGTCACATGACTAGGCAACAGGCGATTGAAGTTTTCGCTGAGCTTGGAGCCATTGATGCGACTGCCATCGGACAGTAAAAAAACATGTCGCAAATCAGCGGCGCTCAATTTCTCTACCAAGGACCCGCAGAGTTGGTCAAAGTCATTGTCCTCCGTCAATGACTCCGAAGCACAGCGAATGCGCGATTTTTCCATTTGAACCGCCGTGCAAACCAGACCGGTGTCTTCCACGCTTTGGCCGAGCATGTTTCCTGATGTCGAAGCAAAAACCAGATCCGCGAGCGGGTAGCGTTCGCGAATCACATCGATGCTGGTCAGCTGCTCCAAATGTTGACGCAAACCAAACACTAGCAAGAGTTGCGCGTCTTTCGCTGAAAGATCTCCAGACACATCCCGCCATCCAGCTTCACCCAACCATAAACTTTGCAGCAGCTTCATTGCACTAGATCACAAAAAAATAACACGAAAGTCAATTCAATTGAAAGAAAACATAACAAAATTAAATTTGTTCATCTCAATTGCGGTGTGAAATTGTGATGAAGTCTTGATTCTGCGGTGTCATCCGATCGCTTAGCTTTGCAGGATTTTGTCTAATTTAATTTAATAAAAATAATTCTATTTTTCTTAAAAGTATTGCAACTTTCCCTTTACATCCGTTCAATATTTTGCGATAAAGCGAACAGCGTAAAAAAACGCTATTCACGCTATGAAAAATGGAACCGAATCGACGCCAGCTCTTAAACCGAGCATTTCATTCATCATTCCGCTCAAAGACGAAGAAGCGACTTTGGAGGAATTGTTCACACGCATTGCTGAGCAGGCCAATGAGCATGCGAGCACTTGGGACATTTTGTTCGTTGACGATGGCAGTGACGATGGTAGCTGGAATGTGATCACCAAATTGGCACGTGAGAATCCTGAGAATGTGCGGGCGATCCGGTTTCGTCGCAATCAGGGCAAGGCTGCCGGTCTTGCAGCTGGTTACGCGGAGGTTTCTGGAGATTTGGTTTTCACGTTGGATGCGGATTTGCAGGATGATCCGGCGGAGATTCCGCGCTTTATTGCGAAGATCAATGAGGGTTACGACATTGTCAGTGGTTGGAAGCAGAAGCGGCATGACCCTTGGCACAAGGTGTTGCCGAGTCGTGTGTTCAATGCGATGTTGAGTCGCGTCAATGGGGTGAAATTGCACGATCACAATTGCGGGTTCAAATGCTATCGTCGCGAAGTTGTGAAAGATTTGCCGATGTATGGTGAAATGCACCGCATGGTGCCGTCTTTGGCCAGCATTGAGGGCTATCGCACGGCGGAGATTTCAGTGTTGCACCATGCGCGCCAGTTTGGTGTCAGTAAGTATGGGGTGAAGCGCTTTTTGCGGGGCTTCATGGACATGTGGACGGTATATTTCATCAAGAATTACCGCGAGCGGCCACTTCACCTGATGGGCGGATTGGGATTATTGTTCTTGTTGGTGGGTGCCTTTCTGGGCCTGGTATCGTTCATTCCCGGTTGGCCTGCGGCATTTCAATCGGGTTTGCTGACGGCGGGCTTGGTTTCTGCCGGTGTGGCGCCTGCATTGTTCATGATTGGCCTGTTGTCGGAACTGATCACGAATCGTCATTACACACAGCAACATGCCTTGCCGGTGATTGATCGGATTGACATGGTGAATCGTGATGCGGTTGATAAAATTGTGCCGTTGCACCAAACGCTGACAACGGGTGAAACGGTGGCAACGAGCGCGAAGGGCGGGAAGATTTTGATTGCTGATGATGATCGCATTGTGCGTTCGGTCTGCGCTCGGTTGCTCGAGACCGAGGGCTGGGAGGTTTCTGAAGCTCAGAGTGGCGAGGAGGCGCTGGCGAAGTTGTCTGTGAACTATGATGTGGTGCTCTTGGATCTCTACATGCCTGGGCTTTCCGGAATCGAAACCTTGCCCAAAATCAAGGCGATTGCGCCTTACACGCAGGTCGTGGTGGCGTCTGGAACGGATCATCCTCGCGATGGCGCTGCGGCGATCAAGTCTGGAGCCTTTGATTTCATTTCTAAGCCGATTCAAAAAACGGAGCTGCTCGAGACAACTGCTCGTGCACGGCAAGCCACTCTCGCCTTACGTCCGAACGTGAGACAAGCCTGATAGACCCCACCCAACGCCAAAGCGTCTTACCGGATGTAAGCGCGAGTTACTCTAGACCAAGTGACGTCAGATCGAGATCGATTTGGCGTCACTTTATTTGTTGTGGGCTTTCGTCAAAGGTTGACGTTGTGATGCTTTTTGTGAATCCATGCTTGAGCTCATGCGCGATTCTGCTAGTGCTGCTGTGCTTTTGCACATGCCGAACCCAGCCACATCTGCGAGTAAGCCCGATTGCGATGCCCCGTTGCTGCAAGCGATTGGGATCAAGAAGTCGTTTGCCGGCGTGTCGGCTCTGAGTGGGGTAAACATGCATCTGCGGCGGGGAGAAGTGCTCGCGGTGCTGGGTGAAAACGGGGCCGGAAAAAGCACGTTGATGAAAATACTCGCGGGGGTGCAGACGGCTGACGCTGGCGAGTTGATGGTGGATGGCAACGCCTGTGCTTTTGCATCGACGCATGAGGCGATGTCACGCGGCATTGTTTTGATTCACCAGGAGCTGATGCTTGCGGACAATCTGGATGCGGCTTCGAATGTTTTTCTGGGTCGCGAGCCTCGTCGATGGGGTTTTTTGCAACGGCAGCGCATGCGCCGTGAGGCACAGCTTTGGCTGGATCGATTGGGATTTGGATTAGCCAGCGACGTTGCGGTTGCGGGCTTGTCGCCGGGGAAGAGACAATTGATTGAGATCGCCAAGGCATTAGCGACGCAAGCGCGGGTGCTGATCATGGACGAACCGACTGCGAGTTTATCGCACGGCGAGACGGAGCGTCTGTTGGCATTGATTCGACGATTGAGTGCGGATGGAGTGAGTGTGATTTACATCTCGCATCGACTCCATGAGATCTCAGCCGTGGCGGATCGTGTTTGCGTTTTGCGCGATGGTCAGACTGTTGGAGAGCTGAAGCGCGATGAAGTGACGCATCAGGCCATGGTGCGGTTGATGGTCGGACGGCAGCTCAGCGAGCATTTCGTGCGTCGGCAAGTGGTAGTGAGGGGTGATGAGTTATTGCGGGTCGCAGCGTTGCGAACGAAAGCGCATCCAAACCAAGAAGTGGGTCTTGTTGTCAATCGGGGTGAGATCGTCGGAATCGCCGGATTGGTGGGAGCAGGAAGGACAGAGTTGTTGCGGGTGATTGCGGGGGTGGATCGCGCTGAAGCGGGGCGAATGGAGTTGGCGGGGCGACCGTATGCACCGCCATCACCAGCGGATGCGATGCAGGCAGGGGTTGCGCTGGTGCCTGAGGATCGCAAGGAGCTTGGGCTCGTTCTGAATTTTTCCGTTTGCGAAAATGTCAATTTGACGACACTTGACCAAAGTGCGTTCGCAGGTGTGTGGCGTCGGCGCTCGCTTGAATTGGCTAAGTGGCAGGATTATCAATCCGCATTGAGCATCAAGGCCGCTTCAGCACAGCAGTCGACACGTCTGTTGTCTGGCGGTAACCAGCAGAAAATTGTCATCGCTAAGGCCTTGGCGTGCGAGCCGCAGATATTGCTCCTTGATGAACCAACACGCGGCGTGGACATCGGTGCGAAGCGCGAAATCTATGAACTCATGAATCGTTTTGTGGCAGAGGGCAAGTGTGTGTTGTTTGCGTCTTCTGATATCGAGGAAATCATGGGCATCGCTGATCGTGTGATCGTCATGCACGAGGGGCGAGTGACAGGGATGTTGCTGCGCGCGGAATTGAGCCAAGAATCGATCATGGCTTTGGCAACGGGAACTTCAGTGAATAGAGAATCATGAAAAAAATGTGGGGAATCATCGCGGTTTTTGCCGTGGTTTGTGTGGCGGCTGCCATGTTGAATGAGGCGTTTTTGAGTCCGGTGAATCTGGAAAACTTGATCATGCGGATCGGGCTTTATGGCATTTTAGCAGTGGGCGTGGCGTTTGTGATCATGACTGGCGGCATTGATCTATCGATTGGTTCGGTGGTGTGTCTGGTGGGGTGCGGTTTGCCGTGGTTGTTGGTGAAATGTCAGTTTTCCGCGCCGCTGGGCTTGCTGACTGTGACAGCGGTGGTGGTGGCGATTGGATTTTGGCATGGTTTTTTGATCGCTCGAGTGCGGTTGCAAGCGTTCATTGTGACCCTTTGTGGCTTGTTGATTTATCGGGGAGTGATGCGTGGTTTGGTCAAGGATCAGTCACAGGGCTTTGGGAATCAATTTCGCGAAATGCGTTTTTTAGCGACCGGACAAGTCTCTCTCGGCGATTTGTTGATTGTGCTGGCCGCGCTTGTGGTTGGGTGGTTGATCTGGCAGTGGCGATCAGGCCTCAGGTGGCGACGATTGCTGGTGCTGGGATTGCCGATCTTGGGGCTGGTGGCGTGGTTGGGGGTGTCAGCCCGACAATTTCCGGTTCCGATGCCTTTTGTTCTCTTGTTGGCGATTGCTGGCATTGCCGCGCTGTTTTTGAATTACAGCGTCTGGGGTCAGCATTTGCTTGCGCTTGGCAATAATGAGGAAGCAGCGCGCTACAGCGGGATTGCCACTCGAAAAATCACGATCGCCGCGTATGTGATCTGTTCGGTGCTCGCGGGCTTAGCGGGTTTGTTGTTCATCATGGATGTCAATTCAGCCCAACCCTCGGATTTTGGCAATTTTTACGAGCTTTATGCGATTGCTGCTGCTGTTTTGGGCGGTTGCAGCTTGCGTGGTGGGCAAGGTGCTATTTTTGGGGTGTTGATTGGAACGGCTTTGTTGCAGGTGTTGCGCAACATCATCGTGCTGATTTTTCCCTCTCAGCAAAACATGGAATTTGCGGTGATTGGTGTGGTGATTTTGTGTGGGGTGATCGGTGATGTGTTGCTGGCAAACAAGGGGGTATTGAGGTCAAAACAAGGAGGCTCGGTATGATTTGGAGGTGTCGCGGTCGCGAAGTGGACTTGTCGCGGCAGGGCATGATCATGGGCATTGTCAATGTCACGCCTGATTCTTTCTCCGACGGGGGGCAGCACTTTTCGCTCGATGCGGCGGTGCGGCATGCCTTTCGTTTGGTGGAGCAAGGAGCCGAGATCCTGGACATAGGGGGGGAGTCGACGCGTCCGGGTGCCGCTGTTGTCGCCGCTGCTGAGGAGGCGGCAAGGGTGCTTCCGGTCATCCGCGCTCTGCGGTCACGATGGAACGGCTTGATTTCTGTGGACACGACCAAGGCAGAAGTTGCTGCCGCGGCATTGGCGTCTGGCGTGGACATTGTCAATGATGTCAGCGGGCTGCGTTTTGATGCAGAAATGCCTCGACTGTGTGCCCAGTCGGGTTGTGGGGTGGTGGTCATGCACATGCGCGGAACGCCACAAACCATGCAAATCGCGCCGAGTTATTCTGATGTGGTGGAAGAGGTGAAAAGTTTTTTTTCTGAACGTCGGCGGGAGTTGATGGAGTTGGGCATCGCGAATGACTGCATGGCGTTCGATCCTGGCATTGGTTTTGGTAAAACCCTAGAGCACAATTTAGCTCTGCTGCGACGCCTCGGCGAATTTGCTCAGTGGGGCAGGCCATTGGTGCTTGGCGTATCACGCAAATCGGTGATTGGACAGTCCTTGGGTGACCAGTCCATGGCGCTGCGCGACTGGCCCACAGTGGCGGTGACCGCCCAAGCGCGGCTTGCAGGGGTGGTGGTGCATCGGGTGCACGATGTTTTAACCAATCGAGAGGCTGTGCGCATGATCGAGGCAATCATGCAAGGTTGAGATCGTGCAGTCGTTTTTTATTCACGGTTGACGCTGTAAGAAGTTGTGCAGGTCACGCGTATGGCCTTAACTATCATTTGTTATGTCATTTCGATTGTGTCTTATGTCGTTGCTCACGCTGCCTTTGATGGGGCAGGATGGTGGACAGTTGTTTGGCTTATACTGCTCAGCGTGTCATGGTGCGGATGGCAAAGGGGCAGCGGGGGGGCAATTTCCACCGCTTGCTGGTTCCCCATGGGCGGTGGGCGATCCGGCGCGTGCGATTAAAATCGTGTTGCTGGGTTTGAACGGACCGGTGGAAGTCAACGGCAAGACTTACAATTTAGAGATGCCTCCGCAAGGCGCGGCGATGACGGATGATCAAATTGCAGCGATTTTGACGCATGTGCGTTCGTCTTGGGGCAACAAAGACAGCGCTGTTACCACTGATCAAGTGAAGGCAGTGCGCGCGAGTTTGGGCAATCGCACCGAGCATTGGACAGCAGCGGAATTGCTGAAATTGCACCCTCTGGAAAACGTCAAACCCGTGCTGAATCATCTGATCTCATATTATTACAAAGGATCGTGGAATGAAATGCCAAACATCAAGAGCCTGAAACCAGATGCGGTGGAAGAAGAACCCAAAGGCTTGATTGATCTGGGTGCCTACGCTGGTAAGGATCAATTTGCCATGGCATGGGAAGGGGAGTTGGAAACGGAAATGGGTGAACACGAGTTCAAATTGGATTCCGACGACGGTGCACGCCTGTATGTGAACGGACGCTTACTCACGGAGATCAAGGGAATTGGACCGATGGGGCGGATTCAGAAGAAAAAGATCAAATTGACCCAAGGGATTCAAAAAATCCGAGTTGAGTATTTTGAGCAAACCGGTGAGGATGGAATCTCGATTTCAATGCAGCGTTTGTCGGACAAAAAAATGTTCTGGTTGACATCGTTGCGTTCGCAAGCGGCGAACAAAGGTTGGCCGGAGATCATGTTGCAACCTAAAAACGGTCGCGCGGTGATTTATAGAAATTTCATCCAGGGCACGACCGCGCGTGGCATAGGTGTGGGTTTTCCGGAGGGCGTCAATCTAGCTTATTCGGCTGATAACCTAGCGCCTGAGTTGTTTTGGAAGGGTGATTTCATCGATGCTGGTCACCACTGGACCGATCGTGGCGTGGGTTATGAGCCACCAGCGGGCAGTGATTTGTTGGCTACGACGAAGCAAATGGTCTATGCTGCGCAGTCGGAAGCATCGAATCAGTGGCCTGAGAAGACCGCAGTGGCGGTTCGTTTCCGCGGTTATCGATTGGATGCCAAAGGCAATCCGACATTTGCGGTGGATTTGGATCAGGCTTCCCTCACGGATGCTTATGTGGCTTTGGCTGGCGATCAGCCAACCGTCGTTCGAACACTCAATTTGAAAACTGCGTCAAACGGCAAGACGGCCTATAGTTCGTTGCTGTTGAAGCAAGACAACATTCAGCAAACTTCTGCAACCGAATGTTCATCGGGCTCTGTGACTATGAAAGTCGAAGGGGCGAAATTCCGTTACATCAACGGTGCGGTAGTGCTTGATTTGCCAACTGGCAAGGTGCAAGTGCGCTATATTTGGAAGTAATTTGAATCTTTTTTTCGTAAAATCATGCGTGTATTTTTATTATTGAGTTTGGTGAGCTTGGCCACAGCGGCCCCGCAACAGTCGGATTTTTACCTGCGTGAGGAGATTCCCTTGCCGAAAGGCGAAGTGTTGGAGTTGAGTTCGATCGCGTTATTGCCGAATCAGAAGGTGGCGGTGGCGACGCGACGGGGGGAGGTCTGGATTTGCGAAGGCGCATATGCAAAAGATTTGAGCCAAGTGAAATGGAAACGTTTCGCCGAGGGGCTGCACGAGCCTCTGGGCATGTTTTGGAAAGATGGGTGGCTGTGGCTGACACAGCGCCCCGAGTTGTCGCGTTTGAAGGATGAAGACGGCGATGGCGTGGCAGACCGTTTTGAGACTGTCTGCTCGGGTTGGGGCATCAATGGTGATTACCACGAGTATGCTTTTGGATCTGATCCTGATCGTGACGGCAATGTTTGGGTTAATTTGTGCCTGACCGGATCGGCGAATGCAGCATCAGATTGGCGTGGTTGGTGTGTGAAGATTGATCCGTCTGGCAAGATGACGCCTTCGATCTCCGGAATTCGGTCCCCAGGTGGCATGGGCTACAATGCTGATGGCGACCTTTTTTACACGGACAATCAAGGTTTGTGGAATGGTTCATCTTCGCTGAAATGGTTGAAGCCTGGTTCGTTTCAGGGCAATCCCACTGGCAATAAGTATCACACGCTGGCGAATTTGCCCGCACCTCCTGAGCCTCAAAGCGGCTCACGGGTGCTGACCGAGCGATTGAAGTTTCCGGACTTTATTCCACCGGCGGTTGTGATTCCACACGGTCGTGTAGGACAGTCGCCGACTGCGATTGTGGCAGACACGACTGCGGGGAAATTTGGGCCGTGGAAGAATCAGGTGTATGTGGCTGAGCAATGTCATTCGCAAATTCAGCGCATTTGCCTAGAAAAAGTGAATGGCTTGTATCAGGGAGCTGTTTTTCAATTTCTTGAGGGTTTTGAGTGCGGCTTGATTCCCATGCGTTTGGATGCTGGAGGTGTGATTTTCACGGGGGGATCGAATCGCGGTTGGGCGTCGCGTGGCTCGAAGACTTTTAACTTCGAGCGTGTCAAGTGGACAGGCAAAACACCGTTTGAAGTGCTGACCATGAGTGCGACAAAAGACGGTTTTGATTTGAGCTTCACAGCTCCAGTTGATGCGGTAGCAGCGGGGAATCCTAGCAGTTACGACATGAACTCTTGGACTTATATTTTGCAGTCAAGCTACGGCAGTCCCGAGGTCGATCAATCCAAACCCCAGGTGGTTTCGGCTGTGGTTTCGCCCGATAAACTCAAGGTCAAGCTGAAAGTTGACGGTCGAGTGCGTGGCAATGTTCACCAGTTGATCATCAATGGCGTTAAATCGGAAAAAGGTGACGAACTCTGGCATAATCAGGGATATTACACCTTGAACGAAATTCCAAATTGAAGTGGGGCACCGGCTTGACGGCCGAACTGGGTCTTTTTAAGGGTCGCGTGATGATGGCATCACGCGACTTTTTTTGTCCTTGCTGGTTCGTCGATGCGGGGGCGAAAGGGTAAAATAGCACTTGGTGTGCTGTAGATTTGTGCCTAATTTGCGGTGATGTCGATCATTCATGTGATGTCTGAGACGCTCGCTAGTCAGGTAGCAGCGGGGGAGGTGGTGGAACGCCCCGCAAGCGTGGTGAAGGAATTAATTGAGAATAGTCTCGATGCTGGCGCGCGGGATGTATTGGTCGAAATTGAAAACGGTGGTGTCGCGCTGATGCGCATCACCGACGATGGTCATGGCATGGATCCCACTGATGCCCGGCGATGCCTGGAACGACATGCCACGAGTAAGTTGCGACACAGCAGTGATTTGAACGCCATCTCGACTCTGGGGTTTCGGGGTGAAGCGTTGCCAAGCATCGCGAGTGTGTCACACTTGCGCTTGGTGACAATTCAGCGAAATCAGATTTGTGGACGCGAGTTGTTGGTGGAGGGCGGGCGTTTGATGGATGAACGCGATGCTGGTGCGGCTCCGGGAACGATGGTGGAGGTGAAACAGTTGTTTTACAATGTTCCGGCGCGACGTAAGTTTTTGAAAGCGGAAAGCACGGAATCCGCTCACATTGAACAAGTGCTGCGTGTTCATGCCTTGGCAGCTCCGCAGTGTCGGTTTCGCTTGCGTCGCGATGAACGCGAGATTTTTGATTGGCCAGCAGTCACCCGCAAGGGAGATCGTCTCCGGCAGTTGTTGGGTCGGGAAACAGCTGATGAATTGATCGAGGTGCCGCGCATGGAGCAGAAAGACTGCGCTGTGGAGGGTTTTTTGTTGCCATCGCAGCACGCGCGGAAGGGGCGCAAGCATCAGTGTGTTTTGCTCAACGGACGTCCGGTCGAAGATGGCGTGATCGCACGCGGTTTGGTATCGGGGTTTCGGGGTGGGTTGGTGGAGGGCTTGAATCCGGCTGCTTGGTTATGGATTGAGATGAATCCGCGTTGGGTGGATGTGAATGTGCATCCTGCTAAGCGCGAGGTGAGGTTGCACCGCCCATTAGAACTGCACGATCTCATCGCATCGGCGGTCGAGAAAGCCCTGGCAAGACGTCAAGCTCTGTTGCATCCGCCACAGCAGCAACCTGTCGCGGAGTCTGTGAGGCCACGCATGTGGAATGTGCCCATGCAACAGTTAAGCTTGCCTTCTGGCAAAGCGACGGAGGCTCAAGACGATGAGGCACAGGTGACGGCTGATCGAGCACAGACGGTGGATGAACCGGTTTCTGTTTCGGTTGGCAAACCGGAGAGCTGGGAAAAAGTCGCGATGGAAACACGTCGCGGCGCAGCGGCTTTTCGGGTTGTTGATGTGTTGCTCGGTCGATGGGTTTTGTTGGAAAGCGTGGATGGTTTGGTGGTTTTGGATCCTCGCGCGGCGCGTGAACGCATTGTTTACGAACAGTTGATGCAGAATGCGGCACAGGTTTGTCCAGGCCAAGGCTTGCTGATGCCATTGTTGCTGGAATTGGAGCCTCGTGAACGCGACTTAGTATGGCGGCAACGCGACGACTTTCTGGCGATGGGGATCGAGCTGCGAGAATTTGGCGGCAACACATTGCAGGTGAACTCTTTTCCACCTCATTTAGCGGCGCAACAGCCCTTGGTTTTTTTGCGAGAAGTCATCGATGACTTGGTGCAAGGCATGCAGGTTGGTGCACGCTTGGCACAGGATCGCTTGGCCCGTGTCCTGGCCAAACGCGCTTCGCAACAGCAATTGGCATCCATCGCTGGCACGCCGCAGTTGCTCGAAGAGTTATTCAACTGCAATCTTCCCTATTGTGCGGCGGATGGGCGTCCGACCATGACCGAAATCTCGGCGCGGGAACTGGAGCGCCGATTACAGGGTCGAGGTTAGTATTGCCGTTCGTCGGCGTTTTTTTCACCAGACCGTGAGCTGGATGCACGAAATCATCAGCTCATCGCGATGAGATGAAGCGACATTATTTTTAGTGGAGCGCGATCATTCCAGCCAGCTCACGAAAAATGGATACCGTGCTTGCTTGATCCGTGCAGAAGGCACAAGGTGAGTGAGTGTTCACTCCTGGTCCGATCCTGATGGCGGTATTGCCGGTGTATTTATTGATTGTCTTAGGAGCGATCATGCGGTGGCTGAATGTCGCGCGTTCGGAGCATGATCAACCGGTGATGCATGTGGTGTTTCATGTCATGTATCCGTGTTTCATTCTGGATAAAATTCTCGGCAGCGAAGCCTTGCGTCAGGGCGATGTTGTGGGCTGGAGTTTTGGCATCGGTTTTGTGGAGATGCCATTGGGTTTGCTGGTGGGCATCTTGGCCGCGCGATTACTGCGTCTGGAGCGCGGTAAGGGCTTGCGAACCTTTGCGTTTGCAGTGGCGATTCAGAACTTTGGTTACACAGCGATTCCCATGGTGCAGGCACTTTGGGGAGCGGCGGCGGTTTCGGTGCTGATGGTTCACAATTTGGGGGTGGAGCTTTCGATCTGGACTCTAGGTGTGATGTGGATTTCCTCAGACAGCAAAGTGCCGTGGCGCAAGTTGATCAACGGCCCCGCACTATCGGTGGTCTTGGGGCTGTGTCTGGTGGCTTTTGGGTGGGATCAGCATGTGACGGGGCCAGTGCGGGAGTCGATGAAAATGTTAGGAGCAGGAGCGTTTCCGTTGGCGATCACTCTCACAGGAGCAATGATGTGGGACATGATCCGCATCGAGCGCTTGTCTCCACGCATGGTGATCGGAAGTTGTGTGGTGCGGTTGCTGTGCTTGCCGCTGGTGCTGTTGTGCTTGGCTAAGTTTTTGCCTCTGGCTCTTCCGTTGCAACAGGTGTTGGTGGTTCAAGCGGCGATGCCGGCGGCAATGTCGCCGCTGTTGTTGGCTAGCTTGTATGGCGGACGCCCGGGTATTGCGGCTCAAGTCATCGTCGCAACGACCACCGTGAGTCTATTGACGTTGCCTTGGATCATCACCCTGGGCCAGCATTGGCTATGGCGCTAGTGGCGTGAAGGGAGGCTAAAGTGGGCAAAACTGAGATGAGCAACCTGTCCTCAGGGCGGGATTGATGGACGTCCCGCTATCCAATAACTGACAGTCTGTCACTCGTGGGCGATCACTTGAAGTCAGCCAATTTGTGGTTCATGGCGATCGACATCCGCAGCATGCGCATCACCTCAACCAGCGTTCGTTGCTCACGAATGATCTGCGCGCAGGCCGGATTGCGTTTGGCGTAGCGCGAGACATAGCGGCCAATTTCGCTTTGCAATTGGTGAATCTGCGTGGCGAGAACACCAATGTCAGCGCGTAGTTGGGATAGCTCGCGGTTCACCTCACTGATCGTGGCAAAAATAACGGAAGCTTCATCGCGACGTGCTTGGCGCATCCGATCAAGCTCATGGTCGATCTGATCCAGTTTGCGGTCGCCTTCCTCCAAATCGATCGCCATTTGTTGGCGTCGCGCTTTAAGCTCGCGAAACTCTTGCTTGATGTTCTCGATCATGGCCTGCACTTCTGGGATTTGATCCTTCTTGGTGTCGTCCCGTTGTAGAACTTCGACCTTGGTCAGCATGCCGTCGTGAATGCGCCTGATTTCCTTCGCACGCCGAATGATGTTGTCGCGCTCGTAAGCCATGTTCTCGAGCACACGCAAGAATTCCGCCCGCTCGTTTTCTAACGCTACCTGCTCGGGTGTGATGCGCTTGAGAATCTCCGCCCGCTGAAAATGCGCATCAGCGACCTTTTCGTTCAGCTCGTTTAGACGTGTCGCCAAGGCGTCGTGCTCCTTAACCAGCTTTCTCAGATTCCAATACTCCACTGATAACTCGTCCACTTCCTCCGCTCTCTCCCAAATGTAAACACCAAGTTGGTGCTCAGCTTCACGCAATAACCCCATTTCAGATGACGCATCTGCCATGCGTTTGTTGCGACGTGAAATACCGAAAGACTTAGCAAGAAGAGCGACAAAGTAGCTGGTGGGTGTCATGGCGTTGAGGAAGGAAACTTAGCGATGCATCGACGCCCTTAAATGCTCTATTACGCTCATGTCGTCAAGTGTTGTTGTGTTACCAGTGATGTCACCGGAGGTCACAAGCTCCTTCAAGAGTCGCCGCATGATTTTGCCAGAGCGTGTTTTTGGCAGTGCCGGGGCAAAGTAAATCGCGTCTGGTTTGGCAATGGCGCCAATGCTCTTGCCAACGTGATCGCGCAATTCGTTGTGAAGAGCATCGCTCGCCGTTGCGTTCTCCTTGAGCGTCACAAACGCCACCACGCCTTGGCCCTTGATTTCATCGGGACGACCCACAACGGCGGCTTCGGCCACCGCCGCATGAGCCACCAGGGAGCTTTCCACCTCTGCTGTTCCAAGACGGTGGCCGGAAACATTGAGCACGTCATCGATGCGACCCACGATCCAAAAATTGCCGTCCGCGTCGCGTCGCGCGCCATCACCAGCGGTGTAAATGCCTGGGTAGTCCGACCAATATGTTTTTTGAAAGCGTGACTTGTCGCCGAAAATTCCTCGCGCCATGGAGGGCCATGGCTTGCGAATCACCAACTTGCCGCCCTCGTTGGCTTTGCATTCCTTGCCGCTCTCGTCGAGAATCGCTGCGTCCACACCGAAGAATGGCAACGTTGCGGTTCCGGGCTTGGTTACTGTGCAGCCCGGCAGCGGCGAGATCATGATCGCACCGGTTTCGGTCTGCCACCAAGTGTCCACGATGGGGCAGCGCGAACCCCCGATTTTTTCGTGATACCACATCCAAGCTTCGGGGTTGATTGGCTCGCCCACGCTGCCGAGCAGACGCAAACTGCTGAGATCATGGGACTCGGGAAAGTGGTTTCCTGCCTTGATGAACGCGCGAATGGCGGTGGGGGCGGTGTAGAAAATGCTCACGCCGTGACGTTCGATGATGCTCCAGAAACGTCCGAAATCGGGCTGATTCGGCGCACCTTCATACATCACCTGGGTAGCTCCGTTCGCCAAGGGTCCATAGACGATGTAAGAGTGCCCGGTGATCCATCCCACATCCGCAGTGCACCAATAAACGTCCTCGTCACGAATATCGAAAACATACTTAAATGACGTGGCCGTGCCGGTGAGGTATCCGCCGCTGGTGTGCAAGATGCCCTTGGGTTTCCCGGTGGAGCCAGAAGTGTAGAGAATGAACAACGGGTGCTCGGCATCGAAACCCTTCGCCTTGTGATGCGAGGAAAGACCCGCCTCGGCCTCGTGCCACCAAAGATCACGCCCTGGTTTCATGTTCACCGGATTGCCACAGCGCTGATAGACAATCACGCGACGCACCCCCTCCATTTTCTCCAAGGCCGCATCCACGTTTTCTTTCAACGGAATGACCTTGCCGCGGCGCCATCCACCATCGGCGGTGATCACGGTGCTTGCGCCCGAGTCCTCAATGCGATCGACGATGGAATCAGCTGAAAAACCACCGAACACCACGGAATGCACCGCTCCGATGCGAGCACAGGCAAGCATCGCAATCGCGGCTTCTGGAATCATGGGCATGTAAATGAGCACGCGATCCTTGGCCTTCACTCCCTGTGCTTGCAACAAATTAGCGCAACGGCAAACCAAGCGATGCAGCTCACCATAAGTGATCACGCGTTGATCGCCCGGTTCTCCCTCGAATATAATCGCTGCTTTATTGCGACGCGAACTCTGCGCGTGGCGATCGACGCAGTTCTCCGCCACATTGAGCTTGCCGCCCACAAACCACTTGGCGTGCGGGGCTTTCCATTGCAACACCTCGGTCCAAGGCTGCTGCCACAGCAACTCTTCAGCTTCACGTGCCCAGAAAATCTCGGGTTTTTCGATCGATTGCTTGTGCAGTTTTCGATACTGCGCCAGAGAAGAAATGCGCGCCTGGGAACTAAAATCCGCACTCGGTGGGAATAGGCGGTCTTCGCTGAGATGGGATTCGATGTTGCTGGGTTTCATGGATTTTTGAACAAGTGATTCGCTGGTCAAGTGCATCATCCAGCGACGTGCGAGGCTAGCAGTGGGAAAAGCATTCGTAAATGCACAAATTGCAGCGAAGGCGGGGCATGTCACGCTTTGCAAAAAATCTGTGTCAGCTCATGGCGATTGTAGCTCAGATGCGTGGTGGTCAGCTGCTTCAGCTCAGAACCGACGAGTTCGATGCCGCGTTCAAGACTTGCTTGCACCTCCGCCAGTTGGGTGGCGTGTGGCAATTTGTGCGTGAAAATCACCGGTGACGTAGGGGCCAGGGCTTGGCATTGCGCGAGCACGGTGCGCATGGCACTCGCGGGTTCACCGTTCATGTCGCAAAGCAACGCATCGAACCGCTCACCCGGCGCGGGGCGAAACGCCACAGCATCGGCGCAAACGGCGCGCAGCAGCGGGTTGTGACTCAGACGCGGATCCAGCGGTGCGCGATCGATCGCCGTCACGCGGTAGCGACGTTGCAATAGTTCCGAGGTCATGCCGCCTGGGCTGGCTCCGAGTTCTAACCAATGGGAACCCGGCTGCGGTGGCGCTTGAAACAGGGCAAGTTGATGCAACGCGCTGGCAACTTTAGCGCCTGCGCGGCTGATTCCGTTGGCTTGGCGGATGTGCTTCGTGCCGCCGGGATAAAAGCCGTTGGCGTTGAGTGGAGTGGTGCAACCAGCAAAAACACCTTCGTTTCCGATCAAGACGTAGAGGCAGGGCAGCTGCGGGTTCAGCGATTCGGCATCGATGGCGGGAAGATCGAGCACTTGCAGCAAGCGTCCACGCAGGCGCATCGTGAGCGGACGGTATGGGCTTTGCGCCGTGCCCCCTTGCAAGGAGCCGACCAATGCTGTTTGCATGGGCAAACTGCCGAATTTCTGTGCCAGCGCTTGAGCTGTTTTCTCAATCAATGACGGCATCGCTAAGGGTTGGCACGGCCACAGGTGTTGCAGCGGCAAATGCCAGCGCAGCAGGGCGCTGAGCGGGTGCTGTCTGGCGCAGAGCGGCGCGGCCGCGCCATCGATCAATAGCCAATCGCCGGCTAATTGCCGCCTGATCTTCCACCCCAAACATCGACCCAATTCGGCGATTTGGGAGAAAAATGGCGGGGCGATGCGAACGAGAATTGGGCTCATGGTGACGGTGTTTCGCGATGAGCAGCACCAATCGTCAGGCGTCGCAGAGCCGCAACGCGAGCCGCGACCGGTGGGTGCGAGGCATGCAGTGCGGTGTGAAAGACATGTGGGGTTGGGTGCGCCAAGTGATCGTGCGACAGCTTGCTCAGCGCGGCAATCAAGTCTTGCGGGCGTCCAGTGACTTGCGCCGCGTAGGCGTCTGCCTCAAATTCATGACGACGTGACCATGCGTTTGACAGCAAACCCAGCACGCGCGACAGGGGGGCGATCATCACCATGAACAGCACCAATCCCATCGCCGGTGTGATCGATGCCACTCCAAACGCGGCGAACAACTGCCGCGCGAAGTCACCTTCGGCATGCGTGGCGAGTCCCAGAAGATAGCACAGCGCCAGTGACTGCACCAAGGCCACTCCCAGACGTTGAACAATGTGCTTGCAGCGAAAATGACCAATCTCGTGAGCGAGAATCGCGAGCAGCTCAGGCTCGCTGTGTTGTTGGATCAGGGTGTCATAGAGTGCGATTTTTTTATTTTTGCCCCATCCGGTGAAAAAGGCGTTTGCTTTGGTTGAGCGCTTTGAGCCATCCATGACGAAAAGCCCGTGCAGTGGAAAATCGCAACGTTGCGCCAGCGCGGCGATTGCTTGTTTTAACTGACCATCCGGCATGGGTTCAAAGCGATTAAACAAGGGCAAAATCAGCGCGGGGGCGAGCCACATCATCAGCAACTGGAAAAGCGAAAACGTCACCCAAGCCCACAGCCAAGCGTGATCGAGATGCTGAAATAGCCACAGAACCAACGCCGCTAAGGGCAGGCCGAGCGCGAGACTGAGTGAGAGATTTTTTACGAGATCGCCGATGAATAGACCCACACTGCTCTGATTGAAACCAAACACTTGCTCGATGCGAAAGGTGCGGTAGGCACTGAAAGGCACATCGATGAGCATTTGCGCGCCACACCAGAGCGCTATCACCACTAATCCTTGAGCGATGACGTGCTGAGGAAACACCGATTGCGCCGTGGTTTGTAGCCATTGGAAACCACCCATCATCCAAAAGGCGATCAACATCACCAATTGCAATGCATCGGTCGCAATGTCGAAACGAGCATGCGCCAAATGGTAGGCCCGGGCTTTGGCGTAGGAGGCATCGTCCCATTCACCCAATAGATCTGGGGGGCGCGTCGCCGCAAAAGCTTGCAAGTTCAACAAAGTGCCTAGCAAATCGACCTTGAACCACACAAACAATAAACCCAGCAGCACCAGCGCCACGGCATTCCATTGCGGAACCGCAATCTGTGGCACCGAAATCTGCGCAACCAAGACGAGGTAACATTCCATCAACATCGGGTGACTAAGGTAACAGAATTGCCCAGTGTTGCAGCTATTTTTTTGAGTAATTCATGGGCGATTGTGGGTGATTCGTTGCGCATGGAGCGAAAAAAGGACGTGTCAAGCTTCGCAGCCATGCTAGTTTGTGATCATGAAATTTGTCGTTTGCACCGCTTTGATGACTGCTACTCCGCTATTGATGGCCGACACCGCTGCCCCGGGACACGCCACGACGCAACTGGTGGCGGCAAGTTCCACATTTCAGCCGGGCGCGACGGTGCAAGCTGCCGTGCGCATGAACTACGAGCCGGGCTGGCACGGCTACTGGATCAATCCGGGTGAAACAGGCATCAAAACGGAAATTTCTTGGCAACTGCCTGCCGGCTGGAGCGCCGATGAACCAATGTTTCCCGTGCCCCATCGACGTCAGGATCAGCTTGTGAGTTATGGGTATGAGGGCGAAATCTGGATTCTTGTGACGCTTCACGTTCCGGCAGGTGAAACGGCCAAGCAGGTCACGCTGCAAGGGATGGTCAAATGGCTTGCCTGTAATGAAAAGAGCTGCGTGCCCGGCAAGGCGGAGCTGAAGCTTGAATTGCGTCAAGGTTCCATCCAGCCCGGCCCGGAAGCCAGGGACATCGCGCGTGCCACGGCGGCGAGCGCCGAGTTGCTGCGCGAGGTAGCGTGGAACTGGCAGGAGCAGGATGGCAAAATCACCATCGATATTCCCAATGCGGCCGAACGATCATGGCAGGACGCCGAGTTGTTTGCTGCGACAGAAAACTGGATCAGCCCCCTGCAACCTCTGCGTTTGCAACGTCACGAACAAGGCTGGCGCGCCGTGGTGGATCGCTCCGAATACATGAACCAGCGCCCGCCGACGGTAGAGCTGTGGATTGTGCCGCGTGAAGGGCGAGCGGCACGATTGCAGAAGTAGTAGAAAAATCATGATGTTTTCTCATTGGCGTGGCTGGCGAATGCGTGCATCTTTTACCCGCTCACTGATCCTTAAGTGGCAATCAATCAAACTGACAAATCCCAAATGAACATGAAAGCTAAACATCTCTTTGCAGCCATGGTGAGTGCCGTGGCCATCACCATCACTGCGGATGCCGCCGATGTCGGCAAACCGGCGCCAGATTTTTCCGTCAAGGATGCCAAAGGTGGCAAGGTTTCCCTCTCTGAATTAAAGGGCAAAGTGGTGGTGCTGGAGTGGAACAACTTCGGTTGCCCCTTCGTTGTGAAGCATTATTCCTCCAAAAACATGCAGAAATTACAGGAAACCTACACGGCAAAAAATGTTGTTTGGGTGACCGTCAATTCAGGGTCCAAGGCGAGCGGTTCTTACTTGGAGCCAGCCGCATACGTGAAGAAAGCCGAAGAACAGGGTTCAAAGGCGACACATCTGGTGGTGGATGAATTAGGAGTGTTGGGTAAGACTTATGGCGCAAAAACCACTCCTCATATGTTTGTGATCGATGCGAATGGCACCTTGGTTTATAACGGAGCCATCGATTCTAAAAAGTCAACTGACGCGGCCGATATCGCCAGCTCGACTAATCACGTGGCGCAGGCTTTGGATGAAATTCTTGCTGGTAAGCCGGTGTCCACGGCCAAGACCGAGCCCTATGGTTGCAGCGTGAAGTATTGATTTGCTTTTTCTGACCGAGCATGACCTTAGCCGCTCACGGGTTGTCCGTGAGCGGCTTTGTTGTGGGCTCAACTTGTGGCGCGCGCTGGCGATCACTAACAGGCTATGTAACGGTGGGCTCATCGAGTGCAATGGTGGCGGCGATGTCCGGCAAAGCGTTCAAGAAGCTTGCGTAGCGGGGTTGCCAGCCAAAATCGCGTAGTTTTTGATTGCTCACTTGCTTGTGAGTCCATCCTCGCTTGCGATTCAGATCACGAGGGCCGGACGGCGGCAGTGCACGCAGGAAGTATTGCGAAAGACCTTGGTAAAGTTGCAACTGCGAGCAAGGTTGGGAGTCGCTGAGGTTCCATCGCTCACCACCCGCGGTGTCGGAGTGAGCCAGTAGGTGCAGGATGCCCTCAGCGGCATCATCGCGGTGGATTTGGTTGATCCAGCGTTGGCCTTGTTCCTCAATGATCGATTGGCCGAGTATAAATTGTTTGATCAGCACGGAGCGTGCTGGGCCATAAATGCCAGAGAGGCGACAAACAATGCCACCTGCGGCGAGACAGTGTTCCTCGGCTTGCAGTAGTCGTTTGCCGGTTTCCCGATCGGGCAGAGTCGGGGAGTTCTCATCGACCACGCTGCCATCGGTCTGATGGTAAACCGAGGAACTGGAGGTATAAAGCAGGGGAATGCCGGGAAAAACCTCGCAGAGATTTTGCACACCTCGCACATAAACGTGCTCGTAAGCATCAATCCCACCACGTCCGCTGCTGGCGCAATGAATGATGGCATCAGGGTGTAAACCTGATTCTGCCAACCGGGCGACAGCGGACAGCACTCCGATGTCACAGCAAAGAGTGCCAGCTTGACCGGACAATGATGTGGCAGCGACTGACCAACCACGCTGTCTTGCTGCCGTTGCAATCGCGTGTCCGAGATAACCTTGTCCACAGATCAATAAATTCATGGCCACAACATGCGGCATCACCCGCAAAGCGCAAGCGCAGATCGTGGGGATGGCATGGTATCAGTCTTCGCTCCTTGCAAAAAAAACCGCTTCGGCATGACGACCGAAGCGGTGAGGAAATGGGAGTGGATTTCGATCCGCGAATGAGAATTCGCAGCTTCAATCACGCCGCTGATTCTGCCTTCGCGGGCTTATCGATCAGGGCTTGCTTGACTTGGGCGACGATCGCGCTGAACGTCGCTGGGTCAGTCACAGCCAAATCGGCGAGAATCTTGCGATCGGTTTCGATTTGTGCGGCTTTCAAGCCCTCAATGAAGCGCGAGTAAGTCAAACCTTCGTTGCGCACGGCAGCGCTGATCCGAGCAATCCACAAGCGGCGGAATTGCCCCTTGCGCTTCTTGCGGTCGCGGTATTCGTAAGTTTGAGCCTTGCGCACAGCGTCTTTCGCGTAGCGGAAGAGTTTCGAGCGGAAACCGCGGAAACCTTTCGCACGCAACAAAGTCCGCTTGCGGCGCTTGCGGCTGGCGGGTGAGTTAGTGGATCTTGACATGGTATGTTATGGGTGTTGGTCGGCAGTTTTTTCCAATCCTCCTTCAGTCTCGCCTGACCTTGCTTCCGAGGAAGCAGGCTGATCGGAGGCTGCCCGAATCGCGGGCAGGGGCGCGGCGTGGCGCTTCACGTAGTAATATCAACCAAAGGGCAGGTTCTCTTTGACATTTTTGATGTCGGCATCGGAAACCAGACCAACGCGACCGAGGGCGCGCTTGCGCTTCGAACTCTTCTTTTGAAGAATGTGGCGCTTGCCTTGTTTGCGACGTAGAACTTTGCCCGTGCCGGTGATTTTAAAACGCTTGGCGACGGCTTTTCTTGTTTTAGATGTGCCTGATGGTCCTGGCATGGGGTGGGGAGAATAGGACATGATGCCGTTGTGACAAGCAAAAAGCAGGAGTTTTTTGATTTTTTTTCGGATCGCAGCAAATCTTGTGGGCTGGCTGGTGACCAGATTCGGTCTCGACGCGCCCGCTAGCCAGCGGCTGGTGGTGGCGTGGTCACTATCCTATTGCAATTCTTAACGCCCATGCGTATCGTGGTTTTTGCAACAAATGAGTGAAATCGAACGAAGAGCGGGGGTCAGTGGGATGGAATTAGCAAAGGCTTGCGCGCGGGCAGCTGATGAGATGCAGGCGGAGGAGATTCGCGTCTGGGATGTGACGGGTAAGTCCTCGATCACCGATTACGTGGTGGTCTGTTCGGGGTCATCCATGCCTCACTTGCGGGCGATTTTGCGGGATGTCGCGGGGCATGTGGAGGAATGGCATGGCGTGCGGCCGCCTTTGTCAGAGGGCAAGGCCGATAGTCGCTGGGTGGTGTTGGATTACATCGATGTCATGGTTCACATCATGCATCAGGAGCTGCGCGAATATTATGCGATTGAACAACTCTGGGGCGAGGCGCAGGAATTGCTGTGGCGCGATTGATCGTGAATTCGTCTTCAGCTTGTCCGGGCTTGGCTGTATTCTGTGTTTTTCGCACTTGATCGGCCACCGGTTTTTCGTAGTGATGGGCACATGCAGGGTTCTTTGTTGTTTTGGCCGGCGGTGATGCGTGTGAGATGTGGTGCTGCGCTGCGCCTAGTAGTGGTCTTTATGGCGTGCTGGGTGGCCATCGGCGATGCGTGTCTGCAAGCCCAGGTTGCGGGGGAAAGCATGTCCACGCCGCCCGTCACACAAGCAAATTCCTCATCCCTGCCCGCGTCGGTTGTGCCCGCGGTGCCGCCACCGAAAATTGCGGCTGAGTCCGCAGCTGTCGTGGATTTGCAGAGCGGGCGTGTGATTTTTGCAAAAAACGCGGATCAACGGCGTCAAGTCGCGTCCACCCAAAAAATCATGACGGCGCTGTGCACGATTGAAGCAGGTGATTTGGAACACGTGGTGACAATTCAGCCGGTGGACGTGAATTGCGAACCAACGCGTCTGGACATCAAGCCCGGTGAAACTTATACGCGCCGCGAGTTGCTAAATGTCCTGCTGGTGAAGAGCGCCAATGACGTCGCGCGCGCGCTGGCTCGCGATGTGGCGGGCTCGGTGGAAGCATTTTCGGATCGGATGAATGCGCGCGCGGAGCAATTGGGCATGCAGCAAAGTCATTTCCGCAATCCGAATGGCTTGCCGGATGCTCAGCAGTATTCCACCGCACGAGACATGGCGATTGCAGCGCGTCAAGCCTATCGTTCGCCGCTGATCCGAGCGATCACTCGGCAGAAGAGCACCGAGTTTCGATACGAAAATGGACGTGTGATCACACTAGAGAACACCAATCGCATTCTCAAGGCTCTGCCTTATTGCAATGGCATGAAAACTGGCACGACCAATGCCGCGGGACGTTGCCTGGTGGCGACGGGTGAGCTGGAGGGGCGTTCGGTGGTCGTGGTGGTGTTGAAATCGACCACGCCGCAAGTCTGGTCAGATGCCGAAATGTTGATGCGTTGGGCGCTGGAGCGCCCTGGTGGTTATTCGGCGCCCAAAGCACCGGCGAGAGCCGCTAAAAGCAAAAAGCGTTAGTTTCAGGTTGGTGGCGGGAACAGGGAGTTGACGTCGAGCTGGGGGAAGACGTGAATCATGGCGCGTTTTTCGAAGTTGGCGTGCTCCTTGCTTGCCAAGGCGTCTGATTTTCATATGTTGACGACGCGGCACGCTTGACGTTGCCATTCGATTATCGCGTTTTGCAGGCATAAACAAAAAAATGAACACACTTCGCACATTTACTACGGGCGCTGGAACGGAAGGAAAATTTTACTCGTTGCCTGCGTTGGCTGAGCAGGGGTTCTCACGCATCTCGCGCCTACCTATTTCGATCCGCATTGTTTTGGAGTCTCTTTTGCGCCATTGCGATGGCTTGAAGGTCACCGAAAAAGACGTGGCAAACTTGGCGCAGTATGATGCGAAGGCGCCGGGGGATTATGAGATTCCCTTTGTTGTCGCGCGGATTGTGTTGCAGGATTTTACCGGTGTGCCTTTGTTGGTGGATTTGGCGGCGATGCGTTCGGCGGTGGCGCGGATGGGGCAGGAGGTAAAAAAAATCGAACCATTGGTGCCAGTGGACTTGGTGGTGGATCATTCTGTGCAAGTGGATTTTGCTGGTAAGTCAGATTCATTGGCACGCAACTTGGATCTTGAATTTCACCGCAACCGCGAGCGTTATGAGTTCCTTAAGTGGGGCGAGCAGGCTTTTGATACGTTCAAGGTGGTGCCTCCTGGCATTGGGATTGTGCATCAGGTGAATCTTGAATATTTGGCTAGCTGCGTGTTGGAGAAGGAGGGTGTGTATTATCCTGACACCTTGGTGGGGACGGATTCGCACACCACCATGATCAATGGTCTCGGCGTTGTGGGCTGGGGTGTGGGTGGAATTGAGGCAGAGGCAGGGATGTTGGGTCAGCCAGTGACATTCCTCGTGCCTGAGGTGGTGGGGGTTTACTTGACCGGTGAGCTAGCGGCCGGGGTGACTGCGACAGATTTGGTGCTGCGGGTGACGGAATTGCTGCGCCAGACCAAGGTGGTGGGTAAGTTCGTCGAATTTTACGGACCTGGCGCTGGAGCACTGAGTTTGCCGGATCGTGCGACGATCGCCAACATGGCTCCGGAGTATGGGGCGACCATGGGATTCTTCGGCATCGATGAGGTGACGGTCGATTATTTGCGGGGAACGGGTCGTGCCGAGGTTTTGTGTCAGACCGTCGAGAACTATTATAAAGCTCAAGGTTTGTGGGGCATTCCCGCGCAGCGCGATGCGTTAGAATACTCGCAGGTGGTGGACCTGGACTTGGCGGCGGTGAAGCCGGGCGTGGCGGGACCTAAACGTCCGCAGGATCGCATTGATGTCGATGCCTTGAAGTCAAAGTGGCAGAATCTATTGACGGCAGCTGCGCCCGATGGCTATGCCAAGTCAGGCGCGGTTACGCCGGTGGAAGTGGTGGTGGACAGCAAGGATGGCGTCATAGATGAAATTCAGCATGGTTCCGTGCTGATTGCGGCAATCACGAGCTGCACTAATACTTCGAATCCGAGTGTGATGCTGGCGGCGGGTTTGTTGGCGAAGAAAGCCAATGCTTTGGGTCTGAAAGTGAAGCCCTCGGTGAAAACCTCGCTTGGTCCTGGTTCGCGTGTGGTAACGGATTATCTGGAAAAAACCGGTTTGCAAACCGAGTTGGATACCCTTGGGTTCCAGACCGTTGGCTATGGTTGCACGACTTGCATCGGGAATTCGGGTCCGTTGGATAAGGGCATTGAGGACGTGGTGAAGCGCGAGGACATCGTGGCCGCGTCTGTGTTGTCTGGAAATCGCAATTTTGAGGCGCGGGTGCATCAATCGATCAAAGCCAATTTCCTGATGTCGCCGCCGTTGGTGGTGGCATATGCGATTGCTGGGACGGTGGACATTGATTTGTCGAGTGAGCCCTTGGCGCATACTTCGGAGGGTCGTGCTGTTTATTTGGCTGACATTTGGCCGACGAATGCCGAGGTGGCGGAAGCGATGCGCGCCTCGCTCAAACCCGATGTGTTTCAGCGTCTTTACACCGGTTTTGCTGACCAAAATCCGAAGTGGAATGAGGTTCAAGGCAGCGAGGGTTTGGTGTATGATTGGGATGAGAAATCGACATACATTCAAGAGCCACCGTTTTTCGATGGATATCGTCCAGAGCCGCGTGATTTGGTTGACATTGTGGAGGCGAAGGCACTGGGCATCTTTGGTGACAGTGTGACGACGGATCACATTTCACCGGCGGGAGCCATCAAGAAGGACAGCCCTGCGGGACGCTACTTGGATGAGAATGGGGTGACGTTTGCGGACTTTAATTCTTATGGGTCGAGACGTGGCAATGATCGCGTCATGACCCGTGGCACTTTTGCAAATGTGCGCATTAAGAATCGCATGGTGCCAGGAACTGAAGGTGGAATCACGTTATGCGATGGTCAGGTGGTGTCGATCCACGACGCGGCGGAGACCTATGCGGCGCGCGGTGTGCCTTTGGTGGTGCTGGGGGGCGAGGATTATGGCATGGGATCGAGTCGCGATTGGGCGGCGAAGGGCACGAGTTTGTTGGGGGTGAAGGCGGTGATTACGAAGTCATTTGAGCGCATTCACCGCAGTAACTTGGTGGGCATGGGTGTGCTGCCGTGTAACTTTGTCAACAAAGAGGATTACGATCGGATCAAAGATCTCACAGACGCTACTTTTAGTCTCATTGGTTTATCCAATGATCTCAAGCCGCAGAGCCAGGCCACGTTACTGGTGACTTTGGCAGATGGGCAGGTGTTGAACATCCCGGTGTTGGTGCGATTAGACACGCCGGTGGAGATTGATTACTACCGCGCGGGTGGCATTTTGCCTTATGTGTTGAGACAAATTCTCGCGCAATAAGGGCATCATCAAACCTACCATGATCAACCCAGCTGTTGCACACAGGCGACTGCTGGGTTTTTGCTTGGTGTTCCTATTGTTGAAATGGTCGAACAGCGCGGGCGTGTTCCATTTTGTCACCGATTTTCCACTTGTTGCGATCACGTCAGTGCGGTATGAAATGAGCTTAATGAAGCCCCATTTATCATCCACAGGGATTTTGCGCTGGTCCACCACGATGCTCGCGCTGTCGCTGGTGAGTTGTGACTCGAATGTCAAGCGAGTGATGGCGGATCCTCCTGCGGAGGATCAAGCGCCATCGGCTGTGACCCAACCGGAGTTATCAAAAGAAGAAAGTGAAAAACTCAAAGCTCTCGCGGCTTTTGATCAGCGAAAGGCCGTGTTTGAGTCGGGTAAGATTGAGAATAATTTTTATTTGGAAAAATTGGGTTATTATCATGCCAATGCGCATCGGTTCTTTCCGCATGCTTATCAGGAGGAGAAAGAGGGCAAGTGGTATGTGGATGGTGAATGGCGCGATGAGCGCGGAGCGGAGGCGGTTGAGCCGACGACACCGAATGTGGAAACTCTTGCGGCATTAGAAAAATTATTGGTGGAGCAACCGGTGTCAGCAAATGGCACGGCATCGAGTTCTGGGTCTGCTTCGCCGCCAATGGGCATGCATCACAATGGTTTTTTTGGAGGACACTTTGGTTGGTCCGATGCGTTACTCACTTACATGGTGTTGAGTGGCAATCGCCATCAATACACGCCGATGCAGCCGGGGATCTTGTCCCAACGCGGTTCGTTCATGCAGCAGCAAATGTCGGCTTCGCGCGAAGAGATAAATCGCCGTGCGTCATCGCCTGCGGGCTTTAATTCTGGAGCTGGAGTGGGACGAGCGAGTTCGAGTGCGGTGTCGCATCCCAGCTATGATCATTTGTCTAACAAGACAGCTGGCACTTCTGGCATCTCGCGACCCAACTCCGCGGGTGCGACGATTCGGGGAGCTTTTGGTTCAAGTTCGCGTTCCTCGAGTTCGTCATGACAGCGCGGCATTTTTTGGAACTGCGTCGCTGTGAGCCGCGATTGAACTGGCAGCAGCGCGTCGAAGAGCAAGGTTTGCTCTGGCACACCGTGGCGGGGCAACGCTACTGGGCAGAAGGACAATACTTGCAATTATCTCTTCAGGCGGCAGAGGTGATGGAGGATGCTGCCAACGAGCTGCATGCACTGTGCATGGAAGCTTGTGAGCAAATCATTGAGCGCGACTGGTTTGGGCGAATGGGTATTTCCGCGCCATTAGCTAGTTTGATCGTGGAGTCGTGGCGCAGAGGTGATGCGGCGCTGTATGGGCGGTTTGATCTGGCGTGGAATGGTGATGGTCCACCTAAATTGTTAGAATACAATGCTGATACGCCAACTTCGTTGCTGGAAACCGCTCTGGTTCAATGGACTTGGAAGGAAGACTGCTTTCCTCAACTCGATCAGCTCAATTCCTTGCATGAGGCTTTAGTCGGACACTGGCGGACCGTGCCGGAGTCATGCATCCACTTTGCCAGCGATTGGAACCATGAAGAGGATCGCCAGACGACCGCCTACATGGCGGAAACGGCACAACAGGCGGGTAAGCGGGTGAGCATGATCGATTTTCCAGACATTGGGCTGGCGCGCACGGGTTGGCTGTGTGACTTGGAAGAACGGGTGATCGAGCGATTGTTTAAGTTGTATCCTTGGGAGTTTCTCGTTCAAGATGAGATTTTTTCGGCCATTCCTCATTTGATCCATCAATTGACCGAGCCGATTTGGAAAATGATGCTGTCCAATAAAGCATTACTGCCCCTTTTGTGGGAACTTTATCCGCAGCATCCATTGCTATTGCCGGCATTTTTTGATGCCGCTCCGTTGGCGGATCGTGATTATGTGGTCAAGCCCTTTCTGGGGCGCGAGGGAGCAAACGTGGCCATGGTGCGATCTGGCCGAGTGATTGCGGCAACGACGGGCGAGTATGGGGATGGTCCGTGCGTCTATCAGCAACGCGCGGCAATGTTGGAGGGGCCTGGAACGACTTGTGTTTTTGGGCTGTGGATGATTGCAAATCGCTGCTGCGGTCTCGCTGTTCGCGAGCAGGAGGGGCCGATCACTAGCAATGCGAGTCGCTTCCTCCCCCACGTGCTGGTTTAGGGTTCTGTCACGCGCAATCGCAAAAACAACCGAGGCTGACCGTTGAGCGGCACGCTGGCTTGAATCGATTGCCAACTGGGATTACTGCTGAGCGTTTGATATTCTAGCCCGCTGCTGCTCCAGTTGCCTGATAGATTGGTGCTCCATTCGATGAAGCTGGACACATCGCTGGCGTTGGGGTTGCGAGAGAAAACACAACGCATTTGCTGGCCTTGTCGCGAAATGGCCAGGACGTTGGCTGAAGCCACAAGGGGATTGTTGCCGGTGGCGTATTCGAGTAAATTGGTCCAGCCATCGCCATCGGGGTCACTGGTGTTTGCCGCGATTCCGCTATTGGCGGTTGTTTGAAAATACGTGACGCGCCATTGCTGGATGGGGGGCGTGACTGGCGTCCATCGCAGTTCGGTGCCGGTGTTGTTGGTCGCTAGGCTGAATTGGCCAAAGCTGGTTGCCGCATTGCCAAAGGCATCGGGACTAACGCTATTGAGCGCGAGGGCTCCCGTGGTGACTGGGCTGGAGATCAAGGGCCAGCGACGCGGCAATTTCCAGAAGTTTTGGGAAAAATCGATGCGGCTGCCGGTTCGATTGAACGTCAGTGTGAGCGCCGCCCCAGAGTCAATCACCACAGAGGTGGCGAGCACTTGGTCAGTGATGGTCGTGGCGACGTCGGCCAACTCCCATTCGTAGCGCGATGTCGAAAAAAATCGCACGCTGCTGCGACAATTCAGCACACCACAGGCATCGGCATCGCCAGGCGCTAGGTTTCCACGCAGCTCCAGCGCAGAATCGATCGTGCCCGAGCCACCCAAGCGCGCACCGGCATCGACCGTTAGGGCTGCGGAATGGCTGCAGGTTCCATTAACGAATAAATCCCCCGCGCTCACACGGGTGCCGCCGCTGTGTTGCAGGAATCCCTGACACCGCAGTGAGCCTGCTCCCGATTTGGTGAGGCCACCGGTGCCGCTGGTGTTTCCATCAACCGCTAACATGGTGGAGGCCGCTGGCGCAAGTGTTCCGCCACCGCTGCCAATTTTTAGTCCGCCATAGCTGGCCGGAATTTGTAAACTGCTCGTGCTGATCAACACACCGTTGTTTAGGGTCAAACGTTCGGCATTTGTGGCGTTGATTGTGTCTCCCAGATTTTGCGCCGCAGCCAAGCGCAGTGTCGTGCCGCCATTCACTTCGATTTTTCCGGTGAATCCGCGATTGTCACCGCTGAGCTGAACAGTGCCGGTGCCACCATAGCCCATGTTGAGGTTCGCTGCACCGCGAATTGAAGCAGCGATGTTAATGCTGCGCGTGCTGTCATTTTGTGGCCAGATGATGGAATCACTGCGCACCTCCACTTGTCCGGCAAGGGTAAAGGCGCAGGAGGCATTGCCATTATCGATCGTGCCACCATCGAGAATCAGCAGTGGCAGGGTCAGGGTTTGGTTGTTGTTGCCTTTGTAGCGCAGACTCGACAACAGAGGCAGAGTGAGGGCATCACCGGCAAAAGTCACGGAACCGGCGTTGTTGGGCGTGCGCAAAATGTATTGCGCCGCCGTGTAGTCGCGTCCAGACGATGGCGCGATGGTGTCATTCCAGCCACCTTTGACATTGAATGAACTATTATTGATCGAATCGCTGCCTGTCAGCACAATCAGAGGTTTGGGATCGCTGGCCGTGACAAAACTGAGAACACACGATGCTGGGATTTCGTAGCTGAATTCTTGATTGGCAACCGGCAGACTGCTTAATTTTTGCAAAGATTGGCTGTCAGATGTGATCCATGGCGTGATCGAACTGATGGTTGGTGCGCCATTCAGCACGAAACGCTGTGTGATCGGGTAAGGCGTGGGGTTGATCGCGACGATGGTGACGTCATTGCCGCTGGGTTTGATGTAGGCGGAGATGAGGGCAGTGGTGTTGGTGCCAATCACTTCGATGCGCTGGTCGCCGGGTCTGACAAATTTGCTGTATTGGCCCATGACATAAAAGCGCTTGGCGGGAGCGCTGGGGGTGCTGCCCATGATGGACCCATTGCCGCTGCTCTTGAGCCACCAATAGTGATAGGCGTTGGCCTGCGCGATGGTGAGATACTCGTGAATTTCAGTTCCGACCAATAAGCCGTCACTGATGGTGTCACCCGTGCCGAAATAGTGCTCTGTTTGCCAAAGGGGCACATTGAGATCGGGTGTTAGAGGAGCGACGGCGGCGGCGCTGCTGCCGTAACTGTGGCCAGCCAAGATGCCAATGTGTGAACGTGTGAGCGGATCGGTGGCGGTGTCGGCAGCTAGGGAGAAATCCCAGTGCATGCCCTCGGGCAGGGCGATTTTTGTTTGACTTAGCCCTCTGCTGCTCAGCGCTTGCGCAACGTAGGGGATGAAATCGTGCAACTGTTGAGCGGTCCAGATGCAGGATTCATAAGTGGTCGAGGCATCTGGCTCATTTTGTAAGGAAATGGCGTGAAGCCGGATTCCGTATGTCGTTTTCATGCGGTCAACGTAATTCGCTAACTGATTCGCGTAATTTTGCATGTTGGTCGTGTTGGCAATGAATGAACCACCGTTGATCGAATTGGAACTTTTCATGCTCGCAGGCGGGGTCCATGGTGTGCTCCAGACTCTTGCGCCACGCGCTTGTGCCATTTGCATGATTGAGGTTTCCACGCTGCTGCCATCGGGCGCAATGCGTGAGCGCAACAGCGACAAACCAACACCAGAGCCGTTGGTAGAAAAAATCGAATCGGCCAGTGCGGTGGACCAAGATGAATCCCACGCCGAGCTGGCTCCAAAGCCATCGATCATCTGACGTCGATTCTGCCAATTGACGCTGGCACTGCCACTGAGCGTGGTGCCGGTGAATTTGATGTTGTCAATCCACATTGTGCTAGCACCCGCCAGTGAAGTGCCACCCCAGATATGGATCAATAGGTTGGCTATTTTGCTGAGATTGGAGCTTTGGTTGACATCAAGCGGAACGCGAATGTGCACCCAGCCGGTGTTGGAAGCGGGAATATCGGTGCCGTAATTGGGACTGACAAAGTATTCCTGACTGTAGTTCGGCGGCGCGATGCCAAATTGCAAATGTCCAAATGTCGAAACGGAACCGACCTTCACCGTTGCCGATCCGCTGGCGAACTTGACATCGCACTCGAACGCCTTGAACTGCAATGCATTGACAGTGGGGCTGATTCCTGTGATGCCATTCCAGATGGTGAATTGATTGTTGCCAGAGCCTGGGAAATTGAGCTGAATTTTCATCGAACCCGAGGCCGCATTGCCATCGGCATCGTTCGCCGAATCCCACACCAAGGATTGAAATGCCGCTCCGAACCAATTACGCCAAACACTGCCAATTTGTCCGCCACTGTAGCTATTTCCTTGGAGACCAGCGGGCTCAAACGTGTCAATCCACTGCGTCACCGGGGTCGCACCGGAAACGGTTTGAACTAGGAGCAAGCCGACCAGTTTACGGAATTCCCGACTGCTCGGCAAACGGTTGATATTCATGACTTAATCTGTAACAGAGAACCATGTTCGCCTGCAACAGATTAGTCATACAGATTTATTCGTCAGCGGTGCTTGAATCCTCTTTAGCGCAGCAATGTTTTGCTTTTTTGCCTGAACCGCAGGGGCAAGGCGCGTTGCGACCGGTGCTTGCGATATCGAAACTTGGCTTGCGTTTGGGCAAATTGAGTTTCAGCGGTGCGGGGCTGGGTGCTAGGGCGATGGCTGAGTTAGAGCTTTGCGAGCTGCTGCTGCCGGCTTGGATGGTGTGCTCATCGCCACCGTGCATTTGTCGCGGAGCGTTTTGTAGCTGCTTGAGAAATTGCTCAATCGCTGCTGCCGAGCGGAACAAATTATGAAACGCTTCCAGCTCGATGGTGCTCATGAGCTCGACAAAAAGAGTGTAAGCCTCGTTTTTGTATTCGACTAACGGATCCTTTTGACCCTGAGCACGGAGGTAAACACCCTCGCGCAGCGCATCCATGTTGTAGAGGTGAGCTTGCCATTGCTTATCGATGGCGGCAAGAACCATTCGTCGTTCTTCCTGCTCCAGTAGCTCCGGCGGAATCGCGGCGGTGCGCGACTCATAAGCCTCCTTCACCTTATCGACCAGTAGCTGACTTAGAGCCGAGGGCTGATCTGCCTGAAGCTCGCTAAGTTCGATGCGAATCGGCAAATTGGTCTGGATCCAGTGATACAACTCCGTCAGATCCGGCGATTGCGAGTCGCGGCCGGCAAAATAGCCCTCAACATGCGTGGGGATGACTTTGTCGATGATTTCAACCACCAAATCTCGCGGGTTTTCGCTCGACAGCACTTCATTGCGGTATCCATAAACCACCTCGCGCTGCTTGTTCATCACATCATCAAAATCCAAAACACGTTTGCGCCAGATGTAATTGCGTTGCTCCACGCGCTTTTGCGCCGTTTCCACGGAATGATTGAGCCACGAGTGCTCCAATGCCTCGCCCTCCTCCATGCCGAAGCGCTCCATCATCGATGTCATCCGCTCGGCAGCGGCAAAATTGCGCATGAGGTCATCCTCAAACGACAAGTATGACTGCGACATCCCGGGATCGCCTTGGCGAGCGCAGCGTCCGCGCAACTGGCGATCGATGCGGCGTGACTCGTGCCGTTCCGTGCCGATGACGAACAACCCTCCCAGCTCAGCCACGCCCGCACCAAGCTTGATGTCCGTGCCGCGGCCCGCCATGTTCGTCGAGACCGTCACCGCCGCTTTTTGTCCGGCATTGGCGATGATTTCGGCTTCTTGACGGTGATACTTCGCATTGAGAACTGCGTGGTCAATTTTTTCGCGTTTGAGCAGTCGGGACAGGGTCTCGGATGCGTCCACAGAGGCCGTTCCGACCAGCACGGGCTGACCTTTCGCGTGCGCCTCGGCAATTTTTTTCACCACCGCGTTGTATTTTTCACGACGTGTTTTGAAGACTTGGTCGTTGAGATCCACGCGCAGCGATGGCTGATTCGTTGGAATTGGCAAAACATCCAGTTGATAAATATCTGAAAACTCCGCAGCTTCCGTTTCAGCCGTGCCGGTCATGCCCGCGAGTTTTTCATACAGGCGGAAGTAATTTTGAATCGTGATAGTGGCGTAAGTCTGCGTTTCGCGTTCAATCGTAACACCTTCTTTGGCCTCAACAGCCTGGTGAAGACCGTCCGACCAGCGTCGGCCCGGCATCTCGCGTCCGGTATTCTCATCCACGATGACCACCTTGCCTTCTGTTACGACGTATTGCACGTCTTTCTCGTAAATGCAATAGGCCTTAAGCAACTGAGAAATGTTATGCATTTTCTCACCCTGAAGATCGAGCTTGCTCTGGAGATCCTGTTTTTGCTGTTGGCGTTGTTCGTCGGATAACGTCTCATCGGCGTCGATATCCGCATAAGCCGTTGCGAGGTCAGGCAGCACAAAGGCATCGGGGTCATTGGGGGCAAGAAAATTGCGGCCCATTTCCATCAGGTCTGCATCGTGCGCCTTTTCATCGATGGTGAAGTAAAGCTCTTCCTTCAGCGCAAATAACTCGGTTTTCTGGGTGTCTTGGTAGAAAGAAAGTTCACTTTTTTCCAACAAACGGCGATTTTCCGGTTCTTCCATCAGACGCATCAGTTGGCGATTGCGCGGTTGTCCGAGTTTTAGCTTAAACAACAAGCGCCCGGCCAGTTCCTTGTCACCAGCTTCCAGAGCCGACTTCGCCTCATTGGCGAGATCATTGCACAGTTGGGTTTGTTTTTTCACCAACTGATCAATCATCGGTTTGTAGCGGTCATATTGATGCGAGGAAACCGTTGATGGGCCAGAGATGATCAGTGGCGTGCGCGCTTCGTCGATCAGAATCGAATCCACCTCATCGATCACGGCGAGGTAATGACCGCGCTGCACCTGTTCTTCAACATCGGTAGCCATGCCATTGTCGCGCAGGTAATCAAAGCCGAATTCAGCGTTGGTGCCGTATGTGATGTCGCAAGCGTATTGCTCACGGCGATCAGCGGGATGCATTTGATTTTGGATGCAGCCCACACTGAGACCGAGAAACTTATAGAGCGAGCCCATCCACTCGGAGTCGCGCTTGGCCAAGTAATCGTTGACGGTAACGATGTGAACGCCAAGACCCGTGAGGGCGTTGAGATAAACTGGCAACGTCGCTACCAAGGTTTTGCCCTCGCCGGTTTGCATTTCTGCAATCATGCCGCGATGCAACGCAATTCCGCCGATCAATTGCACATCGAAGTGAACCATCTCCCAATTCAGTGGACGATCGCAGACCAGCAAGGTGCTGCCGCACATGCGCCTGGCTCCGTTTTTGACCACGGCGTAGGCTTCGGGAAGAATGCTTTCCAAGTATTTAGCGCGACGTTCGCGGAATTTTTCCTCGATGTTGCGAAAGGCTTCTTTGGCAGACTCGATGGCCTCGGCGGTTGCGGCAATTTGTGATGGCAACTCTGGAAATTCCTCGCGCAGAACTTGAAAGCGTTGTTCCACGTGTGCGGCCGCCAGCTGAAGTTCTGCCGCGTCCATGCGAAACAAGGCTGATTTTGGAGGGCACTTTAGTTCGTGATAACGCGATAAGTGCTGTTTCCACGCCTCGGTCTTCTGTTTGAGGGTTTCGACGGGCTCACGCTGCAGTGCTTCCTCAATCTCGTTGATCCGATTCACTGTCGGACGAATGCGTCGGATTTCGCGCTGATTTTTACTGCCGACGATTTTTTGTAGAATCCATTTGATCATGTTGAGCGGAATTGAGGTGCGGGAAAGTCAATAGCGGTAGGGTTTGCCGTGGGCAAATGCAAGGCTTTTCCACCGCGCATTTGCTGGTTCTGGGGGGCTGAGGATTGAAGCTTAGCGATTCGAGTCGTCTTTGCGTGGCGGGGTGACGTTGCGCATGTTGTTGGGCTTCGTTTGTTGCTGGGCTTTCTGGAGTTCGATTTGTTTCTCTACCATGCGTTCCATGAACGATTTTTTTCCGGGTTTGACGTCCTTGCGCTCCTTGAGCTCTGGCTCGGGCAGCTTGGAGGTGATCCAGGTTTGGAAAATGGTGAAAATGTTCTGTGTGGTCCAATAAAGCGCGAGCGCCGATGCAAAGGAATAGCAGAAAATCAGGAAGATAAAGGGCATGAACATCATCATGCGTTGCTGTGCCTTGTCACCAGTCTTGGGAGTCATGGCGATTTGCAGAAAGCTTGTGATAGTCATCACGATGGGCAGCACGTTGAGTGGTTGACCAAAGATGTGAGTGAGCGTATCGGGTTGGGAAAGATCCATCACCCAGAGGAAGGGCTCGTGGCGAAGCTCAATCGCGTATTGGAGCATCCGGTAAAAGCCGAAGAAGATCGGGATCTGCAATAGCATCGGTAAGCAGCCGCCAATCGGGTTAACACCGTATTTTTTATACAGCTTCATGGTCTCCGTGTTCAGCTTGGTGGGATCGGACTCATATTTTTCGCGCAATTTGTCCATCTCCGGTTTTAACTTTGCCATGCGTTTCATGGCGCGGTTGGACTGATTGTAAAGCGGCCAGATCAATGTGCGCACGACCAAGGTCAGCAAAATGATAGCAATGCCCCACGACCATTTCTGCGAAAAGTGGGCGACGAGATCGTGGATGTGATGCAGCATCCAATTGAGGAAACGACTAATCGGCGAGAAAAACCCGTAATTCATCACGGAGGCCCAGTGGCCGTCCATTTGGCGCAGCATATGATTGTTCTTGGGTCCTGTGAAGAGAGTGAATTGGTAGCTTTTTTGCTCGCCCTTGCTCAGAGCCACGGTGGGTAGGCCAAGGTCCGCGCGCACCCCGTGGAGGGGGGCCGTCAGTCCGGGAAACGCAACATCGAACGGAGCGGCAACGATGCGTGTGGCGAAAGGCGTTTTTGGTGTCAGGGCAATGGTAAAGAACTGATCGCATACGCCGGCCATTTCGGCGTTCGTGAGCTGCTCCTCGATGCTATTTTTTTCTTTGCTGAGCATGCCACCCTTAAATTTGGTAACAGGCGTGTAGGTGTAGTTGTGATCGTTGCGGTAGAAAAAAGTGGTTTGGTCCGGCCATTCCTTGGCATGCAGTGGCGCAGCAGAACCCAAATGCAGAGCCCACTGATTGAGCGCGACGGCTGTCTCAGCCGCTCCCTCAAAGGCAAGGTCAAGCTCCAGCATGTAGGGTGCCCCAGGTTGTTTGAGATCGCTGAGCAGGCTGTAGGTTTTTTTGATGATGACACCTTCGGGACTCCGCGCAATGTAGCCAATGCTGTTCGGCTTACCGGTGTCAATCGGAGTGTAGATGAGTTTGTCGGCAAAACCCGAGCGTGTGAGCGAAGCAATGGAGTTCACCGAACGCTCGTTGATGATAATGGGGCGTTGATCGTTGCCAATCGCGTATTCGTTCTTGAGCGTGACTGTTTTCAGTCCACCTCCGCGATTGCTGAAGGTGAAAATGGACTCAGGGGTCTCCAACGTTAACAGTGCTTCTGGGGTGCTTTCTTGGGAAAGATCAGGTGCTTCACCACTGATTTGCGGCCCCATTGCGGCGGTGGTTGGCGCTGCGGAACCTGCATCCGATGTCTTGAGAGCTGCTTGATTGAATTCCGTTGCTTGTTGTTGCGCCTGCATGTGCAGCGCCCGAGCTTTGGCATCTTTGTCCATGTAATACCAGTTGGCGGCGAGCAAGGCACCACAGAGAGAGAGGACAATCCACGTTTTACGATCGTACATTTTTAGTATCGGATTTGAGGTGAGAGTGATGAGAAAAATCGGCAGCAGCCACTGAATGCGTGCATGCCCCAGCGCTGTGAACGGGAGGAACCGGATCGTGTCCAAAACCGCCCCAGGGATGACAGCGGGATA
The DNA here is from genome assembly GCA_964599325.1 of uncultured Verrucomicrobiales bacterium. Lineage (GTDB taxonomy): Bacteria > Verrucomicrobiota > Verrucomicrobiia > Verrucomicrobiales > Akkermansiaceae > UBA956. Next base: position 42,115 of record CAZREM010000013.1, on the reverse strand, counting down.
TTCTGTTGAGAGCAAGCCATAATCCACGCCGCAGGCCATGGATTTTTAGTGCGTCCGCGGCATAGTGTGAACAGGATGGGGTGTAGCGGCAAAGACAGGCCTGTCCAGTGGCAGCTCGGAGCAATGGGCTGGCGGTGAGTTGATAGATGCGTATCGCTCGCAACAGCAACAGTTTGCCGAATCGTGACAATCGTTTCATGCAAGTGAGGTGACTGGTGGGGCACTGATCAGATTGAGCTTGCGCGCCAAGTAGAGCCACTCGCGCTGCAAATCGGAAAAACTGGCTTGTGTTGCGCTGTGCCGCACGATGGTCACCACCAAATGCGGCTGAGCTGTCCAAGCCGGCATGGAAGCTTGAACGATGGCGCGAAGTCGACGTCGCATCAAATTACGATCGTGTGCTTTGCCCACCTTACGCGTGGTGATGAACGCCACTTTGTGATGCGGATGCGGTGATGGAGAAAGCAAGCTGAGCACCACAAAACGTCCTGCCTTGGAACGTCCATTCTGGCGCACCAGAGCGAACTCTGAGCGCTGTTTCATCATGTGCTGGCGCGGTAATCGCATTGGATTCGGGTAACGCGTGCGTGTGCTTGTCCCCCGCAACGGGCTGAATGAAGGCGACGGCAGCTGAGGGTCTCTAAGCAGCACAGCCCCAGCTGGAGGGCTGAGGCGTGACGGTCGGAGGACTGACTGTGTTGGAGGATCTGGATCAACGGCTACCAGTGATGGCTCGGACGCCGCCCTCATTGACCCGGCATGTGATCATTCATTCCCTCGTGCGATCCGCGAGTGTCAAGCAGTGTGCTGCTGGACGTGGCGCTTGAAGTGAACTTCTGCACCTTTAGGCAGCAAGCGCTTGCGTCCTTTGCGGCGGCGGCGATTGATGATGGCACGTCCACCTTGCGTGGCCATGCGGGCGCGGAATCCGTGTTGCTGCTTGCGAGTCCGCTTTGAAGGTCTGTATGTAGGGCCCATGATTTCTAATCGTTAATTTTTGAAAAATGGTAGAACTCACGACTACCAACCCGAACCACTTGCCTAGGGATGCACCGTGTCATCTGCGGAACGGGGCACTGAATTTAGGGATCAAAATGAGGATGTCAACCAAACAATCCAAAAAAAACCGAGATGTTTGCATTTTGAATGAAAAAACAAGCTCGATATGAATCGGAGCCATGTTTTTTTGATAAAATCCAGCAAAGTCGTGACTTGATTCCGCATTCTTGCATACTGCGGCCATGGATCCTTCTTTGACGCAACCGAGCACGCCGTCGATCGGCGCCTTGCGCATCGAACCCGCTTCGCTCGAAGACTTACCTGCGTTAGTGGTGCTCACCATGGATTTGTTTGCGCATTCGGGCGATCTGCGAGCAGATTCGCAGGTGCAGGAGCATGGTCTGCGTCTCATACTTGAGCAGCCAGCGCGCGGGCGAATTTTCGTCTTGCGCACGGATGACGCGATCTATGGCATGGTCAATTTGTTGTTCACGATCTCAACCGCCATGGGTGGATTTGTGATCCTGATGGAAGATGTGATTGTGCATCCGATGCATCGTGGCAATGGCTACGGCACGATGTTGCTTCAATACGTGCTCGAATTTGCGAAGAAAAAGGACTTCAAACGCATCACGCTGCTGACCGATAAAATCAGCGCGGAGTCGCAAAACTTTTTCCGTAAGATGGGCTTCGAGTATTCGAGCATGATTCCCATGCGCCGGATTATCGACTGATGATGTTTCGTCGATGTCCTTTATTGAATGAGAATGGTTAATTGATGACATGCAATCATGACTTGGTCTTATTTTCTCATGCGTGTGAATGCCCTGATGGCCATGGAGGTCGGAGCGGAGGCTGATGCCTTTGCTTGGTCGATGCTTGGGATGATCGGGCTTGCCTTTGGGGTGATAGGAGTGTTGGCACTCAGCATGCGACATCACGTTCAACGCCGTGATGCGGCAGTGGACTCTTTGTTAGAAGAGCTGGAGCAGGAATTGCAGGAGCCGACGCAACCCACGGCGGTGGCTCATGTGACGAAGCGCGACGCTTGGGAGCGTGATGGGGATTGGTGGAAAGGGGAATCATGACGCATTCACCACGTCGAAGGCTGTTGGGGGATGGGCTTAATCTCAAGCGACTGTCTAAGTTTTGGAGTTCTGGCATCACAAAAAGGTTGCAACGGGGTGTTGACTCTCGCGCATCTGTGAGTAATGGAAGTGGGCGTATGAGTAACCAACATCAGCAGGATCACCCGACACCGGAATCAGTGGAGTCTCCGCAAGCGTCAACCCGGCAAGAATCGGCCGCAGCTGCAGCGTCTGATGCGAGCGTGCCGTCGCGGGACGCCGCGTCTCAACAATCAGCCGCTGGCGACGTTGCAGTTGAGCCGAGCGACATTGATCCGGTGCAAGCCGTGGAGGCGGAACTCAATCATTGGCGCAATGTGGCACTGCGTTCTGCTGCGGATTTTGATAACTTTCGCAAACGCGTTGCTCGCGAGCGCGAAGAGGCGGTTCGCTTTGGTAACCAGGATTTGCTTGAGCAGCTTTTGCCCATTTTGGACAATTTCGAGATGGGCATGCTGGCCGCTGCGCAGGATCAGCAATCGATGATCTACATCGGTATGGACATGGTTCGCAAGCAGCTTGCTGATTTCTTGGCGCAGAATGGCGTCACGGAAGTTCAAGCGCTGGGTCAAGCCTTCGATCCCAATTTGCACGAAGCAGTCAGCGAAGAGGAAAGTAGTGAGGCGGAAGAGGGGACCGTGTTGCGTGTTTTGCGGCGTGGTTTTCGTTTGCGCGAGCGCTTGATGCGTCCGGCGACAGTGGTGGTGGCGAAAGCGAAAGGAAGTGAGGCTTGATATGGCGGGAAAACAGGATTTTTACGACATTTTGGGCGTGTCTCGACAGGCCACGGCGGAGGAGATCAAAAAAGCTTACCGCAAATTAGCCATGAAGTGGCATCCGGATAAAAATCCCGGCGACAAGGCGGCCGAGGATAAGTTCAAGGAACTTGGAGAGGCTTATGCGGTGCTGAGTGATGAGGAAAAACGCGCGGCTTATGATCGCTATGGTCACGATGCCTTCCAAGGCATGGGTGGTGGTGGTGGTGCGGCCTATGGCGATCCATCCGATTTATTTCGACAAGTCTTTGGCAGTGCTTTCGGTGGCGGTGCTTTCGAGGAAATGTTTGGCGGCGGTGGCGGACGGCGCAGCTCCAAGCAGCCCGGCAGCGATTTGCGCTTTGATCTGGATGTGACCTTGGAAGAGGCGGCACGCGGTGTGGACAAAGAATTGCAACTGGAGCGCTATGTCGGATGCGACAAATGCCAGTCCACGGGAGCGAAGGGCAATTCGACCCCGAAACGCTGCAATACTTGTCATGGTCGTGGTGTCGTGACCCGTTCGGCGGGGATTTTCGTGCAGCAAAGCGAATGCCCTGCTTGTCACGGCGCGGGGGAAACCATCACCGATCCGTGCGATGCCTGCCATGGCGAGGGTCGGGTGCAGAAAGTCACACCGCTGACCATCCGCGTTCCTGCGGGCATCGATGCCGGCAATCGCATGCGCTCAGCCGGTAACGGCGATGCGGGACGCCGCGGCGGGGAGTATGGTGATCTTTACGTGTTCTTTGACATCAAGCCTCACGATGTGTTTCAGCGCAATGGCAACGATCTCACCTGCCGGGTGCCGATGTCCTTTCTCACTGCGGCCATGGGGGGGGAGCTGCAAATTCCAACCTTGGACGGGCACACGACGATCAAGATCCCATCTGGCACGCAGAGTGGCACGGTGTTTCGCTTGCGTGATAAAGGCATGCCTTTCTTGCAGCAAAAAGCGCGAACCGGTGATTTGCACGTCGAGTTGCAAGTCGAGGTGCCGACGAAGCTCAATGCGGATCAACAGGAAAAATTGCGCGCTTTTGGTGAATCAATTGGCCAGTCCAATTCGCCGATCCAAGAGTCATTTCTCGAGAAAGCGAAGCGATTTTTCGATCTATGAACATGGCAGGGGTGAATTGACCGATTGATTTTCGCATGGCGCGTTTTTTCTTAGCTCCGACGCAGTGGCATGATTTGGCTTGCCTCGATTCCGAAGAATCACGCCACTGCTTGCAGGTTCTGCGTTTTGGCGTGGGCGATCGATTGACGGTTTTTGACGGCAAGGGGCGCTCGGCTTCTGCTGAAATTGTGCGCACGGAGCGAGCGGCTGTGCATGTGCGTCTGGGGGCTGCGAGTTTGCAGACGCCCGCGTGTCCACAAATCACTCTGGCCTTGGCGGTGCCAAAGGGCAAGACCATGGATTGGATCGTGGAAAAGGCGGTGGAGCTGGGAGCGAGTCGCGTTCAGCCCTTGATTACCCGCCACACCGTCGTGCAATGCGATGCGGCAGAAGCTCGGAAAAAAGCTGAAAAGTGGCAGCGGGTGGCGTTGGAAGCGTGCAAGCAATCTGGACAAAATTGGCTGCCGCAGGTGGACGCACCACAACCGTGGGCGACATGGCTGGCGGATCGGGCGTCGGTGGCATCATCGGCGAATTTGGATTTGATGGCCAGCCTCACCCCGACGGCGCAGGATTTTCGCCACACGCTGCAATCGGCTCTGCATCGTGATCCATCTCCGCAGCGAATCACCGTTTTGGTCGGGCCGGAAGGGGATTTTTCTGCGGAGGAAACCCAGCAGGCTCTCGCATCAGGCTTCCGTGCCGTCACGCTGGGTCCGATTGTGCTGCGCTGTGAAACTGCCGCGTTGATGCTTTTGTCCGCTCTGCGATATGAAACACTTTAGTTTCCACTGGTGCTGCGCTCTGGAAGCGATCGAGCATTGAGCACGATGCGAAATCAACACCGTGGCCGCGATCTCGTGGCGCGGGCGGGTGATGGTTTTGTCGTCACACAGAAAGGACGGACGCATTTTCATCTTTTCAGCGGCACGTGGTCGGCATAGGTTGACTGGCATGCGTTGTGGAGTGTGGAAGCGTGTTTTTTTGCTGTGTGGCATGTCCTATCTGGGAGGATGGGTCGAGCTATCGGCGCAAGGGGTGCGTCCGGATGCAGCGGCAGCGGCGAGTTTTGATCCCGCCGAGGTATATTATCAAGCTTGGCTCTACTCGCGCGATGCGGAGAGTTTGGAGAAAGCGGGCAAGTCCGCGGCGGCTCTGGATAAATTGCGCAACGCGCAGGCGTTTTTCAAAAGCATCGCGGCATACCACCCGCAGTGGAAAGTTGCCATGGTCAAGGAGCGCTTGGAATTGACTGAGAAAGCGATTGCGGCGCTGTTGCCGCGTGTGACTGAACAACAGGCGCAAACCACCAAAGCCGTGGCAGAGATGTCGGGGTTGCCAACAGCCACGAACCGTCCGCCTGTGGCCGCTGGCCAAATCGCAGCGGGACCAGCAATGACAGGCGCCACTCCCGGCGAGCAATTGCGGGTGGCGCAGTTGCAAGCTGAAGTGCAGCGACTCCAGCAGGAGCTTAAGGAACGCCAGCAAGCCACGCAAGCAGCTGAAAACGCGCGCAATGAGGCGCGCTTAGCGGACATGCGGCGGCAGCGCGATGACATCGCTGCGCAGTTGCGCGAAGTTCAGGGAGAGATGGCGAACTTACGCCAGCGTCTCAGTGCCGCTCCAGTGCAGGAGGAAATGGAGCGCTTAAGCGCGAGATTACGAGCCGTGGAGCAGGAGCGCGAGGCTGTGGGCATGGCCTTGACCTCAAGTCGAGCCGAGCATTTGAAGGCGATGGCGACGATCGAGACCTTGCGAGCTGATCTGGCGGCATCGCGGCAGCAAGCAGCGGATCTGGAGCGCAATTTGAAGCTGGAACGGAGCGCCGCGAACGAAGTAACGCGCGGTCAGCAACAGCAGCTGGCGCAGTTGACTCAGTCGTTGAAGCAAAAAGACCAGGAATTGAATGCTCAGCAACAGCGCATCGTCAGTTTGCAGCAGGAATTGATCGAGACCAAGGAATCGTTCGCCGAATTGCGTCAAGAACGCGACGGCCTACTGACCGAGCGCGATCACTTGTCCGCTTTGTTAAAATTAAACGAAGCAGGACGCATTCAGCAACTTATCGAGCAAAATCTGGGCTTAGCCTCAGAATTGCGCGAGGCCAAGGAACGGGTTGAGCGGTTGAATCAGGACAATAATGAAACCAAGGATGTGTTGACTGATGCGTTGCGTGATCTGGCGATGACGAAGTCAAAGATCATTGCTCTGCAATCGGAGAAAAAGGCTCAGGACCAGCGCATGGTGGAGCTGGAGGCGCGATTGCGTCAGGAAGACGCGGCCTTGGCCGATGGAAAGGCTGCCAGTAACAGCGAGGAGGCACAGACCTTGCGCAACATCATCAATCGACAGCTGCAAGTGCAGGAGCGTCGCAAAAAAGCAGCGGAGTTGCTGCTCGATGCCGCTCGCAACACCAACACGGGCGACTCGCGGGTCAGTGATGCGCTGAGTTTGTTGTCAGACGAGGATGTGAAGCTTTCGGCTGAGGAAATCCAATTGCTAGAAGATCGCAAAATCGATGATGAATTCGTCTCACCGGTGGCGCGGAGTCGCGAGCAAGTCGGTGCTGCCACATCGATGCTGAAGGAGCAAATTGAGAATTACAGCAACGCAGCGGTGCGCGCTTTTGCATCGAATCGTCTCAGTGCCAGTCGCGAGGTGCTCGACATGGTGTTGGATTTGCATCCTGGTCATGTGCCGACGATGAACAAGCTCGGGGTGGTGCATTTGCGGCTGAATCAGCCACAAGAGGCGGTGGAGGTTCTGCGCCGGGCGGTGGAGATGGATGAAACCCAAGTGGGATCGATGCGCTTGCTGGGCCTGGCCTACTACCGCGCCAATGATCTCGCTCAGGCTGAGGCGACATTACGGCGTGCGCTGGAGCTTGATCCTGCGGACGTTGCGAGCCAAACGCTGATGGGGAATACCATGATGCGATTGAAGCGCCCGGCGGACGCGGAACTTTGTTTCAAAACTGCCATCGCGGCCGATGAGGGGGCGACGGAGGCCTTGCATAACTTGGCGTGGTTGTGTGCTCGCAATGAAAATTGGAAGGACGCCGCGCGCTACTATCAGCAAGCCTTGACTCATGGAGCGGAGCCAAACGTGAAACTAGCGGAGCTATTAGAGAAAAATCGCTGACGTTTTCACAGCGGCAATTGAGGGGTGATTGCGCAGAAATTGTTGAAATTGCTGCATTTCATCTGGTGGACATACTCTCTTCTTGCTTTGTCACTCGTCCCGTTATTAGGCTGACAGAAAAGGCCATGAGCATGCATTTGAAAATTGTGGAAACGCCGTCTGCTGCGGCAAAGTGGGTTGCGAAGGAAATTGCCCAATTGATCCATCACAAACCGGACGCTGTCTTGGGCTTGTGCGCTGGTGTGGCAGCCATTCCTGTTTATGACGAGTTGATACGATTGCATCATGAGCAAGGTTTGTCCTTTAGCGAGGTGGCGGTGTTCTCGCTAGATGAGTATCAAGGCATTTCGCGTGGGCATCCGGAGTCACGTTGGAGCTTTTTGCATCATCACTTGGTGCAGCATGTTAATCTCCCTGCCGCGAATTTTCATGTGCCTCTCTCGGAGATTCCGATCACGGAGTTGGCGCGTCATTGTCACGACTATCAACAACAGATCATTGGCGAAGGTGGCATTGATTATCAATTGCTCATTTTGCGTAGTCACGGCTGTATCGGCTTCAATGAACCGGAAGCGCCGCAGACGTGTCACATGCGGCGTGTGCATTTGGATCGCGAGACCCGCGAGCAATCAGTGCCGATGTTTGGCGATTTGTCGCACGTGCCACATCATGCGGTCACGCTGGGTTATGCGGAATTGCTGGAGGCTCGTCATCTCAGTTTGCTAGCCTTTGGCCAGAAGCGGGCTCACGCGGTGCAGCAAGTGATCAATGGCGCCGTGGCGGCAAAGTGCGGGGCGACGTGGCTGCGTGGTCATCGGCACGCAACGCTGATCGCGGATCAGGCGGCGTCTTCTGAGCTTTGAACTCGGTTTTTTGGGTGGGTGCTGACTCGCCTTGGTCGGTAGTTGGCGGAGGGTGACATATCGCGCGGTCTCGGTGTTTTTTTATGACTCGTTCCATTGAAGGTATTGACACCTATCACCACGCTGTGCATGTTGCCCCGTATGTCTGCCACGTTACCACCTCGCCCGCGACACCTTGGCTCCAAAGTGCGGGTCTGCATTGTTGCTTCGAAGTATAATGAGCAATTCACAGATGCGCTGGTGGAGAACGCGATTGATGAGTTGAGCGAGCTGCTGCCGCAGTCCAAAGTCGATTTGATCCGCGTGCCTGGTGCGTTTGAGATTCCGGTGACGATTTCAAGCTTGCTTGCGCGGGAAAGCCCGATTTGTGTGATCGCACTTGGCTTGATTATTCGTGGTGCAACCGCTCATGCGGATTTGGTGGCCGAGGCGGTCACATCGGCTCTGATGGACATGGCGGTGCAGTATCGTGTGCCGATCGTTCATGAGGTGTTGTTAGTGGATGACGAGAAACAGGCTTATGCTCGGTGCATCGGAGCGCAGTTGAACCGCGGTCGTGAAGCAGCGCGGGCGGCGACGTCGATGATCGATGTCTTCACGGAACTGGAGCGCACGACTCCGAAATTGACTGCGCGTTGAGATGCTGAGTCGTCGTCATGTCAGGGAAGCTGCGATTCAGTTTCTCTATAGCGCTGACCAGGGCACACCGATGCTTGGTCGTGATGTTTTTTGGGAAATGCTGAATGAAGATGAGCGCAATCGCATTGCGGTGGCGCGTGTGCGGGCGTTGGAGCATTTTTGGCAGGGGCGTGCGGAGCGCTTGATGGAGTTTGGCGCGCGTGTTGCGGAGTTGAAGCCACGTCTGTTGGTGGCGCATCCTGTCGGGGACAAGCGGGCCGAAGAACTCCAGCTGTCGTTAAATCGCATCGCGGGTTTGGAATCGTCGCTTTCGCATCAAGAGGCGTTGATCCACAAAATTTTGCCCAAAAAAGGCTTGGATGAGAGCTATGCGCTAGAAATTAACCCGTTGTTTGCTCCGTTGTTTCGCTACAACGCGGATTTGCTGGCGCAGCGTGCCCATTTTTTTCATGCTCAACAGGATTTTCCCTCGCTATTGCCGCATTTGACAGCACTCACAGCAACAATGCGGCGCTTGCAAAAAATGTCGGAACGGGTGGCGATGCTGGAAGACCCGCTGGCGCATCCTGATCAATCCGATTTGGCTCACTTGCGCGGCTTGTTGCAGGATTTGCAGGATTGGCGCGAGCAGGCCGATCAATTGGCTGATTGTGTGGGACGACGCCTCACGGAGATCGATCAGCGTTTGTCTGAGGTGATTGAAAATTTTTCGACTCAGCGGTTGGCTCCGGTTGATCGTGCCATTTTGCGCTTGGCCTCGTATGAGTTGCTGGCTCAGTCGGATGTTCCGATGAAAGTCGTGATCAACGAAGCTGTTGAATTAGCCAAAAAGTATGGCACGGAGGATTCGGGACGCTTTGTCAACGGGGTCTTGCACCGTGTGGCGCAGACGAGTGATGGTCCGACGGCGGGCTGATGGCTCCGCTGACATTACTTTGGTTTTGTCAACTTTCCGCTTGACCCACCGAGCGTTTTGCGATGCTTTAACGGTGCGCGATTAATTGTTGCCCTTCCCACGCGATGGATCTTTGATGTCGGAGTTGCGTTGCTACTTCTTGTTTTGAGGTGTGGTGGATGTGACGTTGGCGTTGTTGATCGCGTGCGGCGATGGTTTTGAGCGTTTTTTGTCGGTTTTCTCAAGCATTGTTCTTCTCTTGTTATTGTATTCTTGGTCTTGTTACATCAGTAAATTCATGGATTTTTCTTCGCCAGTTTGGTATGTGTGCTACCTGATTGTCTTGATTGGGATGTCGGGTTATGGCTTGCATCGATTGACGATCATTTATCTGTATTTGCGCTACAACCGCCGCAAGCCGCAGCCGCATGGTCATTTTTCGCCGCTGCCGTTGGTGACGATTCAGTTGCCTGTTTTCAACGAAATGCATGTGGTGGACCGCTTGTTGGACTCGGTCTCGAAGTTGGATTATCCGCGCGAGCAATTACAAATCCAAGTGCTGGATGACTCGACGGATGAGACAACCACTATTTGTGCCGCGGGGGTGGAACGCTTGCGTGCCATGGGATTCGATGCTGAAATGATCCACCGCGATGACCGCACGGGTTACAAGGCGGGGGCACTGGAAAACGCGACAAAGCAGGCGAAGGGAGAATATCTATTCATCTTGGACGCGGATTTTGTGCCGCATCCGGATGTGCTGTTGAAAACGATCCATTACTTCACTGATGAAAAAATCGGTCTGGTGCAGACGCGTTGGGGGCATTTGAATCGAACATTCAACGTGCTCACACGGGTTCAGGCGATGTTTTTGGATGGGCACTTGGAACTAGAGCAAACGGCAAGGAATCGTTCCGGTCGATTTTTCACCTTCAATGGCACGGCGGGAATTTGGCGTAAGTCATGCATCGAAGCCGCAGGGGGGTGGGAGCATGATACCCTGACGGAGGACATGGATTTATCTTACCGGGCTCAATTGAAGGGGTGGCGATTTGTGTTTCTGAATGATGTCGAGACCCCAGCGGAGTTGCCTGTCGATATGGATGGATTTAAGAGCCAGCAGCACCGCTGGACCAAGGGGTCGATTCAGGTTTGCAAAAAAGTTTTACCAGCGATTTGGCGCAGCGATGTGTCGTTGGCAATCAAGTTGGAGGCGACCGCGCATTTGACCTCTAACTTTGCCTACCTTGCGCTGATTTGCTTGTGTTTTTTGATTTATCCGAATCAGCAGTCAACGCCGCATTTGAGCGAATTAGGCTACTATCTAATCAACGGCAGCATTTTCTTTTTCACAACTGTCTCGGTGGTGGCGTTTTATTTGACAGCGCAGCGTGCTTTGCGTCCGGGCACGTGGTGGAAGGAAATGCCATATTTGCCATTGCTGCTTGCATTGGGCATTGGGATGTCGATCAACAACGCCAAGGCGGTGATTGAAGCATTGTTGAATCATCAGTCCGCCTTTGTGCGCACGCCAAAGTATGGCATTGAGCAAAAGTCGCGCTTGGATTGGCGCAAGAGCAGTTACAAGGCGATTAAGAGCCTTTCGCCCGTGGCGGAGTTTGTGTTTGGGTGCTTTTTCTTATTTGTGGTGATGGATGCCCTTGTCGCGGAGCGCTGGTCATCGGCATTGTTGTTATCTCCATTTCCGGTTGGTTTTTTCTATACTTCGATTTCATCATTGTGGCGCATGTTGCCCGCCATGCGGTCGGCACGTGATGAGGTTATGATACGAGATTAGACAAGTTATGAGCAGATGGTCGGCACGTTGGCAGCAATTGGGATGGATGGGATTGTTTTGTTCCATTCTGTTGGTGGGCTGTCAGCAATCGGTGATTTATGACTCACGCAATAAGCTGACGATCTCTGTGCGCGACCAAGCCATGCTGCTGACGCAAGATGGCAAACCGGTGAAGAAGTATCGTGTTTCCACATCCAAGTTTGGCGAGGGGGACCGCCCCGGCAGCAATTACACGCCTTTGGGCAAATTGATGGTGGCAAAGAAAATTGGCGATCGTGCCCCTGCTGGAATGGTGTTTAAGTCGCGACGACCCACCGGCGAGGTGTTGCCGCCTAATGCGCCGGGGAGGGATCCCATTGTGTCGCGAATCATTTGGCTCAGAGGCGCAGAAGCAGGCAATCGGCGAGCTTTTGACCGATGCATATACATTCATGGAACTCCGGAGGAATCTCGACTTGGTAAGCCAGCTTCGTATGGTTGCATCCGCATGGCCTCGCGGGACGTGATTGATTTGTATCGTGTGATCGGAGTTGGCGCAGAGGTGCAGATCATCCGTGGCCCGCTGATCAACACGATGGAAGGGCGCCGCTACGCGAGCAGTTCACAGGCTTTCTTGGATCGCTTGCACCTGACGCAGCAGTAGCAGCAGTGGGAGGAGATGGCAGACGCTGGAAGGCTGGTTCTTGAGAGATCTGGTTTGAGTGATGCTGTTTTCTGCCTGATCCGCCGCCGCTGCTTCGACGCTAGCCAGCAAATTCAGTGAAAACTGCTGAAATCCCCCCAATCAAGAGGCGATCGCTTGGCATGACGAGGATCGGCAGTTCTATTTCGATCTTTCCTTGGCAAGGGGGCGGTGAACTAGCGCGGAATGATCTGATTGTGTTCATCAAGCAGCAGTTTCTTCGGGGCAACCGGATGCTCCGATAGTGCGAATGCCATGATAGCGACGCGTTCGCCCTGTTTGATCCGATGGGCAGCGCCGCCGTTGATGATGATGTGGCCAGAGCCAGCGGGACCAGCTTGAACGTAGGTCTCCAGACGGTTTCCGGTCGTGATCGAAGCCACAAGGACTTTTTCCCCTTCCCACAGGTCGGCTGCTTCCATGAGGTCGCGCGGAATTTCGATGCTTCCCTCGTAGTCCACATCGGCGGCCGAGATCATGGCGCGATGCATTTTTGATTTCAAAAGCTGACGTAGCACGCCGCAGCAAACTCAAATGTGCGCAAATCGTCAAGATCTGCTCGCAAATCGTGAGCAAAAAATGCGTGTGGAATCGCCATCACTCGGCGACGGACGTTCAGTTGGGATTCGGAATGCTCTGCAAGTAGTGCCAAAGCGCGTGGAACTGCTGAGTGGCGTCGTGATCGAAGGCAGCGTTTGGTGATTTGCCTTGATCTGAATACTTGGGCATTTTGCTGCCCGTGGTCACCGAGCTTGGATTGTCCATCCAACGCATGAACCACTCGTAACGCAAACGAGTTTTAGCGAGATTCAAGTTCAGACCTTGAACCTCGAATGCTGCGGTGGGTTGCTTGGCGCCGATGGCGTGACAGGTGTTGCAAGCAAAACCTTGTTGGGATTGAGTCAATTGTTCACCGATTTTAGCCAATTCCGAATCGATGGTGAAGGCTTCTTGTTCTTGGGGATTGACTCCGTGTTGCTGAGCAAAACCGGTGGCCATCAGCGAGGCTTGCATTGGGTAGGACGGCATGCGCATTTCGAGCCAAGGTCGATTTTTATTGGTTGATTTGCCGGCGATGACATCGGCCATGTAAGGTGTTTTGAGCATTTCACCAATGAAACTGAGGTGTGGGCGTGATTGATCCAGCGTTGCGTGTGCTCCCGTGATGTGATTGATCAGTGATTGACTCTCTGCGTGAAGGGTGTCGAGTCCTGCTGCGGTGCGATCGCGGCTGTGGCAGGCGTTGCAATTCAGAGAGCGGAACAACCGGGTTGCTGCCTCAGAGGTGTCTGCGTTTCGCAGTGAAAGTTGGTTCTGTGCCGGATTAGACTTGTTGAACTGCAACAAGGCCGCGCGTTTTTCTGCGGTGAGCACAACTTGCGGATGCTGCGGAACCTTGGCTTCGGACACGCAGCCCTTGCTCGACCAATCCTGACGGAAAATGTGTTGCAGGCTGGGAGCGGGCTTGGTTGCTGTGGGAAGTCCTGGGTGGCATTGTCCGCAATTCAAACTAGCCGCCAAAGCGGCACCACGCTGGGCATCGCCGTTGATTTCTCCGCCTTGCGGAAATGGCAAAGTCGCCTCCGCGTTTTTTCGCAAATAGGCGCTAAGTGTGCGAATTTCTTCGTCGTTGAGGCGGAAATTTGGCATGCCGCGATGAGGCGCGTAAGCTTGTGGGTCGCGCAAGTATTCTTTCAGCGCGCCAGGACGAAATTTCTTCGCGACATAGCGCAGCGGGATGCGTCCTTCTTCATTAGTGGTGGCAGTGGGTAAGCTGTGGCACCCGACGCAACCCAAGCGATGAAAATGGGCTCCTCCGGCTAACACCGCTGCCTCATCCGCACTTGCCTCGGCTGGGGGGGGCGCACTGATGGAGAAAGTGGCCACATACGCCGCTAGATCGGCACTTTTCTGCATCGAATCCGGGTCTGCGGGGTCGAGCAAGGTGGGCATGGTCGTGCCCGGACGCATGGCTTGTGGGTTGAGCAGCCAGCTGCGCAGCCATTCTTGAGTAACGCGATCGCCCTCGGCCATGAGCAATGGAGCGAGTTCCTGCATTTCAGGCATGGGTTGCGTGCCGAGTCCGTCTTCGCTCTGATGGCATTTGCCGCAGTGTTGTAGTGCGAATAACTCGCGGCCGCGCCTCGATTGCTCAGAAGCTGTCAGCTCCGCGCTTGGTTGACAGGAGAACGCACTGGCGGGAATGGTCTGACGCGGAAAGCTAAGTTCTTCCCAATACAAGCGAAATTGCCCACTGCCATCAGACTCGCTGCGGTAGCTGACGCGGATTTGATGCTCGCCGGGATTGAGTCGGATCCGCGCGGAGCGCGCGCTGCCGAGCGAACCTTCTTCTTTGAGGATTTCCTCGCCATTGATCGTTAAACTCGCCGAACCTTTGCCTCCAAAAGAGAAAATCAGTCGTTGGCGCTGAGACAGGATCAAGCTGCCTTGCCATTCCGAGGCGAATGCACCTGCTGGCACAAAGGCACTGACCGGACTGCCGGCGCTGAGCTGCACCGCTGGAATGCGATCGAGCCGAAGATCGCGGTGTTGAGCATCGATGCTCTGAATTGTGGTCTCTAGCTCGGCTTGACTGACGATTGGGCAGAGTATCAGCGTGAGAACGTGGATGCACAATGACTTTATGGGTGACACGGGCGGGGAAAAAGTTATTTTTTGAATCCTGCTTTGACCTTATCAAGCATTATCGATAAGACTGCCCTGCGTTTTCATCATGAAAGAAGCCATTTTACGAGTAAAAAATGAGTCACTAGAGTTCATTAGGGGGGTCGTGGATGAGCGCGGCTTGGAAGAGGCACGTGTCACTGTGCTGGGAAAAAAAGGCACGCTAACCGCCTTGTCTAGCCTGATGAAGGACGTGCCAAAGGAGGATAAGGTGGAGGTGGGGCAGTTGCTGAATGCGGCACGGACTGAGATCACTCAAGCCTTGGAAGCAAAGCAGCTGCTTCTGCAAGAGCAGGCGGACCTTGCGGCGTTGTCTGGCATCGACATCACCTTGCCGGCGCGTGCATTGACGCCCGGTGGCTTGCATCCCTTGACTCTGATGCGGCAGCGTGCGACGTCGATCTTGCGTCGCTTGAATTTTTCACTCGCGGAGGGTCCAGAAATCGAGGATGAGTTTCATTGCTTTGATGCGCTGAACACGCCTGCTGATCATCCAGCGCGGAATGTGAAGGACACATTCTATTTTGATTCGGGCAAATTGTTGCGAACGCACACGTCATCGGTGCAAGTGCGCGTCATGGAGCAACAAAGCCCGCCCTTGCGCATCATGGCTCCGGGAACGGCATACCGGCGCGATGAAATTGACAGCACACATTTGTCGGCCTTTCACCAGTTAGAGGGTTTGTATGTGGATCGGGATGTTTCACTTCCGGATTTGAAAGGCACCTTGGAGCATTTTTTGCGGGAGTTATTTGGTGCGGCGACGCCAGTGCGCTTTCGTCCGCATTTTTTCCCTTTCACCGAGCCAAGCTTTGAGATCGATGTGCAATTGCAGGTAAAGGGTCAAGCCCCGCGCTGGATCGAGGTCGCGGGCTGCGGCATGGTGGATCCGGCTGTGTTCGAGTCCGTGTGCGCATCGCGAGGGGATCGGGTTTATGATCCGGCGAATGTGACCGGATTTGCGTTTGGGATGGGCTTGGAGCGCTTGGCGATGATCCAGTGGGGCATTCGCGATATTCGAGCACTAATCGAGAATGATGTGCGGTTTTTGCGGCAATTTTCCTGAGTTTTTCCAGTGAGTTTAGTGGAAACGAGAGGGGTAATATTTGAACGGATAGGATTCAGAGCAGATGAAGATTTCATTGAATTGGTTGCGTGAGCATTTGGATTGGACGGGGAAGTCGGTTGAGGAGTTGGAGCAGTTGTTGACCTTTGCCGGGGTGGAAATCGAAGCCGTGATTGCGCAAGGGGTGCAGTCGGACCGCGTCGTAGTGGCTCAGGTGATGGAGGCGGAGCAGCATCCCAATGCGGATCGACTCAAGGTCACCAAGGTGGATGCGGGTGAGGGAGAGTGGCGGCAGATTGTTTGTGGCGCGCAAAATTATCGTGTGGGTGACAAGGTGCCGTGTGCGTTGCCGGGGGCGATTTTACCAAACGGGTTCAAGATTGGGGAGACGACGATGCGTGGTGTGCTGTCGCGCGGGATGTTGTGCGCCGCATCGGAAATTGGCTGGCAGGATCGGGAGTCGGGTTTGATGATTTTGGATGCGGATGCGCCGGTGGGTCAGCCGATCCAAGAATTGTTGGGTGCTGATGTGTTGTTGGAGGTGGAAGTGACGCCGAATCGTCCAGATTTGCTGTCGCACCGCGGGTTAGCGCGCGAATTATCGGCGTTGTTGCAGCAGGAATTGAAACCGCGTATTGAAGTGGAACTGGCCACACGGTCGGATGAAGAGGGCTTATTCATTGAAAGTCGGGATGCCTGTCCTTTTTACTCGATGACACGGTTGACTGGCGTGAAAGTGGCTCCAAGCCCGCCATGGCTGCAGGAGCGATTGTGCGCAATTGGGTTGCGTCCAATCAACAACGTGGTGGACATCACAAATTTTGTGCTGCATGAGCTGGGTCAACCGCTGCATGCCTTTGATGCGGCAAAGGTGGGCTTGCAGTTGCAGGTCCGCGCCGCTGTTCAGAATGAGGCTTTTTCGGCACTGAATGGTGTGACCTATGCTCTGAATCAAGGGGATACGGTGATTTCAGATGAAACGGGGGCGGTGCTGGCCTTGGCGGGTGTGATGGGTGGTGTGGATTCTTCGGTGACTGCGGAGACCACCGAGGTGATTCTGGAGTCTGCGTTTTTTGACCCATCGAAGGTGCGGGCAACGGCGCGGGCACTGCTTTTGAGCTCGGATTCATCCTATCGGTTCGAGCGAGGTGTGGATCCTCAGATGATTTTGCCGGCGGCATCGTTGGCATTGGAGTTGTTAGTTCAACTCGCGGAGGCGACAGTTGTCGGCGAAACGCGTGTGAATGGGTCATTGCCTGTCAACACTGGGGTGGTGGAATTGGATGTGGCGCGCTTGCACCAACTCATGGGTGGAAGCATCGAATTGGCCGAGGCGGAGGGCATTCTGGCACGGCTCGGCTTGATGGCAGTGGGCGAGAATCAATGGCAAGTGCCGAGCTGGCGAGCGGACTTACAACGGCACATTGATTTGGTCGAGGAAATCGCTCGGGTTTTTGGACTTGATCGTGTGCCAGCACGCTTGCAAACGACATTGGTTGAGCCGAGCGTGCATGATCAGCATGACGAGTGCGACATGCAGCTGCGCCGTTCATTGGCAGCGCGCGGATTTTATGAGGTGCAAACACTGAAGCTAATAGCGAAACGACAGTTGATCGATGCCTTGCCCTTGCGCGTCTTACAGGAGAAGGATGTGGTGGAGCTATTGCATCCCCTGAGTGAAGATCATGCGGTGCTGCGTCCAAGCTTGGCGCCAGGTTTGGTGGCGTGTGCGGAGCGCAATGTTCGTCATGGCCTGAAATCACTCAGATTTTTTGAGATGGGTCGGGTGTTTCGTCATCATGGAAATGGCAAAGCCCGCGATGCGGAATCGGATGTCTTGAGTTTGCTGTTGGCAGGTCCGTTGGCTCCGGCGAGTTGGCTGTCTGATCAGGCCGAGGCGACACTTTATGATCTTAAGGCAGCGGTGGCGGCGCTGGTGCCACAGGCGACCGTGCAATGGCAACCGCGCGAGCGGATGGGCTTTGCGCTGGGGGCGGAGGTTGTGGCTGATGGTCAGGTGATCGGTGTTGCCGCTCGACTGAAACCTGCGCGCGAGCGCGAATTGGATTTGGGTGCGCCCACTTGGGTGGTGGAATTGGATTTGCAAAAATTACGCAAGCTGCTCTCCCAGTCTCGGGCTGTGGTGGATTTGCCACAGTTTCCGGGTTCGAGTCGTGATGCAGCTCTGAATGTGCCGTTGGACTTGATGGCGGGAACCATCGATCAAACGATTGCTCAGGCTAAAATTGATTTGTTGGTGGGTTTTGAGTGTTTTGATGTGTTCGTTGACGCAACGGGCGAGAAGTTGTCAGTTGATCGCAAGTCGCTGGCGTATCGCTTCATCTATCGTTCTGCTGATCGCACCTTAAAGGCGGAGGAAGTGGATGCAGCTCATCAGGCAGTATTGGCGCACTTGGGACAGAATCTCGATGTCAGGCTGCGTTGATTGGTTGATTTGCGTTGAGTTTGGTATTGACGGACATGGCAGGCATTGTCATTCTCTAATCACATAAAAAATATGAAAAGACAATCAATGGTTCATTTGTTGTGCGCTGGTCTTTTGACTTCAAGCGCATGGGCACAGACGGGAGTGATTTATACCGTCACCCTCTCCGGTGTCGCGACATTCCAAGATGCGAAGAAAACGAAGACCACGGAAACAACGACGCGCAAGACCGAATCGGTTGGTGTTAGCACGGTTGCGATCAACAATCGTGTCATTTTGGAAACGATGTTGGACCGCGAATTGCTGGGAAGTTCGACCACGGTGGCTGGTTGGTCGTTGATTGGTGTGGCAGCGAACGATGAGTCGTTACAAACGACCAGTTTTTTCTACGCTTACAAGAATGCGACGAAGACAGCGGCGGCTGTCGCGGTTCCAGTGCCGACGGATTTGTTGGAATTTGGTGATTCGTCGAGTCTCAGTATCTCTCAAGGATCCAAAACGACGGTTCTTGCGACCAGCGCTGTCACCGGCACTTCTTCCGACACCAGTGAGGAGGCGTTCTCGTTGTTTGGATTTTCGTTGAAGGGCGCCACCAAGGCAACTTCATCATATGTGGCCTATAAGCCATCTTCGACAGATCAAACGCAGTATGTTGAAGTGAGCAAAGGAACGATGGAATTATCGGGTTTCGGCATGATGCCGACCGGCTACACCGATGTCAATTTCACGGGTGGTGAGGAAGCGTTTGTGACCTTGAAGGCCACGTTTGCTGGTCGTGTTGCAGACATTTCAAGTTTTGTCATCCCAATCGTGCAACAATAATTGATGGCCTGAGAAGTTTGGCTATCAGTCCTTGTGCTGCGTTTTTCTGCGTCATGGCTTGGTGGTCATGGCGCTCTATTTTGTGTTGCGGTGGTGAATTTGTCGCTCGCCATGCGATTATTCAGCAGATGTGACGACGTTGATGCCTTGATCAATCAGCTGTTTGGTCAACACCTCGTCCGCGCGATGATCTGTAATTAACGTGGTGAGGTCAGCGGTTTTTGCGAAAAAGAACGCCGCATTGTGGCCGAGTTTGGTGTGATCGGCGAGAAAAATCACATCTTCGCTCAAGGCGATCACACGTTCCTTGAACAAGGCTTGACGCGAATTGGTTTCGGAAACGCCACGTTGAATGTCTAATCCCGAACCGGAAAAAAACATGCGATGGATGTTGTAGCGGTGTAGCGTTGTCTCGGCGAGAAGTCCGATGAACGAGCGTGAACGAGCGTCGTATAATCCGCCAGTGCAGATCAGATCAATGTTGTGACGCCCCTCGAGAGCTGTAAACACATTCAGAGCATTTGTGAGAAGCGTGAGAGGAAAATCGGGTAAAAATTCGGTAATCGTTAGCGCGGTGCTGCTCGCATCCAAAAAAATCGTCTCGTTGGGTTGAATCCGCTTCACGGCTTCGCGGGCAATCGCGATTTTGGCCTCGCGGTTGGTGAGTTGTCGCTCCGTCAATGGCACGTCGCCGCGCGCGCGGACGGGTCGCGTGGCTCCACCATGAACGCGCACGAGCTCACCCCGCAACTCCAAGGCCAATAAATCGTTGCGAATTGTCTCATGGGTGACACCCAACGCGGACGCCAGCTCGATCGTGCGCACGCTGCCGAGTTCATGCAAGCGAGCCAAGATGTTTTGATAGCGCTCATGAACAAACATGAGCTCAAGATGAACATTTTTCTTGAAATGACAATCAGATAGAAAGACAAACAAAGATTTTCCCAATTATTTGCAGTTTTTGTTCATCGAATCGAAACGAAATAATTGATTGCCAGTCAGGTAATACTGGAGCTCATGCGTGAGAATGAGATGGATTTTTTTGGATTTGTTTTGAATTCGCTTGACTTGTTTTGTGTTTAAGCGATGATTGGCGTCGATGTCTGACACTGTGTCTGCCAAAAATCCTAGGTCTGTGATCGAGCAAGTGGTTCGTGAGCAGGTGTATAAGAGTTTAGGTTTGCCTGTTCCGCGGGTTGTGGTAGCACCAAATCCGTTGCTGGTGAATATCAGCGCGCGCCACTGTCATTTGACTCAGCAGGCGGTTGAGAGTTTGTTTGGTCCTGGTTATCAGTTGCAGCCGATGAAGGATTTGTATCAGAATGGTCAATTCGCGGCGAAGGAAACTGTGACCTTGATTGGACCGCGCAGTCGGATGATTTCGAATCTGCGCATCTTGGGTCCGTGTCGCAATTTGAATCAGGTGGAATTGGCATACACGGATGCGATTGCGCTGGGTTTTGATGTGCCGGTGCGGATGTCAGGCGATGTAGCAGGCTCGCCCGGTGGCATGTTGATGGGGCCATACGGGTATTTTGAAATGAATGAAGGCGTGATTCGAGCGCAGCCGCACGTTCACATGAACCCCGATGATGCCGCATTCTACCAAGTGAAGCACTTGGACGTGATGAAGCTCAAGGTGCATGGGCCGTTGGCGATGACTTTTGATCAGTTGATTGTGCGCGTGGATCCCACCTTCAAGTTGGAAGTTCACATTGACACGGATGAGGGCAATGCCTGCGGTTTGAAGCCGCAAACTTTCTGCGAATTGGTCAAATGAGGCTTGATTGAATTGCCGAACGAAGAATAACATTTTTACGAACAAATTATTTAACTAAACAACATGAGCGCAGCACTCGGATTCATTGAAACCAAAGGTTATGTCGGAAGTGTCGAAGCAACGGACGCGATGACAAAGGCAGCAAACGTAGAGTTTGTGAAACAAATTCAGACAGGTGGAGGCTTTCTCACCGTGATCGTCAAGGGCGATGTCGGCAGTGTGAAGTCGGCTGTGGCAGCTGGAGCAGATGCTGCAGGGCGTGTGGGAGAGTTGGTGGCTTCACATGTAATCGCACGGCCGCACAATGAGTTGTTGGCGCAATTGGGGATTGCGTGAGTTGACAGAAGATTCTTTTTTTAAATTTTATCACATAATAGTATGGCTAAACAAGCAATTGGTATTTTGGAAACCAAAGGTTTCATCGCATTGATTGAAGGGGCTGATGCGGCATTGAAGGCAGCAGACATCACGATGACTGGCTGGGATAAAATTGGTTCAGGCTTGGTGACGGGTTTTTTCACTGGTAACGTGGCAGCTGTGAAGGCAGGCCTGGATGCGGCGGCAGTGGCTGCGGGCAACGTGGGCACAGTGACATCTGTCCAAGTCATTGCACGGCCACATGACGAGTTGTCGAAGCTGGGTCCTTGGATCGCTTAAATGTGTTGTTGTGACGTGCGGGCAGAAGTGATGCAATCGGCGTCAACACGCTGAATAAAGTGCTTCTGCATCGTCTGATTCACTCTCTCGAACACTCTTTTCAAATGCATTGGATATGGGATCCATCAAACACGTATTAATCGCCAATCTGGGCTCGACATCGTTTAAGTATCGGTTATTCCGCATGGATGAATCCGGTTTTGAGGTTGTGGCCAAAGGCGCGTATGAGCGGGTGACGGATTACGCGGAGGTGATTGCCGATGCGTTGCTGTCTTTGCGTCAGGAGAACGTGATTGAGTCTGATGATCAGATTGATGCCGTGGGCTTCAAGACGGTATTAGGACGCCATTTGAGTGGTTGTGTCGAAGCGGATGACCGATGCATTGAGGCATTGGAAAATTTTGCAGCTGTGGCTCCAGCGCACAATCCACCGTATGCGAACGGGATCCGTCAATTTCGTCAATCATTGCCCAAGGCTCGACTGGTGGCATTGTTTGAAACGGCTTTTTATCAATGGGTTGCGCCGGCGGCTGCGGCATACGCTTTGCCGAAAAGTTGGCGTGAGGCGGGAATTCAGCGTTACGGTTTTCACGGGGCAAGTCACAAGTTTGTGGCGGAGCGATCAGCGCAGTGGCTCGGACGCGAAGACGTCGCGCAGGGCGTGGCTCGATTGTATTTGGATGGTCCTGCTGAAATCGCTGGCGCGCCATTGCGAGTGGTGTCCTGTCATTTGGGTGGAAGCAGTTCGGTGACTGGTATTTTCAATGGTGTCGCGATTGGCACCAGCATGGGTTTTTCACCGCAAAGCGGGCTTCCTCAGAATAATCGAGTTGGCGAGCTAGATTCGGGCGCAATTCCCTTTGCGATGCGTTTGTTTGATCTTAGCTTGGAGCAGGTCGAGCGCGTGTTGACGAAAGAATCTGGGCTTCTGGGTCTATCTGGCATTAGCAATGACATTCGTGACATTGAGCGCGAAGCGGCTGCGGGTCATGCGGATGCGCAGTTGGCAATCGATCACTTGGTGGTGTCGATTCGCCATTGGGTTGGTGCGTTTGCATGGCAAATGGGTGGGTTGGATGCTTTGGTTTTCACGGCTGGCATCGGCGAAAATTTCAAGGAATTGCGCGCTGCGGTCTGTGCCGGGTTGGAGGGGTTTGGGCTGATTCTTGATGAGTCGCGCAACATGGCTTGTCGGGCTGTTGAAGCGGAGATTAACGCAG
Organism: uncultured Verrucomicrobiales bacterium; assembly: GCA_964599325.1. Classification (GTDB taxonomy): domain Bacteria; phylum Verrucomicrobiota; class Verrucomicrobiia; order Verrucomicrobiales; family Akkermansiaceae; genus UBA956. The sequence continues at coordinate 19,420 of CAZREM010000013.1, read as the reverse complement.
AGGAATCCAAAGTAAAAGTATTGGTTTTACCGGCAAATGAAGAGTTGGTGTTGGCTCGCGAAGTTTATCGCAAAATCACCGTTTAATTTTATTCATTATTACAATCAAAATATATGGCAAAACAAGCAGTAGGACTTATTGAAACACGTGGACTGGCCTGCCTCGTCGTGGGTGTCGATGCAATGTTGAAATCCGCAAACATTGAACTCGTTGGACCGATGAAGCAAGTTGGTAGTGCCTTGTGCAACGCCGTTGTGACGGGAGACGTGGCTGCGGTGAAGGCGGCGCTGGATGCAGGTGCTGCTGCCGCCAGCTCATGTGGTGAAGTTGTCAGTGCGCACGTGATTGCACGCCCAGATGACAATGTGGAGGCAGTTCTGCCAAAAGATGCAGCAGCTGCGGCGCGTGCCCCACGCAAGTAAGTGGTGTTTGTGTGGTCTGCGGGGTGCAAATTTTCTACTGAAAATGTGACATTCCGCATCCACCGCTCACTGTAGGTTTGGCAAACCATGGTTGGTTTTGCTGTTCTTATCAGGCATTGATATGTTTCTCGCAGAAGTCATTGGGCAGGTCATCGCGACCAAGAAGGACGAGCATTTGACCGGCCGTAAGTTGTTGGTGTTAATGCCTAAGCTGGTGGACGAGAAAAATCCGCAGCAGTTCCGCAATGGTCAAAATACCATCGTGGCCATCGACACAGTGGGCGCCGGTGTGGGTGAGTTGGTGTTGTTTTGTCAGGGCAGCTCCGCGCGTCAGGCGGGTGATTTGAAACCAGTGCCTGTGGACGCAGCTGTGGTAGCGATCGTGGATAGCGTCGAGGTCTTAAATCAAAATGTGTATCGCAATCGCTGAGGTTGTGGGTGATGGAATCAAATTCTGAAATTTTACTTTTTCTATGGCTAATACTTTAGATGCGGAATCAATCCGTGCGGTGGTCGAAAGTGTTCTCACTCGTTTGGCGGTGCAGGGAAGTTTGCCTACGGTGGCTTCGGCAGTTGCACCGGCGGCTTCTAATTGTGGCTGTGGCTGCTCGGGCAAAGATGGACGGTATGGCGTGTTTCAGTGTGTCGATCGTGCGGCAGAGGCTGCTTATGAGGCGCATTTGAAACTGAAAAAAGCCGGGGTGGCTGCGCGCAAGCGAGTGATCGAAATTGTCAAAGATATGGCGGTGTCTCAGGCGGAGGCTTGGGGGCGCTTTGAGATGGAAGAGACCAAGATTGGTCGAGTGGATCACAAGATTGCGAAGCTTCAGATCACTAAATTTGTTCCAGGGGTGGAATGGTTACGGCCGGATGCGATGAGCGGTGATGGCGGCATCATGTTGGAGGAGTATGCGCCCTATGGCGTGATTGGTGCGATTTTGCCTGTGACACATTCGGTTCCAACACTGACCGGCAATGTGATTAGCATGGTGGCTGCGGGTAACACGATTGTTTTCAATCCGCATCCAGGAGGTGCGCGCAGTGCGGCCATGGCGGTGCGGGCGTTCAACCAAGCGATTGAACATGAGGTTGGCATTGCAAATATCATTACCACGATTGAGGAGCCGACATTGGAGTCTTTCAATCTCATTTGTCAGAATCCGCAAATCGCGTTGTTGGCAATCACTGGTGGACCGGCTGTGGTGGCTGCGGCGATGAAATCGGGCAAGCGTGCGATTTGTGCTGGACCCGGCAATCCGACGGTGGTGGTGGACGAGACGGCCGATGTGGCGAAGGCCGCGCGCGACATCATTGAGGGTGCGGCGTTTGATAATAATTTGCTGTGCATTGGTGAAAAAGCCGTGTTTGTGGTGGGTTCCGTTTTTGGTCGTTTCATGGAGGAAATGGAAAAAGCCGGTGCCAGTCGTCTGAACAGCAAGCAGGTGGAGCAATTGACGAAGGCAGCGTTCACATATCGTGAAACCGATGGTGGTTGTTCACACCCGGCGGTCAATCGAGCCTTAGTTGGTGCGGATACCGCAGTTTTGGCGCAGCATGCTGGCGCGAGCATCCAACCGGGTTCGCCACTCTTGTTTGCAGAAACTGATGCTGCTCATGAGTTTGTTCAGGAGGAGCAAATGATGCCGATGCTGCCGATTGTGGCGGTGCCAAATTTTGAGGCCGCTGTCGTTGAGGCTAAGCGTGCGGAGCACAATTATCGACACTCTGCCATCATTCATTCGCGCAATGTCGAACACATGACTCACATGGCGCGTGAGATGGATACCACGATTTTTGTGAAAAATGGACCATGCACCGCTGGCTTGGGCTTGGGTGGTGAAGGTTATTTGTCGTATTCGATTGCTACCACAACAGGTGAGGGCATCACCACGCCGCGCACGTTCACACGCACGCGTCGATGTGTGATGGTGGAAAATCTTCGCATTATCTGAAACATGATGATTTGCCGCATTGTTGGACGCGCCATTGCGACTCATTGCCATCCTTCGATGGGTGGGCGGAGTCTGATGTTGTGCCAGCATGTGGGGGCGCAGGATCAGCCTTTGGGAGCTCCGTTCGTTGCGGTGGATTTGTTCGGGGCAGCGCTGCATCAGAAGGTTTTGGTGAGCACGGATGGTTTGGGCGCGCAGCATTTGGTGGATGATGATCGTTCGCCGATAAGAATGTTTGTGCAGGGCATCGTTGATGAACCCTTGAAGGTGGAACCCTTACTCGCGAACGCATGAAGATAGCTCAAGTCATTGGTCGCGCAGTCATGAGTCAGCAAGATCCTTCTTTTGTTGGCGGGCGTTGGTTGTTGGTGAATCCTTTGGATGCGGCACAGTTAGCTGATTGTTGTGTCGCTGCGCCGCAAGTCTCAGGACAAGCGACGTTGGTGGCCTATGATGACCTAGGGGCAGGACAGGGTGACATTGTTGGAATTGTCGAAGGCGCGGAAGCGACGGCACCGTTTGATCAACCGATTCCGATTGATGCGCTGTGTGTTGCGATTTTTGATTCGATTGAATATCAGCCACTGCCTGGTTGAAGTGTGAAGGTTTTTGAGGACTAAAATTTAATTTATTTTTTGATATGAAAAAAGTCATTACGGGCAAAGAAGCGGAAGCGCTGGTGCGCAGTGGGGTTTTGCAGGCTCCGGCTGGGGTGATTGTGACACCGGCAGCGCAAGATGTGTTTGCGGCAGCGAGTCGTGCGAGTTTTTCGACAGGAAAGCCAGCAGTAGCGCAGGTGGTTGAAGTGACTGCGGAGCCTATTTTGCCGGATTATGAATATCATTGGACTCCAGGCAAAGATCCGAAAACTCCTGCGGAGATTCAGGCATTTTTTCATTCTCCAGAGATTGTCAAACTCAAGGAGCGCATGGTGGAGATTGGCCAGCGCATGTGGGCGCGTGAATACACAGACGGCAATGGCGGCAATTTGACTATCCGTGTGGGAGACAATTTGGTTCTTTGCACGCCGACATTGGTTTCCAAAGGTTTCATGACAGTGGAGCAAATGTGCTTGGTGGACTTGGAGGGCAAGCAGTTGGCAGGCAAGTTCAAGCGCACCTCGGAGTGCATGACGCATTTGGCAATCATGAAGCGTCAGCCCAAGGCCAAAGCTTGTTGCCACGCGCATCCGCCTCACGGAACGGCTTTTGCGGTGGCAGGTGTGCAGCCGCCTACTTGCATGATTCCAGAGGCTGAGGTGTTTTTGGGTCAGATCGGTTTGGCGGAGTATCGCACGCCTGGAACCCCAGCAAACGCGGAGGTGGTCGGCAATGCAGCGGTCGATCATATGGCGGTTTTGATGGTGAATCACGGTGTGATCACATGGGGCAAGGACATTGAGGATGCGTATTGGAAGATGGAAAACGTGGAGTCTTATTGCAAAACGGTGTGGGTGGCTTCGCAATTGAATGGGGGTCAGTTGCTGACGATTACCGGTGGGCAGGCGAAAGAACTGATCGCTTTGCGCAAGTCCTTGGGCATGGAGGATAAGCGTGCGCAGTGGAAGGAATGCGAGTTGTGCGACAATTCCGATTTCCGTCCAGGTTCGGTGTGTCACGTTGATCAATCCGCGGATGAAAAAGCAGGTCTGAACGCGGATGCTGAGGCATTGGTGAAGAAGTTGACTGATCAAATTCTTTCCTCGTTGAAGTAAAGGTTGATGGATTTGCTTTGCATTGCAAAGTAGCGAAACAAGAGCCTGCCAGTTTTCTGGCAGGTTTTTTTTGTTGGAATATCGATGTGACTCTGGCTCCTTGGGTCATGCTTAAGCCGATGGCCCATCATCAATTGCCGAATGACGCGCAGAGTTGGCGTAACGCCTTGGTGGCGTGGTTTGAGCAAGTTGGGCTCGATCTGCCGTGGCGGCGCAGTCGCAATCCCTACGAAATTTTGGTTTCTGAAGTGATGCTGCAGCAAACACAGTTGAAAGTGGTGCTGCAACGCCAATTTTACTCTCGATTTTTGCAAGCATTTCCAACAGTGGAGTCTCTGGCAGCGGCGAGTGAACAGGAGCTGCTGAAAGCATGGGAGGGTCTCGGTTATTATCGACGGGTGCGCCAACTTCAAGCCACCGCGCGCCTGGTGCTGGAGCGTCATGGTGGTCAATTTCCCGCTGATGCTTCAGCGCTTGCTGCGCTGCCTGGACTCGGGCCATACACCGTTGGGGCGCTGCTAAGTTTTGCTTTTGAACATCCTGCCGCGTTAGTCGATGGCAACGTGCTGCGGGTGTTTGCGCGTTTGTTTGATGATGCGACATCGATTGATTCCGCAAGCGGCATAAAAATGGCTTGGCAGCGTGCGGAGTTGTTGTTGGATCGGCAGCGACCGCGACTTTACAACTCCGCGTTGATGGAACTGGGTCAGCGTGTTTGCACCGTGGGAGTGCCGCGGTGTGTCGAGTGCCCGGTGGCGTCTTTTTGTCGCAGTTCGCAGCCGCAGTTATTGCCAGTGAAATCAAAAACAGTCAAACAGACGGAATTATTGGAGGCTGCCGTGCTGGTGCAATCGAGTGCAGGGCGATTGCTGTGCGTCCAGGAACGCGGCGCACGACGCACGGGCATGTGGCGATTTCCCTTGATCGAGGAGTTACCGTCTTTGCCAAAGCATTGGCTGTTCACTCATGATTACAGCATCACGCGTTATCGGGTTCATTTGCAAGTTTATGAGTGCGTGGATTTGCAGGAAGAGTCTGGTTTGTGCGAAGGCGCTGAGTGGCGCAGTCCTGCGGAGTTAATTGCGATGCCGATGGCCGCACCCTACCGTAAGGTTTTGCAGCGCTGGCGATCATCTCCGAACGGGATTTAGAGCCAAAAACGGAGCGCAATGGCGTAGCGCTGTTGGATGATTGATGGTGGAAAAGACCAAGTTGCTTGGCACGCATGTGACATGTTACCTGGCACCTAGGCCAATGCATGGGGATCAAGGAATTTCCAAGCCGCTCGTGGGCCAGATCCAACGTTGAACTTTTCCGTTGAGAATCAGCGCTTTAGCTTGGATGTTTTTGACGCCAAAAATGGTTTGATCCTTGTATGTGACCAGTCCGGTTTGGTAAGTTTGTCCATCTATTTCCTCGGATTCGCCTGCTTTCCAAGATGTGACAGCCGAATAGGCAAATTTCTTGACCTGTTGGGCGTTGATGCTGGCTTGCATGGAACTCACAATTTGATCGGCATCGAGGGTGACATTGGAGGTGACTGGGATGGACTCGGGTGCGGGTTCTGTCACCGCCGGCGTGGGCTCCACAACGGAGGGTTCCGTGGTTGTCGCTGTGGTCGCCGTGGGTTCTGCGGTTGGCTCTGTAACCGCCGCGACTTCGGTGTTTGCTGCGGGTTGCGAGGTTGGCTCCACGGTGGGCGGTGGCACGGTGGCGGAAGCGACGGGCTGACTGCGCAATTGTCGGAACAAGTCGGTATCGGCGGCGGCAATGCTGCCCTCCAGTCCTGGAGCAGAGCTGATGATGAGTTGATCCTGTGATCGACGCACCAATGCGACCCGTGCCCCTGCTGGCACAATCATAGGCACATCTGAATTGGTGGCACGGACTTCCACATCGCGTTTGATTTGAACCTTTTTTGGCAATTGGTCATCTGTCCATTTCGTCAGGTCCAGCGGAGCGTCTTCGAGTGATTGCTGCGATTGAAGCGTTTCCGTATCAACTCCCGTTGCTGAGGTGCTGCGTTGACGCAAATAGGGTTCGGCGATGTAACCAGCAACTCCAAACAGCAGAATGCCCAAACTAGCGGAAATGACGGTCATAATGTTCCTTCATCCCTAGCCCGAGGTGATGAGCGAATCCAGAAAAAAATCGAAATTTATCAATCAGATTCGTGGATGGAGGGAGTCACCGGAATGAGCGAAAGATTTGAGACTGAGGCGATTTGCGCGAAGGGAGGGCGCTCGGCTGTCGCTAGCTCTGCGCGCCGGATTGTCACATTCGTCTCATCAACGTGTTTGGCTAAAAAGTGATGACCCAGTTGCTCGATCAGCTCCACTTTGCCATCTCGTTGCGCACGCAGTAGGCAAGTTCGCAGCAAGCAGAAGGCCATGCGACCAAGCTCGGCGTCGCTCTGATGTCGGTGACGTCGCACGCCCAGATTACTCTGGGCGCAGTGCTGCAAGCCCCAGTTGTGAAATATGTCGATCAAGTGTGCGACCTCAATGCCGTAGCCAACGGGAAAAGGCAGTTGATGCATCCATTCGCGTCGCATGGCAAATTCACCCGCTAGCGGCTGAAAAAATGCACACAGCTCAGGATAGAGCAGTGAGAGCAAAGGGCGCATGAGGATTTTTGACACTCTTCCGCCACCACTTGCGCTGATGCCTTGGTCATGTTCGAGGGGACGTCGGTAGTGCGCTTTGACAAAATGAAGATCTGCGTGCCATAGCAGTGGTCCTACCAACCCTGCGATGAACTGCGCATCAAAGTCGCGGATGTCGCCGTCGATGCAGCATATGATGTCCGCATCGCAAATAAACTGAGCTTTCCAGAGATTTTCACCCTTGCCGGCGTGGTGCCCGTGCTCCGGTGCGATGCTTGCCGCGAGATGGGTCGTGGCACCAGCCGCGGCGGCACGAGCCAGGGTGTCATCGCTTGAACCAGAGTCAATGACATGAATGGCTTCGAGCAGAGGGTGCTGCATCATCCATTGTTGGCGCAGGGAGGAAACGATCGCACCGATGGTGGCGGATTCATTGAGCGTCGGAATCACAACGGCGATTCGTTGGTGCAACTGCTGAGCGCGGTGGCACAGGTCATCGGCATGGGCGAAGTCCCGTTGATCGAAATCGCGTAACATCAGCACTAGCTTTCGGATTCTTCTGACGCTAACATGTCGCGAGTCACCATGTAATGGGCTGCGCAACGCGGGCAATGGATTTGAATTTCATCGCTCTCGCCAAAGAGATCATCCAATCGATGACGCCATGAACCGAGGATGGGCAATATCCGCTCTAGGTTGCAACCGCAGTGAAAACGCAAGCGCCGTGTCTCGAGCAGTTTGGTTTCTTCCACTTGTTCAATTTCACGAATGGTCTCGACCTGGACTGAGTGAAACCACTCCAAATCGCAGCCGGGTTGAGCCGCGAGCAGGGCATAGCTGTCGCCTTCAAGGTGAAAGGCGCGTCCGGGGCGTTGCTCCGACTGCAAATAGTATTGTTCCAACCAGCGCAATGGGTCTCGACCCGTGACTTCGAGTGTCGAGGTGCGAGGTTGAGCGAGTTGTGGAGTGATGGTTTGGGAATAAAAATAATGACGGTCTGGCTCGCGAACGTCTTCCGTGAAGAGTCGTCCAGTGATGCTTTCTTCGGTAGAGCCGCCGCTAGCAAAGACATTGACGCGTGGAGCGCGAAGATTCGCTGTCCATGCGACGGTCTCTGCCCATGGCCGAGCGACGAGGTGCAAGGCGAGCATGGCTATGTGCTCCTTGAGCATCGAGTCCAGCTCGCTGGAGTGACGAATTTTTTGTTCCATCAAGTGGATGTAATAATCGATGAACAATTGACTGAAATCAGCGCGCACCAGCAAGGCGTTGCGATGGCGCACAAAAATCGATTCCATGCGCGTGAAGGACACGTCGGGCTGATCAGAGGCGGAGCAGGTTGGATCGGAATTCATCGCCACTGAGCGTGCACGAGAAAGGACGGGGTGCCAAGTTCCAAGTCGTGTTGAATCACACGTGTGCGGAAACGTCAGTGAGCTGGACCAGGGCGTTTGCTCCCTCTACTTGTGATAGCTGTTTCTGCGACTTCGCCGCTTTGTTGTCGCAGGTGGATGTCAAAAAACTGCTGAATGCGTTGTTCCAGCTCGCTGCTACCAAAGCCACCATGTCCGCCATTAGTGACGGGAATGAAACGAACGGAAACTCCGGATTTTTTAAGCAACTCCGCAAAAGTCACGGACTGCTGGAATGGGATCAGTGGATCTTTATCGCCGTGAATGATCAAAAATGGGGGGTCATCTCGCGAAACATGCGTTGCCGGAGAAGCTTGGCGTGCTAGCTCTTTGCGCTCCAACACTGGGCCGCCGAGCAACAAGGACTCCGGACTCGTGGCGCTGAAGTGATTTTGCGCGCTCGCGCCTTGACCAAGAGTCAATAAATCCACTGGACCGAATTGATCGACCACACACTGCACGCGGCTGGATTGATCCGCGCAGGTGCCGAGCTTGCCCTCGAGCTCAGCCACGCCACCGCTGGTGCCGAGCATCGCGGCGAGATGTCCGCCTGCGGAACCGCCCATGACCCCGATGCGTTCGGAGTCCAAGCCCAATTCCTCGGCATGGGCGCGCAGCCAGCGAACCGCGGCCTTGCAGTCTTCGATCTGTGCCGGCCAGATTGCTTCGGAGGACAGGCGATAGCCAATGGCGGCTCCGAGGTAATGCCCGGATTGAACCAAGCTGAGTAGCTCGCCGTGTGTTTGGCTGCGATCACCCATTAAAAAAGCGCCACCATGAATAGCAAGCACCACGGGCAGTTTCTTCGAAGCACGGTGGCGGGGCATCAACAGATCTAACTGCTGGCGAGGATTTTCCGTGGCAGCGTAGGGAATATTTTCGCGCAATTCGATCTCCGGTGGTAATGCAGTCCGCTCCGATGGCTGCGCCTGACAAAGGCTCACTGCGGCCAGTAATGAACAGAGGGAATCATGCGGAAATTTCATGCCCGATCGTGCATGGGGCGCGGATCAATGACAAGCGAATAAACGCCGCAGTGGAAATCGATCGTCATAGACGCCATACCGACCAAGAATCGCTGTGGATCTGGCGCGTGTGGGTGTTTTTGATTGCATCGAAGCCCGGACTTGCTGTCATGTCTCTGCCATGGAAAGCCACGAATGGAGAGAAAAAGGAGCGGATGACACCCGTTATTATCGCGCCACGCATCACGCGGGCAAATGGCGGTTTCAGACGACGCTGAAGTCAGAGCCCGATTGGAGTCCGATCGAGCAGCCGGACAAGGAATTGTGGCTGACATTGCGCGATTTGCTATGGCGTCGCTACCAGCGCAAAAAGGGCGCGTGGCCAGTGATCGAGAAAATTGATCAGTTGTTGGAAAAAGAATTTGGACACATCGCGGACGCAAGTGATCAGGCCTGAGGAGACACATCAATGGCAGCAGTGGGATCGGCAGCATTGCTGGCATCCGTTCACCTATCAGCGTGATTGGGAGGATAGCGCGCCGCTGATGTTGGTGAAAGGGCAGGGCTGCTGGTTGATCGACTCCGAGGGACGTCGTTATTTCGATGGCAACGCATCGATCTGGACCAACATCCACGGTCATTGCCATCCGCAGCTCAACGCGGCTCTTCAACGTCAGCTGGAGCGCATCGCTCATAGTTCGTTCCTTGGCTTTTCTCATCCGCTAGCTGCCGAATTGGCCGCGCGATTGGTGGGGTTTTTTCCGCAGGATTCGCTCACCCGCGTGTTTTTCTCCGACGATGGTTCCACCGCCATGGAATGCGCGTTGAAGATGGCCTTGCAGTATCGCATGCAGACGGGCGAGCCTCGTCGCACTGGGCTGTTGGCGATGGCGAATGGTTATCATGGCGACACTCTCGGTGCCGCCTCACTGGGGGGAGTGGCGTTGTTTTTTGAGCGATTTCGTCGTTTTGGAATGCCAGTGACAATGGTGTCGGGGGTGGAAGAGCTGCATCGAATGTCGCGCGACCAGAGCGATGGCGTGGCGGCGCTTGTGCTCGAGCCGTTGATTCAGGGCGTGAACGAAATGCGCCCCTGGCCGCGCGGCATGCTGCGGCAGTTACGAGCGTGGTGCGATGAGCGCGGCGTTCATTTGATTTTGGATGAAGTGCTGACTGGGTTTGGGCGCACGGGGCAGATGTTTGCTTGCTTGCATGAGGGTGTGGTGCCGGATTTTTTGTGCTTGGCAAAGGGTCTGACAGCCGGCTACCTGCCGATGGCGGCAACTCTGACAACGGAGGCGGTGTATCGCGGCTTTTGGGAGCGACCGGAATGCAGTTTTTTTTATGGGCACAGTTACACCGCAAATCCGCTGGGTTGTGCCGTAGCGCTTGAAAATTTGCGCTTGCTAGAACAGCCGGGTTTCTGGTCGGAGCTGAATGAAAAAATCGAGTTGTTGGGGCGCTTGATGCGACAATGGCTTGCGCCTTTGGCTCAGGTGCATGAGCTGCGGCAGTGTGGTTTGATGGCGGGGATCGAGCTGCGCCAGCCCCATGGTGAGCCCTATGCTGCGGAGCGTCGTGTGGGTGCTGCGGTGTGTCTCGCAGCACGGGAGTTTGGGTTGCTGACCCGACCGATTCGGGACACGTTGGTGCTGATCCCGCCGCTATGCGTGAACTCAGATGAGATGTGCCATGCGGTCGTGGCGCTGCGACGAGCCATTAATCGCTATTTTTCTAGTCACTCCGAGCAATAATCACCGCAGGTTTACTACCGTCTATTTTCCTGGTGGACGAACGAGGGCAAGTCCGATTTCAGAAAAAAGTGCCTGCGAGGGCTGCTTAGCATGGTTTGGCAGGAGTGGCATGGAGGCGATCGAGGTAATGTGTGATTTGTTTTGCCATGGCATCGATTTCCACATTCACCGCGTCGCCCGGCTGAAGCCGAGGCAAATGAGTGTGAGCGAAGGTGTGCGGCGTGATCCAAAAAACAGCGCTGCGGTGCCTCAATTCGGCAATTGTCAGGGAAATGCCATCCACAGTGAGGCTGCCTTTTTCCACACAGTAGCGGTGCAAATGCGGTGGTAGCTCGATTTCCAGACGGTGATCTTGTCCGTGCGGGCTGATGTCCAGAACGTGCACCGCCGCATCAACGTGCCCTTGCACCCAGTGCCCACCAAGGCGACTTTGAGCCGTCACTGCGCGTTCCAGGTTCACCACAGCGGCAGCAGCGAGATGACCAAGTGCGGTGACCTCGAGCGTTTGGCTCAGCAGATCAAAACTTACGGTTGATCCTTCAATCGCGGCGGTGGTCAGGCAGCAACCGTTCACAGCCACGGAATCGCCAAGGGCGAGATCGTTGGCAAAGGGGACTTCGAGGGTCAGGCGCGCTTGCGAGCCTCGGTTTTCAAGGGTGACAACGCGACCCAGAGCTTCGATGAGACCAGTGAACATGGTGGCAATGGAATTGGATGATGGAATAACGATAAAACGGCTGTGACGGATCAGTGCGGGGCAGTCGATTCGATGGCAGATGGTTGCGGGGAGATGGATGGTGGAGCCAAAGACGGAGCGGCATGTGTTTGCTCCAACAATTGATCCTCGCCCAGTTGACGATGCGCTGTGTCATCGGGAATCACCTTCATGGCAAGAATCACGATCAGGGTTGGCAGCAGCGCCGCCAATGCCAATTTCAACGGCGACACACCATCCCCGAAAAAGCGCGATAGGATGGCTTGACCAGCAGGATTGGGAGCGTTGGCGATGACGGTCAGCCCTCCACCGGTGATGGCGCCGGCCAGAACCGCATACTTGAGCGCGGGGTCGAGGTGATCGACTTGGCTGGCCAGATAAGTGATCGCGGCATTGTCATTGAAGGACGTCAACAAGGTAGCACCGAGGAAAAGGGGCCATTCGCTCAAACTTTGAATGATCGGAGTCAACCACCAGCCCTGTGCAGCACCGTGTAGCACCAATGAGGCAAGGAAAAATCCAACCATCAGTGGCGGGCGCAAATCCAAGGGATTCTGGTGAGCCACACTGGCATGCTGATAGGCGAGGAAAAATAAAAATGCTCCCATAAACAAGGGGGGGTAATGCGAGAAAAAAACCGTCCATGCCAGAAACGCCAAGTGGACCAGAGTCACGTGCCAGGGAATCGCGTGACCGCGCTGGCTCCAGTCGGCCACGCCATCGCCATCGCGGTCAGGCACTTGTCGCGCCATGGTTTTCAATTCACCACGGAAAAAAACGTAATAACACAGTGACGAAACCACAATGGCAAGGATGGCTTTGTCGCCGAAGTGCGCAAACATGTAGGGCGTGGTCAGATGCCATTTCTCCGCAACCATCAGCACCGGAGGCGCGGCGAAGTGGGTTAGCACCCCCCCGACCGAGACATTCACAAAAAGCAAACCCAAGGTGGCGTAGGCAAAACGCGGTGAGGGTTGCAGCGGGTAAAACTTGCGCGCCAGCAGCAGTGCCGCGATGGTCATGGCACCGGGTTCAGTGATGAATGACCCCAGGATCGGGGCTACAATCATCAGAACCAGCCACCAAGCAGCAGGGCTTTCCTTGCCGAGACGAGCGATTTGTTGCAGCAGTTTTTCGGCGAAGCGCAGCACCGGTCGCGTCGCGGCGATGGTCATGATCACGAACACAAAGAGAGGTTCGGTGAATTTCACGCTCATCACGTAGCGTTGCATCTCCTCCAGCCCATGCATCCCCAACAAACAAGCCAGCAACACCAAGGCCCATATGCCAAACACCGCTTCAATCTCGCCAAAAAAATGCAGAATGGTGGCCTTAAACGAAACGAACTCACTTGGATGTGGTGTTTTTCCGTGCTCTGCCGCGCGGTGGCGCAATTCGGCTTCGTGGCGCTTGGCGACCTTATGGGCGTAGCGTGACAGCGGAATGGCGGCGAAGGTGTGGGCGATGGCGAGAAAAAACAGGATTGTGGCGATGAGAAAAAAAGGCTCGGCTTGGATGCGATAGAGTAATTTTTCACCAATTCCATGCAAGTGCAGAGCCTGTTCCTCTAGCGGAAATTGCTGAGCGCGCTGCAGAAATGCGGGCATGTCGCTGCTGGTCGCTCCGCGAAGCGGTAAGATGACGACTGAGGCACAGGCAATGAGGCGAACTACGAGCCAGCGGAGCATGGGCCACTAAAAGACATTTTTTCCTCGGGCGCAAGCAAAGTTGTCGCGTCGTGGCTTTACAGCCCCTGTGTTGACATGCTAAGGATAGTCATGGGGATTTTCTGCCGAGTCATCGTCTTTGTCGCGTTGCTAGCCGTTGTGGGGTGTTCGGCTCTCCGCACCGCTCCGAAAAAGGACGAGCCCGCGCCGTCGCCCTTTGGACCCACAGGGATTCCGCCAGCGCTGCGTGGTGATGCTGCCACGCCGAAGGTCACGCTGGAGGGTGGTCAACCGGCCTCTGAGGTAGGAGTGGCTCTGGCTTCGCATCCGAGTGCGGAAAACATCATGTGGACCAATCCAGATGACGATGGCGAGCAACTGCCGGAGTTGCAGCGCTTGCTGGCTGAGCCGACGCGGGAGCCATGGGAAAAAAACGAGGAAGCTGCGAAGCAACGTGCCATGCGCGAGGGCAAGTGTTTGATGATTTGGTTCACCGATAGCGTGCGCAGTCCCATGTGCAAGGCTCTCAGCGAGGAACTCTTTGGCCGTAAGGAGTTTGGTGAGTGGGCGAAGCAAAATGTCGTGCGTTTCATCGTCGATTTACAAGTCACGCAGGCGAGTGGTGAAAAATTGGGTGACGCGGTGGATGCTGCCAAGCAAGCGACAGATCTGAAAAAACGCTACAAGGCGCTCGGCACGCCGGTGGTGGTCATGCTCTCTCCGCTGGGTGAAACGCTGGCACAATATCGAGGTTACAAGCACGGCGATCACGAAAATTTTTGGGGAAAACTCAAATACAGTGTGCAAGTGGGCAACAATCAATACACCGAGTGGGCAAAGAAAATGGAGCAACGCGGGTTTCGCTCATGGGCTGATCGAACGGGACGCAAGGTGTTGGCAAAGCTGTTGAGCTATCGTCAGGGGCGACTCTTGCTCACGGAGCCTGATGGCAATCGCTTTGTGACCGATGAAACCAAACTGAGCGATGCGGATCAGGCTTGGGTGCTAGCGGAGCGCAAAAAACGCGGACTCTGAGTGCGAGGTGGCGGTCAAGATTCCTAGGCGTGTTACTTTTCTCCCTTGCGCATGCGGCGTGGCACGTTTATGGGTGCACATGGCTGTGATTCGAAAAGTCAGTTTCACGCTCCCAGCGCGAGCGGTGCGGGGCTGCGCTCTGGTGGTTGGTGTGATGATTGCCGGCACGCTGATCAGTTGTGAAAAGCCGCGCGAGGAGGTGGTTTCCACAGAATCACGGGGTAAAACGACCAAGGATAAGCCGGTGAAGCTGTTTGCCAGCAGTGACGAGCGTTTCCGCAACACCCCAAAAAGTCCATACCGCGCCGAGGTTCCTGCGGATTGGGTGATGCGACCCGCCACGCAGTTTCGCTTGCTCAACTACGCCTGTGGGAGTTCGGGGCGCTGTGAGGCCTATGTGTCGCAGTCGCAGGGAACGGTGCTGGACAATGTGAATCGCTGGCTCAAGCAGTTTTCGCAATCGGCACTGGATGATGCGGGTTTGCAGGGGCTGAAGTCCGTGACGTGTTTGGGACAGTCCGGCGTGCTGGTGAAAGCTGAGGGCACTTATGTCGGCGGAATGGGCAAGGAACCCGAAGCGGATTTTGCTTTGATTGGCGTGGTGGTGGCGCTTGGTGATGCAATTCATACGGTCAAGTTGGTTGGACCTGCGGCGGAGGTGAAGGCGCAGGAAGCGCAGCTGCTGAGCTTTGTGAAAAGTTTGCAGATGATTGAATGATGCTTGATCAAGATCGCGTAGCTTTGTCCTTTTTTTGAATCGAATCATCACCCTAGCCCCGATTGTTTACAAGAAATGAGTGAATCAACCTCACCGGCATCGACTCATCACAAGTCCACTTTGGCGTCGGCTAACGCTTGGCGGCGTGTCGTTGCTTTTTTTTCTGGTTTTACCTTGGCAACGGTGTTGTTGCTGATTTTGCTGCTGCAAACATGGTTGGCGACTTTGGAGCAAGTGGATCATGGGCTCCATGCGACTTTGCGCAAATACTTTGACCCGCAAGCGTGGTATGTAATCGGGGAGCTGGTGTTGCCGGATTTCATGGGATCGATGAAGTTACTGATTCCCATGCCTGGTGGCTATTTGGTGATGGCGCTGTTGTTTGTGAATTTGCTGCTCGGTGGCATCGTGCGGGCACGCAAGGGCTGGGGCAAGGCGGGTGTGCTGATTTCGCACTTCGGGATTTTGTTCATGATCGGCAGCGCAGCGGTGACGGAGCGGATGGAACGGCGCGGCACGATGGATTTTTTTGAAGGCGAAACGAGCAATGTGGCGGAGGATTATTTTGAGTATGTGATCGAAGTCACCGAGCACACGGCGGGAGCGCCAGAACGAGTGCATGTGGTGCGCGGTCGTGACTTAGCAGATGTCACGGGATCGCAGGTGCGAACGATTCGCTTGCCGGATTTGCCCTTTGATTTGCAGGTGACGCGCTACGCTGCCAATACTCAAGCCATGGCTGTGACGGAAATGGCTCCCGCCGCAGGCGAGCCGATTGTTGATGGCTATTTTCTATTCAAAAAACCCAACGAGATTGATGCGGAACGCAATCTTGCTGGTTGCTACGCGAAGGTTTTGCCAAAAGATGGCGCACCGCTCGCGCCGTTCATTCTCACCGGCGGGAGTTTCCAGCCCTATTCAACGAAGGTGGGGGAGCGTGTGTTTAGCATCGATATCCGCAAGTTTCTCTGGGAAATGCCTTTCAGTGTGCGTTTGGACCGCGCGAGGTCAGAGTATTACCCCAACACGCAGAAGCCCAAGCTGTTTGAAAGCACGGTGACACGCATCGAAAACGGTGCCGAAGCCAAAGTGGAGATTAAAATGAATGAGCCGATGCGCTATGAGGGGCTGACTTTTTACCAACGCATGATGGGCGCGGGGCAGGGTGGCATGGCCGGCGCACAAGGACGACCGTATTCGCAGCTCGAGGTCGTGAGCAATCCGGCCGATCAGTGGCCGAAGTATGCACTTTATGTGGTGACTCTTGGCTTGTTTGTTCACTTTGTCATGAAACTCGTGCAGTTTTTGCTGCGCACCACCAAACGTCATTCTTCTCCAGCATGAAACAGGTTCACACGATGATTTGGGCGCGATGGGTCGCGTTTGCGTTGATTTTGGCAATCGTGTCCACGGTGTTTTATTACATGGTGATGGACATGAACCCCCGTGGCCGCGAGGTGAAAGTGGCGGATTACCGGCCCTGGGAGTCGGAGACCGTGGCGGCGGTGGAGAGCTTGGCGGTGATGGATGGTGGCCGAGTGAAACCTTTTTCCACACATGCGGCCTTCATGTTGCTGCGACTGCGTGGAGAGCGCGTGATCGTCATCGAGGGGGCGGATGGGAAAAAAGTTAAAATCAAGCCGGTGGAGTGGATGATGGATTGTCTGTTTCGTCCTCGTTTGGCTGTAGAGTTGCCGACATTTCGGGTGGATCACGGCGCAGCGATTGAGGCGATTGGTCTCAAGGCGCAGGAACGGCGCGATCGCTACAGCTACCTTCAGCTCGAACCGGCCCGGGAGAAGCTGTTCACTTTGGCTCAGAGCTATGAAGGAATTGATGAAAAAAAACGCGATGCCGTGCAGAAGCAGATCGTGGATCTTGCCTACAATGTGCGAACGTTTGAGTCCGTGATTGGATACTTTGGCTTCGCGCGGATGGGCATTGAGATGAAAGGTGCGGGGGAGAATGGCGCATCGCGTTTCACGGAAACCAGTGCAGTGATGGCGACAGCGCCGATGATTCAGAAGATGATTCAGGAGAGTCAGAGCAGCGGTAAGGACATTCCGCCTAATCTCAAGGCTTTATTGCAGCAGGTTTTGGATGGAGCCAATTTCGCAAAATTCAGTCTGATGTTGCTGCCGCCATTGGATGCCACGAGCAAGGATTGGCGCTCGGCGGGGGATCGCATCATGGACGTGATGACTGGAAAGGAACCCCACGCGGATGAGGCGATGCAAGACATTCGTGCTTTGGAGTCGCTCATTCGTGTGCCAACTGAGCAGGAGGCTCAATTCCGCAGCGAGTTCCTGAAGCTGAAGCAGCGCCTTGATGCGCGTGCTCAACCTCGAGGTGATTTGCGCGCCATCAACGCAGAAGTGACTTATAATCAGCGTAATTTCACACTCAACGCGATGGTTTATTACCTGTTGGGGATGATTCTAGTGGCGGCGATGTGGGGTCTGCGCGTGTTTGATTTTGTTCGTGCATCGCGGGTGCTGGGATGGCTGGCGACTCTGAGTTGCGTGGCGGGTGTTGTCACTTTGTTGGTGGCCATTGGCATGCGTGTGTTCATCATGTGGCGCCCACCAGTCGGGAACTTGTATGATACCGTCTTATTCATTGGGGTGGTGATGGTGCTGCTGCTGTTTTTGATGGAGTGGTTGAGCAAGAATCGTCTGGCAATGACGCTAATGCCTGTGGTGGGTTTGGCGTTGGTGCTATTAGCGCGACGTTTTGAGGTGGGGGATGCGAAGGATCACATGGATCCGTTGGTGGCGGTGCTGAATTCGAATTACTGGCTTAGCACGCATGTCATCACAGTCACGATGGGTTACGCGGGAGGCTTGTTGACTGCGGCGCTGTCGGTTGTGTATGTGCTCATGCGCGGCCTGGGATTGGGAGCGCAGGCTTCGCGTGTGCTCAAGCAGTTGACCACGGCGGCGTATGGATGCCTGTGCTTGACGTTGTTCCTCTCGCTCGTTGGAACTGTGCTTGGCGGCATTTGGGCGAATGACTCGTGGGGACGATTCTGGGGATGGGATCCGAAGGAAAACGGAGCTTTGATGATTGTGCTGTGGTCGCTGGTGATTTTGCACGCGCGTTTGGGCGGGCTGATCCGTGAGTGGGGTTTCCATCTCGCATCGCTGGTTCTGGCGTGCATTGTTTCGTTTTCATGGTGGCATGTGAATTTTTTGGGCGTGGGATTGCACAATTATGGTTTCACGTCCGGAAAAATGACGATTTGGCTATTTTATGCGGTGATGGGACTGCTGATGTTGTTCGGTGTTATCATGTGGGTGTGCGAGCAGTTGGCTGAGGAGCGCGACCGCAAACAGCGCAGCTCCGATGTGTCGGTGAAGGCCTTGCCCCAAGCATGAAGGTGTTTGCGTCAGCGTGGCCGAAGTGGCTGATCGTGCTGCTGCCGCTCTGGTTGGTGGTGTCGGGCGGCGTGGGTTTGTTTTTGCATTTTCACAATCAGGAGCAAGATGCTTTTGAACAGCAACGGGTGTTTCGACGTGAGGCGCAGTTGTCCAGTTTGGCCGATGATTGGCGCAAGCTGGAGCAGGTGATCGGGGCTCGTTCGATCCATCTTCCGGGCGAGCGTGAAGGGCTGAGACGAGCTGCAGCGATGATCGAGGGCTCTCTCGGGCCCACCAACATGGGCTATGCGGTGAAAACTTATGCTGGGCCGGAGTTTCAGCGGGACTCGTGGCCGATTTTGACGGTCTCGACGCGTGATCAAGCGCAGGCTGCTCCGATTTGGCTGATTTTTGCCTATGATACTGCGTCGTCCGCCACCGCAGTTGCGGAAAGCTCGGCCAGTTTGGCGTTGTCACTGGCGTTGGCGCAGTCGCTCGTCGGCGAGGATTTTGTGCATCCTGTGCGATTGATGTGGGTGCCTCACGGTCGCGCGGATGCGCCTTTGCGGGATGCGATGGTGAATCAATTGCGCACGATTGTTTCATCCGGGGAGCAGGCGCCTTGCTGGGTTTTGTTCGTTGATGATTTGTTGGGAACCACGAGTTTGGCGACGACGAGTGTGGTCGATGCGGCTCAGCTGCGTAGCGCAGGTTTTCCGGAGTTGCGGGGCGATTTGGAGCGGTGTCAGCCATTCAATCAAATCATACTCAAACAAATGCCGCGCTCGGTGGTGCTGAGCTCCGCAACCAAGTCTGATTCTTCGCCCGCGCAAATGGTTCAACTGTGTCAACAGATTGGTGAACTGTTGCGTCGCTTAGCCCGAGAAAAATAGATTTCGACAAAAAATTTCTTGCCTCATGGGATTGCCCGTGACTAGATTGTCGCCCGCCGCAGCACACACACAGCCTGACCGAGTGTGCCGGTGGTAAGGTTGCAATGAGGGGTTTTAGCTCAGTTGGTAGAGCACTTGCATGGCATGCAAGGGGTCAGCGGTTCGAATCCGCTAAGCTCCACCATTGTTAATGGTCTGTTGATGGTCAA
>CAZREM010000012.1:0-88085 GCA_964599325.1 uncultured Verrucomicrobiales bacterium | reverse complement strand
ATCCCACACGGCTTCGATGGTGACAGCGTGGTCGGGGTCAGCGGTGCGGACGGCGCGGTAGAAGCGATCGACGACATCCCATTGGGCGGTGCCGGATGCGCCCATGGGTTCGTTGAGCAAATCGTAGGCGGCGACCCAGGGATTTCCGGCGTAGCGGGCGGCGACTTTTGACCAGATGGCGACGGCGCGGTCTTGATAGAGCGGCGTGGACCAAAAGACGCCGGCACCGGTGCCGCCTTGCGGGTGGTGGAAATCCAGGACGCAGTAGATGCCGCGCGCGCCGGCTTCGGTGACGATCCAGTCGAGCCGCTCGAAGGCGTCGGCGTCGGCGCGCCAAGTGCCGTCGGGCTCCATGAAGTTGAGGAAGGTGAAGGGGACGCGGACGAGGTTGACCCCGTGGGCGGCGAGGTTGTCGAGGTCGCGAGTGGTGATCCATGCGCGGCGGTAGCCATCGACGAGTTGGTTTTTGACGGCGACGCCGAAGCGGGCGGCGAGGAGCTCGTGGATCTCTGCCTCGTAGAGTCCGACGGTTTTGGTAGGGTCGGCGGGGTCGGTCTTTTGGGAGGGAGTCATCCAGTCCTCCTGATAGAACCAGTTGCCGAGGTTAAAACCTCGCAGGCGCATGATTTCGCCGGAACCGGCGTGGTCGCGGAGGGTCTGTCCGTCGGTTTTCAGAAAAGCGTCGGGCAAGGCGCGCACGGTGGTGATTCCGTTTGAAACGAATAGAGCGAGAAGTAGAGCAAGGTGTTTTGAGCCCATGGATGAAGCCAAGCACTCTTGGTGCGATAAGGCGAATAGAATGTTGTGCAAGGGGGAATAGTTGTGTTCGGAAAGTCCGTGATGCAAATGGAATGGCTTACCAATCTGAGAACATCGGTCGTGCTCTTCATGCTCATCGCGTTATGTTGTGAGGTGGCACCTCAATCCGAACTACCGATGAGCGGTTCATATCATGAATGGACTGTCCCTTTATCAAACTGATCATTTGATTCCGCCCTGCCCGGACATGAAAAACCCGCTTCCTGGGCAGTGGAAGCGGGTTTTATTGTTAAGAAAGGCGAGCGGTGGAGGCAGGTTTGCTCACTTCGCCCGGCGGCGGCGCATGCAGTAGCCAATCGCTCCAATGGCGAGCGAGGTGAACGATGCTGGTTCGGGCACCGTGCTGTAGGGGATCAACGCGCCGACCTGATTGCCGGTCACGCCGTCGATTACGTATTGAAAGACAGAGCGGTAGTTGCCGAAACCAAGAATGTTGGCGTTGGCGTTACCGCTCACGCCAAAGACTTTCCAGTCTGCGGTGACGTCAGTGGGCGCGTTGCCGTCCGGGTAGAACATTCTGCGTTCTGCGCCGCCTACATCCGTGTAGGTCTCCTTAATCATGGCCTCCGGGAAAGACCAAGGTTGGACGAACCAACCTGCGGTGATGTTCTCGCCGACCGGGTTAGTCGTATAGATGTCGGTGGCATCACCCGCTCCGTTGCCGGGGTCATAGGTCGTGGCGAGGGTAGGTGATCGCACTAAGCTCACTGTTCCCGCAATGCGTGCCGGGGCTGCGGTAATCAGTGTCCAAGTGCCTGCGGGAAGCTCCCTCGGGGTGCCACTGGAAGGAGATACCGTGTTTGATAGGGGCGAGTTGCCGTTCGCGTAGGTCATCGGACCAGGGGATGAGGTTGTCGTGTTCGTCGAGCCGGTGGTGCGGGTAAAATTGAACAACGCGATGTTCCAGCCTTTGGGATCGATCGACAGCTGCCCAGTATTGACGTTGTAGTAGGCGACCGCGCCAGGAGCGCCGTTATATTTGGTGCTGGAGCTACGGATCGGCAAGGCGGTTCCAGTGACTACCGAACTCCATGTCAGGCCCGATGGTGTAAGGCCATTGTCCGAGCCAGTGCCTAAGGTGATTCCGCTCAAGTCTGCGGGGATCACGAACGAGGCAGCATGACCCAACGCGTGGAAGGAAAGAAGAATGCTAAGGGATCTTATCAGGTGTTTCATGGTTTTGTTGTTAATTCGGTTTTAGTGTGCTGGCAAAATGTCAGCAAATTGTTATTAATTTCATTACAGGGGTATTAAGCACGGATAGGTTGGTCAAGCATTTTTGTGCGCCTTGGGTGATCAATCCGAACTACCGATGAGCGGCTCATAGGCTGTTTCGGCGGCACGGACCATGGCGGCGGCGCTCTCTTGTTCGTCGTGGATGACGAGGGCACCGAGTTCGCGCAGGGCCTGAGCTTCGTTGGCAAACTTGGCGCGTGCGAGGATGCAGCAGCTAGGGTTGAGATCCAGAATCTGCGGCACCACGATCTGGCTGCAAGCGCCTTGCGGAAAGGTGAGCGCCACGAGCCGCGCGTGCGCCACGCGTGCGAGGCCTAGGGCTTCGGGATGCGAGGCATCGGCAAATAACACCGGATGACCTTGAGATTTCAGGCGTTTGACCGTCTCGACATTGAGATCAATGATCAGGCAAGTGATGTCCAATCGCATCAGTGCGTTGTGCATGGCTTGTCCGACTGGGCCGTAACCGCAGATCACGGCATGATCCTGGAGCTGTTTCAGCGCGTGGCTCGATGTCAGCGTCGCGGGGGCGGCACGGCGTTGGCGGAAACGGGGCAGGCGTTCGAGCCCATTGGCGAGCAGGGGCGAGGCGCGCATGGCCGTGGGGATCGTGGCCATGCCCAGCGCGGTGCAGACCAGCAGGCCTTGCTCCAGAGTGGTTGGGATGCTGCGGTAGTCGTTGACCTTTTGCATCAGCACCAAAGAAAACTCGCCGAGGCTGGATAAACTCGCCGCGCACAGCAACGCCGGACGCAAGGGCAGCTGCAATAATCGCGCGATCACAAAGATCACACCGCCTTTGATCACGGTGATCCCAGCGCTAATCGCCATCACGCTGAGCCAGTGCTCGCGCAGCGTTTGCAGATCGATCATGAGTCCCATGGAAACGAAAAACAGCGTGAGGAATAAGTCCTTGAACGGCAGAATATCCGTCATGATGCGGTGGCTGTAGATCGACTCGCTCACCACCAGTCCAGCGGCAAAAGCCCCCAGCGCGAGACTGAGATTCAGAGCGCCGCCCGCGACAGCCACCCCTGCGCACAGACTGATCACGGTGAGAGTAAACAGCTCGCGGCTGCGGGTTTGCGCGACGGCATGGAGCAGCGGATTGATCCCATAACGCCCGAGCAACGCGGCACCGAGCAGAAAGGCCGTTCCCTTGAGCAAGGCCCAGCCAATGCCGCTGCCCACGGACTGTCCGGTCGAGCCGAGCAATGCCGGCAGCACGAGGAAAAGTGCGATCACCAGCAGATCTTGCAGCAATCCCAATGCGAGTGCGGCCTTGGCACCGGGGTTGTTGATTTGGCCGATTTCCTGAAACGATTTCAGAGCCACCGCCGTGGAACTCAGTCCAAACACCATTCCCACCAGCAGGCACTCCACGCCGTGCAATCCGAAGAACCACGCCGTGAAACCTCCAATGGCCACGCACAGGCTCATTTGCAGCCCGCCGCCCACCAAGGCAATGCGCCAGAGATGCCGCAGCTCGCGCACGGAAAACTCGATGCCGAGGGTGAACATCAGCAACACAATGCCCAACTCGGCAAACTGGGCGATGAGTTCGTGCGATGCCTTTTCGCCCAAGGTGGCGAGCGCCCCGGAATTGGCGATAATCATGCCGCAGGCAAAATAGCCCACCAGCAAGCTTTGACGCCACTTCGCCAACACCAAGCACAGCAGCACCGCTAGCAGCAGCGTCAGGGTCAGCAAACCGAGCATCGGCGAAATTTCGCTCACTGCCGCCACGGGTGCGTGAAGTAAGGTCGGCAGCAAGGTTGGGAGGAAGGGAAAAGCGATCATGGGGTCGAGCAGGGCGAGGTCACAGAGCATCAGCGACACGAAGTCCATCCAACGCAGCACTAACAATGCCACCTGCGTAGCCCGCGCCCTCGCCACAGGGAAAAAGTCCTTGGACTTCCGGGTGTTGCAGGGTGTCCTCGCGCCGAGGAATCCGCACGGGCGAACTGGTGCGCGTTTCAAAACCCAGCAACAAGGCCTCGCTGCCCGTGTAGCCGCGCACTTGGCGTCCGAATAAATCGAGCCCCTCGCGCATGCGACTGACCACGGCGGAGGGCAGAATCTCGTGCAGTGGAGCCGAGTTGCCACCGGGGAAGTAGCTCATCTTGGGCAGTTGCGCCGACATTTTTCCGCGCAGGAAATCCGGCACGCGTTGTCCGGGTGCGACCTGACCGCCACCACCGGCCTGCTTCGCGGCGCGTTCGAGGTTTTTCTGATAAGCGATTCCGGAGAGAATGCCATGCTCGGCGACGAATGGCTCCGTGTCTTCTGGCTCGACGGTCACGACCAAGCCGCTGTTCGCGAAGGGGGAGTCGCGGCGGGATAGGCTCATGCCATTGACCACAACCTCGTCATTCTCGGTCGCGGCGGGCACGATCCAGCCGCCGGGGCACATGCAGAAGGAGTGAACGCCACGCTCGCGGATCTTGGTGGCGAGTCGGTAACGGGCCGCTGGCAGCAGGCGCGGGCGTTCCTCGTGGCGCGGTAGATGGTATTGCACCGCATCGATCATCTCCTGTGGGTGTTCAATGCGCACGCCCACGGCAAAGGCTTTTTTCTCCAGTAAAATCTTCTTGCTCGCCAACAGCGTGTAAACATCGCGCGCGGAGTGGCCAGTGGCGAGGATCACTTGATCCGCACGGAAGCTGGTTCCAGCAGCGGTGATCACCCCGCGAATGTGGGCGTGTTCGATGATGAAATCGCTGACCTTGGTCTCGAAGTGGACCTCGCCGCCGGCGTGGCGAATCGATTCGCGGATGGCCTTCACGACATTGGGTAGTAGGTTGGAGCCGATGTGCGGGTGGGCATCGGTCAGCACCCGTTGCGGTGCGCCGTGAGCCACGAGAATTTCATAAACTTGCGCCACCGGACCGCGTTTTGTGGCACGGGTGTAGAGTTTGCCATCGGAAAACGTGCCGGCACCGCCCTCGCCGAAGCAGTAATTGGATTCGGGCAGCACCCGTCCTTCGCGCAAGATCGGCGCCAGGTCAAAGCGTCGCGCGCTGGCATCCTTGCCTCGTTCCAGCAGAATCGGGCGCAGTCCACGTTCTAGGCAACGCATCGCCGCGAACAGTCCAGCGGGTCCACAGCCGATGATCAGCACCGTGCGTGCGTGGTGGCTCAGCGGTGCGCAGCTCCACTTGGGCAGGTTTTCTGCGGGCAGGGGCGCATCGAGCGCGACATCGAGCCGCAGCTGCACTTTGATCTGGCGTTGCCGGGCATCGATCGAGTGCTTGCGCAGTCGCATGCCGCCAATGCGCTCGGGTTCCACGTTCAGCGCCGCCGCCGCCGCCCGCCGCCATGCGGTCTCCTGTTCGGATACGGCTAGGGGTAAAATGACATCTACGGTGATAATCGGTGGCAGCACGGCGGATAGCCAAGCAGTTTTTTTTGCAAATGAAAAGAATCACGAGGGGGGCAAACGATTTTTTTCCGCAGCGTGGCCATGGATTGCTCACACCCGGAAGAGTCCACCGCGTTTGCCCGCGAGCCTCATCGCGCCAATGAGTGCGACGGCGAGGAACAGCATCGCCCACACGCCCAGCGCCGCGGCGAGAGAAGTGCCGTTGCCCAAGGTGCCGAGCAGGGTATACATCGCTTTGGTGATCGGGAAGTGCTCGGCCTGCTGCGCGAGGATCAGACTATCGCTGACCTCCAGCATGGCGAAGGCAAAGGCCATCACCGCTCCGGCGACGAGGTTAAGGCTAATCAAGGGCAGAGAGATGCGCCACAGCACCCGCCAAGCTGGTGCTCCTAGCGATTGACCGGCTTGTTCCAGCACCGGATTGCTCTGTTGCAAACCTGCCACCGCGGCGCGCACGATGTAGGGGAGACGGCGAAAAGCGTAAGCGACGATCAATAGCAGCGCGGGGTCTCCGCCCGCACCCATCAAGAACGCAAAGGGGCGTCCGGGCTGCGACAGTGCGAGGTAGCCGAAGGCCATCACCAGACCGGGCACGGCCAGTGGCAGCATCACCAGCGCGTCCAGCAGACCCCGACCCCAGATGCGGCTGCGCACCAGCACCCACGCCACGGCCAAGCCGAGCACGACGTCAATCGCAGTGGCGACGGCGGCGTAGTAGAGGCTTTTTTGAATCGAGGGCACCACCAGACTATGACCCAGAGCCTCCTCAAAGTGATGCAGCGTCCAAACCTGCGGCAGCACTGTGCGGTGCCAATCTTCGCTTAGCGCCAGAGTCAGCACGCCGATGTGCGGTAGCGATGCCGCCAGCGCGATCAGACAGAACAGCAGGGACAGGATAAGGCCTTTGCCAAGCGCGAGTTTTTTCCCCACCGATCGACCCTTCGGGCGCGGTGCGGTTCCAAGCGGGGAGCGCCCGATCAACCACTTCGAGCCGAGAAATACCACTGCGGCGATCGCCATCATCACGGCCACCAACGCGTAGGGCAGGGGATTGCTGCCGAGATCCTTGATGCCATCGTAAATTTGCACTGAGGCGATGCGGGTGAAATCAAACACCAGCGGCACGCCCAGCTCGGTGAACGACCAGATGAACACCACGCTTGCCCCCGCAAACACACCGGGCATGGCCAAGGGCAGGGTGATTTTCCAAAAACGGCGTTGCGGTGAGCATCCGAGATTGTGCGCTGCCTGCTCCATCGCCGGATCCAGGTTGCCCAATGCGGCGAGGATGTTCATGTAGAGAATCGGATAAAGGTGCAGCGCGTTCATCACCACCATGCCGAAAAAACGTCCGTGCGCCATCCAGTCGTAGGGCTGGCTCGCTTTCATCCAACCACAGTCGATCAGCAGCGCGTTGAGCGCGCCATCGACTCCGAGCATCGATTTGATGCCCACGGCACCGACAAACGGAGGCATGACCAGTGGAATCAACAACCACGCGCACAAGAGATTTTTTCCCGCGAACTCGTAGCGGTGCGTCGCCAGCGCGAGCGGAAAGGCCAGCATCAGCGTGGCAAGTGTGCTACTGAGGCCAAGCAGGGTGGCGTTGCTCAGACCCTCCCAGATCAGTGGATCTTGGCTCAAAGCGATCAAGTAATCGAAAGTCCAGCGCCCCTCCTTAGCTCCGAAGGCCTCACCAAGAATGGCGCCCGCGGGGTAAAGAAAAAAAACCGCCATCAGGCTCACGGCGAACAGGGCTAGGGCATATGCTTGTTTGTGGCTCATGGGGCTTTATTTCGTGGTTTTAACTCACGGATCTTGAATCATCGGTCGCGACGGATTGGCGATCTCGCGTTTCGCCAACAAGGCGACGCGACGGTATTGATCCCGAAAATGTTGGCTTAGCTCCACGACACGCGCGTGCGCAATGAGCGGCTTGGGCGAATCCAGCTCCGGGTCGCCGCGGCCCATGAGTTCGTAGCTCAACGGACCGATGTCGTAGAACAACGCCGTGGCCTGTGGCGGAAAACTGCTGGCGCGCAGTGCTTGCCAGGCTTCTTGTAGCTCGGCGTGACTGTCCATGCCCAGCACCTTTACCAGCGAGCGCAGTGTCCGAAACGCCTTGCCGGTGAGTTCGGGCTGATAAACGAATGTCGCCGCAGATTCATACGGGTTCTCTTGATCGACGAAGTCCTTGCGCCATTCGGCAGCATAGGCATCCCGCCGCACGGGCAGGCGTCGCAAGGCGCGTTGCTGCGGACCGTGCGGGCTGCCGACCTTTGAGTTCCACAGAGCCTGGCCTTCCAGCGACACGACGAACTCGACAAATCCCTGCGCGACTTCCGCGTTCGGTGCGCCACGAAACACGGCAATCGGATCCCCACTGACCGAGGTGCCGCCGCGCGGCGCATGCCAATCCATGCGACTACTGCCATCGGCGGTCTTGAGTGCTTCGGCGAAGGAACGTCCGAAAAAATCAATGCACATGCCTGCCGCCGCATCACCTTGTCCCACATCCTGCGGGACCTTCGTGGCGTAATCCGTGAAATAGCGTGCGTTGGCACTGAGCTGCTGGATCAAATTCAGCCCGCGTTTCCATCCGAGAGCCAACGCCTGTTCGCGTTCGAGCGCCGTTTCGCTGCGTAGGGTTTCTTGCATTTGCTGCTGGAGCACGAGCTCAAAGGCGCGAGCCACCGAGCCGCTCTTGGTCGGGTCTGCCAGAGCGAGAACACCGCTGTAGCGCGGATCGCCCAAATCCTGCCACGCCGAGGGTTCCGGTAAGGCTAGGCGAGCGAGTGTTTGCCGATTGTAGCAAATGCCGAATTGAGATAAACACGCAGCCACCCACGTTTGCTCCGCGTTCCAATATGGTTCGCCAGAAAAACCGCGCGGCAAGGACTGCTCAGTGAACCACTCGGGGTGACGCTCGAAGGCTTGAATTTTAGCTAAGCGATTCAGCTTGTGCTGCGCCGCGAACTCGAAGTCGCCACCGCCGAAAAACACATCGAGCCCGACATCGGTGCGCGCCTTGGCGTCGAAGCTCTGGAACTGGGTGTCGATGACCTTGCGGATTTCCGCTGAACCTCCCGGTGTGCGCCAGTCGAGATGGACGCTGCGCCCACGTGTTTGCTGCCACCAGCGCGCAAAGGCCTCGCCAAACTCCTGGCGAATGGCGTCATTGTGCGGCGTGATGAGGATGAGTTGATCCTGCGCCTGCGAGCGACTGCGCGTGGAGCTGTCGCGCTGCAAGATGATCGGCAATGCGATCAACGTGGCCAAGGCACCAAGCCAAACGAACATCCAAAGGCGTCGGTTCATGCGTGGGAGGTCGTTGCGGCTGCCATGATCACCACGTCGTTGACGGGGATGCTGAGGGTCACATGATCGCCAGGATTGAGCAACTGCTGCGGATTCAACTCCACGGCCTGGATTCGACCCAACGCTGTTTCCAGCCAGTATTGGATGCGTTGCCCCAGATAAACGCGCTCCTGCACCTGAGCGGCGATGTGGTTGTGAGCAGGCCGGGTCGGGGCATGCGGCGGCTCAATGCAAATGGTCTCCGGTCGCACAGAAATCATCACCGCGGTGTCAGCCGCCGTGAACAAAGCGGGATCGACCAATCGACCACGCCAACACGGTCCGCTCGGGAAACGAATTTCTCCCGCATTGCCCGTGCAGTGCGCTTGCCATAAATTGGTCTCGCCGATGAAACCCGCGACCTCGGCCGAGAGCGGCGAGCGATACACCTCCGCCGGACTCCCGACTTGAGCAATCCGCCCCTGCGCCAGCACCGCCATGCCGTCTGCCATGCTCAGGGCCTCCTCTTGATCGTGGGTGACGTAAATCGCCGTGAGCCCGTATTGTTTCACCATGCGGCGAATTTCCAAGCGCATCTCCACCCGCAGCTGCGCATCGAGATTCGATAGCGGTTCATCGAGCAATAGGCATTGCGGTCGCACCACCAAGGCCCGCGCCAACGCCACTCGCTGCTGCTGACCGCCCGACATGGCATCAATGCTGCGCTCGCCGTAGCCATCCAACCGCACCAGTTGCAGCACTTCATCCACCCGCTGGCGAATCTCCGCTTTGCCGATGCGGCGCTCCTCGAGCCCGAAAGCAATGTTCTGCGCGACTGTCATGTGCGGCCAAAGAGCGTAACTTTGGAAAACCATCGCGGCCTCACGCCGATGCGGTGGCAGCGCCGTGACATCACGCCCGCCAAACATCACACGCCCACGTTCCGGTGTTTCCAGGCCCGCGATGCAGCGCAGCAAAGTGGATTTCCCGCAGCCCGAAGCACCCAGCAGGAAAAATAAATCACCCGCGGGAATTTCGAGCGAAACGCCATTGAGCGCCTTCGCACTGCCGTAGGATTTCTCCAATTGCTCGACAACGATGTTCATCATGAGTGGCCGATGTTCTGATGTCAGTTTCCAAGAAGCAAGACGATAGCACACGGATTAGCAATCTTCATTCCGTGATTGTCTTGATGATCAATGATTCCTGTGATGTGACAATGTTGTCACGTTCGATCAGATTCCGTTGATTCAGCCAATTGGCCCGCACGTGAGCGAGGCTTCAAAAGCAATTTTCTTGTATTGCAGGCAAAAAAATCGGATGAAGACCACAATGAATGCAAATAGAAGTAACACAATGCAGTTGGCTGTGGTGAATGATCATCAAAATCGATCCATGGGTTTCGCTCAATCCACTTCGATGGCGATGGCATTGGGGCTCATGGCTCTGTGCCTGAGTGCGAATCCATTGCAAGCGGCCATGATTTTATTTGATAATCTAACAGCTCCAAATCCGAACGGGGCAACATATGTCACAAATACGCAGATCACGGCACAGAAGTTTTTAACGACAACAACGGCGCGTCAGTTGAGCATGGTTTCGCTGCGTCTCTCGAATCAAAATCAGACCTCTGGCAGCTACCAAATTCAGATCTGGGATGCGACGGGTGATGCTGGTTCTCCTGGAGCGCAAGTGGGCACTGAGATTTACAGTGGCTTGGCCGAAGATTTGAGCAGCGATGCCAATTCTCTTTTAACCATTTCGGATCTGAACGTGGTTCTTGAGGCGAATACGGCCTATTTTCTCGTGGTTCGCGGCAGCAGCCTGACTGATGTGGCGAGCGGGTTCTTCTTGGATCCACCAGTGCCCGGTGCGTTGGCGTGGAGCATGACGGACACGAATCCATCTGGAGCTTATGACGGAGATTCGACGGTTTGGTCCGGGCCATACAGTCAAAATTTCTACATGAAGATTGAAGCGAATGTTGTTCCGGAGCCAGCATCAGCTCTCTTTATCTTGATTTCGGGCACGACGCTCTGCCTCAAACGTCGGCGGGCCGCGCGTGAGACTGTGGGTCAATGAAGTTCGGTGATGATGGTGTGGTTATCGCTTTTTTGACTGCGGGTCTTGGCGATCGACGCGCCCTGGGTGGATTAAAGCATGGGGGTGATGGCCTGTCAGCAAGCAAGTGTGGCTAGCGCTCAGGTTTGTGGATTGGGTCATGGGGGAAGGGGGAGTTGGGTGTCGGAGCTGTGACAAGAAGGTGATTGTCAAGGAGTGTGGTCGCTGGCAGTTTCGCTGACGACGATGAAATCGATGCGATCACGGATCTGTGCATGTAATCTCGCCAGCGGGCTATCTCTTGCCAGTGGGTTATGGATGGGTTTTTTGGGGTTCAGCGGCGCTGCGGAGGAGCAGGATATCGGGACGCAGCGCTTGGGTTTTGAGGAGTTTTTTCACTTGCCAGTGGGTGCCGAGGGATTGGAGTTTTCGGCGCGCTTGATCGCCTTGCAGGGTCAACGCGTCACGGTGGAGGGATACATGGTCGAGGAGCAGGTGGAAGAGGCGCATGGACATGGAACGCCGACTTGGGCCGGCCCGGTGGAGCGGCGTTTCATGCTGACTGCCACGCCCCAAACGATCAATTCCAGTCATTATGGACCGTGTGATGGATTACCCCCGCAGGTGATGTATGTCCACGTCGCGGACGCTCCAGCAGCGCCCCTGCGGCATCGGGCTGGGTTGCTGCGTGTCACGGGTCGTTTGGAGGTGGGTGCGTGGCGTGAGGCCGATGAACGCATTTCCCAGGTGCGCTTGCGATTGGAGGCGGGCTCGATATTCAGCGCTTCTGCGCAGGCGCAGGAACAAGGCGGCGAGATCAAGGAGCTGGAATCGAGAACAAACAACAACGTCAAGAAATGAGGAAAAGGACTACATGGTTTTTCAACGTCGCGTGTGGCATGGTCTTCCTGCTTGGCTTTCGCGGGGTTTCTGCTGTGCAAGCTGCGACGGAATCAACGACGAAAAGAGCAACTGAAGGAGCAGAGGAAAAAGCAGCGGAAGGGACGAAACAAGCGCGAGTCACGCGGCTGAATCCGCCGAGCACGTTGTTCGCTGACGGGCGAACCGAAGGCCCGATCATTGCGCGTTTCCTGCCGGGGCAGCGCTTTGATCTGCAAGCCACGCTGGTTTTACCCGACTCGCGGCTGAAGCTGCGTTCCGTGCGTTTTTTCGTGAATCAGCAATTGGTGCCGGGAGCGACGAGTTTGACCCAGCTGGACGCCCAGCATTGGAGCGCGATGCGGCGCGCGTTTGCGCTGGAGCAGCCGGGAGAGCATCGCTTCGAAGTGCGCGCGGAATGCTCGGATGGCAAGGAGCTGCGGGCCGAGGGGGTGTTTGAGATCGTTGCGATCGCGCAGCGGGGGGAGAAGGTGAAAAATGTGATCCTATTCATTGGCGACGGCATGGGCCCATCGCACCGCACTGCGGCGCGCATCCTCAGCTGTGGCGTGGAAATGGGCAAGGCGCGGATGCGGATGGCGATGGATCAATTTCCTGTCACGGGCATGGTGATGACCTCGTCGCTGAACTCGATCGTCACGGACTCCGCTCCGGGTGCGGCCAGTTACTCGACCGGAAACAAGTGCGATAATAATCAGCTTAATGTCTTTCCCGATGACACGGCATCGATATTTGACAACCCGCGAGTGGAAACCATGGCGGAGTATCTGGCGCGGCGCAAGGGCACGGCCTTGGGCATTGTCACCACGGCGGACGTGTTCGATGCCACGCCGGCGGCGTTTGGAGTGCATTCACAGGATCGCAGCGCGGGCACGGGCATTTGCGATTTGTTTTTGGACGAAGCCGTGGGGCAGGCGCGTTTGACCGTGTTGATGGGAGGCGGGCGCAAGTGGTTTCTGCCGGAAAACGTGATGGGTTCGATGCGTTCGGGCAAGAACGACGCGCAGTTGCCCGCTGAACTAGCGACGGGCTGGGGTGTGGGTAGCGGGGCACTGGACCCAGAGCGCGATCTGTTGGGCGATTTCCGACGCGCAGGTTTTGCTTACGCTGCCGATCGCGCGGGCTTGGATCAGCTGTTTGCCCAGGCTGTGCCGCAGCGATTGTTGGGATTGTTTGCGCTGGGCAACATGAATGTGGCGAAGGATAAAATCGATGGGCGGCGCGGGCAGTCCACGGTGGTGAGCGATTACGGTTTTCCGAATCAACCGATGCTCGATGAAATGACCCAGCGGGCATTGCAGGTGCTGGAGAAACAGCCGAACGGTTTTTTATTGATGGTCGAGGGAGCATCGATCGACAAGCAAAGTCACAACATGGACACGGAGAGGTGGTTGATGGATGTCATCGAGCTGGATCGATCCATTCAATTGGCACAGGAGTTTCAGGCAAAGCATCCGGACACCTTGGTGCTTGTCACGGCGGATCACGAGTGCGGCGGGGTGGCAGTGATTGGGGGGCGATGGTGTTGCGCGCTAAGCATCAGCAAGCGGTGCAGCGTGGTGGGGTGAAAGCCCTGCGCGATGAGTTGGTGGGGATTCACGAGGATGCGGGTTTCCCGCGATATGCCATGGCGGCGGATGGCTACCCGCAGAGCACGGACATTGATCAGAAGATGCTGATCGGTTACGCAGCGAATGCGGATCGGCATGAAGACTGGTTGACCAATACGCGACCGGTGCATGATCCGCAGCAGCCCTTGGACACGGCAAATCCGCTCAACGGCTATCCACGCATCAATGCCAGCGATGCCAAGGGCGCCGTGAATGCGCAGCGTCCCCTGCGCGATGAAGTCGGGGGTTTTTTGGTCACGGGGCAGATTCCCGGCGCGGTGGCGGCGCACACGGCGTGTGATATTCCGCTCTCAGCACTGGGTCGGGGGGCGCGGGATTTCACAGGTTACATGGACAACACCGAGGTGTTTTTCCGCATCATGCAAAATTGCTTGGGGGGTGCGGCAAAAGTAAGCGGCGATTGAGGTCGTGGCGTGCGGATGTGTTTTCAAAAAAAAACACCAGCCGAGCGTGGCTCAGGCTGGTGGGGTGATGGCTGATCCAGGAAAGGTGCGGCTCCAAGAATTGGGCTTCAGGGAATCGTCTTCAGCACCAAGTTCTTAAACTGCACTTGCATCGGCGGGCCGGCGTGAACTTGCAGAGCGAGGATGCCGGACTTTGCGCCTTCGGCGGTCTGATCTTGCACGTCAACCGTTTGTTTGCCATTAATGAAATGCTGCAAGTGACCTCCTTTGGCGACCACGCGGTAGTCGTTCCATTGCTCTGCTTTGATGGTGGCCTGAATTTCCTCGCTGGCGCCGACAGCTCCAGTGACCTCGATCTTGGGTTTGTTCGGGCTTTCGCCGCTGGTGATGCTCACCTGCTCACCGCGTTTTGCGAGAATGCCGCGTCCTTTTTCTTCGTAGAGAATCCCGCTGTAAGTGTTGCCACCCTCGAAGTCAGCTTGGTAGCCCGCGACAATGAATTGGGCGGCATCGACCACGTGGCTGCGATACTGCACACCACTGTTGCCCTTCGCGCTAACTTTGTAAGAAAATGTTAGCTCAAAGTCCGCTACCGTGCCGTCTTTCCAGATCAAAAACGTATTGCTCTTGGTGGGGTGCTCAGCGGTGGTTTCGCCAGTGATCACTCCGTCGCGCACGCTCCAGATCTGTGGGTTTCCCTCCCAACCCGTGAGGTCTTTGCCGTTAAACAGGGTTTTTTCTTCGGCATGGCAGAGGCCAAGCGCAAGAGTGGCAAGGCCTAGGGACAGAGAACGAGTCGGAGATTGTTTTGATGTTTTCATCAATGGGTCAGGATTAGCGATTGAAAAAACGTTTGAGATTCGCGATGCCTTTCACCGCGATGTCATCGCGCTCAGGCTCCATCTTGCGCCAAATCGCCGCCGCACGCGCGATGACCTTGACGTCGGTGGTGAAGGACTCGATGACAATGTCGCCCTTGTAGTCGATTTCGCGCAGCGCCTCGACAATCGGCTCCCACGCGATGTGATCGCCTCCGGGTGTGCCACGGTCTGAGCCGCAGGCGTGGAAGTGACCCAGTAAGGAACCAGCTTTGCGAATCGCAGCTGCTTGATTTTTCTCCTCGATGTTCATGTGGAAGGTGTCCAAATGCAACTTCACCGCCGGAGAATCCACTGCCTTGACCAAGCGCAGGCCTTGATCGCAAGTGTTGAGGAAATCGGTCTCAAAGCGATTGAGGGGCTCGATGCACAAGGTCACGCCGCGCTCAGCCGCATAGGCGGCAAGGGGCTTGAGATTGCGGACGACAAGCTCGAACTGTTGCTCTTTTTCCTCATCGCTGTGCGCGCCAATCAAACCGACAACGGAATAAATCGGTCCAATGATCGAGGGGCAACCCATGATCACCGCTTGGTCAATCAGGGTCTCGATGTAAGTGCGAGCGGTTTGCTGGTCCTCCTCTGAACCGCGAAAATCCCGTCCCGGTCCCATGCAGGCACAGACACTGCCAATGGCGATGCCCGCCGCATCGGCCGCTGCTTTCACAGCCGCTGGATCAATGTGCGAGGGATCTTCGATCGGAAGCTCAAGAGTCTCAAAACCCCACGAACGAATCATGGGAAATAATTTCACGCTATCGGTGACAAAGGGTGAAACATACAAAAATGTATTAAGGCCAAATCGCATAGGAGTGTTCGGTTGTTAGGTTGATCCAGTGTTGGTTGATCGAGTTGTCGTTTGAGATAACGTCGCGTTGGTCGTGCGCGACATTGCCATTACAAGCGCACGGAGCGAATTTTATCAATCAAAACACAGAATCCAGCAATGTTGATTGTGGCATGAGCGGAAAAAAAGCGATTTTGCAGTTGAATTATTGAGATGCATTCTCAATAGTGTGGCAAGCGATGATGGTTGATCGGACTCACAATGATTTGCTCGCGAGCTTTAATATGTGCTTATGGGTGAGCTGTGCCGTTTTGTCAGTGGTGGGGTTGACGATGAGAGCGAATCCGGAAATGCCTGTCAGTCAAGAGCCGCCGGTTCAGCAATTGGTGTTGGATGTGGCGATGTCACAGCAGCCTTTAGCTGATGCCGAGAGTGAGGCTGCGAGTGAAATGGAACGCAGTGTCGCGAGTTCGGCGCCGCAAGAGAGTGAAGTGGTGGAGCCGCCGCCATTGCTGCCAGTCGCAGCGGATTTGCAAACGGAGCTGCCATCGCTGCCAGAGATGCCAGTGATCAAGCCGCCCGCTGGCCTAACGGCGGAGACGCATGAGGTTGCGAAGTCAGCTGCGCCGGAGCCGGAACCGCGTTCGTTGCCCAAAAAAACCCGAGCTGAAAGTGCTCGTGCTGCGAGTTCTCGTGCGGAAAGTGGCGCTGCGGCGGGGGGGGCCAAGGGTTCGCGTGGTGCCGTGACCACTTTGACGCTGGGGCAGGGGTTAGGTAGCAAACCAGCGCCTATTTATCCGCTCAGAGCGCGTCGAGCCTTGCAGCAGGGAACCGTGATTGTGGAGTTTCTCGTCGCCGAGAATGGCGATGTCAGTTCAGCGTGGTTGGAGCGGCCGTGTTCGTGGCCGATTTTGAACGAAGCGGCGGTGGAAACGATCCGGCGGCGGTGGCACTTTGAACCAGGGGCGGTGCGGCGTTATCGCATTCCGATTGTTTTCACGCTGGAGTAATTGTGATCATTTTTAATCATTCGAATCATCATGCATTTGTTTACCGGACACATCATCGTCGAGACTTTTCATCGCGGTGGGCCAATCATGTGGCCCATGTTGGCCGTTTTTTTGTTGGCTCAAGTGGTCTTGATCGATCGTCTGCGCTGGTGGTGGTCGGCAGCGCGGGGTGTTGATCTTGCCCGCAGGCAGCGCGTTTTAGTCGCGATGGCGGAGGGACAAGTGCAGCTGGTGCGGCAGGAGGTCAGTGGCAGCAAGGATCCGTTTCTGCAAATGTTGACGCTTGCGATGGATTACCCTGTGAAGACCCAGAGTGCGGTGATGGCATGTGCCGCGCAGGATTGGATTGAGGCCTCGCAGCGGCGATTGTGGGTCTTGAGCACTGTGATCACACTGGCGCCGTTGTTGGGGTTGCTGGGGACTGTGGTGGGGATCATGAGCGCGTTTGGATCGATTGGCACGGATCAATTGGCCGTGACCAAGGTGTCTGGTGGCATTGCGGAGGCCTTGATCGCGACGGCGTTCGGTTTAGGAATCGCCATCATTAGCTTGTTGCCGTTCAACGCCATGCGCCGCCGCAGCGCGCAGTTGCGTTCGGAAGCGGAACAGTGGATCAATCGTGTGGAACTCCAGCAGACATTGGCTGAGGAAAAAAAGGGAAGGGAAATCTGAGACATGCCGGTCCAACTGCGTCAACACGAGAGCGACGAGCACGACGAGGCTCGCATTGAGATTGTGCCGCTGATCGACATCATGTTCTTTCTACTCGCGAGTTTCATGATGGTGAGTTTGAGCATGACGCAGCTGCAGCGGGTGCCGATGGAACTGCCGGTGGCGAGCAGTGGCGTGTCTGAAACGCAGGCGCCGCAGTTGCATTTGACGTTATCGGCCGAGGGTGTGATGAAATTAGAGCAAAAGGTGTTCACGCTCACGGAGCTAGCCGAGCGCTTGCGAGCGGAGCCGCAGCCACAAGACGTGCGTGTCATGCTGGCGGCTCACCCCGAGTGTCGGCATCAAGAGGTGCTGCGGGTGCTGGATGTCTTGCGTGCGGCGGGGGTGAGGACGATTCAATTTGAAACACAGCAGCCTCCAACATCATGATCAAGCGCTCGCCGATGACCTTTGTGAATGCTGGCGGTTGCTTGCTGCTGGTTGTGTTGTGCGTGATACAGTGGCGCGAAATCGCCAATTGGCAAGATCAGCACACGCGTGCGCTGCAGGATTTACGTCGTGAGGAGGCTCAGCGCCGAGAGTCTCAAAATCGGCAAGCGGCTCTGGAGGGCGATGTGGCGATGTTAAAAAACTCCCTGCAACGCATGGAGGAAAAACTCACGCAAACGGAGGCTTCATGGGTGAGCGCGCAACGGCGCGCGGATGAAGCCCAGCGGAGTCTCGAGCTGGAGGGGAAATCGCATGCGGCACAAATCGAAAAGTGGCAACAGGCCATCGAGCAGCGCGATCAACTGCAAGCGGCATTGCAAAAGCAATTGCAGGAAGCGCGGCGGCGATTGGACGAGGCGATTGCGGCGATGAAAAAATCGGCTCAGGCGCCCTGAGTTGTGCGGAAAGGCTCGGATTCTGCGCTCAGTTCAGGCCAAGGTAGCAAAAGGGTCTCCAGCTCAGCTAGCAGCGAATCGGCGGGCAGTCCCGTCTCACGAAGATGACGCAGGCTTTCGGCTTGGTCGCGTTTTGCCAGACGTTTGCCGTTGGCATCGCAGACCAAAGGATGATGCCAATATTGTGGCGTTGGCAAACCGAGCAAGTGTTGCAGCAAGCAATGCACATGCGTTGCGGCCAAGAGATCTTCGCCTCGGCTGACCAATGTCACACCCTGAGCGGCGTCATCGATGACCACAGCGAGGTGGTAGGATGTCATCAGCTCCTTGCGCGCGATCACCACATCCCCCAGTAGTTCCGCCTGCACGATTTGTGGGCCGTGGCGCAGATCATGAAACACCGTCGATTGAAGAGATGGCACGGCTTTGCTGGAATCGAGCCTCCATGCGAAACTCTCGCCCCGCTGGATGCGCTCATGACGCGCCGCCACACTCAGTCGGCGGCAAGTGCCGGGGTAAATTGCCGTGGGAATGCTGTGCGGCGCTGCTACTGCGCTCTCAGCCGCGAGATCCTTGCGGGTGCAGAAGCAAGGATAGACCATTTCCGCCTCTCGAAGCGCATGGAGGGCTTGAGCGTAAACGCCGAGCCGCTGGCGCTGCTGCCATGGCGTTTCGCTCCAAGTGATCCCCAACCATTCGAGATCTGCGATCATTTCGGCATAAAAAGGCTCGCGCACGCGCGTGTGATCGATGTCCTCAAAGCGCAGCAAGAACCGTCCGTGATGTCGCTGCGCCATGGTGAACGCCGCCCAAGCGGCCAGAGCATGCCCGCGATGCAGATGTCCCGTGGGCGAGGGAGCAAAGCGGGTGACGATCATGCGCTCATTCGTGTCAAAACTCCTCGCAGCACTCAAGCGGGAAGAACGCGAGAACGCGTTTTCGTGTCAGAGGCTTCCTTTGTTATTTTTTGCTTGGAAAAAATGGGAATCGATTCTTTAATGCGTGCCATCCTTACCATCATTGC
The DNA here is from genome assembly GCA_964599325.1 of uncultured Verrucomicrobiales bacterium. GTDB lineage: Bacteria > Verrucomicrobiota > Verrucomicrobiia > Verrucomicrobiales > Akkermansiaceae > UBA956. The sequence continues at coordinate 69,103 of CAZREM010000012.1, read as the reverse complement.
ATATGTCACCGACTGAGATTGTTCACCACGCGTTAGAGAGTTTTACCATCGAAACACCGTCCTGGGGTTATGCTGATACTGGCACTCGTTTCGGCAAGTTTCATCAAGAGGCTGCGGCCATCGACATGAAGGATAAGCTCGCCGATGCGGGGCAAGTGCATCGTTTAACTGGATGCTGCCCGACTGTGGCGACGCATGTTTTGTGGGATTTTCCCGCCAATGTGCCGGTTGCGGAGATCGTGGCTGCGGCTTCGAATTGTGGTGTGAGGATCGGCTCGATCAATCCGAATGTGTTTCAAGATCAACAGTATAAGCTCGGCTCCGTGGGCAACCCGGATGCGTCAGTGCGCGATCAGGCGACCAAGCACATTCTTGATTGCATTGCGCTAGGTCAAGAGGTTGGCAGTTCGGCGGTTTCATTGTGGTTCGCGGATGGCACCAATTATCCGGGGCAGGATTCGATTCGGGCACGCAAGCATCGCTTCGAGTATGCGCTGCGCGAAGCTCATGCGGCGCTCTCTCCCGATCAAGTCTTGTTGGTGGAATATAAGCCCTTTGAGCCCGCATTTTACCAGACTGACATTGCTGACTGGGGCATGGCTTATCTGTTGTCCAAGATCGCGGGTCCGCAAGCGAAGGTATTGGTGGACACAGGGCATCATTATTTGTCGCAAAACATTGAGCAGATTGTGGCATGGTTGCTGGATGAAAACATGCTCGGCGGTTTCCACTTCAATGATCGCCGCTACGCTGATGATGATTTGACACTGGGGTCGATCGATCCATATCAAATTTTCCGCATTTTCCATGAAATTCACTTCTACTCATGGGAACGCGGTGGGGTTTATCCCGCCATCGAGTATATGATTGATCAGTCGCACAATCTCAAACCGAAGATTGAGGCGATGATTCAAACTGTCACCACCGCGCAAGAGTTGTATGCGAAGGCTGCGTTGGTGGATCACGAAGCGCTGGTGAAATTCCAAGAAAAAGGTCAGATCATCGATGCTGAAATGTTGCTGAAAAAGGCGTTTAATACCGATGTGACGCCGATGATTCACGACTGGCGTCGTTCGCATGATTTGCCGGTGGAGCCATTGGTGGCGCATCGCGAAAGTGGTTATGAGTCGGCGGCGGCGGCGGAACGCCGGGAGCGTCGCATCGCACTGGGCATTTCCTCGGTTTCGAGTTACGCGTGATCGAGACGTCGATGGCGGTGTCGCATTTTGTGCGCTTGACGTGGCAAAATGCGGCATGATGGTGACGTCATGAAGCAGTTTGCATTGGTAGGCGGCTCCCATGGAATTGGGAGTGAACTTTTAAAAAAGTGGATCGCCGCAGGCCATCGCGTCCATGTGGCGGCACGTGAGCCCGATGCATTGCGCTCGTTGGGTTGTGAGTGTCAGTTCTTTGATGCTAGCCAGCCTGGACCTCTGACGTGGCCTGATCGTTTGGATGGCTTGGTGTATTGTCCTGGCACGATCACGTTGAAGCCGTTTGCGCGGTGCACGCCGGATGACTTTTTGCGTGATTATCAGATCAACGTTCTTGGTGCGGTTGCGGCATTGCAATCCGCATTGCCCGCGTTAAAGCAATCGTCTCAGGCATCGGTCGTGTTGTTTTCCACTGTCGCGGTGGCACAGGGAATGGCATTTCACGCCTCCATCGCTGCGGCTAAAGGGGCGATTGAAGGCCTAGCGCGCAGTCTGGCGGCGGAGTGGGCGCCGCGGATTCGGGTGAATGTGGTGGCGCCGTCGCTCACGCGCACGCCGCTGGCAGAACCCTTGCTCAACACGGATTCCAAGGCGCAGGCCGCAGCGATGCGTCATCCGCTTCAGCAAGTGGGTGAACCAGAAGACGTGGCCCAGTTGGTGGACTTTCTGGTGAGCGAGGCTTCGCGTTTCATCACCGGACAGGTGTTGCGCCCGGATGGAGGGTTATCGGCGCTGCGACTGTTTTGAATCAACGGCGGGCGTCGAGAAACGAGTCATGCCGTGTGCGCGCTGGCGCGCGTTCCTGCGCGATTGCCCAGCATGCGCGCGATTCTGGATGATTAGCTTTCTGCCGACGCGTTTTGCTGTTCAAATAACGCGGGCAAATCAGGCAAGTCCGCAGCACTGCGGGCAGGCTGAGCGGCGATGATCTTCCCATTTTCTAGCAAAAAAGCACCGGGCATTTGCAACCCGTCACCGGCGAGATGCCCGACTCCGCAGCCGCGAACGACGGCCATGATGCCGCGCAGCCACACACGTGGCCCGAACAGCTCACGCACTCCCGCTTTTCCCAGCCCGAAGGTTCGGTAGAGCTCGCAGTAGGGATCCGCGATCCGCGCCACGCCGCTTTGATGGCCGATGTATTCGGTTTCCCTGCCGGTTTGTAGCATGTGAACTAATACCAAACGCGCAGCGCGCTGCTGGGCGTGGGTTTCCAGATCCTGCAATCCTCGCAGCAGTTGTCGGGTGAATGTGCAGCCAAAATGGCGGAGAAACACCAGCACCACCGCTTGTTTTTCATTAGCCTGAGCGAGGGTTTCGCCACTGGAGAGCTGATATTGGTGCATCGCTTCCGGCAAAGTCAACGGTTCTTGATGCAGCGGCGGACGACCACAATGGGCTTGCACCGCCGCCCACAGTATTCCGATGAAGGGCGCGAGCCAGATCAGGTCATCGATCACCAGAAACAATAGACCACGCCATGAAAGAGGCTCATGAAACAGCATAAACGGAATCGTGCAGATGAGTAGCACAATTTTGACACAGCTGATGAGCACAATTCGCCAATTTTTAATCGGTTCGCGAGCGGCGATCAAATAACTGAGTCCAAAGACGGCGTAGAGGATTCCGATAAATTGACACAGAAACAAGTGGTTGGGACGTTCCAGCGCCAGCCATTCGAACAGCTGACACGGATTGAACATGGTCCAACCAGCAAACACCAAAGCATAGATACCGGCGGAAATGAGAACGAGACTCATCCACTGCGGGCATTGACAGCGACCAGAAGTGCAGCGTGCGGACATCGGCGGAAACTAAACCAAGATCGACATCGCGCAAGTGGAGCTTCGCATCAATGATGAGCAAACAAGCTCAACTGCGGCATTGATCCAGTAAACCATCCAAGAAATCAGCGATCTGGTGCAGTGCGGCTGAAAACTCGTTGTCTGGCAAAACAGCAAGATCCACATGGCATTGCTGGAGGAGATCTTTCGCGGTCGCGATGGCGCGTTCCACCGCGCCCTCGTATTCCGTGATACCCACGATCTCAGCTAGTTCTAGGGGTTGTTGTTGAATGATCCGAGTGGTCAGCTTCAAGCGTTGCGATTCGCTAGCGCTCTCCAATAAGTTGAGGATCGGCAGAGTGAGCTTGCCTTTTTCGAGATCCGTTCTGAGAGTTTTACCGACGGTGGATTCCACGCCGACGAGATCGAGGCAGTCGTCATAAATCTGATAAACCGCTCCCAAACGGAGTCCATATTGGTAGAGGCTCGATTCCACCGCTGCCGGAGCCTCACTGAGATTGGCCGCTAAACTGGTGGCGGCGGCGAATAAAGCCCCTGTTTTCATTTCCATGATGCGGAAATAGTCAGCCTTCGTGAGAGTCAAATCGAAGCGCCGTTTCGTCTGCATGATTTCTCCTTGGCAGACCTCTCGCGAGGCGCGGCCGACCTTGCGGCAGATGTCGATGGAGTTGAAATCAGTGGCGAGTGACAGTGCGTGCGAGAACAGAGCGTCACCCAGTAACACCGAGAGACCATTTCCCCACTTGGCGTTCGATGTTGGCACCATGCGGCGCGTGGTGGCGTCGTCGATGATGTCGTCGTGCACAAGTGTCGCCATGTGAATCAGCTCCAGTATCACACCGATTTTACGGTGGTCGGCTGAGGGTTCACCCAAGGCACCACCGACCAGAACCGATAGCGCCGGGCGAATCCGCTTGCCGGAGGTATTGCAAACGTAGGAAACGTAGGGCTCAACCATTGGATCGAACTCACGCACTTGCTCTCGAATTGCGATTTCGACCAGCTCAAGGTGTGGTCGCACCAGTTCGAAAGGAAAGGCCTGTAGCTGCCCTGTAGTGTTCGTGATCGCTGGCATGATGTGGTGTCATAGGTTTCCACATCGGTCTTGTTTTGACAAGGTTGTCTTTCAGAAATGTGGGTGGGCAATGGCTTTTGAGAAGGCGTTGCAGACGAAACATGACCGCGTGTGGAGCCGTGGCTCATCGCTTGGTTATCCGGAGCAATCAGGCGATTTGGTGCGAAAAGTGAGCCCTGATGCATCGGTGATGGCGTCGTGCATCAGCGGTGATGTGCTCCCTTCAGCAGCAAATTTTTTGCGATGCGACACGAATCCATTTGAATGTTGTGCTGATTTGATGCGTAATGATCTTACATGATGCGCTCAAAAATGATTTGTGTTGGCGGTATGACCGCGATGTTGGGAGGTTTGTTGGTGGGGAGCTTGAAGGCCGATGGATTCGGAGTGAAGCCCAATAATCCTCAGTTACCCAATTCTCCTTATGTGGTTCATGATGGCACGCGTCCGCAGCCCCGGATTGTGGAAAATAAAGGTGCGGTGGTGGTTGCTCCGCCCTCTGACGCCATTGTCTTGTTTGATGGCAGCAACCTTGATGCGTGGCAGTCGGGCAATGCGCCAGCGGCATGGATCATCAAGGATGGCGCGATGATTGCCAACAAATCAGACATTGTCACCAAGCAGTCGTTCGGGGAAATACAGCTGCATGTGGAATGGCGTGCTCCGGCGGGGCGCAAGGTGGATGGTCAAAGCGGTGGCAATAGCGGCATTTTTTTCATGGGACTGTATGAGCTGCAAGTGCTGCAAAGCCATGACAACAAAACGTATCCCGATGGTCAGGCCGGTGCTTTGTATGGTCAATTGCCTCCATTGGTGAATGCCACAACGTCACAAGGTGAATGGCAGAGTTACGACGCCATTTTTACTCCTCCGGTTTATCGGGATGGCAAAGTGGCAGAGCCAGCCCGCATCACGGTGATTCATAATGGAGTTGTGGTGCAGAATGCGAGCCCATACCTCGGACCAACGCAACACAAGCAATTGGCAAAATACCCCGATCAGCATCCGGAAACAGCCCCCATTCGCCTGCAATTTCACAATGATCCGATGGAATACCGCAATATGTGGGTGCGGCCATTGGGGAAGCGTGATGAAGCGAAGTGACACGCAAGTGACCGCGCCGGTTAATCGACTGCGCGCGGTTTTTTGTGTTTGATGATTGGTTTGCTGTTTTCCTTTTAACTCATTGACAGATGAAAATCTCTTCGAATATCCGATTTGGCGGCATGGCACTGGTTTCGCTCATGGCGGTTAGTTGTCAAAAACCGGCGGCAAAAGCCCCTGTGACCGAAGTCCAATCGCCGGAGCCAGTGGTTGCACCAGCTGTGGTGGAAGAGGAGCCGGTGGTGCCACAGGTGGATCCTTTGGTGCGAGCGAGCAAATTGGGTTTTGCGCAGCGGTTGAGCGCGGATACCGAGTCGCTGGTGTGGGTGCGTGGAGGCAAGGAATGGCGCGATTCTATCCGCCGCACGAGCTTGTGGCAGATCGCGGTGGAGCAATCGCCAGATTTGGCGAAGGACGAGCCTTTTGATCCACAAAATCCGACCCCAAGTGTGCTGGATTTGTTGGGCCAGGAATTTTTCTTGGCCACGGGTGTCGGCACGACGAAGCAGAGCAATCAATTGCTGACGTTGGCGAATCGAATCAATTATTTTCAATTGCGCACCAGTGTGAAGCAACTGTTCGAGAAAAAGCCCGCCGCGGAGATGGATTCGATGGCGTGGGTAAAGGAGTTAGCGCGTGATCCGGAGACAGGAGCCAATTGGCTGAAGCAAGCGGAAATGCCACCCATTTTGGTGGGTTTCAAAACCACAGCGGAAAACCGTGAGAAAGTTAACACCGCTCTGCTTCAGCTCAGTGCAGGTTTGGCGTCGGCGGGAGATGCGGCCGAGCCGGTGGAGGTGAGTCGCGCCGGTGGCAAGTTTTCTGGCACTCAAGTTTCGGGGAAAAAGTTGGCGGAAATGATTGCTGCCGAACCATCTGGGCTCGAAGCCATCGATCAAAGCATCGGTCAGCAGGCGCGCAAGGAATTGCTGTTGGCCATGCGCGAGAAAAATTTGATGGTGATGAGCGGCGAGTTGGATGGCTATGCCTTGTTGTTTATCGGCAGCCGTGTCGAGGATTTGCAATTCGCTGACACGCCAGCAGCGTCGCTCGCGGCTTCGCCTGCGTTTCGATTCGCTGATGCCTACGTTGACCATTCACAGCTCGGATTGGTTTATGGCAAGGAGACGTTGTTGAAGGCTTTTTCAAAAAGTTCGGGCTTCTCCGAGATGGCGCGAGCCGTGCGTGACGGTGTCGCGGGCAATCATCAGTCGGACACCCGCGAGTTGGAGGGTTTGCTGGACTTGTTGGTGGAGAAAGAGTCCGCGTTTCTTGGCATGATGAATGAAACCTCGTTGGGCGCGGTGATTTATTTGGATCAGGGATTGCGTGTGGAGAGTTTTGGCGGACAGGACATGCCTTCGCTGCGGATGAAACAGCCGTTGACCCTTGGGGCTTTGGCTGACTCCGAAGATGCGGCAATTTTTGCGAATTGGAGCGAAGATGAGGCATACAATCGGGCAGCTTACGCGTATTTGGAGTCGATTGGTGATGCGATTTATGGGGTTGCGCGTCAAACGGAGAACATGGATTTGTCCGCTGTGCCAGAATTTGCACAGTTCAAGAAGGGGTTGAGTGTTTATAATCAGCACTTTAGAGACGCAAGTCCGCAGCTGTGGGAGGCGGTGACGAAGGATTTGCAGGATGGATTGGGCAATGAAGGGGCTTTGGTGGTGGATTTTCTTGGTGACATGCCGCCATTGCCGAAAGTTCCGCAAGAGTTGGTCAACGATGGCAAGTTTGTCCGGGTTTCGTTGGTGCATCCGGTGCGTGATCGTGTGAAGCTGGAGTCGGCATGGAAAAAAATCAACGCCAGCGGCGAGCAGGTGATGAAAGGGGTGAGTGAGTTAATGGGGCAATCACAGGCAATGCCTAAGCCAATGAGCGCGAAGAGTGATCAGTTGGTGACTTGGTTCATTCCTGGGCCTTTGTTCACGGATGATTTCTTGCCGTCGGTGACGCTCAACGATCAGTGGTTTGTGGCGTCGAGTTCAAAAAATCAAGCGGTTGCTCTGGCGGAAGCCGCCAGTCACTCCAAACAGGGCAAGTCGGGCATGTATGTTCAAGTTCGATTCAAATGCTTTGCCCGTATTCTCGATCATTGGCTGAATGCGGTTTCGAGTCACGAGGCGCAAGTTTTTCAGGGACAAGAGTCGATGAAGAAGAACTTTGATGAAAACTTGCCCATGTTGCGTCGGGTTTCGAGCGTGTTTCAGTCGTATGATACTCTGACGATTCATTCGCGCACCGTGCGCGGTGAGATGCGCAGTTCGGTGTGGCTGAAAACTAAATGAACATACTTCTATCAATTTTTTATCCGACATGTTATGACAGCACCGATGATCCGATCAAATCCCGTAGGTTGGTTTGAGCTGTATGTGCAAGACATGGCTCGGGCCAAAGCTTTTTATGAATCGGTGTTCCAGTTGACCTTAGCTCCACTGGAAAGTCCAGATTTAGAGATGTGGGCGTTTCCGATGGAAATGGAGCGGTATGGTTGTCCGGGCGCTCTCGTGAAGATGGAGGGCAAGTCCTCCGGTGTGGGTGGAACGATCATTTACTTCAGTTGTAGCGATTGTGCTGTTGAAGCTGCCGCCGCTGTTGCGGCTGGTGGTGTGTTGCATGCGTCCAAGTTTTCGATCGGAGCATATGGTCACATTGCTTTGGTGATCGATACTGAGGGAAATATGTTTGGTTTGCACTCGATGGTTTGAGGCTAGTAGTAAAGTGGCATGAGTGAGAGCAGGTGTTTTTCTGAGGGAGGGCGGTTGGTGATCGTGGCATTGGTGTGGTTGTTAGCGACCACGTTGCATGCTGAGCATGGTGGCACGGCGGCGTTTGATCGTTTAACCGCAGAGCAGTATCAACGTTCGCAAACAAAAGTTCGCAATCATGTCGCTCCTTTTGCGTGGTCGTCGGATTCGCGCAGTTTTTTTTATGAGCAGGAGTTGCCTGATGGAAAAGTGCAGCGCTGGAAGCAAAGTTTAGCGGATGGTGCGGCTGCTGGCACGCCAGTGCTGACAGACGAGTCCATGCCGCCAGCTCCCAAGCGGCTGTCGGAACCAGCGTTTGTGGAGAATGGCCACCGCGGTGATGTTTCTCCAGATGGCAAATGGGAAATTGAATACCGCGATGGTGATGTGTGGCTGAAGGAGCGTGCGGCTGGACAAAGTCGCTTGCTCGCGCGTCATGACGAGGGTGGGCGTTTTGTCGGCACCGCTTTGTGGACGCAGGATTCACGGCGTTTCGCGATTGAAAAACGCAAAGAGGTGCCGCAGCGTCGGGTTCAATATGTGCGCTCATCGCCGAAGGATCAGCTTCAGCCGCAGACATTTCATGAGGATTATCCAAAGCCTGGAGATGAACTCAGCACCGCTCAGCCATGGATTTTTTCGACTCAGGGCGAGGAGCCGTTGGCCGCAGATCCATCATTGTTTCCGCAAGCCTTTGAGGTTGATCATTTGTCATGGCGCAAGGATCAGCAGAGATTGAGTTTCCAATACATTGAGCGAGGATTTGGGCATTTTCGCGTGATCGAAATGGACGCAAAACGGCGCGAACAACGCATTGTGGTCGATGAGTCAAGCCCGACTTTTGTGTATGTCTATGGGTATTGTTTTCGCTATGACTTGGATGACGGGCGCGAGGTGTTGTGGCTGTCAGAACGGGATGGCTGGAATCATCTTTATTGTCTTGATGGACGCGATGGAGCGGTGAAGCGTCAATTAACCAAGGGCAAGTGGGTGGTGAAGAAAGTGATCGCTGTCGATGAGTCGCGACACAGTGTTTTGATGGAAGTGTGCGGCATTGATCCTCAGCAAGACCCCTACTATGTCCATTATGTGAGGGTGGATTGGAAAACGGGGCAGATGACGCGTTTGACGCAGAGCAACGGCACCCACGAGCGCCTTTGGTTTTCTCCGGATGGACAAACTTACGTGTGCCGCTGGTCACGGATCGATCAGCCCAATGTCAGCGAGTTGCGCCGAAGCGCGGATGGGTCTTTGATTCTTCGTTTTAGTGAGGGTGATCCCTCAAAACTGAAAGCCACGGGTTGGCAACTGCCTCAGGCGTTTGTGGCGAAAGACCGTTACGACAAGGATCTGATTTACGGGGTTGTTGTGCTTCCGCCGAATTTCGATCCTCGCCAGCGGTATCCGGTGATCGAGGCGATTTATGCCGGACCGCAGGATGCGTTTGTGCCGAAAAAATGGACGCCATGGATCATGCCCATGCATGAGTTGGCGTGCCACGGCTTTATTGTGGTAAAAATGGACGGACGCGGCACTGCTCATCGCGGTAAGGATTTTCATAACGAGTGTTATAAAAATTTAAAGGACGCGGGGTTTCCAGACCGCATCAAGTGGATCAAAGCTGCTGCTCAACAATACCCGCAAATGGACCTACAACGCGTGGGCATTTTTGGTGGATCAGCAGGTGGTCAGAACGCGCTGGGCGCGCTGTTGTTTCATGGCGATTTCTATCGTGCTGCTGTTGCGGATTGCGGGTGTCACGACAATCGAATGGACAAGATTTGGTGGAACGAGCAGTGGATGGATTGGCCGGTGGGTCCCGAGTATGCGGATCAGTCGAATGTGACAAACGCCTCAAAATTGCAGGGAGCGCTGATGTTGACAGTGGGGGAAACGGATACCAATGTGGATCCATCATCGACGATGCAAGTGGTCAACGCGCTGATTCTTGCGGATAAGGACTTTGATTTGATTGTGGTTCCGAATGGTCAGCACGGTTGTGGTGAAATGCGACACATGCAGCGCAAGCGTGTTGATTTTTTCTTGCGCCATCTCGGTGGCCCACAAGCAGCTGATAGGGAGCGCCCGTGAGTCATGGCTAACATTCGTATTTTACCCACCGGAAACAGGGTGAATTGCCGTGTTTAATGTTCGAGCACCAAGCGATATCGAGCCTTGCCAGCGCGAAGGTGAGCCAATGCTTCGTTGATGTCTTCCATCGCGAAGCGTTCGATCTGTGGTGCGATGCCATGACGGGCACAGAAGTCCAGCATCATCTTGACAGTGGCGGGTGAGCCCAGTGGCGAACCGGCAACACGTTTTCTGCCAGAAATAAGAGCGAATGCGGGTATTTCCAGTGGTTGCAGCACCGCGCCGACGACATGCAATAGACCGTCCGGAGCGAGCAATGACAGATAACTTGACCAGTCCATCGGCACATTAACAGTGGAGAGAATGAAATCAAAGCTGCCCTGTGCTGTGGACATCGCCGCAGGGTCACGAGAGTCGAGCACGGAGTGCGCTCCAAATCCAATCGCCTCAGCGGCCTTGTCGGGATTCGAGGTAAAGGCGGTGACGTGGCAGCCCCATTTGTTCAAAAATTGCAACGCCAAGTGACCCAAGCCCCCGATTCCAATCACCCCCACACGCGCCGTGGCCTTGATGCCGCTATCGAAAATTGGTGCAAACACGGTGATGCCGCCGCAAAACAATGGACCAGCAGATGTGGCATTGAGTTGATCAGGAAGGGGAATTGCCCAAGTCCAATCGCATCGCAGCCGGTCCGCGAAACCCCCGTGGCGATTGACGATGGTTTGCTCGGCTTGGGAGCAGAGCTGTTGGCGACCCGATTGGCATGGTTGACAACTCAGGCACGCACCGGCGAACCAACCGACCCCGACGCGCTGTCCGACTTGCAGCCCCCCGCGCACGCGTTCGCCAATGGCTTCTATGATGCCAATCGCTTCATGTCCCGCAACCAGAGGAAACTGGGCGTTGCCCCAATCGTTGTCGATCATCGATAGATCAGAGTGACAAATGCCACACGATTCGACACGCAATTGCACTTGATCGGCACCGAGGTCTCCGACATCGTATTGATGCGGTATTAACTTGTCTCCGGGCTTCAATGCGGCCCATCCATTGAATGTTTTGATCATGCTTCAAGATGCGATGTCATCCGTTGATTGACAAGTCGCATGCGACATTTTTTTGAAAATTGCCTTGGTGAATGCGCGCTCGTTCCTGTTTGCTGGTTGTTTTTATGAATTTCTTTTTGTATTCATGATTTTTTGGTTGCGATGTGGTGATTCCTTGTTATATTGCGCTTCCCAAATTATGGCAAAGAAGAGTTGGATCGCCCGAAACAAGCGCAAACAAGCAACAGTTGCGAAATACGCAGAGCTTCGTTTCAAATTGAAACAGGAAAAAGACTACATCGGTCTTTCGATGCTGCCTCGTGACGCGAGTCCGACGCGCTTGGTCAATCGTTGTGAGTTTAGTGGCCGCCGTCGCGCATTTTTGCGTCGTTTCCGTCTTTCACGGATCAGCTTCCGCGAAATGGCTTCTGCGGGATTGATTCCAGGTGTTACAAAATCAAGCTGGTAATCAGGCACAATCTGTGCTATTTACGACGCGGATAGGCTGATTCCGATCCGCGTCTTTGTTATGCCTCTATACGAATATATTTCTGAGCAACCTGATGACCCGATTCGATCGTGCCGTGTCTGCGCGAAAGGTTTTGAATTGCGCCGTCCGGTTGATCGTGCGCCATTGACGCATTGCCCCCTCTGCCGCAAACCGGTGAGAAAAGTCGTTTCACGGGTCAACACACCGAAAATCACTAAGCCACTCTCGGTGTCCGATGCTAAAAAAGCAGGATTCACTGTGTTGGAGCGTCGTGATCAAGGAGTTTACGAAAAACTCTAGTTCGCATGATCGCTATACCCTTATTTCTCGCGGCTGATGCGGGAACATTGAGTCGGGAATTGCCGACGACGTTGGAGACTCTGCTTTACTTGCTGGGTATTGCGTTTTTTTTATTGCTCAATGCGTTTTTCGTCGCATCGGAGTTTGCCTTCGTGAAGGTGCGGCCAAGTCAGATCGACGCAAATAGTAAGGAGATGCCGCGTCGCAGTCAGGCCGCGCGCATGGTGGTCGAAAACTTGGATCCGTATTTGTCGGCCACGCAGTTGGGCATTACGATTTCATCCTTGTTTCTTGGTTTTTTGGGTGAACCATTTGTGATGAAGTTAGTGGGACCATTGCTGTTGAAGCTGAATTGGTTTCCTGAAAGTGTGATCAAATGGATTTCTTTCATTTTGGCCATTTTGTCCTTCACTGTGCTGCATGTGGTGATTGGTGAATTGCTGCCGAAGTCGATTGCGATTCGCAAGGCGTTGGGCTCGACCTTGTTTCTGGCACGCCCAATGCATGCGTTCTACGTTGCTTTTCGCGTCCCGATTCAGTTGCTCAATGGTGCTGCTAACTATCTGCTGCGCAACGTTTTTCGCATCGAACCAGCATCCGAGGGCGAACATGTGCACAGCGCCGACGAGCTGGCCTTGTTGGTGGCGGAGAGCGAGAGGTCGCAAAAAGTCACGGAAACGGAACGCGAAATTTTGATCAATGCGTTGGAGTTGAATGAGGTCTGGGTGCGTGATGTCATGACGCACCGTGGTGATGTGATTTATCTTGATGCCAATCAGCCTTTCAATAAAACCTTAGAAATCGCTCAAAAAACCAAACACACACGATTTCCGCTGGTGCGTGGGCATTTGGATCAGACGATTGGGCTGATACACATCAAAGACATACTCAAATTGGTCAATGATCCCGATCCGGATTTGATGCGCATTAAACGTGAATTAAAGGTGGTTCCTGAGACGATGCCTTTGGATGTGCTGTTGAAGTTTTTCCTCAAGCATCGCGCGCATCTCGCCCTGGTGGCTGATGAATTTGGTCACATTTCCGGAATCGTATTTCTCGATAATGTGATGGAAGAGTTGGTCGGCGACATTCAAGATGAATTTGACAACGAGAAATCAGAATTTCAACGCATCAACGATGATGAGTTTGTGGTGGAGGGCACGACGACATTGAATGATCTCGCTCACTTCGAAGAAGATTTATACATTGAGAGTGGCGAGGTCACAACTGTTGGTGGGTTTATCACCCAGTTGCTTGGGAGATTCCCGGAACTGGGAGAGACTGTCGAGATTTTGGGTTTCGAGGCGCGGGTGACGAGCGTGGACGAGCGCCGGGTGGGACAGGTGCATTTCCGTAAGTTGCATGAGCAGAGCGGATTGCGCACGGAATCGTTAGAACTAGCCAGTGCCGATCAATCGTTGATTCCGGATGATGCGGATGAAAAAAAAGGGGCACGAACGCGTGCGCTTGAGGATTTGATGTAGATTCGACGCGATCCTTGCTTTGCATGTGACATTTTGCGTTGAAAGTGATTTCCAGCTTGTCTTCAGGTGTTAAATTTTATAACTTACATCTGATGTTGTATTTGTCATTTGTATCACTACCCATGGAGCGGGTTTGGGGAGGGAGAGCGCTGGAAACCATTTATGGGCGCGAACTGCCAGATGCTCAGCGTCCTTATGGAGAATCATGGGAGATGGTGGACCGCAGCGATGAGCAGTCTGTGGTGGCAAATGGCATACATATGGGTAAAAGCTTGCATGATTTATGGACGCAGCAACGAGCAGAATTGTTTGGAGCGACGCTGCCTGACAGCGAGCGGTTTCCGTTGTTAATCAAGATTTTGGATGCGAGTGATGATTTATCGATCCAAGTGCATCCTCCTGCTGCTGTTGCCCCTATCTTGAATGGGGAGCCAAAGACGGAAATGTGGTATATCGCTGAAGCATGTGAGGGTGCTCAGTTGTATGTTGGATTGCGCGATGGCTCAGATCGCGAGTCATTTGAGCGGGCGATCACAATGGGTGACGTGGCGCGGCATGTGCATGCGATCCCAGTGAAGCGTGGAGATTCGATTTTCATTCCGTCAGGTCGATTGCACGCCATTGGTGCCGGATTGGTGATTTTCGAAATTCAGCAGAATTCGGATACGACATATCGCGTGTTTGATTGGAATCGGTTGGGCCTCGATGGCAAGCCACGCACCTTGCATGTGGATGAATCACTGCGCAGCATTGATTTTGGTGACATTGAGCCGAGCATGGACGTGCCACAGGGATCTGTTTTGGCCGCATGTGAGTTTTTTGTGGTCGAACGCTTCATGCTCGAGGAGGGAGAGTTGATTGCGTTGGCTCGGTCGGATCGCTTTAGCTTGTTCAGCATTGTTGAAGGCGAGTTGGTGGACGAGGAGGGGCAGCTTTGGCGCAAGGGATCGACCATCATGGGATGTGTGGGAGCACCACCCTTGCGCGTTAGTGAAGACGCTGTCATTTTGCGCACTCATATTCCCTGATACCACGAGTCCAAATAGTGAAATCGCTGAAAAGGTGATAAAATTATTTTTTGACTTGATTAATCCGGCTTTATTGGTGATGGTGGTTCGGATATTGTTTGTCAATCATTGCGCCTAGTCACATGTCGGCCTCGGAATCATCAGATGCACCAGTTTTTCACAAGTTATCGCGTCGAGAGCGGGAAATCTTGCAGGTCATTTATCGTTTAAAATCTCCGACATTGTCTGAGATCATTGAGCAAATGAGTTCGCCTCCCGTTCGGGCGGCGGTGCGCACACATCTGAATGTGATGGAGCGTAAGGGTTACGTTTATCACACCAAGGCGGGGAGGGAATTCGTTTATCATGCGGCTCAAAGTCGCACCACGGAAGCACGTTCGCTATTTCGAGGCTTACTGGCAAATTTTTTTGACGGGTCGTTGAAGAATGCCTTGAAGAGTCATTTGACTGATCCGGATACCAAGTTAAAAGACGCAGAAATTGCGGAGATTTCTGGTTTGCTGGAGCATTTGAAGGAGCGGCAAACAAAGAAGCCCGACGATGTGGGATGATGACGTATTTTCAAGTGCTGTGTGAGGCCTTGCCGTTGGCGACATTGTTGCTTCTCGTCGCTGCGTTGGCGATTCGCAGCGCCATGACTGCGGCACGTGTTCATCAGTGTCTTGTGGTGGCAGCGGCTCTGGCGTTGTTGTCTCCGTTGTTGGTGGTGTGGTTGCCGAAGTGGCGCATATTGCCAGCACATGATGTTGCGTGGATCGGGCAAGGAGTGCAACGGCATTGGCATGATGTCTCGCAGCAGATTGTGACTGGCTATGATGGCTGGTTTTGTGTGTTGGGTTGGGTATGGATTGCGGGGGTTGCTTGGCGTTTGTTTCAGGTTTCGCGACAACTTTGGACGTTGCGACGCGTTTGGCAGCAGTCGCAACCAATATCGAGGGAAATTCATGGAATGGTGCGACGCACTCTGGCGTCGCGACGTCTGTGGCGTCATGTGGACGTGAGATTGGGCTCTGAAAAGTCTCAGGCTTCAACGTGGGGGATCTGGAGACCGCGCATTTTGCTCCCAGCTGATGTGCTTAACATGTCATTGGCGGAAAGCAAGTTGATTTTGGAACATGAGATCGGACATGTTCGTCGTTTTGATGCGCTCGCCAATTGGGTATTACAAGTTCTGTGTGTTGTGTATTGGTTTCATCCGTTGAGTTGGTGGATCACCCGACGTTCACAGCTATGCAAGGAGTTGGCATGTGACGATTTATTGGTGCTTTCTGGTGTGGATGCCGATCGCTACGCCGCTTGCTTGGGTGCCGCGACGCTGCGTCTTCAGTCGGCTGTCGAGGTGCCGGATTGGGTTTCTTCCTTCACCCGGAGACATCCTTCCATTGTTCGACTTCACGCTATTCTTGACGCGCACCGCAATCGCTCGAAACTGACATTTTGGGAGTTGTGGCGCGTGAGTCTCCCGATTGGTGCGGTGAGTCTGGTTTTTGCGTCGCTCGGGTTTAAAGTGGCGTCAGAAGCTCAACCCCAAGTCAATATGCTGCTGCGCGAGCCAAATGGTCAGCGGCCATTGAGTTTATGGACAAATGTGGTTGTTCCCATGGTTCACTCGAGCCAAGTTCAAGCTGCACGACACACGTTGACTGGTGATTCGTCGCGCGTCAATTCGGTCTCCTGTCCTGAGTTGGGCGTGAGCACGCCAACAACATCTTCACCCGCAACCGAAGCCACGGCGAAAAACGCAGAGGGCCACGCAGTGGAGAAGATCACAGAGCGCGAACAGGTGATGAACGAGGTCAACTCCTCGAGTTCAGAGGTTGCATTCACGGAGGCGAGGTCAGCGATGCTGCGCCGATCGATTTCTGCTGGTGATCTTGTTTCACAACGCGTTGCGATTCCGAGTATGAGTGCACGTTCGCCGATGAAGATTGAGGCGCCAGGAGTGAAGCCGCAGTCTCCGGCCGTGAAGCCATCTCATTCCACTTTGATTGCTGCAACGGCAAGCAATCAGTCAACCAAACAGAAAAATAATCAAGTTGCTTCTGGTGGGGCTGGGCTAGCTCAAGCAGCAAGTTCGTCGCAAAAAGCGCCATTGGATCGCGCTCCTGCGCCGATGGCATCGATCGTTGAGGCAGCTCATGGTGAAGGGGCGGTGCCTGATGCAACCAGCATTCAAGGTGCTTCAAAACCCGTCTTAATGGCGGTGGAACCAGGTGTAAGTGAACCTACTGATCAGCATGTGTCCGAAAATGATCAGGCAGAAGAATGGATTGTCCCAAGCGTTGGCAGTATCGTGGGGCCGCGCGGGGTGCATCGAGTCATTGATGTTGAGCTGCCTGAGCTTGAGGGGGAAGATTGGAAAATCGAAGTGTCGGCTGATGCTAAAGTGTGGACAGACTCGCCGCAGGTGATCGCGGTGGAGAAACGACTCATCGAGAGCGAAGGAAAGGTTGAGTATTCAGCGATGATGACACAACCAATTACGGAAACTCCATATGAATTTCTTCGCATTCGCCGAGAAGAGTGGCCACGCGAAGCTTCTGAGCATGCTCAGGATGGCAGTGTGCTGCAGGAGCAACGGTCAGAGCACGATGAACCCTCGTTTAGGGGAATCAAAGGCAACACGCGTTTACTCATGCCCAACGCCGATCCGCATTGAAGCTGCCGGGTTTGTGCAGATTGTTTGGTAGCAATGCGTGTTGATCGATCAATCTGGGCTTGTGTTCTGTGTCACGGCTATTTAAGCTCAACGCATGGTGCCAGATGATGGCTTTAATTGGACTGTTGAGTCGGGAGAGGGTTTGCGATTGGATCGATGGCTCTCGGATCGATTGCCTGAGATTTCGAGATCGCGCATTCAGTCGTTGATCCGTGAGCAACTGATCTTGCGCAACGGAGCTGCCACCAAGCCGCGTGATGTTGTGCAGCAAGGCGACACGATCCATGCATTGATCCCTGAGAATGTTCCCACGGCGGCTTGCCCGCAAGATTTGCCATTAACGGTTTTGTTTGAGGATGATGACTTGATTGTCATCGATAAAGCGATGGGCATGGTGGTGCACCCAGCAGTGGGAAATCACGATGGAACGGTGGTGAACGCATTGCTTCATCATTGTGCGGGAAGATTGGCGTTCGGCGCTGGGGAGTTAAGACCGGGCATCGTGCATCGACTTGATAAAGAAACGTCGGGATGTCTTGTAGCGGCTAAAACCGATGACTGCCACGCCGCGCTGGTAAGTCAATTCGCTGGGAGAACGACTGAAAAAATTTACTTGGCCGTCACGCAATCTCGTCCACGTCCCGATGTTGATACTGTTTTCACACACATCGGACGGCATCCAGTGCATCGACAGAAAATGGCTGTTGTCGATCCGCCCAACGGTCGCGCTTCGATCACGGATTATCAAGTTGTTGCCGAGGATGTCGCAAATGGCTCATGTTTGGTCATGTGTCATTTGCACACGGGTCGGACTCATCAAATTCGCGTTCACATGCGGCATAAAGGTTGCGCGCTGATAGGTGATTCCATCTATGCACAAACGAAGCGACAAGCGATCCAAACGGGACGATTGATGCTTCATGCCTGGCAGTTGAGCATTGATCACCCCACCACCAGCCAACGATTGACTTTTCGCGCCAAGATTCCGACTGAGTTTGAGCCTTGGCTCGGGCTGCTACCAAGCTTAAACCATTTAGAGACTTTTTTGCATGTCTGATCTCATGCAACAATTGCACAGCGCTGTCGCACAGCAGCTACAGTCACCGCAGACGCGATACGTCAAAGGGACGCGTGATCGGCTTTGTAAGTTGGGTTTATCAGAACAGGATGCAATTTCGCAGATCGCAGACTGCTTAGGGGATGTGTTGGAGCGCATGCTGATTGAACATCAGGCTTTTGATGAGAAGCGCTACCGCCAACTTCTCGATGCGCTGCCTTGGCCGCATGACGTTGATGCATGCGAAGCAGAGTCTAACACTCTGCCGCTGTGAATCGCTGCGCCAATGATTAACCAAGATTTTCCCAGTCCTAATCCGTTAGTTTGCAGTATTAGACGAGCGGCGACGTTGCAAAGTCACCATCAGAAGACTCAAACCACATAGCAGGCTTGTCGTCGTTTCTGGCACGCTAGTGATGACGTTACCGTTGCCATTGCTTAGCAGAGAATCAATCTTGCCTGCATAAGCGGGCAGGTGAACTTCGGATGTGGTAGTGAAAGATTTGGCGTAGATGGAACCATCGATAATGCCAGCAGCGGTGACAAGTGCATTAGGAGCTAAGATCTGACCCATCATGTTCTTGCTGTTGAGTTTGATGGTGTCTGCTTCGAAGAAATTCCATACAATATTCGGTCGCACCGAGTTCTTCGTGAATTCACCCACAAGACTTCCGCCTTTCCAGTCGATGCTTTTGCCTGCAACGTTAATCAACACAGCAGAAGCACCATTCAAAACCAGTTCAATCTGCTGCACGCGCGTGTTGTTGAATAAATCCTGAGCATTCACGGAGAAAACTGCAATGCCATTGTTTTCCGCCTGAGAGGTAAAACGAAAGGCAGCAGGTTGGGTGCCAGGACTGCTAATGGATCCATTAGACTTCACATCGGCCAGCGTTTCACTAGCTTTGTCTAGTTGATCGCGCAATGAACCATAATCGGCTTCTGAGTTTTGCACAAGCTTGCCGCCACCGTTAAAGTTGATGACACGCCGATTCTGTGAGCCGCCTAGCTCCATGCTACCCGCATTGATTTGCAATGGATTGCCGGTTGAGACACTGCCTTCCACTTGTAACGTGTAATCAGAAGGCGACACAACATCACGAAGCTTGATTGCGAAATTTGAGCTGTTGCGGGCGACTAGATTCCCTCCTACCAGCGTCCTGCCCTCAACGTCCGAAGTGGTTGAAAAATTTTCTTTTGTGATCACTGAGTAGTCGCGCAGAGCTGATAGACTTTGCGCGTGAGACGCTGAAGCCAAACATGCGCAAATAGCGACAGCGATGACTGTATTGTGGAGAGGGAATGACGTCACTTTCATGATGAATGGGGGTATGCAAAAGCGCGCACTCAGTGCTAAAAAAATGAAAGGTTGTCAATAAAAATAGATAGAAAAAATCGTGTAAATGATTAGCGCAAAAAATCATCATTTTCACTTGCCAAGAAACAACTGTTCATGATACCACCTGTTCAGTCAAACACCACATCATGAAAAATAGAGTTGGACGCGTTGAAGTTAAGGATAGTGACTTGATCATTCTCATTCGTATTCACATCCTGTGCATTCGATTGTTGTGGCATCGGCTTTATCGCCTATCAGTTTTTTTGCATTTGGGTTTTCAGCGATGGGTGATTGGCATGCCCACGGCACAATGCTGGGATTTCAATCGAGACCATGCGATGGATTCAATGTGGCATTTGAAAAAAAACACCAACTGACTGAATTTGCGCTTACCTTTTGGTTGTTTTTTTGGTAGACAGTTCAAAACTTCATGTCATTTGCTACATCTTCACAGCAACAATCGAATTCCAGAGGGAGTTTAACGCTCATCAGAGTGCATGGTGATCGCTGGGCAAATCAGTTGCAGCACACGATATTTTTGGGTTGTAAAGCGTTGGTATTCAGGGGCGATTTTTCAATCTTTGAAGCTTCAAATGGCGCATCGAAGGAAAAAGCACTCAACAGACCTGGTTCTGTGATTTCCGCGGTGGCGCATCCGATGCAGATGGCACGGTTGTCGATCAGATCTGCGATGCTTTTCAGCTTGCTGATGGCGAATGCTGAGGAATCTGCGACAATATCGCCGCGTGAGGGCGCGAGCCCGCAAGATAAGGCAATGATCAACCTGGCGGACGAAAGGCGAGAGCGACACTCTAAGACGATACAAGCACAGGAGTTGTTGTTGCAAGGAGATGAGGCCACGAGGTCTGGAGAATATGAGCGTGCGGTAGCAGTTTACGCTGATGCACGCCAATTGTTGCCCGATGCTCCGGTGACTGCAGAGTTGCGCGCGGCAGCGACAGGTCGCTATGCCATGGCTTCGGTTCAGTTAGCCGAGCAAAAACAATTGGAAGGGCGCCAGAAGGAAGCTCTCGATTTGCTCGATCGCGTGTTGGCAGCAGATGTGTCACCAGGGCATGTGGACGCTCTAAAGCTGAAAAAAAGAATTCAGGATCCGATCAGAACCAATCCGGCTGATACAGCCGACCACAAAGCGCAAGTTGATCTAGTGGAGAAGTTGCTGCGGGAAGCAAATGGCTTAAAAGATTTGGGCGAGTTTGATCAGGCTGAGCAAGTATTCGGTCGAGTATTGAGCATCGATGCCACAAATCAGGCGGCACGCCGGGGGATGCAGGATTTGACTCAACACAAAGTTCAGTCTTTGGCATCATCGCACGATCAAGCACGTGCTGAAATGCTCAATGAAGTGGAGTCGCAATGGGAGATTCAACCCAAATTTGATGCAGTTGTGCCGCAGGCAGTTGAGATCGAGTCTGGCTCGCTCGGCGTGGAAGCTGGCGTCAGAGCAAAAATGAAGGAGATTGTTTTGCCCGTCATTGATCTCGAAAAAGTTGGCATTGAAGAGGCAATCGATTTTTTGCGCACTCAGTCTGTCGCACTTGATCGCTTGGAGAGCGATCCTGCGCGCAAGGGGCTGAATTTGGTCTTGAACGTGGGCAATGACGCTTCGCAGTTAGGCAAACAAATCAGAGGAATTCGGTTCGATCTCAAGCTGCGCCAAGTTTCGCTTGAGCAAGCACTAAAATACATTTGTGATGCGACTCGCACACACGTCAGTATCGACGAATATGCGGTCAATGTTCGGCCAGTTGGCACCGAGGCAACCGAGTTGGTATCCCGCACTTATCGAGTTCCACCAGATTTTTTATCGGGAGATGCTGTGACTTCTGCAGCACCTGCTGCTGATCCATTTGCTGAACGCACGGGCGTGGAAGGGGTTTTACCCAAGCGCATGTCAGCTCAAGAAAAGTTGCAGTCATTTGGAATCACTTTTCCTGCTGGTGCTTCGGCTTCCTACAATCCAAGCAGCAACAGTTTAATTGTTCGAAACACTTTGAGCTCTCACGATCTGGTGCAACAATTGGTGGACACGATGTCGCAGACAGAGCCTGTCCAAGTTGTTGTGAAAGTGACCATGATCAAAGCGGAGCAATCTCGATTGAATGAGCTCGGGTTCGATTGGTTGACCAGTGGATATGTGAGCGGTAATGCCTCACCAGTTGTTTTGGGAGGTGGAACCAGTGGCAACGGTGAGGTGATTAGCGATGTTCCTGCTGCTGCTGGCGATCTCAATCCGATCACTTCGGGCAATCGTAGTGGCACTTCTACGACTCAATCTGACAGCATCGATGCATTATTGCGCTCTGACAATACCGGTGTCGCAGCCAATCAGTCTCGGGCTCCTGGCGTGATTTCTGTGTATGGCCAGATTGGCCAGACACAGCTCGCCATGTTGATGCGTGGATTAAGTCAAAAAAAAGGGGTGGATGTGATGCAAAAGCCGGAGGTGGTCACCCGCAGTGGTCAGACTGCCAAGGTGGAAATGATTCGTGAGTTTCGTTATCCAACGGAGTATGAACCCGCTCAGATTCCCAACTCTGTTGGTTCAAGTTCGACATTCATCGATCCAGTGACTCGACGCGTGATTGGCTCTCAGAGTGGCTTGAGCCCTGTGACGCCAGCGATGCCAACGGCTTTTGAAGTAAAGCCTGTGGGCACGACGCTGGAAGTGAATCCTGTGGTGGGAGCAGATCGCGGCTATATTGAATTATCATTGAAGCCTGTGTTCACAGAGTTTGATGGATTTATCAATTACGGCTCACCGATTACCAGCACATCTCAATTGTCACTGGATTTGGATGGCATTTTGACGAATTTTTCAGTCACTGGCGTTGTGACAAAAAATGCAATTTTGCAACCAGTATTCAGCGTGATCAAAGCAGACACGAGTGTAACGGTTGCCAATGGAGCTACGATTGTGTTAGGTGGGCTGGTGAAAGACACGAGTTCGTTGGTAGATGATCAAGTTCCCATTCTTGGTTCTATGCCCATTGTGGGGCGTTGGTTTCGCAGTCAGGTTTCACAATCGGTTAAGAAGCAAATCATCTTACTGGTGAATGTGCAGTTGCAAGATCCATCGGGTCAGCCATATTCGAAACGTTAATTTCATGCTGGATCAGCATATGAGTTCCCTTCCTCCATCGACGCCAGACCCTTCGGAACAAGATAGTTACTCGCTTGAAGAGATGATGAAGCGTTTACGTGAGCGTGGTCATCAGGAGGGAGAATTATTGACTCGCGATGATGGTTCTCAGGTGATTCGTGTCAAGAAGCGCAAGAGAAGATCACATCAGCCGCACAAAGAAGAGGCCAAGCGCCGTCAGCGACAAAAGGTGCTGCGCATCGGCGTTGCCTTCATGATTTTGAGCACGATAGCCGTGGCAAGTGTGTTGACCTTGCTGTATTACAACAGTAATGCGTTTCGTGAAGGCTTGAGGATTAAAATCGCGAGCTGGTGTGCAGCTGAAGTTGAATTATCAGCGATCAACATTAGCCCCGAATCTGGAGCCATTTCGAAAATGGTGATGACTTGGCCAGAGGGAAATTATCTGCGACGTCTTCAAGTTGATGGCATTCTCGCGCGCATTGACCCTAGCAGTTTTTTTACTGGGATCTGGGGTGGCAGTTCTGTTGAGTCCCAGCAAGCAACTCTGATGCTGGCGCCTCCAGTGACAGGCAAGTCCAAGCGTGGTGGCCTCATTGCGTCAAATACAGCCTTTCCATTTTCATTTAGTAATTACCGTTGCTCTAAATTGACGGTCAAGGCTGCCGATAGTAATCAGTCAATCTTTTTAAACGTTTCTGATACTGAGGCAACTCTCACGAAGTCAGCGTCGGGTTGTGATTTGAGGCTGGTGGGGGGACGGGTAAATGTTGCAGGCTTGGAAGCGTTGAAATTGGATCGGGCATCGATGATGATCACTGAGGAAAATGTGAAAGTTGATGCTTTTAGGTTACAGTATGCGGATGACGACAATGGTTACATCAGTTTAGCTGATACCGTTGAGCTATATGAGCCGCAGAACGCGCAAATGAGCGTTGAGTTGTCTGAGCTGCAAACATCAGCGCTTTTTGGAACATATGTTGGGGATTGGATGAGTGGTGCTATTTCATCACCGCGCAATCGAGATGGTTCATACTTGAAGTTTTCGATGTCGCAGATGCAGAATTACGAGTTCGTGGCTGATTTCGAAGGATCAGAGAAGCATCCGATCAAATTATCGAAGCTTCCATTTTTGGATGAATTGAGTCGGGAGTTAAAATCACAAGATTTTTCTAATTTTGTGTTCCAAAAAAAGGCGAGCGGTCAATTCTTCCGCGATTTTCACGGATTTGAAATTCGAAACTTGAGATTAGAAGAGCGCGGGTTGTGGGCGGTTACCGGATCATTTTCAGTCAAAGACGATCAGTTGACAGGCGTATTGATCATCGGTATAGCCTCCGATGTGCTATTGCGTCCCGGGACGACTCGTGCCATGCAGAGTTTATTTGTGGAGTCACGTGATGGCTACCGTTGGCATGAGGTGAAAGTCAGTGGCACGGCTCAGACTCCGAAAGACAGCTTCGCTCAAGCGTTGAAAACCGCTGTAACCGATTTGAATCCATCCTTACGCGATGAGACAAATCCGAAAAAAGGGTTACAACAGGAATTGGATGAACTTATCAAATGAGGTGATATTGATGCTAGCGCATTTGATGTTGGATGACTTCTGAACAAACAAATTCAAATCATTAAGGGTTGCTATTTGTTTATGGAAAATTTTTAACTTACTTTTCCTTGAGTGATTCAATGAAAAATGGCATGGTTGCTGCGTCGTTCCCAGTGCTGATATGTCCCTTGAATCTCCATTTTCCCCTATATTTCAAGTATTTGGTCACAATCCGGGTGCGCATGTTGATGAGATCAATCGATCTGCGTTTCAGAAGATTGTTAAGATTTTGAGTGTTCCGCTTGATCATGTGGGGCGGTGTGTCATGTTGAGTGCTCCGCGTGCGGGTTTTGGAAAGACTCACTTATTGAATCAGGTCAGACAAAAGTTATTGTTGACGCACGATTTTGTATTGATCGTCCCAGATCAGGATAGCAGGGTTGATGCGTCAGTCGTGTTGCTCGATGTCTTGCGCTCGATGACGGAGCGGGCGCATCATGCGAGTGGGCTGACGGCGCTTGATCGGGTTGCCCGCACTTTATTGGCGATGAGCTTGGAGCCATTGGTTGAATCTGGCGAAGTGCCATCAGACAACCGAGAGTCAGCACTGAGGGCCATGAGGCAGCAGCCAGTCGAAACCTTTGATTTTCATGATTCCAACGCCATCACGGCGCATTGGATTCGCGATCACTTTCAAGTTTTGGGTCCGAGATTGATCATTGAGCTGGCACAACGCTTTGATCTGCCCTTGAAAGAGACAGCGATGTGGATTGAGGCATTGTTTGATTTTGCCATCACTCCTCTTTTTGATCCTGTTCGCGTTGGGCGATTGCTGGACGCGGTTACCCAGGCGCCGAATGTTGCTGCACAAGACTGCTTGCATGTTTTGTTGCGATTGATGTCGAGCATGCGTCGGGTGGTCTTGGTTGCGGATGAGCTTGAAGGGTTGTCAACAAATGAGGAAGGTGCCTTGCGATTCGCTTCATTTGTGAACAATCTGCGACACGGTTCCAGTCACATCGATGTTGTTTTGGCTGTTAACGATGATTTGTGGAACAACGCATTCACTCCTCGATTGACGGGAGGTCTGCAAGATCGGTTGACTGAATATCGTGTGCGCTTGAAGCCTCTGACGAGGGAGCAGATTGAGAAGCTAATCGACAGTCGTGCTCCAGGAATGTCCGAGCTCTTGTTGGCTCAGTTGGATTTAGATGAGAATAGCGCATACGCGCGAGCGGTGCTTCGCGCTGCGACCGAACACTGGGATGATGTGATTCATGCTGAGGATGTGAATGATGACGTCAATCAAGGCCAGATTGAGTCTGTTAGCTCGGTTGATGAGTTAGGAGGAGTTGCTGACGATGATGCTCATGACGACGCTGAGAGTGAAACGGATGACATTCGTGATGATCAATTTGCTGACGATGTGGTGCGTCGTCATTTTGACGCTCGTGTGAGTTCACATGTCACGATGGTGACTGAATCGCAGCCGATAAAATCGGTTTCGACGCCCGATGCCAAGTCTACGATTGCTTCTCCGTTCCGAGCTGAGCCAGAAGTGAAGATCATCGAGCTTGATGTTGAAAAAAATGTTGATGATCAAAAGGTTTTGGTTTCACCGTTTAAAATCGCTGATGCTCCAAAACAAGAAGCAACTCCTGTTCCGCGGTGGACTGGCAACGCGGCGCATGTTCCAGCTGCTATTTTTGATGCAGAAAAAGGTGATGTGAAAGTTGCTTATGATTTTTCTGCTGTTTCAGCAAAAGCGGAAGTGCCTAAAACGGAGTCAGTAGCGGTCGAGCCGGCGGTTGTTTCACCATTCATGGTGGCGCCAAGTTCTGAATCCGCTGCCGCTTCACCAGTGGTGGCGTCTTCACCGTTTTTTACGTCACCGCTTCCTGATTCCATGGTCGAGGTAAAGTCTCAGGAACCATCAGAGACCAAGAGTCCATTTCAAGTGACAAGTGCCGCTGCCGTTGACTCAACCAAGCAACCTGACAAGGTAGATGAGTTGTTGAAAAAGTTTCGAGATCGATTTGGCAAGACATCATGAATCGTTCGGCTGTGATGATTGGATTCGATCCCTGTCATGATCTGGTTTTTGATTGAGTATCACAGCATAAGGTGTTTGATCGCAGCATGTCGCTCGAAGATCGTCATCACGCCAAAAAGTTTCGCCGCAAGGTAAGGGGTTTTGCTGCTTGCCTGCTGCCATTTGAATCCGATGGATCTATTGCAGAGCAAGCATTTCGCGAGTCGGTCGAAAGGACGACGGTTGCTGGTCTGGGTTGTGCTGTCAACATGGACACGGGTTACGCAAATTATCTGACAGATGCCGAGCGTCATGATGTCTTAAAGTGGACTCAGGCGACGGTGGGCGAAAGGATTCCATTCACTGCTGGTGCCTTTGTTGAAGGGCGCGAGGGGGATTTAGTCGAACTTTATCGGCGTGAAATGGATGAGATTGTTTCGTTTGGAGGAATCCCCATTCTGTTTCAAACGACACGATTTCATGGTTGGGAGTCGGCAAAAATTGTCGATTTGTATGCTAAAATTTGTGAGGGATACAGTGATGTGTTTGGATTCGAATTGGGGCAGATGTTTGCGCCAAACGGTTTGATTTTTGATGAGGAAACCGTGCGGGGGTTGATGCAAATTCCTCAATTAAAGGGCATGAAGCACTCCTCGTTGGATCGAGGACAAGAGTTGCGGCGCTTGCAGATTCGCGATGAGGTGAGGCCCGAGTTCATGATCTTTACAGGGAATGATCTGGGTATCGACATGATCGAGTATGGCTCTGATTATCTATTGGGATTAGCTGCTTTCTGTCCGGAAAAGTTCGCAGAGCGGGATCGATTGTGGGAGCTGGGTGATGAAGGCTATCACGCGCTGCATGATGCGTTGCAGCATTTAGGCAACATTGGTTTTCGTGCACCTGTGCCTGCATACAAGCACAGTTGTGCGGTGTTTCAGCATTTGTTGGGTCGCATCCCGTCCTCCGAGCCGCACGCGCGATGCCCACGACGCCCGCATTGGGAAGCCGAAATGTTGAAAGATTGCGTGATGCGTTTGGGGTATTAAGGTCAGCTTTTTTTTGTCTGATGGATCCTCAATACGCTGCAATTCATACATTTACGACCAAGCCCTGGAGCATTGACCAATGCATCGAAGGTTACAGCCGTCATGGTTTTGGTGGCATTTCGATCTGGAGAGAGACGATTGCCGGCTGTGATTTGATGGCGGTCAAGCGACGCATGCGAGATGCTGGACTCAAGCCCGTGTCGTTGGTTCGAGGCGGATTTTTCACGGCCACCACTGCGGAAAAGCGTGAGGCCGCCATTGCTGAAAATCGTCTTGCTTTGCAGCAGGCGGTTCAGCTCGAGCTGCCGATGATGGTGATGGTCTGCGGTGCGACGCCTGGGCAAATTCCGCCGACGAACATGGAACAAATCGAAGCAGGACTTTGTGCCATCTTGGATGATGCGGAAAAATTGGGCGTTCGTCTTGCCTTGGAGCCGCTTCACCCCATGTATGCGGGTGACCGCTCTGCCTTGGTGAGTTTGCGAGATGCGATGTCTCTCGTGGAGAAAATGAATCATTCACATGTGGGTATTGCACTGGATGTTTATCACGTTTGGTGGGAGCTGGACTTGCAACAGCAGATCCAGCGCTGTGCGGAGCGAGATCGACTGTGGGCTTTCCATGTTTGTGATTTCAAGCCCGACATGCAGCACGTGCTCCTGGATCGAGGTTTGCCGGGAGAGGGCGTGGCGTCGGTGGGCGTGATTGATTCATGGGTGCGTGATGCTGGCTTTGCTGGCATGACTGAGGTGGAAATTTTTTCAAATCGTTATTGGGCCATGGATCAAGATGATTTCATGCGCATGATTGTTGAGAGCTTAAAATCGTTGAGAAACCCTAACTGATCGCAGTAAAATCATGAACACTAGAAATATTGGTATTATTTTGAACGGCGTCACTGGACGCATGGGCACGAATCAGCATCTGGTGCGTTCACTGTTGGCGATTCGCCAGCAAGGCGGCATTGTTTGTGGGAATGAATGCATCGTGCCGGATTTGATTTTGACAGGTCGCAATGCGGGTAAGCTCTCGCAATTGGCGAGTCGCTACGGGGTCGAAGCCTACAGCACCGATTTGGATGCGGTGTTGGCGGATTCGCGTTATGAAATTTTCTTTGATGCCAGCGGCACGCCGCATCGGGTGCCGTTTTTGGAAAAAGCGATTGCAGCTGGAAAGCACATCTATTGTGAGAAACCGACAGCGGTGAAAATGTCTGAAGCATTGCGCATCGCAGAAGTAGCAGAGCGCGCAGGCGTCAAAAACGGCACGGTGCAGGATAAATTGTGGTTGCCGGGCTTGCGCAAGTTCATGTTGCTCAAGGAGCAAGGTTTTTTTGGAGATATTTTATCCGTTCGTGGAGAATTTGGTTATTGGGTGTTCACAGGGGAAAATCTTGAGCAACCGGCGCAGCGTCCAAGTTGGAATTACCGTCAAGAAGATGGTGGTGGCATGATTGTGGACATGCATTGTCACTGGCGTTATGTGATTGATCATTTATTTGGAAAGGTAACGAGGGTTTTTTGTAAAGCAGCGACTCATATTGGCAAGCGACGTGATGAGTCTGGACAAATGTTTGATTGCACAGCTGATGATTCGGCTTACGCGCTGTTTGAAACGGAAAGCGGAGTGATTTGTCAGTTTAATAGCAGCTGGGCTGTGCGAGTTCGTCGTGATGATTTGCTGACAATGCAAGTTGATGGCGTGAAGGGCTCGGCGATCGTTGGGTTACGCAAGTGCTGGGTGCAGCATCAGAGTGTGACGCCGCGTCCGGTGTGGAATCCGGATATTGATAGCCCGCTGAATTTTTATGACAATTGGACCGAGGTGCCGGATCAAGGGACATATGACAATGCCTTTAAGATTCAGTGGGAATTGTTTCTAAAGCATGTGGTTGCGGATCATCCGTTTCCGTGGACCTTGCGCGAGGGGGCAAAGGGCGTGCAGTTGGCGGAGTTGAGCTGGGAATCGCATGAGAAAGGCGCGTGGGTTGATGTGCCAAGACTGTGAGTGGTTGTGAGCTGAAATGAAACGTTGATTCCCTCTTCTTCGAGCAATTGATTTGATTCAATCAATGGCGCCCGCGGCGGGCTTGATAGCTGTCGATCCAAAGCGGCAGGGTTTGCTTGAGGCGGGTTCCGCCGGGCTGCTCGCTGTGCTTCCAAATGGCAACGATGACGGCTTTCTTCGCCGGGTCGTAGGTGGACTTGGAACCGCGCTTGTTGACGTGATTGCCGTGGGTCACCCGGCCGTTGCAGCCTTGATCGCGTGTTTGCGATCCCAGCCCATGGCGTCGCTGACCGCGTCGATCATCGCGCTTTTCCCCGCCCGGTTCCGACTCGAATAACGCTGACGGCAACCTCCAGATATTCTTTTGCTCTTATGACTCATGATCCCTGATCATGTTTTCATTGGGGTGTCACTCTTTCTGGCGCAACGACTGACGAAAGCCTATTCATCAACTCCTCTCCGGTGTCATTTTACTTGGCGCAATGTGGCGCCTAAACTGGTCGCGATTCCTGGCTTGTCAGATCCACTAGGGTGTGATATCGCTGAATCGGCACGCGTCAATCCGTGGGGGATTGATGAATGATAGCAACCATTTTTCAGCCGTGGCTTTTTGGGATTCGTTCAAAAGATGGCGTTTGGCTCAGAAAGGGCTGTCGTCAGGTAAAAAACGTCGCGTTTACGCGGACGACGGCGGGTTGAGGGTGTGGTTGAGCACAACGCGGTGGATTCATTGGCTCTTTTGTGTGCTGTTCATTTTGGCTTATGTGGCCATGGTTCTAAGTGCCGGAACGGTGAGTGAGTTCGCTGTGGAGCCGATGCGGGCCGCGCTCGGAGCGGCTGTTTTGGCGGTGACGGCATTGATGATGCTGCGAACCAATCACTCGGATCTGATTTCAAGGAATCGTGTGTTGCTGTTATTGCTCGGCGGCGTGCTGGTGCATCTCTTGATATTGCGCGGGGTGGCCATGTGGGTTGAGGCTTATGGCATGCGCGAGCAATACAAGTTGTTGTTGATGCCGTTTGCGCTGGCTCCGATGGTTCATGCCATTTTGTTGGGAAGGCGAGCGGGGATGTTCTCTGCTGTATTTGTCAGCGTCGCGGGTGTTTTGTTGGTGCCGGCTCATGACATGGTTGTTTACTTGGTTGTGAGTTTGATTTGCGGCATGACAGCGGTCCATTTAACGCATGCCGTTCGCAAGAGACAGCAGTTGCTGCGGGCTGGATTGGTGATCGGTGCCATGGCTTTGATTTTGTCGCTGTTTTTTGGCGAGATCTTGGTTGCGCATTCGCCCGATCAAGCCCAGTCGGTGTTGTCCATGCTAAAGGGGGGCATTGCAGGATTCGGTGTTGGATTTCTCACTGCTATGATTATCAGTGGTTTGTTGCCGTTTTTTGAGAGTTTTTTTGCTCTGACGACGGATATCAGTTGGTTAGAGCTCGCAGATTTGAACCATCATTTGCTCAAACAAATGCAATTGCATGCGCCAGGCACGTTTCATCATAGCTTGGTCGTTGCTGCTTTGGCTGAGTCGGCGGCGGAGGCGATTGGGGCGAATGCGGCGCTGTGTCGTGCATGTGCGTATTTTCACGATGTCGGGAAACTCAAAAAACCAGAGTATTTTGTTGAAAATCAAGCAGAGGGCACGGAAAATCCGCATGACGCACTGACCCCCACGATGAGTGCGCTGGTCATTATTGCCCATGTGAAAGATGGTGTCGATTTGGCTTTGAAGCATAAGCTGAATCGTCGCATCATTGATGCCATCCAGGAGCATCACGGCGACTCCCTCGTGCTGTATTTTTGGCGTCGCGCGCGTGAGCAACGAGCCAAGGAGCTGGGCAAAATTGAAAAGGGTCTTGGGCACATGGAGGATTTACCGGTGGTGGATGAGAAAAATTTTCGTTATCCGGGGCCACGCCCGCGCACGCGGGAGTCGGGTATTCTCAGCTTGGCGGATGCAATCGAAAGCGCTTCACGCACGTTGCTTCGGCCCAGTCCGCTGAAGATCCGTGGCTTGGTCGATGATATCGTGCGTAATCGTATGGTTGATGGTCAGTTGGATGATTGTCGTTTGTCGATGCAGGAGCTGACTAAAGTGCGTGAGAGTTTTGCCAACACACTCCGCAGCATGATGCATCAGCGCATTCAGTATCCAGCTCCAGAGGAATCAGCCGATCGCAAGACGTCGGGGGGCAGGATGTCTGATGAGCGCCGAGAAATGCGCGAGAATTTGAAAGAAATCGAACACAACAAGCGCGAGGAGCCGAAACAGGAACAGGGTGATGAACAAAGTTCAGATTGAAATCCAGAATCATCAACAGGTCATCGCCATGGATGATGTTGTTCTCGAATGGTTGGAGCGATTGGCGGTAAAAGCATGGCAGCAGGTGGACGCAGTCGCGCTGGCCGCTGCATCCCTTGATTTTGATTTAGGGGACGCAGCGGAACCGATCAGTGAACTCAGTGTGGCCTTAGTGGACGATGCGGCAAGTGCGCAGGTGCATCAGGCTTTCATGGGGGAAGCAGGGCCGACCGATGTGATCACATTTGAGCACGGAGAACTAATCATCGGAGTTGAAGTAGCAAAGCGACAGGCCCAGGAACATGGTGAGCCACTGTTGCGAGAATTGCTGCGCTATGTGGTTCACGGCTTCCTGCATCTGCGGGGATACGACGATGACAATGAGGCGAGACAGGAGCAAATGTTTGAACGGCAGGAAGCCATCGTTGCAGAGCTGTGGCGGCGAGAACCAATGTGAGGAGAGTCATGATGCATTTTTTTGAAAAAAATCGATTAGCCACTGCTTTTTTTCGATTTTTATCATTTCATGCTTGCCAGTCGATGGTGATTTGCTAAGAACTCTGCCCCGCAACGCTTCCGGATTCTCTGGTTGCTTACTTTAACGCGAATCAACGCACACACCATGGCCCGTATTTTCGGTATCGAAATCCCTAACGAGAAGCGCATCGAAGCTTCTTTGCCCTATATTTATGGCATTGGTCGCCAAACGGCTTCCAAAATCCTTGAACAAGCCGGTATTGATCCCGACATTCGGACCGGTCAATTGTCTGAAGAGCAGCTCGTTAAAATTGCGCAAGCGATTCAGAGCAATGGGATTGCGATTGAGGGTGATCTTCGCCGTGAGCGTCAAGTGGCGTTGAAGCGCTTGACTTCGATCAATTGCTATCGCGGCATTCGTCACAAGCGCAGCTTGCCTGTGCGTGGTCAGCGCACGCGCACCAATGCTCGCACGCGCAAGGGCAAGAAGAAAACTGTGGGAGTTAAGAAATAATCGTTTTTGATCACTGAACATGTCTGAGGAAACTACCAATCCAATTGCACCAGAAGCTGTTGAAGCTCCTGTGGCTGCTCCGTCCGCAGCCGTTGATGCCCCTGTTGCGCCAAAAAAAGATGAGCGTCGCGATATTTTCGCTGAGATCGCCGGTGCTGAAGAGCCTGTGCTCAAAATCCACAAAGCGAAAGGTTCGAAAAATGTGACCCGCGGTATCGTGCACGTGACTGCGACGTTCAACAACACGTTGGTTTCGGTCACGGACGCCTTGGGCAACGCTCTTGGATGGTCGAGTGCCGGTAAAATGGGCTTCAAGGGTTCTCGTAAGAGCACTGCATATGCGGCACAGGTTGTGTGCCAAGATGCATGCCGTCAGGCCATGGGTCACGGCTTGCGCGAAGCAGAAGTGCGTGTCAAGGGTCCAGGTTCTGGTCGTGAGTCGGCTGTGCGTGCGGTGCAAGCGATCGGCTTGGAGATTCTTTCCATCCAAGACGTGACAGCGATTCCTCATAATGGCTGCCGTCCTAAGAAAGCACGTCGCGTCTAATTTTTACTATATTTATCATCGATCGTCATGGCACGTTACACAGGTCCTCGCACTAAAATCAGCCGCCGTTTTGGAGTGGCTTTGTTTGGCTCCTCTAAATCCTTGGAGCGCCGCAACTTTCCACCTGGCCAGCATGGAATTCGCGCTGGTCGTAAGAAAAAAAGTGAATACTCGGTGGCATTGGGAGAGAAGCAAAAGCTTCGCTTTCAATACGGTGTGTTGGAGCGTCAATTCCGCAAGTATTACGAGGAAGCTGCACGTCGTCGTGGTGTGACGGGCGTGATCTTGCTGCAATTGTTGGAGTTGCGCTTGGACAACGTTTGTTACCGTTTGGGTTTTGGTAACAGTCGTCAAGCTGCGCGTCAGTTGGTCAATCACGGCCACGTTCTTGTTAACGGTCACGCTGTTGACATTGCGAGCTACGAGTGCAAGCCTGGTGATGTGATCCGCATCGCGTCGAAAGCATCTTCTCAACAGATGGGATTGCGCATGTTGGATTTGACACAAGCTGTGCCGTTGACGGATTGGTTGACTCTTGATCGCACAAAGATGGAAGGTGTGGTGTCACGCATTCCTGATCGTTCTGACATTGAGCCGTTGGTCAATGAGCAGTTGATCGTTGAGCTTTACTCTCGTTAATTTTCCTGCTGCTCCGTTGAGGGCAGGATGTGATATTTACAACCTCTGTTCCATTTGGGGACAGGGGTTGCTTGCGTATAGGCTCGCGCGTTTTGACCGATCAAAGGTTTTTGCGATCGTGGTGAGTGATGATTAGGTAAAGAAATGATAACCACAGCTCTCGTGGAAAGCGCGATTGTGGAAGGATTGATGAGGAAATGCCGAATCGCCACAAGCTGAAGCGTTACAGTGAATTTACTCTTTGATGATCGGTGGCTCCTGTTATTCTTTGTCGGATAATTATTGATCTGGAGCTGTCGATAGGCTGATCACTCCTGTTTGCCGAATGTCTGCGGATGAAGCACCGATCAGCACATGATAGTCACCATTTGGGGTCACGAAACAATGCTTGCTTTCGCTCCAGAGCGCGAGCTGATCTGTGGAGAGCTCGAATTGGATCGTTTGAGTTTCGCCAGCGGCGAGGTGAATGCGTTGAAAGCCACGCAGCTCGCGCTCGGGTCGCACCCGTGAACGGTCTTTCGCTCGGGTGTAGAGCTGGACAACTTCTTCTCCAGCGCGTGAACCACGATTGGTGATTTGAGTGCGCAATCCAATTTTTTTGTGAGATTTTAATGACTTGGTATCGATTTCTAAATCGTGGTAGTCGAATGAGCTGTAGCTCAAACCGTGTCCAAAGGGATACAGTGCATCTCCACGCAGATACATGTAAGTAAAGCCCTTGCTGATGTCATATTCATCCAAGGGTGGAACCTGCTGATCAGACTGGTAAACAGTATATGGCAGGCGACCAGCGGGATTGACTTGACCAAGCAGCACGTCAGCAATGGCGTGCCCACCTTCCTCACCTGGCCACCACGCCTGCAGCACGGCGGGGATGTGGTCTTTCATCCACGGAGCGGAAATGGGACCGGCTGACATGAGAACCACGATCGTGCGTGGATTCACGGCTGCGACTGCTTTGACCAGTTCTTCTTGGTTGCCTGACAGCGCGAGTGTTTGGCGATCGAGGGATTCATGTTCCACACTGGCATTGCTACCGACGAAAACGATCGCGTAATCGGCCCATGCGGCTGCCTCGCTGGCGTGTTTGAGTTCGTCAGCCCGGTTGATAGCAGGGATATTGGGCTCGTTTAGATGATCGCGTGCGTCTTTTTCACTGATCACACCA
Organism: uncultured Verrucomicrobiales bacterium; assembly: GCA_964599325.1. GTDB lineage: Bacteria > Verrucomicrobiota > Verrucomicrobiia > Verrucomicrobiales > Akkermansiaceae > UBA956. The sequence continues at coordinate 34,252 of CAZREM010000012.1, read as the reverse complement.
CCGACGACATGGCGGATTTCACATGAGACAGGCAAGCGATCCTTCAGACCTTGTAGAGCTGTGATCGCACCGCGGTGTTGACCGAAGTAATTATTGCTCGTGATTCGGTCGGCATGGGGGCCGATCACAGCGATGCGCTTGAGTTGATTAGCGTTGAGTGGCAAAATTGCCTGCTTGTTTTGTAGAAGCACAATCGATTGCTGCGAAGCCCGCAGGGCGAGCGCGCGGTGTTCTGGGCCATCAATGACAGACAGTGGGATTTTACTCCATGGATTGGCGTCAAATGGATCGAATTCGCCAAGGCGCATTCGCACGCGTAGAACGCGGCGAACGGCATCATCCAGACGCTTCATGCTCAGCTTGCCCTCATTCACGGCGATGGGAATGTATTTTGCGTATTCTTTATCCGAAAAATCGCAACCCGCTTCGATGCTTTGAGCCACAGCATCCACGTAGCTCAATTGATTTTTTTCATGACCCTCAACCATGGTGCGCACGCCACCGAGATCCGAGACGACAAAGCCCTGATGTTGCCAGTCGTGCTTGAGCAATTCTGTCAGCAGGGCATGGTTGCGATTATTGGGAGTGCCGTTGATGGCGTTGTAGGAAGCCATGACGCTGCATGCTTTGCCCTCAATGATCGCATCGCGCCAATGCGGAATCCAGTATTCGTGCAACCAGCGCTCGGAAACCTTGGCGTTGAGTTTTTGGCGGTTCGTTTCGACATTATTGACCGCAAAATGTTTCAAAGTTGCAGCAATCTTAAGATAGCGTGGGTCATTGCCTTGAAGACCTTGCACGTAAGCAACCGCCATGCGACCGGTGAGAAACGGGTCCTCGCTAAACACCTCATGAATGCGACCCCAGTAGGGATTGCGACTGATATTGATCACGGGGGCTCGATAAATCAGTCCTTTTTTCTCGCCTTGAGCGTTTGGGTCTTGCTTCCAGTGATTATAAATGGCGCGGGCTTCATCGGATAATGCGTTCGCGATTTCTTTGACGAGCGAGGGATTCCACGTGGCGCCCATGGCAATGCAGGTGGGAAACATGGTGGTGGGGCGGTCCCATTTCACACCATTAAGACATTGGTTCCACTGATCCGAGCGCAGCTGGATGCGTTCAATGGTCGGGCCTTTGTGATCGAGAACTTGTGCCTTTTCTTCTAAACTCAATCGCGCGATCAAATCATCTAGCCGTTGCTCAAGGGGCATGGATGCTTGTCGGTAAATCTCGGTTGGTTCTGCTGAGATGATGCTGACTGAGTTAAAGCCAAGGCATGCCACGATCCACACGCGCTGGAACGGCGCCATGCGTCTGGTCGCAATCGCTGAAGGCATCGATGGGCGGCGCAGGAGATTCATGGTTAGCGAATTTGGCTGGGAGCCATGAGCGGGATTGCGACATTAAAGCTCTCGTTCAGATCATCGCGATCAGCAGCAGCACAAAACAACACAGCAGGCATGCCGTCCTGCAACCAGATTTGCGGGCGTTCCAGTTTTTTTAGAGCCTGCCTTTTGCCATCTTGCCAGAGCAGATCGATGGTCGAGACGAGCGCATGCTTGGCAAGATTCCAATCCAGACCATTTTTTGATTCGAACAATGCCAGCGAAGTTCCCTGATGGGTGAAATCACCCTTGAAATCTTTCACCACGGCCCAGTAACGGTCAACGCCTCGCCAAATATAAGGATCCTCTGCCGCGAAATGAGTGTTGGGATTGGTGAAGACCGCATTGGGATGTTTCACAAAAGGTCCGGTCGGTGAGGTTGAAGTCGCGGCGACATGAACAACCGGGCCACCGAAGGGCATTGTTCCTTGGTTGTTCACCGCTTTATAGATCATTAAAAAATCGTCTTCGCCTCGCTGCAAGACACTGGGATTAGCGCAGCAGAGAGCATCGTGAAAATTGGGGGTGGGAAGGATGAGAGGCACGTCGCTGCGTTGCCATGGCCCGTTAGGATGATCCGCGACGGCGACACCAATGCGCTGAAGATTGCGATGTGTCCAGTTGAGTTGACGCATGGCCTTGCCATCGCCGGTGTTTCCCATGTAGTAGAGATAGTATTTCTGACCGAAACGCATCACTGTCGGATTATGCGTGCAGAGTCCGTCCCAATAGGATGGACCGCGGGCGGGCAAGGCAACACCGACGTGTTTGTAAGGTCCCAGGGGGTGATCTGCCACGGCATGTGCGACTTCCGAGTGAGTCACCCAAGCCAAGTGGCCGAGAGCTTTGGGCCAGCGCGAGTAAAGCAAGTGACATTTTCCCGAGTCGTCCCGCACCATGCTACCGCACCAAATGTTGTAATCGGGATCGCTAAACTTCGCAAAAGCTGGCGTCGGCTGCAGAGCAGCTCGCAGGTCCAATTCCGCGTTGTCAGCCGCATTCGCGCGTCCGCACAACAGGTGCGTCATGGCGGCGGAAAGGCTAAGTTGCAAAAAATGTCGGCGATCTGGATGAAGAGGCATGATTGTGATTGGGTTAAGGCTGACGGGGCAAGAGCGGGATTTGCACATTGACGCTCACAGAGCCATCTGTGGGGTAGCCATTGAGGGCGCCAAAAAGATAAGTTGGTTCGTCGTTTTCGATCAAGAGAGCGGGTCGCTCAAGTTTAGTGCGGCTGAACGTTTTGTCACTGAGCGGCACATGATCACCGAGAATTTTGGGGTGTTGGGCTGCTTGCCAATGGAGTCCATCGGCAGATTCGAACATGCAAATGCCACCGCTTGCCCCAGAGAAACTGCCAACCACGTCCCGCGCTACGGCATAGAAACGTCGATCATGTTGGCGACTATACCAAATGAAGGGATCTTCGGCGAGCATCCAATGCGAGCTTTTGGGGTCGTTGCTCTCAAAAATGTTGCCTGATGTTTTTCGATATTCGCCCCGAACCTCATCGGCAATCGCAGCACCATAGCGCACCTTGCCGCCCATGATTTTTCCTTTTGCCTTAGCGACGGCTTTGTAGATGACCAAAATTCGCTGATCGGGCATCACGCAGGCGGCGGGATTGGTGACACACAGCGAGTCGAATGCGTTTTCATCTGCGCTGACATCGATGATGGGATGATCGAGCCGCTGCCACGGTCCCTCGGGGCGAGAGGCGGTTGCGACGCCGATGCGCTGATTGTTGCGGTGCATCGGGTAGCTTTTGTTGTCGCCTTGATTACCCATGTAGAACAGGCAAAAGAGACCGTTGAAAAAAAACGCATTGGCGTTGTGGGTGACATCGCCATCCCAGTATTTTTTACCCGTTGCCGGATTGATGCCACGCGCGGGAAGAATCACGGAGACGTGGCGATAGGGGCCTTGGGGTTGATCGGCAACGGCATAAGCGATCTCTGAATGCAATGCCCATGCGGGTGCGAAGCCGAATTGTTTTGGCCATCGGGAGTAAAATAAGTGATACCTGCCATCCGGTCCTTTCACTGGTGCCCCGCACCAGACGTGGTAATTTGGCACCGAAAACTGATTCTCAAGCGGCAGTGGTTGCACTCTGGCACCAAGATCGAGCGGTTCAGCAGCGGCAAACCAACCATGCAGCAGCAGACAAGAAACGGCACTGAGAACTGATCGGGCGCGCATGAAGTTAAAGATGTGCTGGGTTTGATCCATGGAGGTTTAGGGTTGACGCTGAAACACGCGCACATAATCCACTTCCATCTGCGTGCCGTCAATCGCATCCGTGATCGCCCCACCCCAAGGGATGATCGCCAAGCTCAACCAAATTGGAGCCGGTGAAAAACAGAAACGATTCGGTTCGCGGCGAATTTCTTGGCCGTTGAAGTAAAAAATCAAATTCTTTTCCGTCCATTCCAAGCCATAGGTTTGAAAATCGCGCGCAAAATTTTGTGTGGGATTGCTGGCATCGCGGCGGGACAGTTCCACCCATTTGCCTTCTTTCTCGTAGCTGAGTTGATAATGATCAAGTCCGTTCTTGGTTGTTCCGGCGGCGGTGGCGGATCCGCTGATCCACTGGATGCATCCAAGAGAGCGTGGTTCAGCGAAAGTGATCTCGATGAATTTCTCGCCCTTGGATTGCGAAATCCATGCGGTGTCGATTTTGCCATCGATGAGCGCCGCGTCTGAAGCATTCGATGGATTGCTGCTGCGAACGAGCGTCGTTTTCTCACAGGCATAATTGATCAAGCCTGGGCTGCTGTTGGCGCGCGGGCGAAGCGCATCGGGATACCCGGCTGGATGAACATTGAACGCGCGAAACTCGCTCAAGCGCACCTGACCCGTTTGCGCCGTGCTGAGTCGCAGGCGACGTGTCTGAATCGGAATTTCTAATGTCAGCGAAACGCTAGGCTCGCTGCCGAAGTGAAAACTTTTTGACGAGCTGGGGTGCTTGCGCTTGCCATCGACGATGGTGACGTCCGTCCAGTTGTGGATGTTGGTGTTGACTTCGCTGGGAAAGTGTCCTTCGTTGATGTCGATCTCGAAAGATTTTCCACGCGCGGGAGCTTGCTTGTTGGTTGTCATCAACCAAAATGAATTGTTGGTGCCCGTCGCGGCGGCGTAGCGGTAGCGACACTCAAAGTATCCGTATTGGAATTGTTTCTTCGTCCAAATGTTGCCAGAAGTCCATTCTTGCCCGCCGCGCTTTTGTTTCTTGTTCAGTAACTTCAAGGTGCCTGCGGAAACCAGCGCATTTTCGCGCCAGCGACTGCAAAGGATGTGACCACTGGGGCCGTTTTGTGATTGCCATTGAGCATCCAGCTGCGCATCGGTGCCGTTGAACTCATCACTCCAAGTGAGCCGCCAGGTGCCTTTTTTGTCACGCAATGTGGGTTGAATCTCCTCGGCTGCGGCCAGGCATGCCAAGGCGGAGAAGAGGCACAGACTCGTGTCAAAACGAGGTGTGATCCAGCGAAGTTTCTTCATGAAAGGAATCATTGGGGTAAGGTTGCAATGGAGGAATGGGTGCTCAGCTCGACAGGGCCAATCAAACCGGCCGGCAACAGGGGGGTGTTCTCGCGGTGATAATACCAAAGCACGAACGCCTTGCGCGCCGAGCTTGGCCGTGGCTGTTGGGTGAGAAACCAATCCGGGTAGCCTTTGATGCCCCGACCTTGGCCACCACGATCTGTTCCCCATTCGAAATCGACCGGAAAGCGTTCGTCACCCACGAGTAAATTATGCCAGGTGTTGGTCACGGCAATGCTAAGTGTGTTTTCACCCTCATGCAGCGCGGCGGTGATGTCGCGTTCGAATGGAGCGTGCCACCAGACGCCTTGTGGTTGATTGTTGATGCGCACCGCGGCCATGTCGCACACGCGTCCGAGACGGAGCATGATCCTGTTGTTGGGATTGAGTTGATCGCGCTGTAGTTGGAATTTTAGCTGATAGGTGGCGGTTCCAGAAAAATATCGGATATCTGGCTTGGTGTGGCTGGACAGGTCGAGCAGAGCGGGCATTTTCTCGTCAAACGCTTGACCAAGAATGGGGTGAAAGGCGACATCCCACGGTCCTGGCAGGGCGCGACGTTCACCAGCCGCTAGAGTCTGTGTTTGTTGGCGTCCCATGCTATCCTCGATTTGCATCGAAGTGGCGTGGTCGCTGATCCAGTGCATCTGGCCATCCGCAGCGGTGATTAGCTTCGCCGCATTTGGGGTGACATGGGTGAAGTGCTTGCTGCTGGACGCCAAGGGATGGCGAAACATCACAAAAATCGACTGGTTGGCTCCCAGTTGCAGTTCCACTTCCGTGCGTTGATTGTCACTGCGCCAGACAGGTGCGGGACTCATGCTGCCAGTCTCGGCATCCCATAATTCTGGTTGCATTCCTGTTACCGCAAACGACATCGCAAACGTCTGGGTTGTTGTGGAGCCATTGATCACAAAAAACCACTGTGCTGAACCCTGTTTTCGGTGCGTGGCGCGTAAATCGTTGGCACTGCCGAGGAACTGGAAACTGGGCTTTAGGGCTAAGTTTGCGCGCGCATCATTGATGCTACCGGAGTTGATCAATTTTCCTTTGCCAACCGGGCGCACGCTCTGCTTGGCTTCGCCCCAGATGTCACGCACGAGACGTTGCACTTCTTCGTCGCAGCGTGGAAAATCTTGCAAACTTGGCGATTTGCGTGGTGCAAGCGCAACAATCGTGGCTCCCTGGTTGAGTAAAGATTGCATTTTTTTCAAGACGATGGGTTGTAATGTTCCATTGTGTGGCACATGCAAGAACTCATATTTCCGTCCAGACGGGAGAACGATTTTGCCAGCTTCCACACGCGTATCGGCAAGAAATGCCTGCGGAGAAACGACATCGCCACCGTCGCTTGCGCTGCCAACAGACAGGTGGGACACGGGTGTCTCGCCCCGTTGCAGCAGAGCTTGGACTCGACTCAGATAGCGAAAAAAGTCCTTGCCGGGCTCGAACCACGTCTGAAAGCGGCTAAAATGGGTCCCCCACCAGCCCATGCCCATCATCGGCTGGTAGCGGTCGTCGAAGGGTTGATGCACCCAGTGATGTAGCACCATCCGATTGATCCCGGTCACGTATCCGGCATCGGCTGAAGACTTGAGAAAGCTGGGTGTTTCGTTCCACTTTGAATTGGCAGGTGCGCCAGTGAACGCCTCCGCGGCAATCACGCCTCGACCTGCGGCGCGCGCCGCACCGACAACGTTGGGGCTGGCGGTGACGTTTTTACCTGTCCAGAATTCAACCATCGGGATGTCGGCTAAAGCAGAGCCAGCAACGGTGTCAAACGGGCCGCCGTAAGCCTCGTGTGCGATGCTGATGCCCTTCGCGTGAGCCATGGCAGCGGCGGGTTTCCAACTGTTCTCGTAGTATAACGTGGCGATCACGTCACGATAATCCCACTCGAAGCGTGCGGTCTGCTCCGCGCTTTCGATCGTGCGCTCTGGACTACCCTTGGTTTCATTCTTGACGATGCCTCCCATGCTCATCAGCCACGGCAGCGGGTCGTAGCCCTTGAGCTTGATGAAGTCGTTGCGAAAATTCGCTGTCCAGTTTTGGTTGCCCGCTTCGTAGCTATCGATGAGAAAATGCTTAAAACTGGATCCCACCAGTGCGCCAAGCTGTTGTTGAAGAGGGTTGATGACCGCGTTCCAGTGAAATTGGGTTTGTTCGAGGCTCAGTTTATCGGCTTCAAGCGTTTTGCCGAGGACGTCGTCAGGCACGGGATGGGGGCTGCGCCCGGTAGAAGCATGCGCGAGTCGGTAAATCAGCCATTTTCCGGCAGGAACCTTCCAGCTCAAGGTGCCATCGTGCTTCATCTGCTCGCTGAGATTGATGATTTCCGTGAGGTGGATTTGCGGGCGATCGGCAGGAACAGCCAACACCGCAATGTCCTGAAACCACGAAAACACCCGACCAGTCTTGCCCCAGCCGTCTTGCTGGCGCGGTGGCGGCGGGGGCAGTTTGATTTGTTGTTCACTGCCTCCCTCTAGTGTGGTGGTGGTCCACACGAGCCGCTGCATGCTGCGAGGCTCATCGATCCAAGGACCTCCCGTGGTCGAGTAGCCGACAGTGTTGTGCAGTCCGATTTCGAGCCCCAGGCGTTTGGCTTCTTCCGCAGCGTGACGCAAGGCCGCCCAATACTTGGGACTGCGGTAGGTTTGATCTGGCCATGGATTGTTTTCTGTCGGTGCATGGCTCTCGTTGACATTTGATGTGATGTTAAAAATGGTCGCCCCGCCCACGCCAATGGTCTTCATGGCTTCGAGATCCTTGGTGATGCCTTCCTTGGAGAAATTCGATCCCATCCAGTGCCACCAGACGTGTGGTCGATGTTGGAGCGGAGGCTGAGTGAAAATTTCCTCGAGCGATGACGTCGATTCGGTTGCTGCAATCAGTGGAGACAGTGGCGAGAGCAAGGTTAAGATCGGCAGAATCAACGACGTGCGCGTGCCGTGGCAGGACATGATGGGAGCACACGGGTGCTGAATCGAAGCGCGCAGCGATCGCGTCTTGCGTATTTTGTGAATAAAATTCATCATCGTGAACCTAGCGATACGCGAGAGAACGGCTCACCTTTCATGTCGGTGATGAAATGTAGCAAAAAACGTCGATGACGTCGTTATCGCGGCAGCAGTGCCAAGTAATTGCGGACGCTGGTGTTCCACAGTGGGCGTTCAAGAATCGGAGTGCCAGCGATTGCGCGATCGACATACAATTCGGCCGAGCGTCCGCCGTCGAGGTTCATTGCCATGTGGATGCGAAAGCCACTGGCCTTGCCGGTGTTGATGCTGGTCGCAAGTTGGCGCAGAGAACAGGCGCTGGTGCGCGCGATGCACCATTGATTTTTTCCATCCCATGCGATGAAACAGCGAGCGCTGGAACGCTCCGCGTTCAAACCCGGCACCACTTGGCCTTTTTCGATCAACATTGGACCCGCTTGCAGCAGTTCACTGGCTCGTTGTGGCGCGCGGTGGCGACGCACGATTTCGCTTTTTTGTTGAGAATCATACCAAACTGCCGCACCGAGCGCGCTGGGGTTATCACTGCCGCGGGCCTGCCCTGCTGCAATCAGCCGCCCAAGTGGTTCGCCTTGTGGGGTGAAAAATCCGGCATTGATCACCGCTAGCGCGTGTTGCGCGCGCCCCGCCACCTGAGCATCGACCCATTGAGAGCCCGGGCCGTTCTTTTGATCCATCACCACCAACCGATAATGGCGAACATCGAAGCTGACCAATGAGTAATGGATGTTTTCCGCCTGGAGCTGACGGAAAAGTGGCAGCGGCAGCGCGGCGGCGGCTTGAGTCATCATCGCAACGATCAGCGCAGGGGATACGAGCGATACATTCATGATCAGCAAACGGAGCGGGGTGAAGGCGAACTGAGGGAAGAAGTGGGTAGCTGCCAACCGTGGATGACCACGGCTCCGATGGCAGCTTGCTGCAACTGGCGTGTCACCGCCCCCCTCATGGGCGCGAGCGCGGCGTTGCAGGTGGCAGCGATGAAAAAATTCAAGGACGTCTCCGTGCAGCTGGCGAACTCGACGATCACGTTCACGATGTTTTCTCCACCGAATGTCGCTTCGAGCCTGGATCTCACGCTGGTTTTGATCTGTTCTGGAATGGCATCGGTGGCCATCGCGAAGTGGCTCGGGCAGAGACCGAACACCGTGCTCACGCTAAATTGTGGGCTGAGGACCTCGGGGTTTTTTGTCAGAAAAGCCGATGTCGCATAAGTTTTTTTCGTTCCTGAAGCCAGTTCCAGCACCACGACATCCGGGCTTTGATGCATGACCTGCCCGCAGGTGCCATCGTCGAGCAGCACCCAATCGCGATGTTGGCAGGGAAACCATGGTTCATCCGGCTGCGCCGGGCGCGAATGGAGTGCGAGCAAGGATTTCGCAGTCAGTCTGAGAGCCGCACCGCTGAGCGCAGGATTCGAAAGCTCGCAAAAAAAATGCAGGCTATCGACTCGCCAGGCAACGCCTTGCAGCAGCACACGCTCGCCGATGCGAACAGTGCCCAAGTTGAGAATGAGCCGAATTTGCTCAAAATAGGGCGGCAGGGTGGTGCGTGATGCCCAGATGAAGCTGAAAAATAAAATCAGGGCACCCGTCAGCAATAACCAGTCGTTGCGCAGGTAGAGGATCATCACTGCCGCAAAAAAACCACTAAAGGCCGCAAACATTCCCGCGCCAATGTCGCAAAGGCGGGCGGCGAAGGAATTTTTATCGAATTGATGCAGAGGGCTGAGAGGCTGAAGTTTGGCGTATAATCGCCGTAAGCCGGTGTAGCACAACACGCCCCCCACCAGGGAGAGCAGCAGACTAAAACCTCGATTGCGCCAGAAATGCGATACCATCTGGGTGAACAGTGAAATCAGTGAGGGCGCATTGTTTTTGCGTTCCTCGAGCTGAAGCTGCAAAAAGTTTTGCCGGGCGGCAATCTCGACCAACTGCTGCTCCCATTGCTTGCGCATCGCGCTGAGCTGGCTGCTAGTGTTGCTGGCTTTGCTTTCCTTGCTGAGTTGATCGATGCGAACAAGCGCTGAATCAGCTTTGCGACGTCGATCGCGCAGATCAGCTAGCTCGCGATTGAGATTTTCGATGTCACGCGGCTGGGCGGTGATCTGCCGCAGTTCTCGCAAGATCGGTTGAAACAAGTCCTTCAGTTCTTGCTGCAGCGTGATCGTTTCTTCCGCTGTGATGGTTTCTCCACTTTCGCTGATGCCAGTGGCAATGAATTGGAAATTTTGGTTCAGTTCTTTGATTTTCTGCCGGAGAGCATCGATCTGTTGACTGAGTTCCTTTTTTTGTTCCTCGGTGCTCGCTTTTTTGAGCTGTTCGTTGAGTTTATCTAACTCTTTTTCTGCCAAGTGGATTGGCGCTGACAGCGACTCCAGAGCCTCAATCGTCACTTGCGCGGGCGAAGCGGCTTTTGGGGACGGCGAGGTTTCCTGACCCAGCAGCACGCTGCAGCTCAGCGCGAGCAGAACGGGCCCGCCAATCATCTTACGCCGCGAATTCATGGTGCTCATAAGACCTCGTTGACAAAAGCCTGACGATCAAACGGGGCAAAATCTGTTGCGGTTTCACCCGTGCCAATGAAGACCGGTGGAATCTGGTGTTGCTCATGGATCGCCACCGCCACGCCACCCTTACCGGAGCCGTCCATTTTGGTCAAAATCAAGCCATCGAGCGGACAGGCTTTGTGAAATTCTTTTGCTTGTTGCACCGCGTTGGCACCAGTTCCGGCATCGACAACCAGATAAGTGAGATGAGGGGCGGACTCATCATTTTTCGCAATCACGCGGCGGATTTTGCTCAATTCCTCCATCAAATTGTGGCGTGTGTGAAGGCGTCCGGCGGTGTCGCAGATCAGGAAATCGCAGTGACTGGCCAGCGCTTTTTGGTGAGCATTGAAGCACACCGAAGACGGATCCGCCTGGTGATTTCCGCTGACCACCGGAATTCCCAGTCGTTCTCCCCAGCGCTGCAACTGCTCCACAGCGGCCGCCCGAAAGGTGTCGGCAGCGGCCAGCATGACCTGATGCCCTTGTTGTTGGAGCCAGTAAGCGAGCTTGGCCGAGGAAGTCGTTTTTCCAGTGCCATTGACGCCAATCACCAGGATCACCGTGGGTTTTCCATCACTGCGCTTCTGCGGCAGGGAGACTTGTGCAGGTAATTGTTGCGCCATGTGCGCACGGGCGGCTTCAACGACATCTTGGGCGTTGATCTTGCGTCCCATGGCACGAAGATGATCGACAATGCTCATCGCCGCTTTAACACCCAAGTCGGCTGCGATGAGGTCAGCCTCGATTTCATCCCAATCAATCTCAGCGCGATTGGCGATTTTGTTGAACAGTGATTTGAGAAAACCCATGACGTGTGATGCCCGTATCATGCACGAGCCGCTGTTTATGGCAATACTTTGACGGACAAACCTTGACGATTTCCTGCGTTCAGCGGCGCACGGACAAATTGGCGATGAGCATGGAAGCCGTCATTGAGTTGGAACGGATTTTTTATCTTTGACACGATACCACGGCGGCAGGGTTTGGCGGCTATTGCGAACCAGCAGCGCGCCAAACTTTTCCGCGCCGTCATTGGCCAGCAGCAAAATGTAGGAATTCTTCTCCTGCGCACCAGCACAGGAACCGATGGTTTTACCGCGGTGAATCACAGCAAAAGGCCCGCCATTCCAAGTGGGGAGATCCTGCGAGCTGTCGTATTTGAGAATGAGGGACTGAGAGCCGATCTTGAAGGCTTCCTCTTCATCGCACAGGGAATAGGCGGTTAGTTTGAACTGGCGGTCATCGTTGTTGCAGCTAAGACGCTTGATGCGGATCGCCGGGGTGGGCGGGGGAGTCCCGTCGGCGGATTTTTTGCCGAGTGGTTGCAGGAAGATCGTGTAGAGAACCGATAGCTGAGGCTCAACTCGCACCACGCCACTGGCATCTTTGTAGCCATCGATCTTCAGAGTCATTTGATGATCCCCTGCGGGAACCATGAACCAACCCGTGTCGCTGAGCGAGGGCAGACCAGCGGGTGTCAGCTCCTGGGAATCGATCAACACCGTGCATTTTTTATCGCTTGGCACCATGTTGGCGATGTTGAGGAAACCCTGTTCATCGACTTCCTGTGGTGCTGGTTCTTGAGCGAAGCTGTAGCATAGGCAGCTGAGTAGCGATAACGCGAGGCGTTGCAGCGGGATCGTGAGTTGTTTCATAAATTTTAGTGACAATGGGCGGCTTGGTGGTGTCGATCACACCGGCGTTGTCGCGCTGAGGTTCGAGAGCGATCCAGTATTCGGTGACACTACGTGCCTTGACATAGAGCTTGTCGCTGTTCTTTTGCAGGCTTTGTCCCGCCACGACAACACGAAAAACCCGTGAGCCAAAGTCCACTAAATTGCAGAGGCGGGCAAATAGTTCCTCCCGCCCGGCATCGTCCCAAGTGAGGTCGGGTTTCGGAGCTTTTTGATACTGATTAACCACACCAAAGTAGAGATTGCTCTCGCTATCGGGCGCAGCATAATTCGGGGTTTGCTCGGGATTGAGGCGGATGCGGGCGAAATCAGACAAACCGCGCAGGGGGTAGCGATTGCGGGTTGCGATCACTGCATCGGCAAAGCGATCAGCTGCATCGCTGTTATAGGCAGGGTAAAAGGCGTCCGTGACCTGCTTTTCGGATTGACCGGGATCTTGCTTTAAGGGTTGTCCCGCAGCTAACGCGCGCAGCACCTCGCGGGGAGCAGTGTTGACGTTGATGCGGCGCACTGGAGTCGCATTCGCGGCTGTGTTCAGTGAAAAGAGATCGGTCAGCTGTGCCGCACGCTGTCCTTCCACATCAAAGCGTCCGAATTCCGGGCGTCCGATGGCCAAGGTGTAGCCTCCGCCAGATTCAATGGAAGGGTCAGATGTGTGGCTGTAAACGTTTGCCCATTGGCTGGGATCGAAAATGTTTCCCAATTCACCAACTGACTGATATTCCCCGTTCGCGATGTGAGCTGGCGCTTTTTTGGGCTCGTTTGCCGGAGGCACCACCTGTGTCGGAAGAACACTATCGCTTCCAGTGGGAGTGCCGGCGGCGGAGTTCAGGCCACGGTCTGGCCACTCTTGCAACTTCACCTCGCGATATGGAGCGTCTAAGCTGGAATTGATGGACACAGAGCGACCGCCCCAACAACCGTTGTTGTCGTAGTTAACTGGCCAAACCTTTGTTGCGAGATAATATGAGGCGCGTGGATCACCGTAGCGTGAGAGTTGATTTTGAATGACGGTGTAATTACCCTTCCACTTCGCCTTTCCCTGTCCAGCGCCAAGAGTGCCACCAGTGCGGGTGAGTCCACCTGGGGCTGTATCCACTAGAGCGCCATTCCACTTGAGTTGATAGTTACTCGCGATGGTTTCGGTTGGGAAATCGAGTAATGTTGGCTGGAAAAGTCCGGCGGGGAAAACATAATTTTTCACTCCCATCAAAAGCACTAAGAATCCGTTGGGCGGAATGGTGACATTCTGCGTTGGAAAAGTGATAGGACTAAACGTCTGATTGCCCACTAGCGGGATGCGAATGATGTGGCGATTGACGTTGGTGAACTCGATTTGACCCGTGACTGTTTTTTGAGTCAAGTTCCAGAGTTCGGCATAGGTCGAGACTTCTATGTTCACGAAGTTTTTTCCAGTCGCGGTCCATGCGAAGCGATCAAATAATTTGTTGACGTAGGGATAGGAATCCACACCGCGATAATTCGCGCCAACCGTGGCATTGCTATCGGCATCGGCGTAATCAATCATGCTAGCCGCGAGAGTTTTGAGGTAATCGGCGGTGCAGGCGCCTTTGCGGAGGGAGAACTGCGGCAAATTGCGCTCGATCATTTCGGCAATGCCAGCGACGTTTTTTTCACTCACCGCTTGGGTCAGGTTCATGGTTTTTTTGCCGGCATCGGCATAGCCAAAACCAAAGGGCACGACCCGCTCGTCCTTGGTGACAGGTGGAAGGTTGTAGGCAACATACGGTTCTAACAAGCGTGCTTGAGTCGCCGGGATGTGGAGCCTGATGCTGGCGGGACTAAGAATCTGATCGCGTGCGGCAATCAGAGTGTCTTCGGGACCAGCACCATCTTTTTGCAGAGGCGGTTGAAAAATGGTGAATAAGCCTAATTCTTTGGTGTTGAGACCTTGATCGCGTGGCACCGAACCTGCTTGTGAGCCGTCGATCCGACCGGATAAATCTTCGATCCACCAAGCATAGCGACTTTGAACAGCATCCGCGCTATGGCTCAAATTAACCCACGCGGCTTGCGGGGGCGATGCATCGGGAGCGGTGGTGGTGTAAAGATTTTCTAGGGGCAAGTCATTGAGCAGTGAACTCGCTTTGTCGGCGTTCGGCACCGTGGCACCACCGTCAAACTCTTCAAGCCCGCTGAACAAGGGGCGAACGCGCCAAGAGCTTTTGAGCGGGTTATCCATCGAAGGACCATAGGAGGCGGCAAAGGAAAAAAATGGAGTCGCGCTGCTAGTAGATCCACTGCTGGATCGATCCAAACGGAACACCAGTGATCCGGGCAGAACCGCGCTGCGAGATAGCGTTGCAATCGCATCTGACAAACCACTTTCGCAGGCAAGTTGGGCACGAGTAACGTCGGAATACGAGCGAGCCGTTTTGCGCTCGAGTTGCAGGTAGATCAACAATCCGACACAGAGCAGCAACAGCCCTGTGATGGCCATCAATGTCATCGGCAAGGCGTAACCGGCTCGCGCATGAGAAGATCGTGGTTTCATGGACTCAGGGTAATGGACTTGGTGAAGCGCTGCACTTGGTGGTCTCCGCCGACGTTCGTTTCGGTGGAGGCGCGCTGGGAAAGGTTCTTCCAATCGCTCTCCGTGCGCAACCGCTGCGCGCTTAATTCATCGCAGAGTGCAAGGGTAAGTTCGCATTTGCTCGGCGGATTGTCGCTGGTGTTTTTCCATTCGATCCACTTGCCTTGGGAATCGCGCTCCCAGAGTTTGACGTCGAAGTGCAGCACGCGATCGAGCAGGGGCTCGTCTTTGCTGGGATCTCCGACGGGAAACGGGGCGGAATCGCCTAAGCGGCGCCAGGCGTCGGTTTCGGCAGCGGTTAGAACATGGCGAAATAGTTTTTGAGTGGCCTCGCGACTATTGGTAGCGCGGTAGGCGACGTAATAATGAACGAGGACGATGTCCCCTGACTGATTGTTGGGATCTTCCACGCGCTGTTCTTGGTGGTTTTTTTGGCGCAGGAATGCCAGCTGGGCATCGCTTCCGGTGATCACTTGATGGCGCCAACGGCTTCCGTGCAAGTGACTGCGCAAGTCCGTTTCGATGAAATGAAACAGCGAACGCGCGTCGGCGATGCTGGTGGCACTGTTCATCGATTGGCGATGGGTGCGTGCGGATTGGCCGACCATGCTGAACAGGGAAATCGTGATGAGAATGCACACCACCATCGCGACCATTAACTCCGCGAGGGAAAAGCCGTTGTGACGTGTGCAGGTAAAACGGACTGAAATCATGTTAGGGAGAGAGTGTGACGGGCGCGGGCAGCAAGGATTGATACTCATAGCGGCTGCGTTTCTCCTTTCGTGCAGCGGCTGGGATTTCGATCGAAACATGGAGTTGGCACAGATCGCGACTGCCTTCTTTGAGGGGACTGGCAAGTCTGGATTCGCCGTAGAGCGCAACCAGAAAATAGGCTTCGCCCGTGGCGTGCCCACGCGTGAAATCATTGCTATTGCCTTGAGTGAGGAATTGCCCTTGCTTGTCATACAGCAGCACCAGCGGCGTCGCGGCGTTGGCGAACTCTGGGAAAGCTGGAGCTGGGCTGATGACGCTTTGTTGCTTTGACCAAGAGGCTAGTAATTCGGACTGCACGTCTCGTGCCAGCCATGCAGAGCGGGTGTCGTTCTCGGACTGCGCGCGTGCGCGGCTACTGCTCGCCATCGTGGTCAATATCAAAGGCACCGCAAACGCCACCACACCCAGTGCCACCACTACTTCCATGAGCGTAAATCCGCGCGCGCGCGGCCGCGAGCCAGATGAATCACGAAATATTTGAGGTGTGCGCATGGTCAAAGCGATGGGGGATCGATGGTCTGCAAGCGTCCCGTTAACCGCTGCACGGAAAGGAAATCGAAGGCCTGTCCGCTGTTTTTACTTTCCTTAAGATAAACGGTTTGATTCGAGACTGTTGCCAAACCGAGGGCGATGGACAGCGGCGAGCCAGTGGGTGGGTATGAAATCGATCCCGTGGGCGAGAAGATCACGTAGGCACCCGTGACCGTGCGGCGTCCGTAGGTCACGCTCAACAGGTTAGCTTGTTCCATGAGCGTTGGTTGCTTCGTGCCAATGCTGCTTGCCGGCAACAAGCGAACCGTCGTGGGCAAGAGTTGCCAGCGCTCGATCAATCCCTCGCCCGAACTGGTGTCAGCCATGTGAAATCCCGGTTTATTTGGGTCGGGGCTCACCTCCACAATCCCGATGGCTCGTCCGGCGAGATCGGGGTCATTATCATATCCAGCGAAAATGACGGCAGTGTCCTTCGCATTGGCAATGGCGTGAGCGCGCGCGCGCGCGAATTCACCGCGCAGGGTATCACGCGCGCTTTGGCGAGCTCTAGCACTCGTGGAGATGAATTGCGGCGCGGCAAAAATCATCAAAGCCAGTCCTATTGCCATGACGACCAGCAGCTCGACTAAGGAAAACGCCGCCCGTGAACGCCGTGAAGGCAGTTTCTTCTCCCGTGTCCGACCCCGCATTACGGCTTGCAGGGGCCATTCATTTCTACAAACGGTGCTCTGTTCTGCCACATCAGTGCAGCAGAGCGGAAAGGAAGTGCGAATCTTGAATGGCGTAAGCGGCATGGGGCTACAAGGCGCGACACAGTGTGGCATCGGAGATGCTAGACGTTGCCACGGCTCATGCTACGCCAACCAGCAGGTGGAACAATGATGCGAAAGAGTCAATTTCGTCACATTCGAGCGCGGGAATCCCAGTGATCGATCACCATCCGGCGCGCGCCCCTAGCCGGTGGTGGTGCAAAAATTGGTCAATGGCTGCGTAGTTGAATCGCAAAGAAATCATTCATGACTTGAATGTAAACCTCGCGTTTGAATTCGGGCAGCCATTTGAGATCGAACTCCTCCGGCTCAATCCAGCGGTAGCTCGCGAACTCGCGGGGGATTTGATTGACATTCACTTCGGGAGCGTTTTCAGCGACACGGCAGTAAAAATAGGTTTGCTCCTGACCATGAAAGCCGTGTTTCTTGCGTTTCTTGCGCCGGATTTCTTCTGGGTATATGTAGCGATAGCCTCCTTGGCTGCGCTCAATGTTATAATGCGCGGGCAGCAAACCAATTTCCTCGCGCACTTCCCGATTCAGAGCCATTTCTAAACTCTCGCCTTCATCGACACCACCTTGCGGAAATTGCCACGCACCGCGCACGGTGGATCGCTCACATATCAGCAGGCGTCCATCAGATCGCACCATCAGCGCAGCAACATTCGGGCGAAATCGAACCATGCGCGGGAAAATAATGACAATCGAGTCCAATGACAATCCTGAAACGGCTCGCGCGGAAAAATCTCCCATGTCGCGATTGTCACGTTGATTCAAATGAACACGCCAACAAGCATGATTCTAAACGGCTTGACTTGCAGGAAGCAGGGCTGAAAGTGCGACACATGAGGTTGGGTGTCTGTTCATTGCTGCTTAGCTGCTTTGTGCTCACGGCCTCCGCGTTTCAGAAAGTGACCGTTCGCGATGTTCAAGCGATGACATCTGATCAAGTGCGCAGTGGGATCGAGGTGGAGCTGGAAGGGGTGTTGACCTATTATGAACCGAGCCATCGCATGGCGTTCCTAGAAGATGAGACGGGCGCTATTTACTTGCAGATCAAAGACGCTCTTCCCATCGCCGCAGGTGAGAGGATTCGGGTGCGCGGGCGAACCAATCAAGGCATGGATGGCATCAACATCCGTGGTGAGAGCGATGAAACAAGTCCACGGCTGATTGCCCTTGGGCGTGGATTGACACCCAAGCCGATGAATGTGTCGATGAGGCAGGTGGTTTCGGGCGAAATGGGGGCACGCTGGGTGGAGCTATCCGGTGTCGTCAAGGCGGTGGAACTGGTGGGCGATCGCATCCAGCTGCGGTTGGCGGAGGCACCCGATTTTGCGATTTTCATGCCCCTGCAGGAGCGCTTGGCGGTGTTGCCACGGCACTTGACGGGAATGAAGGTGCGCATCGAGGGCGTGACCGCGAGCGTTCCGGTCTCTGAGTCGCCACGGGTGTTGCAGTGGTCGATGTTGGTGCCGGGGTTAGAGCACATTGAGATCGATCCTGTCACACGCAATCGGCGCTTTGATGCCGTGGAGGAGCCGTTGCATGCTCTGCGATGGTTGCCGGAGCGTTGCGGTCAGCGCTTGACCCGAACCGCCGGGGTGGTGACATGGGTGAAAAATGGCGCGGGTTTTTTTTTGCAACGTGGCGATCGCGCCGCCTGGATTCACTGCGCAGAGCCCGTGTTGCCACAGCGCGGCAGTAAAGTCGAGTGTGTGGGCTGGCCGGAAACATTTCGCGGGGTGGGCATCCTGCGCGATGTGATTTGGCGCGATTACGCGTCGCCCCTGGAGACGATTTCAGCTGTTCCTTTGAATTTGGCGGAGGGGCTGACCGAGGCTTGGCATGGACGTCTGGTGACGGTTGCGGCGGTGTTGGTGCGCAGTTTTCCCGGTCCGGTGGAGGATGTGTTGGTGTGCGAGTCCTCAGGGGTGCCCTTTTTTGCTCGATTGCAGCGCAATCTGGGCGGACGTAGCTTGGATCACTTGTCGCTGGGCGCCACGCTTCGGCTCACGGGGGTGTGCATGAACCGCAGATCGCCGTCGATGGAATTATTTCAAGCATCTGATGCTTTTCAAATCGAACTGCGCGAGGTGATGGACGTGGAGGTGCTGCGTTCTCCGCCATTCTGGACCTTGGAGCGCATGCGTTGGCTGTTAGCGGGGGTGTTGGTGCTGGGATTGCTCTCAGCGGCTTGGTTGTTGTTGTTGCGGCGCACTGTGCGGCGTCAGCGCGAAATCATTCGGGAGCAAATCGAACGCGATGCGGTTCAGAGTGAACGGGTGCGGATTGCGCGTGAGTGGCACGACACCATGGAGCAGCATTTTGTGGGCTTGACCATGCAGCTGGATGCCGCCGCGAGTTTGCTGGCACCTGCCACCTTGCCGCGGGATTTATTGGATCGTGCAGCGGAAATGGCCGATCATAGTCGCGAGCGCGCGCGACAGGCCATCTGGGAACTGCGCTTGCCTGAGGTGTGCGAAGGACGACCGTTTGCGCAAATTCTCCAGATGAATCTCGCCGGACCCGCCATGGACGCTGACACAGCGGAGATCCGATTACACGTGTCTGCTTCGGACACTGTCTTGCCCGGACGAGTGGCGCAGCATGTTCTTCGCATCGCCCAAGAGGCTATCACCAATGCGAGAAAACACGCCGCTGCGCGTTTGATCACCGTGACATGGAAGGAAAGCGATGCGGAGTTTGAACTAATGATCAGCGATGACGGTGTCGGAATTGACGATAAAATCCTCAAGTGCGCGACGGCAGCAGGACATTTTGGCCTATTGGGAATGCGCGAACGCGCCCAGAAAATTCATGCGACACTCGTTGTGCAAAAATTAAATGCCAAGCCGCCGTTTGGCACGTTGGTCGAACTCGTCTTTTCTCGAGAATCCCTGTTGAATCATGAATAATCCATTACGCTTGTTGTTGGTGGACGATCACTATGTTGTCCGAATGGGTCTGGTGGCGTCGTTGAATCTGGAGGCTAATTTTGAGGTCGTCGCCGAGGCGGAGTCGATTCGCGAGGCCGTTGAACTCTACGAAAAAGTGCGTCCCGATGTCGTGGTCATCGATTGGCGCTTGCCCGATGGCAGTGGCGATGAATTGATTAAAAAAATTCGTGCGCTGGATTCCCACGCAAAAATTTTGGTGCTCTCGGCTTTTGAGTCGGAGGAGATCATCTTTTTATCCGTTCAGGCAGGCGCGGCGGGTTACCTTGCCAAGTCCTCGCGACGTCCGGAGCTGATCCAAGCCGTGCGGAGCGTTGGCGCGGGGGAGTCGTTGTATTCCGCGTCCATGGCTGCGAAGCTGTTGCAACGCATGCAACGACCAGAGCTGAGTCCGCGCGAGTTAGACGTCATCGCTGAGCTGGTGAAGGGCAACAGCAACAAGGAGATCGGCACATTGCTCGGCATCAGTGAAAACACGGTGAAAATCCACATCACCCACATCATGGCGAAACTCCGCGCAAAAGATCGCACCCATGTGGCGAGTCTGGCAATCCAGAAGGGGATTGTCAGTTAAGTGCTATTTATTTGAACACGCCATGATGGATGATGCTTGCTTAGTGCGAATGCGGTGTTGCGGGATCGTGCCAGGCGGATAAATTTTCGCAGTTGATGCTCAGGGGTGTTTGCATGTGCGCTGGCGGCAACCTGATGAGATCAATCATGGATTAAACGAGAAAATCAAGGTGATGAAATGGATGACAATCATGATGAGCGCAATTGTGTGGCAGGCGCAGGCGATTTCAATCAATCCGATGATTCCCTTGTTTCACAAGTGGCAATTGGCTGAAGCAGGTGTCGCCGTTGAACAAGCAGCACGTCAGGGGCACAAACACGTGCAGTTCTGCATCGCCATGCAAGCGCTGATCAATGAGCAGGCGCAGGTGCAAGCGATTGGACTTTATCGTGATAATCGCGACGCGAAAAACCCGGGCAATCAATTTTATCCGAGTGATGCTCAGACGAATCAGGAGCTCAAAGGATACTTGCAGCCCGCATTTGAGATGGCGCGCAGGAATAACATGGAGATTGCGGTGTTGCTGCACCTCAACGCGCATGGCGATGTGAAGGAGTGGCGCAATTTTTTTGATTTTGATCCCGCCAAGGGAGTTGGGAGTGATGGTTATGAAAAAGCGGTCATCCTGCCCACCATTGAGGCGTTGGAAGCGCAGTTGCCCGCGGATTGGCCGGTGGAAATCAGTCTCATGGGCGAGATGGGGACCTCGGTGTTTCGCTACCCGCAGGCTTGGAAGGAGGTGGTGGTGCGTCTCAAGCAACGTGGGAAATTGACAAAGCTCAAGTTGGGTTTGGGATTCAATTATCAGGGAGTGATGGGACGTGCGAAGCCGGCTGAAATCAATCAAGAGGCGTTGAAGTCCCTCTGGAATGAGTTAGATTTCATCGGAGTTTCAATGTATCAAGGCGTGAGCGTGCCGCCGGTGGTGGCGGATTTTGATTTGGCGATGGGATTGTTTGCCGGGGAGTTTAATGCGTTGGGTTGTGGTTTCCCAGCAACGAAGCCGATTCATTTTGTCGAAGTTGGGTTGGGTGGCGGCGGCATCGAACCGACTGGCGTCACCAAGGTGCCAGCTCAGGATGCGCAGCAAGCGGCCCGGGCACCCTACATGGGAAGTGCTGATCCCCAACAAGCGGATCCATGGGCGTCGCCCGAATTGCGTCAACTCCGGCGGGAGTATTACTCCGCTTTGTGCGAATACCTGGAGCATCCACGTCAGCGGTTCACGGTGGAACGAGCGTATCTGTGGAGTTTCGGTTCGTGGGATCCACACGGACTTAGCGAGTCGAAGTTCGCCGACGCCGAGATTGTGAAACGGATTGAGCGCCACAATCAGCGCTTCCAACGTTAGCGGCATCTCGCATCACAGCCTCGTGGACACCAGTGTCACGGCTGTTGCCATGCCTGCGCACCGAATCGCACTTCTTGCCAAATGATGGCCTCCGCCGCGAAAGCGAAGCGACCACGAAACTGCTGACCAGCTAACATCTGTGGTAGCCAATATTGATCGTCATTCCACATGCGGTGATAGGGAATGGCATCCAGCGGGGTCCACAATGGCACTGCCTCGTGGGTTTCACATGCCTCACCGCGAAGGCTTGTTGCCATGAAGACATGGCAGTGGATGTCAGGCATGTCCGACATCGCAAAGCTGAGTTCGCCCATTTTTGTGATGTCGAGCGGGGTGACACAGAGTTCCTCCTCCGTTTCCCGAATCGCGCATTGCAGGGGCGACTCATTGGCCTCGATTTTACCTCCGGGACCGTTGATTTTTCCGGCGCCGATGCCGCGTTTTTTTTCAATCAACAGCACTTGCTGATCTCGAACAATGAACATCAGCGTGGCAAGGATCTCGCCCCGCCACTGCGCCCAATCGATCGGGGAAGGAGTGGTGGAATTCATGGAATCGTCTCGGTGGAATAGGATGCAACGGGATCACAGCTGCAAATCAAGTTGCGATCCCCGTGAACGTTATCAATGCGCGCAACGGCAGGCCAAAATTTGTGTTCGCGCAGGTGTGGCAGCGGATAAGCAGCGTGTTCGCGACTGTAGGGATGATGCCAGTCGCTGACCAGCAGGCAGTCGGCGGGGTGTGGTGCATTTTTCAGCGGATTGTCGCTGCGGTCACTGCGCTGCTCAATGATGTCCTCAATCTCGCGACGAATCTCCAACATGGCCGCACAAAAACGATCGATTTCCTCCAAGGACTCCGATTCGGTGGGCTCGATCATCAAGGTTCCGGCGACCGGCCATGACATGGTCGGGGCATGGAAACCATAATCGATTAGGCGTTTCGCCACATCCTCAACCGTGATGCCACTTTGCGCACTGAGGGGGCGGAGATCAATGATGCACTCGTGCGCCACCCGACCCTGGCTACCGGTGAAGAGGATGGGATACGCGTGTTTTAAGCGATGGGCGATGTAGTTGGCATGCAAAATGGCCAAGGCGCTCGCTTCGCGAAGTCCAGCTGCGCCCATCATGGCGATATACATCCACGCGATGGTATTGATGGACGCGCTGCCGTAAGCACACGCGCTGACCGCTCCATCGTGAAGCTCGCCGCTAGCTTGCATTTTTCCGGGTAAAAAAGGCGCTAAGCGAGCATTCACAGCAATAGGGCCGACTCCGGGGCCACCGCCACCGTGCGGAATGCAAAAGGTTTTATGCAAGTTCAGATGGCAAACATCGGCCCCAATGATCGCGGGGCTGGTCAGGCCGACCTGCGCATTCAGATTCGCGCCATCGAGATAAACCAACCCACCTGCGGCGTGGATGGCGGCGCAGTGCTCGCGAATGTTTTCCTCGAACACGCCGTGGGTGGACGGGTAGGTGATCATTAGCGCCCCTAGGCGTTCACGGTGTTGCATGATCAGCGCCTGCAATGCGGGGGCATCGATGTTTCCGGAGCTGTCGCAGGGAACGACCACCACTTGGAAACCGGCCATCACGGCGGAAGCTGGGTTGGTGCCATGGGCGGAAGTGGGAATCAGACAAATGTTGCGGTGAGCTTGTTGCTGGGCGTGGTGATAACGCCGAATCGCCAGCAGTCCCGCATATTCGCCCTGCGAACCAGCGTTCGGCTGCAATGAGGCGGCGTGGAAACCCGTGATCGTGGCGAGCCAGCTTTCGAGCTGCTCCAACATGGCCAAGTAGCCGCGGCTGTGGTGCTCTCCGCAAAAAGGGTGCAATTGACTGACTTCCGGCCAGCTTAGTGGCATCATCTCGCTGGTCGCGTTGAGTTTCATTGTGCAAGACCCAAGCGGAATCATCGATTCGTTCAGTGCTAGATCTTTGGATTCCAAGCGCTTGAGGTAGCGCAACATGGCTGTCTCGCTGTGGTAGCGATGAAAAACGCTCTGAGGCATGAGTTCGTCCACCCGACACAAGATTTCTGGAAGAGCGGGAGCTTCGAGCTGAAGCAGCGGCTGCCCCGGGCAAATCAGTTCGAGCAGCGATTGAAGGTCGGTGTCTTCCGTGGTTTCATCGCAGGCGATCACCACACGAGTGGCGGAGGCTTGGCGGAGCAGAAAACCAGCGTTGGCGGCGCGCGCGCAAAGCTCCTTGGCATCTGAAACTTCGAGCACGACGGCATCGAAGCGCAGCGCCGCGATCACGTTGATGCCGGCTGCGGTCAAAGACGCCTGTAGTCGGTGGGTTTGTTGGCGGATGTGTTGCGCGATTGAGCGCAGGCCATCGGGTCCATGGTAAACGGCATACATGGCGGCCATCACCGCGAGCAGCACCTGCGCGGTGCAGATGTTGGAGGTGGCTTTGTCGCGTCGAATGTGTTGCTCACGGGTTTGCAGGGCCAGTCGGTAGGCGAGCTTGCCACGGGCATCACGCGTGGCCCCCACGAGACGACCCGGAAGCTTGCGTTTGAGCGCATCAGTGCACGCAATGAAAGCTGCATGCGGGCCGCCGAAGCCCATTGGCACCCCCAAGCGTTGAGTGGAACCGATGCAGATGTCCGCTCCACATGCTGCAGGGCTTTTGAGCAAGGTCAGCGCCAAGGGATCGGCGCAGGAAATGCAGAGGGCTCCCACTTGTTTTGCCTGCGCAAACACGGTTGTGGGATCTTGGATCGCGCCAAATGTATCCGGGTAAGGCAAAAGCACGGCGAGCAGGTCGGATTCGGTGTCCAGCTGCCAGTTGCGGGGATTGCTGATTTCCAGCGCGATGCCCAGTGGCTCGGCGCGGGTTTGTAACACGGCTAATATCTGGGGGTGACAGCCGTCGCTGACGAGAAAGCGTCGTGCCGACGGTTGTTGCGCGAGCGCCATGCTCATCGCCTCGGCGGCGGCAGTAGCTTCATCGAGCAGGGAGGCGTTGGCCACGGCCAGCCCCGTGAGTTCGCAGATGAGGGTTTGAAACACCATCAACGCCTCTAGTCGTCCTTGGGCGATTTCCGCTTGGTAGGGCGTGTAGGCGGTATACCAGCCCGGGTTTTCCAAGACGTTGCGTTGGATCACTGCGGGAGTGTGGCATCCGTAGTAGCCCTGACCATGAAATGATTTTAACACGTGATTGCCGCGCATCAGCTGGTGTAAATCACGCAGCGCATGGGTTTCACTGCGAGCGGCAGGAAGCTCCAATGACTGTTGCAGGCGAATTTCGGCCGGAATGGTTTGCTCTAACAGATGGTCCAACGAATGGCAGCCCAGACTTTTTAACATGTGAGCTTGATCTGAAGCGGAGCTGCCAATGTGGCGACGAGAAAAAACAGCGTGGTTGTTCATGAAAAAAAACGGGCAACCTCCGTGGTTGCGTGCCCTTTGCTAAGCAGATTTTTGCCGACTGGCAATCACGGTTGCCTAATTGGGTAAAAAATCTGCGGTGTCACCTTCGATCATCTCGGCGTGATTGCCAAGGCATTCGAGAATTACCTGCGCGGCGTTCTCGCCTCCGCGGTCGCTGTGATGAGCATCCAGATGGTGTTTCATCTCACGCCAGTGTTCGGCGGATTGCTGGAGAAGACGTTGCATCGCCAGTTGCACATCGCGCGCGGTTTCCGTGAGCATGCCGCCGCCCAGCATCATCAGCAATTGCAAATTACCCTCCTCCTGACCGGGAACAAGATGATGAACCAGCATCGGGCACTGCGCGGCAATGGCCTCGTGCACCGTGGCACCACCCGCTTTGCCGATGA
Source organism: uncultured Verrucomicrobiales bacterium (assembly GCA_964599325.1). GTDB lineage: Bacteria > Verrucomicrobiota > Verrucomicrobiia > Verrucomicrobiales > Akkermansiaceae > UBA956. Next base: position 8,793 of record CAZREM010000012.1, on the reverse strand, counting down.
CGAGATGGTGCGAGCACAGCAATTGAGGCACGCGTCGCGTCCAGCCCAACAAACGCACGCGACCCGGAAAACGTTGTTGGATCGCCTTGGCCTGACGGTAGAGCCGCCGCACATTTTTACCTAACACGATGGTGATGTGCGTGTGTTCAAAGCCCTCAAGCATCGCGGTGGCAATCTCCGGCACCAATCCGCGCTTGGCGGTGGGGAAGTAGAGAATGCGAAATGGCACGGTGCTGGTGCTCGCGTGCAGCTTCGCCATGGTGGCAAAAGCGGGGTGCACGGGGAAACCCGTGGTCTTGATGGCATTGCTCGGCAGGCCTTGTTTGATGAGTGACTGGCGCGTGATTTCATCAGTCACCAGCCAGCGCTGCACCTGTGCTTTTGTCCAAGAACCATTGATCGCGATGGAGTCGGTGATCACCGTGACCACGGGCACAGGCTGCGCTGCATTGGCTTGAATGCGTTGCAGAAAATAGGGGTAAAGCGGATAGGTGCAAACGACAACATCGGGTGAGAAATCCGACATCTGTTTTTCTAAAAAACGCTCCGGCTTGCGCATGATGCGGAATCGCTGCTTGGTGAAATCGATTTCATCCGTGGAGCGGTAGATGCGATGCCAACAGTGTGGAGCATAGGTCGTCACCAAGCGGTAGGCCCGACACAGATGGCGCGTGATCCAAGGTGACGCCTGCATGCAGGGGTCGCACACCACAGTTTCTGCTCCTTGGGCCTGTAGCGCCAGCGCAATGTTGCGTGCCGCACTATTGTGCCCTTCGCCAAAGGCGGCTGTGAGAATCATGATGCGCGGCGCAGGCATGGACAAGGTTTTAGCGAAAAAAATGCGCGACGTCGAATGTGTTTTTTTGGCAGCCCCGAACCAGCATTTTTGGCTGTAGGAGTCAAGCACTCCTCCGCCATTTCAGTGAGGCAAGCGAATCAGCCCGCGCTGCAATGCCACGGCAACGGCCTCGGCTCGATCGTGCACGTCCAGTTTTTGAAAGAGCGATTTCATGTGCGTTTTGATGGTTTCCTCAGACACAAACATCGCCGCTGCCATTTCCTTATTGCTGCGTCCACGTGAGACCAGCCGCAGCACATCGAGTTCACGCGGTGTCAGAATGGGGCGGATCATGCGATCGGCCAAGCGTGCCGCTACCGCTTGCGGCAGGTAGCGCTCGCCCGCATGAACACGGCGCACGGCTTCGATTAACTGATCTTTGGTGGTGTCTTTGAGCAAATAACCGCGTGCCCCGGCTTCTAGTGCGGCGAAGATGTCTTCCTCGTTGTCGTAAGTGGTTAACACCAGCACACTGGCAGGGTAGCCCAATGCTTGCAGCGCTTTAGTCGTCTCTGTGCCATCGCCGTGAGGCATGCGCAGGTCCATGATGATGACATCGCATTCCAGCGTTTTCACCATTTCCAGCACCTGCGCGCCGCTGCCTGCTTCTGCGACGACGCGGAAATCGGCTTCGGAGTGCAGAATGCTCGCCAGCCCGAATCGCAGCGAGGGATGATCGTCGGCTAAGAGGATGCGAATGGTGGTATTCATGTCGGTAAAGTGGCGGAAACTTCGGTGCCCTCGCCGGGGTGACTATCGATCGATAAGCTTCCCCCGAGTGCGGCGATGCGCTCGTTCATGCTGGTTAGGCCAAAGCCGCGACGCGCGTTGCTGGCGACATCGAAGCCGCAGCCATTGTCGCCGACCGATAACGATAGCCAATCGGCGGCAAAATTCAAGCGCACGGTGATTTCACTGGCCTTGGCGTGTTTGACAGCATTGGTCAGGGCTTCTTGACCGATGCGCAGCAGGGTGTCTTCCACCATGGGCGCGAGCGGGCGGGGTGTGCCCTCGATGAGTTGGCGCATCTGGATGCGTCCACCGCTATTGAGTTGATTGGCGTAATGTTGTAGCGCATGAATCAGATCTGCGCGTCCTAGAGCAAGCGGACGAAGGTTCCACACCGTGCGGCGGGCTTCATGCAGACTATCACGCACCAGCGTCCTGGCGGTTTCAACGTGCTGCGCTGCGCTCTGCGGTGCGGTGTGTAGCTCATCGCGCACGCACTCGAGTTGCAATGAGATCGAGGTCAGACCCTGCGCCAGGGAGTCGTGAATCTCCCGCGCAAAACGCCCGCGTTCGGCTAAAATGGCGTTGAACTCTCGGTGCTGCAGCTCTTGCTCGCGCCGGCGCTTGGCGTAGGAGCGCCACAAGGCACTGAGCATGATGCCAATGATGAGAATAGCGCCTGTGATGATGCGCCGAATCGTCCAAAATGCTGGCTGTTTCAGCACGGCGAGGTCACTGATCCCGCGCATGTGGATGTGCAACTTGGCATCATTGAGCATGGGCAGTGCGGATTGTGAGGGCACGATCTGGGCAATGCCGGTGATGCGCACACGCGACTCGGGCTTGAGGTCGAGCGCTTCGAGGTCATGCACGCCGTCGATCGAGGCTCGAAACACCAGTCCGGTGTCGCGAAGATCGAGCACTTGACCCTCAGGAGTGGCAATCACATCGAGCAGCTCGGCTTCAACGGAGATCAATTCTGAATCATGACGCGCGTTCAACGCTTCTTTGGCCACCAGTGGCAGTGGACTGATGGGCACGCCGTAAGCGAGAATCGTGGCCTGGCGCGCGCGCAAAAAGGGTTTGATCTCCCCGAGTCGTGCCCAGCCTTCGCATTCGACAAATGTTCCCGGAGCCGCTGCAATTGGTTGCGAGGTCTGCACCCAAATGCCGCCACCATTGCTGCGAAGGTAAAATCCTTTGCCGGGGAGCACAAGCGTTGAAATTCCTTGAATTTTAATCAGGTTCTGCGGTTTTGGCCCGTCCTCGCGAAACAGTTCGTCCACATTGGTGGGACGACCACTTTGCTCGGGGCTGACGGCTTGGCGGGTGATTTTGATGTCTTTCACCCGATTGACGAAAACGAATCGCTGCGTCATTTGCCGCGCGGTGTTGAATTGCGTCGCCGCGACGCCGCTGAGTTCGATGTCGCATTCCGCGAGATGCCAGGGAATCCATTGCGGCGGCACGGGCGCACGGACGATGACATCGAAAGACTGATGGTCGGCAACGCAGGAGAGATGATATTGTTGGTCGCGCTGAATGACCTCGATCACATGAGCCTGGATCTGAACCCAGTCACTGTTGCGCTGCGGTTCCATCAACTCGGTGCCGGTGAGCTTTTGTGCTGGCGGAGGGGCGTTGGTTTCCAGCACCCGCACGCCATGCTCGGCGCGAAAGGGATCCACGATCACGATGTTGGCAAACTGCCCGCGATCGAGCCGACCACGCACTTCGACACGATCGCCCCACTGCGGATTCACGTTGATGTCGGTCGCGGTGTGGTGAATCAAAATGCCCTTGATGCCGTCGCTGACAAATAAGCTCGCGTTGGCGCGATCCGTGTCCACCACCGAACCAATCAAGCGCACTTCCGGCCCTTCACCAATGGTGGAAGCCGCGGCATTGCGCAGCTCAGCAATGCTTTGCAGGGGGTGATCCTCGGCTGGAGCCAGTTGCACCAACAACCCAACATAACATAAACACAACCAGCGCATGCGAGGACATCCTACGCTGGATGAGAGCACGTTCGCAATCAAAGCTTTGATGAATCAGTGCAAAGCTTTGATGAATCAGCGATGACACGCAGCCAGCGCACGCTCAGCTGGGTTTCTTGGAGACGGGCGGGTCCTCCCAGCCGATGTCCATAAGCCTCAAACATGGAGAAATGGCATCAAACATTGATTGAAACATCGATGTGGATACAGATTCGCCCACAAAAAACGCAGCAACCGTCCATCAGACAAATTGCTGCGTGTTTTGTGGGCGATCAATCCCGATCCTTTGAATTTTAGCGACGACGGCGCAGCGTCAGCGCCAAACCGGCCAAGGAGAGAACCACCGCCGAAGGCTCGGGCACGAGATCGTTGGCGCTATAACCCAGAGCAATGTTGTCAACAAAATTGCCGACAGTGGGGTTGTTGCCGTAGGTCGAGACCGCACCTAACGCCACGCGGTATTTTTGTCCGATCACAGATGTGAAGGCATTTTCGCCATAATAGGCCTTCCAGCCATTGATTTCTCCCGCGCTCTGCACATTGTCTGTGGACACCACACGATCAATCATCAACGCATCATCCCCAGCCAGCGTGTAACTGCCCGTGGCCGCATTGTAGGTGGAACTCAGAACACCATCAGAGCCGAACGACAGAACAGAAAAACGCATGGAATCCAGACCTGCTCGTCCGCGATGGAGGAAAAAGTAATCGACACCGGCATTCTGTGTGAGAACCACGTCTTGGTAAATGGCCGTGCGTTGATCCGAATTCAATTCCGCAAACTGATAGCCACCTTCGTAGAGCGAAGAGCCAGTTGACGTCACCACACCGTTGAAGGGCTCGCGCCATAACTCAATGCGCTGTGTGCTTCCAGTCGTGAACCAGCCATTCGAGCTCGACTCAGGGATCAACGTGTAGTTGTTCGTCTGTGGGCCGACCGGCGCAAGTGGCGTTTCAAATCCACCATTGGCGATGTAGTTTTGTGCAATCACTCCATCGGCAATCGTGTTCTGAGCCTGTGCACTAGTCAAAACCGAACAAACAAGCACGGAGTTGAGCATGGAATGCAGAAACACGGATCGAGGGCGTGAATTGGTCACGCCGGTAGAACCCACCCGTGGTGGCATCTGTGTGTTAGTGGTCAATTGGTTAGTCATGGGGGCCATTTGAATTTAAACTGTGGATAATGGTGGAAGAAGCTACAGTGCAACTCCAGATGTTGTCAATCGTTCAATGATAAAATATTGATAAAATAATCAATGAGGCCTCGCGTTTGAGCATCGGATGGATGCGGGGTTGACCTTGATTCGCGAATGGTGTGTGCTGGGCGCAATGGAATTAGTGACTTTAGGCAGCGGCAGCAAAGGCAACAGTTGCGTCATTCGCGTGGCGGGTCACAACATCATGATTGATGCGGGCTTGAGCGCTTTGAAGCTCAATCAGCGCCTCCACTCGGCCGGTGTCTCGCGGCTCGATGCGATTGTGCTGACCCACGAGCACGGCGATCACGTTGCGGGTCTGAAAACCTTTCTCCGCAAGTGTGACGTTCCGATTTACGCCACCGCACACACCGCTCAAGTCGTTCGGGAAACGGGCGTGAAAGCCAGTTGGCGGACGTTTGAAGCAGGACAAGGCTTCCGCATCGGGGCGGTGGAGTTGAGTAGTTTTCCGACGCAACACGATGCCGTGGATCCGGTTGGGTTCGTGGTCAGTGGCGCAGGTTTCCGCTTGGGGGTGTTGAGTGATGCTGGGCACGTGACTGCCACGATGGAGCGCTGCATGGAGGGGCTCGATGCCTTGTTTGTGGAGTCGAACTATGATGAGGATTTGCTGGAGCGCGATCAGAAACGGCCATGGAGCATCAAGCAGCGCATTGCCTCACGTCACGGGCATTTATCGAACACCCAAAGCGCGGAATTGGTCAGCAAGGTGGCACATGCTGGTTTGCAGCGGGTGATTTTGGGGCACCTGAGTGGTGATTGTAATCAACCGGAACTCGCCGTTGCCCAGGTGCAGCGATCCTTACAGGACAAGGGGTTTGCGGGGGTGGCGGTGGAATGTGCGAAATCCGACCAGCTTTCGGGCTGGTGGTCGCTAGCGCGAATGAGCGTGGAGGGGGATTGAACATGGGGAGCGATGGCAAAAAATCGGCCGGTTCAGGGCTGGGCTTGGTGGCGGCATGGTTTGCCTTTGGCAGTTGGGGGCTGTTACCGTTGTTTTGGCGACATTTGAGCGGGGTGCCGCCGCTGACGATCATTGCGTGTCGCACTCTGACCTCCCTGGCGGTGTTGTTGCTGGTGGCCGGTTTGGGCGGGCGCTTGCGTGAGATGGCCGCGGGCTTGCGTCGTCCGCGGCTTTGGTGGCGTCACGGTTTGGCCAGTGCCTTGTTGGCGGGGCATTGGCTGTTGTATGTTTGGGCCACTCTCAATCATCGCATGATTGATGCCGCGCTGGGCTATTATTTGAATCCGTTTTGCTACATGCTGATCGGTTGGTTCTGGCTTGGCGAGCGTCAGAATCGCTGGCAGCTGGCAGCCGTGGGCTTGGCGATGTTAGCGGTGCTGTTGCAAATGGGCTCGTTGCATGGCGTGCCGTGGCTCGCGTTGGTGCTGGCGATGAGTTTTTCGGTTTACGCGCTGCTGGGTAAGCAATCAGCGCTGGATTCGCTTTCTGGGTTGTGCTTTGAAACCAGTTTGATGGCGCCGCTGGCGGTGTGGTGGCTGGTGCATGTGGGTTTTGTGTTGCCGCCACTGTGGTCACCTCATGGCATGCCGGGCACGTTGCTGTTGTTAACGGGTTTGGTCACGGCTCTGCCGTTGCTGAGTTTTGGTGTAGCGGCGCGGCATTTGTCGCTCACCACCTTGGGGGTGATGCAGTTCATCGCGCCATCGCTGCAGTTTTTGATCGGTTGGCTCTGGAATGGCGAGATGATGTCGCCGATGCGTTGGTTGGCATTTGGGCTGCTGTGGACTGCGATTGCTTTTCACGTGATCGCCACCCGCCAACGTCAAGATCGCGAAAACGAGGCACAACGACGAGAATCCAATGCCTCGGTTTCAACGGTAGCGTGATCGATGCGATCCACCCGATGTTGGATCAGTCGGCGAGCATCACCGGGCAGAGAATGGCGTCATTCATGCCGTGAATTTTTTTCTTATCGTGAGGCACAATCGTCGCCAAGCAACCGCGCAGGGTGGTGAGTCCTTGCGCATTTGTCATGTAGTATGGACATAGCCGCACGCGACCGGTGAAGGGCTGGATGCTGCCATCACTGGCGAAAACCGGGTGCTCGATGATGCTGGCGTCGTGAAACTCCTGCATCAGCCACTGCGGCGCGGGTGCGCTGGCGAGGGCTTGGTCGATGAGTTGTTGCCACTGGCGTTGCTCGATGTCGTGACCGATGTGCACCCCGCGTGAGCCCCAGCACAGTGGATCGAATCCCGATATTTTCAGCACCAAGCGTCGCTCGCGTTGGCTAAACCTCCCCACCTCCCGCCAGCTGGGCACGTTGAGTCGAGGTAGCACGGCATCAGACGGAAAAACTTGATCGCGCACCAGCCAGCTGAACGGCACCAGCTGTTGCAAGCGCTCCAAGTGGGCATGGCGCAGTAACTGACGCCACTGGCTTTGCAGTCCGGGCGAGTGCAGTAGGGCGAGCCAGGCTTTCTCCTCCAAATGTGGCTTGCACGGGGCCTGCAAGCGCGGGTCCGCCGCCCATTGCGGAAAGGTGGGTAGGGCGCGCCAGTCAAATAGCTCGAAAAACCGGTAGGTGGGTCTGTCGAGTTTTGCCCCGAGACCTTCTGCCTCAACCACTGGTCGCGGTGTTTCGAGATTCGCTGCTAGCCACTCCATCTCGCCGCGGTAATCGGCTGCTTCCTCGGAGAGGGCGATGACACCATCCTCGGGCAGAATTTCGGCGAAGCCATCGAGCATGCCACGTGCGCCACCAAGCACCTCGAAGCCCTGTTGCTGGTAAAATTGCGCCATCCACGCCGTCGTGCCCATGCCGCCGGGGACGCTATCGATTTCCACCAGCGATAAACCATGGGGTGTGAGAAGCAAATCCGGACGCAAAACACGCGGACGCCGCTCCTGCAAGGCGACCGAGCGCTGCGCCGCGATCATCCAATCCGGTTTGCCGGCATCGAGCATCTGCGCCACCCAAGCGGGCGCGTGTTGTTGGTGGCTGAGCTGGTAAAGCGTGTCGCTGGCACGCTGAAATTGTGCTAGCACGTGACCCAGACCCTGAAGCTGACGGCCAATCGCTCGGGAAATGGGCAAGGGCTGCGGCGACCAGCGCCAGTTGCTGCTAAATAAGCCAGAGGCGGGTAGGGCGGATATGATATCTTGGAGACTCAGCATGATGGGTCGATTCAGTGATGCTAAGGCAACTGGCGCAGCGCTCCGCGAATTAGGGTTTCGGTGGTCGCGGTGGGTTCGAGTTCGATCAGGCCTTTGATCGCCTTGCGCGCGTCGGCTTGTTTGTAACCGAGGGCAATCAACGCCAGCTCAGCGTCCGCAGCGGCATGACTGATGCCCCCATCAGCGGCAGACACCCACGTTTGCGTGACGCCTACTTTATCCTTGAGCTCCAGCACGATGCGTTCGGCTGTTTTTTTTCCCACGCCCTTCACCCGCGCCAGGGCGGCGGTGTCTGCCTGCACAACGGCGTTTTTGAACTCCGCAACCCGCAGGCCATTGAGAACCGCCAGTGCCATCGCTGGACCAATGCCAGAAACGCGATCAATGAGCAGGAGAAACACATCGCGCTCTTCCTCGCTGGCAAAGCCATAGAGAGTTTGGGCGGTCTCGCGAATGTGCAAGTGCGTGCGCAGATCCACCGTCAAGCCCGGACTGGGATGCAGGAAATCAAAGGTGCTGAGCGGGATGAGCACCTCGTAGCCGACGCCTTGGACGTCGATGACCAGTCGGTTTGGGTAAGCTTCCCAGATGGTTCCTCGCAGCCGCGCAATCATGGGCAAAACCTGTCACACCCGCGCCAAGGCTGTCAACCATTGCGATGCAGCTGCAGAATTCCTCGGCAACCTGAGGGACGGGTTTGCCGGTATCGAGCTGCTCAACGGCCTGGGCCTTGAACTCGGCGGTGCATCGATTGCATGGCTTCTGGTTCATCTGGTGCTTCTTCAAGCGGTTGATGGTCCAGAAATCTAGCTGACGTCAGGTCTGGTTGTTCAAGCTGCTAGAAATGCGCCTGCCCATGGGATCGTA
>CAZREM010000011.1:35113-90483 GCA_964599325.1 uncultured Verrucomicrobiales bacterium | reverse complement strand
TTGCTCGAGGCCGTCCAACTCGTGTTCGACGTCACGGTGATGCTTGCCGTGGCATCAGCGGAGGCAGGTGCCGATGCTGTGGCGGGGATCGTGGTCGTCGCCACCGCACCCGCTTGGGTGAGGGTGTATGCTTGACCTTTGATCGTCAGCGTTGCTGTTCTTGCTGTGGTGCTAGTGTTGGCAGTGTAGTTAACCGTTACCGTGCCAGTGCCCGTGCCGGAGGTGGGACTGACGACCGCCCAAGTTTGATTGCTAGAAGCGTTCCAAGTGACGTTTGAACTAACGTTAATGCTTGCGGAACCAGCGCTGGCTGACGGGGAACTGCTCGTGGGAGTGAGAGCGGATAGCACATTCATGGTCAGCGAATAGGCAGGAGTCGAAGCCCCAGTGGCGTTGCTGTTTTCCCATCCTTTAATCGATAGAGTATAAGTTCCTGGTGTGATCGCAATCGGCGGTGTTGTGCTGTTTTTGATGTTACTTGCAGTCGCCGACACCCACGCATAGCTCACGCCGGTTGGCATGCCAGTGACGGTGTAGGCTAATGGTTTGTTGCCGCTGGTGCTAGTGTAGGTCCATGACCACGAGAACGTGTCTCCACTGACAATCGAGAAAGGGTTGGTATAACCTGATTTTAAAACGACGCTGGTTGTTGCACCCGAGAGGCTGTGCGTGCCGATCATGGCAATGGCTGTCGGAGCGGTAAATTGCAGCAAAGTTTGCGCCAGGCGCGTTTCCATCAAAACTTGCGTGCAGGGTTGGAGAAATGGCAGGCGCTGGGTAAGGCTGACGACGAGGCCAGCTAAAAGTCGCGGCAGCTCGCTCCAACGTGGTAGGTGGGAACGAGTGATGAGAATCAAGGAAGGATTGTTCATGTTGGAGGTTTAGACGGTAGTTTCTGGAATGGCTGTGCGTGGCGCTGCCGTCATTTGATGACAGCACGATCGAGTTTGATTTAATTGCAACCGCAGCCACCGCCGCCCACGCCATCGCCACCATGCGATGCCTCGCGACTGAAGTAGATGTGCTCAGTCACCATCGGTGCCATGCCCGCGTGCTCTGGGTCCATCGTTGGCTTGGCCAAGTGCGCACGCTGCCATGGTTTGACACGACTCAACTGAGGCGTGGCGCCACATGAGCTGAATAAGGCCAAACCGAGCAGCGCAAAAATGAGATAAAGCAAAGGTTGTTTCATCGCGATTTGGATTATTTCATTGCGGTTTCAATTGCCTGGCTCAGAGCCTCGATGGTTTTTGCACCATGGAAACCGGAATGCACCGAGATCACTTTGTTGTTTTTTCCTACCAAATACGCGGTGGGCATGGTGCTGGGCTCGACGAGCGCAACAAACTTTTGTTTGACGTCCACGACAACGGGAAAGGATAATTTAAGCCCCGCCACAAAGGTCTGCGCCGCGCCGGCGTCCTCATCGGTTCCCACGGCAATGATCTCGAATCCTTGCTGGTGGTATTTTTGATACAGCCCTTCGTAAGCTGGCATCGCCGCGCGGCAGGGAGCGCACCACGAAGCCCAGAAGTCATACAGCACCACCTTGCCTTCCGTTTTAGGCAATTTGCCCGCGACTCCATTGGCGGCTGGTGATGGGAACGAGTCGCCCGCATGCACTTCTGCGTCGCAACAGGCGATGCTGGCGCAACAGGCGAGCGCACGAAATAGATTATTGGGATTCAGGAATTTCATATCGGTAAAAATGTCGTGAACGATGTGGTTGGCTGGTGGTTTGGATGACGCCTTCGATCCGCGACTGACCATTGAGCCAATCGAGACCTTGTGGCAGGCCGAGAGTAAAAATGGTGCGCGCACAAAAACCCGCCATCAGGCACGAGCTGGCAATGCAGGTCACGGCGGTGATGTCAGTTGCCGCCGGTCGTCCGGAGCGAGGGTCGATGATGTGGCCATAACGCTCACCAGCGATGGTGCGGAAACGGCGGTAATTGCCGGATGATGCCATGGCCTCGCCCTTCAGCGCACCGCGCAGCAGCGGATGATCTGGCTGATTCACGTTCTCCACACCGACCACCCAGAATGGCAGGTCGTGGGGTGCGCCTAGCGTCGCAATGTCACGGCCTAGATCGATCAAGGCGTTGCGGATGCCATGCTCGCGGGCGAGCTGGATCAAGGCATCGACAGCGTATTCCTTGCCAAAACCACCAAAGTCCAAGCACATCCCCTGCCTCGGCAAAAAAACTTCATTTTTGCGCCGCTGCACGAGTTTCCAGCCCACGAGATCGAGCGTGGCAGCGATTTCATCTTCACCGGGCAAGCGTTGTTGCTCAGCGGCGCGGTCCCATAGCCGTGTCAAGGGCAGCGAAGTGGGATCATTGATGCCGCGTGAGTGAGTGTAAAATTGTTCGCAAAGATCCAACATCTGCGCAAACTCGGCATCGACAACCACACCCTCCTGCCCCGCAGCGGCATTGATCCGACTCAGCGCGCTCGAGGGAATGAAGCGCGAATACTTTGCTTCAAATGCCCGCAACCACTCCACAGCGGCGTATTGAAAGTTCTCCGCGCTGTCGCGCTCGTGGCAGCGGTATTGCAACACGCACTGTGTGCCGAGAGCCCGCAAGGTCACGCGAAACAAGCCCTGGCTGGGGTTGAAAGGCAGTGGTTCAATCTGTTGGGGCGAGCTCAAGAAGATTGGCGGCTAACAAAGTTAAAAAGAATAGGTGAAACCGGCACCAATCACGTTTGCAGACGGAAATAAGCGGTCCGGTGTGTGATCAGAATGACCCAACATTTTGTAATGCTCAATCTTGCCAGTGATTTTAAAATCCGGGCTGATCATCCAATCGAGCGAAAATCCGTAGTGAAACGTCTGCAACGCAGCCAAACGGTAGTCTGAAGAATAGTATGGGCGGTTTCCGGACGGACGATTGCTCGGAGTGATGTTGTTTAGCAGATAGGGATAATAATAATTGGCCTCGGTTTGTTCATAAAAACGCACAAAGGGCGAAACCATCCAGCGCGACGTGACTTGCTGGTGCCAGGTGAGATCCACCGTGTGCGATGTGAGGCCATTGCCATCGCCAAATAGTCGGTAGCTGCTCTGCAACGCGCCATCCACATCGGAAAAATAATGGCGCAAAGAACACTTGATCGAGGCGGTATCGCGCTCGCTGGGGCGATTTTCATAAAACTGATCCGCGTTCTTGAGCCCAGCGATCAAAGGGTCATCCAAAAATTGCGTGATCGATTTGTAAGGGTCGGACAAATAACCTTTGGCTTCGCCGTAGCTCAGGTTGCAGTCAATCACCGTGTCTTTATCCAAAATCTGCGAGACGCCCAAAGCCAAATTGAGGCTATGCTTGCCCTTGTTAACGCGATTGGCCGTGACGCCGGGACGCCCGCGCAGGACATCGTCTAGGTAAGACACGCCAGCAGAAATCACCGTGTTTTTATCGTTCATTTCTAATGAGTCACTCAGCGCGTAGGAGTTGGAAATGTAATCGGATTCATTGCTCTGGACGAACTCAAAAGTCACATCGTGCTGTTGCGATTTCTGGCCCAGCGTTAGGCCGATCGAGCGACGCTCGTCTTTCATGTGAACAAAATCAGGCGTGCCCTGCCATTGCTGATAGGTTCCCGATGGTGTTGCGCCGCTCAGGGCATCGATCACATAACGCGCCCCGATGTGCGTGCCTTGGGCGAATCGGTGTTGCAGGTCGTAGTATTGCGAAAGCACATCAATCCGTTGATCGCTTTCATCATAAGATTCAAATAAGTATTCGACCTTGGTCTCATCCGCCTGACTCGCCGGAAGGCTGATAATCCAAGCAGAATAAAGCGCGAAAGCGGAGCAACGAGGATGGAAAAGGGTGTTGGACATGGAACGGCAGATTGGTTTTTCATGCAATGAATGGACATTCATTTAGCAGCACCGTCCAAGGCATAAGAAAATATGCGTAATGAGGCAAGGAAAATCGTCGCCACGGGCGGCATGCGTGATCGAGTGAATTCGTTCAAGCGCGCTAAAACAAGCCATCGGCAGCCGCGGAGTCGCTCCAGATCTGATTTTCCACAGCGACCGTGGCAGCCAATACGGCAGCGCAGCCTATCGACAAATCATAAGCCGCGCAGGAATACGCCAAAGCATGTCAGCCCGAGCCAATCCCTACCACAACGCCTGGACCGAATCGTTCATGGGCACCATCAAAAGCGAGATGCTCCAGAACGGAAGCTTCATCAATGAGGCCGATGCCCGCACCGAGATCTTCGCATCCATTGATTCCTATTATAATCACCACAGGAAACATTCCTCACTCCGCTACCGCACACCAGCCCAATTCGAGGCCAAAATCCATTCCTTAACTAAACAACAAATGGTCCAAAAATCGGTTGCATCTCATTGAGATTTTCCACGACCAATGTGGAATGCTTTTAGGTGTATTCATCGTGTCTAAGATTTATTATGCGTCTTGTCATAATCATTCGTGACGATATGTGAAAGATCGCGAATGGTTTCATCTACATCTCTAGAATGCAAAGCACGGAGCGTTCGGTAAGTCAGAAAATAGTGTGGAAAAAAGCTGTTTAAACGTTTGGCTCGACATGCGAAAATGTTGGCAAAGCAGAGAGCATGTGAAGTTTCCATATTTGTCGTGTTGTGATGAATTATTGTAATTTTTGATGTGTTTAATCATGAGCTACTGGGGGAACTTGATTTTAGGGTGGGTAAATATCGCTACCAAGCTGCTGATCAGACTTGTTTAAGACTCAATATCTAATCGAAACATGCGACATCCATTTCAAAACACTCCAACTTATGAACATACCATCATGCAAAATCTGCATTTTACCCCTTGGCCTACGAACAGCTAGAACAACCATATTTGTGTGCTGACAAATCCGCTGAAGTCCATCATTATTCAATCGATACTCTATATAAATACTGTTCTTGCTGCGCCAGCCCTCTAGACTCTTCATCGATTTTCGCCATGCAACGCCATCTCGCCTTATTTGCTCTCTGCTGTCTTGTCGTGCCCTTTTTAGGTGCGGAGACTCGTGGTTCTGTTGCGGGAAAGACTGGGGAGCTGACACCCAGCGGACTGGATTTCTCTCAACGCATCCCGCCGGTGATGCCCAAGTCTGCCATCTACAGGCAACCGGGTTGGTGCTTGTGGGACCCCAGCCTCATCAAGGGTAAGGATGGACTCTATCATTTGTTCTACTCGCGGTGGAAGACCAAGCTTGGCTTCGATGCTTGGTGCACTCACGCCGAGATCGCTTGGGCGGTATCGTCGAAACCCGAGGGACCCTTCGAATTTCGCGGAACGATCTTGCCTCATCGCGGTGTGGAATTCTGGGATGGCCACTCAGTTTTCAATGCGTGCGTGATCCGGACTGGTGACACATTTTATCTTTACTACACCGGCAATCGCGGCACGGCGGATTGGCGGACGGATCGCATCATCCAGGGAAACTCCAAGGAATGGTGGATTCATCGCAATCACCAACGCATCGGCGTCGCTACCGCCGAGTCGCCGGCGGGGCCGTGGCTACGCCGCGATCAACCCATGCTGGATGTCGGGCAAGGCTTCGGACAAACCATCATCAACGTGCCGGTCATGATGCAAAAGCCGGATGGAGGGCTGCGGCTTTATTATAAGACACTTGGTGAAGGTCCTGGCAAGTTTGGCAGTGGCGTTTTTCATTTCGCCGCAGACGCGGATTCTCCCACCGGCCCGTTCCACCGTTATCCAGAGCCGATGGTGAATAAGAATCACTTGATGCCAGAGGTTAAAAAGCCATTTGATTTTCACATCGATGACCATTTCGAGTGGTGGCAGGAGGATCGCTACTACGCGATTGTCAAAGATCATGATGCTCCGTTTCTGACGCCGCACGGGCGCAGTTTGCTGCTATTTGAATCTCCCGATGGCATCCGTTGGAGACCGTCTAACCATTCCTTGGTTCAAGATTTCTCGATCCGTTGGGACGACGGCAAAGAACAAGTGTTCGAACGCCTCGAAATGCCAAAACTGCTCATGGAAAACCATCAACCACGCATTCTGGCTCTTGCAGCATTGGAGCAGGGAACCAAGGAGTCCTTTCTGGTCATCGTTCCGCTCTCTTCTCCTCAATGAGGAGAGGAGGAGGCTGATTGGAATCAATGATCGGCCAAGGTGTCCACTAGCACGCGGCGGAGCTCGACGGCATCCACCTCGCCGTTGTGTTTCCACACCACCTTGCCCTCGGGCGAAATCAGCACGGTGTGTGGCAGGGAGCCGGGCCATGAGGCATCGACAGCGTCGGCCACGCCATCCAGTTCACCGTCTGCCACAATGTAGTTGTTGCTGCTGCGCTGACTGGCCTTCAAGCCCTCTTCACGGGTTTTGGGTGTGGCAACATGCTTGGCCTTGAGGATCGCCAGTGCCCGATCCTTTGCTGTCATCGGATCCGTGCTGATGGTGATGAACTCCAGCGGACGATTTTGAAACCGACGCGCCGTTTCCACCATTTCCGGTAATTCAGCGACGCATGGACCACAGGTTGTGGCCCAGAAATTGATCAAGCGCCAGTTCGCCGTGCCATTGCTGGCCAGAGCTTTGGCTTTGGTGGCATCGAGAACGTCCAATGTCACCTCACGCTGATTCCACGCGGCGTCATCCTTGGCCACCGCATCGCGCTTGTAGCTCCATTTGGTGGAACAGCCGTAGGAGCGTGTGGTCGCTAAGGGCACCTCTTGGTCGGCAAGCAGCGCATCGATCGCCTCATTCATTTGGCTTTTTGTCACGGGACCCGCCTTGCGGTAGCCCTCGTCCATGCGACCCGTGTAGCGCAATTTGCGGGCAGCATCGAACACAAAAACGTGGGGCGTGGATTGAGCCCCGTAGGCGCGTGTTACGGCTTGGTTTTCACCGTCGTAAAGATAGGGCAAGGTCCAGCCATTCTCCTTGTAGCAGATTTTCATTTCTTCGAAAGAGTCGCCATGCGGCCCATAACCCAGCTCATCGGATCTCAATGCCAGCGGATCATTACCAGAAATCGCCACCACCGCCACCCCGCGATCCTTGTATTTAACGTGTGTTTCTTGGATGCGACCACTCGCGGCACGCGCTTCTGGGCAGTGATTGCAGGTGAAGACGACCGCCAACACCTTGGACGAGGAAAAGTCTTTGAGCGACAGCGTTTTTCCATCGACTCCCGGCAAGCTGAAGTCCGGAGCCGAGGCACCGATGGCGAGGGTTTCGACAGTAAATGGCTCAGCAGCGTGCAGGATCGCAACACTGGAAATAGCGATGAATAGGGATTTAAGCATATAATCGAAAGTCACGTTTGCAAATCAGCGATACGTCAGTTTGGCGGGAACATTTCATAGGCATAGGAATTAGCGTCGTTGCACCAGTCGCGTTGCCGGTGCAATGGCGCGCTGGTAGCGATTCACCGCTTGCAGAATTCCCTGGGCGAGGGACTGCTGATAGCTGGTTTCGTGGATGGCAAGGCTTTCCGTTGGGTGACTCAGGAAGCCGCCCTCTAGCAACACCGCGGGATGGGTCACTCCTGAAAGGACATTGTAGCGAGCGCGCTTGATTCCGCGGTCAATTGTCTTCAGTTGATTGAGCTGACCCAGCACACTGCCGTGGATGGCAGTCGCGAGAGCCACATTTGCGCAGTCATGCGTGTTTCCCGCGTAGTTGAGGAAATCGCTGGACTTCACCGATCGTCCGTAGTGCGCTACCCCCTGCGGCGAAAGAGTGAAGGTCTCGATGCCGCTTGCATCGCTGTTGCCGCAGTTGAAATGCACACTGATGAAAAGCGCGGAATCCTTCACCTCGTTGGCGATTTCGACACGCCGCTGCAGGCTAATGAAAGAATCATCGCTGCGGGTCAGAATCACGCGATAGCCCGCTTGTGTCAGCAGTTTCTGGGCGAGTCGAGCCACTTGGAGAGTGTAGTTTTTTTCACATCCTCGGGCACTCTGCGCTCCGCTATCGTGACCACCGTGTCCGGGGTCGAGAATGACAGTGCGAATGGCTCTCGCATTGGCAATTTGTTGCGGCCGCAAGATGGGATCAATCAATTTTTCGAGGTCAACGCGAGAAATCGCAGCTGCGCCATCGACATCGCAAATCGGATGGGTCAGCACGAATTTGATGCCGTTGAGGAAGCATTGCTGATTGCCGAGTTGCAGATGGAAATGCACCGCGCCGGGGCGCAACAAGCGAATATCTCCGCCCGATTGCTGCATGGAGCTGAATTGATAACGTTGGCGCAATTGGCTCAAGGGAATGTATTCGGCTGGTTCCGCGCGATCAGGCGATCGGTGCGAATCACTGGATCGGTCTTCTGTGTCCGCGAGAGCAAGAGCCAGCGTCATGGACACCACGGCGACAACGCACCGCACCGCCATGCCCAAGTGCTGCCATGTCGTCACGAATGCCTTGCTGGATCGAGGGAATCTCATGGTTTTTTGCCAGATGGATCAAGCATTACGGCGCACCGCCTTGCGTGGCCACAGTCTGTGTCGTCAATCGCACATAGACACTGTAACCCGTTGGTCCTTTCGAAAACCCCAACAGCGCCGAGCCCCCTTGTTTCAATTTCCACAAGTGTGTGCTGAGCGCGACATCATTTTTCAGCATCGTTGCCGGGGGCATGGCGACCGCTTGTAGCGGGTTTCCGTGCAACGTGGTCATCAGTTGTGCTAATTCCTGCCAAGTGGATCGCAGTTGCTGATCGTAGGTCTCGATTTTCTGAGGCTGCGTTTGCAACGTCACTTCGTTGAGTGTGTTGTCACTCGACCAATCAAAGAACAGCAAGCAGGGCAAATCGCCAATTTTTTGCTTAGTGCGGTAAGAACCGTTGAGACCAACACGCGCGAGGTAGCTGTGATCCACCGTCAGCTCAACCAGCGAGCTTTTTTCGAGTTTTGTTTCCACTTCCTTGATGCTGTCACCAAAGTGCAGGGTATCAAACACGGCCGTATCATCCATTGCCGGCTCCTTGAGTTTTTCTTCGGATGCAGGCATCTGGCTCAAGTAGGCCACATCATCCGCATGCAGCTGTGAACGCTGCAACACAAAGGTTTTTCCATCGCTGCGCCGGATAGTGACGCTGTGCTCGTTGTAGCTCACGAGCTCGGCCTCAACGCTTTTCCCTCCGTCCGCCGTGCGCCAGACACGAGGAGCGGCATGGCAGCTGAGCACCATCAACGCACCACATAGCAAAATGCCAGGTGCTCCATGCGGTAGGGAAAAAGTGATCGTTCCGTTGTTCATCTGGGATGGTTGCGCTTGGGATGAATCATCGTGAGGAAGTGCGGGATGAAGGTTGAGATCAAAAACACAGACAACGCGACATGCGCAGGGATAGACTCAAACGTCACGATCAACACCCCACAAAAATCGCCCAGCACGGCTGCACCATGCGGGGCGGTTTGAGTCAATGATCTTGGTTTTTCATGACGTCATTTCTGAAAACAACAAGATTGCTGGGTCAAAATCGAGCGCTCTGACTAAACTTCGCTTTAGTAAAGCTTCCGAACCTGCATTCTGATCGCTGCTGTGATCACATAAACAATGAATCAGCGCAGCGAATGGATGGAATAGAACAGAGAAAGAATGAAGAAGGCGGATCTCACCAAGACTGCGTGCGGCAGTGAGCGAAATGCGTCTCGTAACCCAATTCAGGCGGGAACTCCGACAAACCGCGAGAAGGGCTCATCTCGATGCGTCCGTCCTTGTCGCCGCAAAGGCTGTAAGGAGCCTTGAATGTGCCGCGGTAAGTTGGGCAGGTGAAGGTCACCAACTCATAAAAGCCATAGCCCAAACGGCGGAAGGTGCGATGTGTGCCTTCAACCACACCATAAGACCAACCTGCCTTGCGGCCCGATGTTTCCGAAGTGCGGACAATTTGCTCAGGAATTTCAATGAAACCGTAGATGATGTTCGACAGCGCACGTCCCAACTTGCGACCCGAGGTGAAATCAGCTCCAGGAGGAGATTGGATGTCGGCAGAGACAACGCTGCTCAACGCAAGGGCAGTAGTGGCAACAATCAAGAGTTTTTTCATGCTGCCGATAGGCTAGCGCAGAGCTGCCCGCATTGGCAATAGAAAATCATGCATGCACCGGAAAAAGTGCGAAAAAACATGTCATGGATCGGCGAGGAAGCGAACACTGCCATCCGACCAGTCAAGCTCCAAGGCCTCGATGGCCTGCGGCAGTTTACTGCTGATTCGCAGTAATTCATCGCGTTGACGCTGCAATGCAGGAATGCATTCTTCTCGCCAGACTTCGCAGAGCGGCTCCAGCGCGAAGCGTCGCTCGAGGATGCGTGGATGCGGAACGATGAGTGATGGCGTGTTCAGCCGCTCATGGCCAAAAAGCAGCAAATCCAAATCCAACAAGCGTGGCGCATTTCGCGCTGCGAATGGTGCGCGTCCGAACGCGCGCTCCAGATGGCGAGTGCGCTCCAGCAGGCTGAAGGCATCGCCGCTGTAATCGAAAGCCACGGCTGCGTTGTAAAATAAAGGTGAGTCCTCGGGGCAATCGAGCGGTTGGGACAGATACAAGCGGGAAGCGCAGAAATCCCCGCCGGGTTCTGCCCATTGCTGCAGCGTGGCGCGGGCGTCGGCTAGCTGTCGAATTGGTTGTCCGATGTTAGCTCCGAGAGCGATCACCACGCGAGGCACGTCAGCAGAAGGTGTTGGCGGTTGATCAGTGTAGTCCGAGCACATCCTGCATGTCATAAAGACCCGCGGGTTGCAGGGACAGCCATTGCGCGGCTTTCACCGCCCCGTGCGCGAAGGTCAGCCGCGAGCTGGCCTTGTGGGTTAGCTCCACCCGCTCGCCCTCCGCCGCGAAAATCACAGTGTGATCGCCGACAACATCACCGCCGCGCAGAGTGTGCATGCCGATTTCGCGGCTGGTGCGCGCGCCCGTCAGACCGACCCGCCCGTGGCGCACGTCCTCACTGTAAGTCGTGGCCGTTTCCTCATTGAGGATTTCCAGCAAGCGCCGTGCCGTGCCCGAAGGCGCATCGATTTTGTGACGATGGTGCATTTCCGTGACTTCGATGTCGAAACGCTCTTGATCAAGAATGCGTGCGGCGTGTCTGGTGAGCCAAAACAGGGTGTTGACGCCGATGGAAAAATTGGGCGCGTGGACAATCGGCAAGGTCTTCGCGGCGTCGCGGATCAGCGCCAAGGTCGCTTCTGAATGACCGGTGGTGCCTATGACCAATCGGGTGCCGTGGCGCAGAGCTGCCTCGATCAATGTTTCCGTGAACGAATGGATGGTGAAATCAATGACAGTGTCCGCCTCGGCGAGGCGGGCATCGAGATCTTCTCCCACGTCATGAGTGGCAGACACTGGCACCCCTGATTCCGCAGCAGCACGCAAAACGGCTTGACCCATGCGACCGCTTTGACCGGTGACTAATAAACGTGGCACTTGCATTGAATGAATGAAACGAAGGTTGTGTTGCGAATGAGCCTGCGGAATGAGCCTGCGCGGGCAAGCTGATTGAATGCGGGCGTCGTGATGCCGCGTGTTTAGGCGAGATTAGGATAGGCGGCAAGAATTTCTTGCAAACTGGCACGTGTGCTTGGACTCAGACCGATGAGGGGCATGCGCATCTCATCCGAGCAGTGGCCCAGCAGCGCAGCGGCAGTTTTGATGGGAACGGGATTGACATCCAGCGACATCAGTTGGCGCATCAGAGGATATAGGGAGCGGTGCGCGGTAGCGGCCTCCGTGAACTGACCGGCAAGACACAAATTCACCAAATGCGACATCGCCCTTGGCATGATATTCGAGGCAACCGAGACCAACCCACGCGCGCCGCAAACCATGAAAGGCAAGGTCAGCGGATCATCGCCAGAGAGGATGGTGAAGTCATCGGGCAAGGCTTGCTTGAGCTGATTCACCCGCTCCACCGATCCGCCCGCTTCCTTGATCGCCACAATGCTTGGGCAATCAGCGGCAAGTTGCGCCGTGGTGTCCACTCCGATTTCAATGCCCGAGCGACCGGGCACACTGTAAAGCATCAAAGGCAACGGAGTCGCCGCCGCAATCGCGGAAAAATGAGCATGCAACCCTCGTTGCGAGGGCTTGTTGTAGTAGGGGCAAACCTGAAGGGAGCCCGTGGCGCCCGCTTCCGCCGCTGCTATCGTTAGCTCAATCGCTTCGTCGGTCGCGTTCGCCCCCGTGCCTGCCACCACCTCAACGCGCCCGGCGGCAAACTCAACGGTGAGACGAATCAGCTCCTTGTGCTCATCCATGCTCAAGGTTGGTGACTCACCCGTGGTGCCGGCGGGAACCACCCCCGTCACCCCGCCAGCGACTTGACGTTCGATCAATTGTTGCAGAGCGGGAACATCGATGCGTCCGTCGCGAAACGGTGTGATCAATGCGGTGTAAGTGCCTTGGAATGCCATGAGCGTGATGAAAAACGGTTGATATGACTAAAAAAACGCAAACGTGCGGATCAAAAGGTGACGGCGATGGCCTAGATTTCGATTTCTCCCTCGAAGACAAAATCAGCTGGGCCCGTGAGCGTGACGTGGGTGAATTGACCACTCGCATCGACCTCGAAGCCGATGATCAAGGTGTCGCCACCGGCCACATCGACACGTATCGGCGAGGGTGCTTGGGTCAATCGGTGGTGAATCAGCGCACACGCCGTGACGCCAGTGCCACAGGCGAGTGTTTCATCCTCGACACCGCGCTCGTAGGTGCGGATGGCAATGTGTTGAGGTTCGTAAGCCTGCATCCAGTTTGCATTTGTGCCAGCAGGAGCAAATTCCGAATGAAAACGCACCAACTGTCCTAGCCCGAAGACATCCACTTGAGCCAAATCCTCCGCCACCATCACCACGTGTGGCACGCCGGTATTGATGAAATGAGCTTCTCCTGGGTGGTCGGGCAAGTCGAGTTGCAAACCCATGCGTAAATCTTTCGGCACCGACATGGCGATGCGCACATTTTCGCCCACCATGTGCGCCTCGAGCACACCCGCACTGGTCTCGAAGCTCACCTTCTCGCGGGGTTCATCGGATAAGTGCGCGGTGAAACGACCGAAACAGCGCGCGCCGTTGCCGCACATCTCGGCCTCGCCACCATCGGCATTGTAATAGCGAAATCGAAAATCCGCACCCTGTTGTGGCGGCTCGACCAACAATAGACCATCGGCACCGATGCCGCGATGCCGATCGCACAGCAACTCAATGGTTTCGGCATCAAGCTGCAGGGATAAATCGCGATTGTCGAGCAGGACAAAGTCATTTCCTGCGCCGTTCATTTTATAGAAGTGAAGAAGCATGCGGTGTGAAACAGAGTGAGCAAGCGATACACGCGCGGGGAAAAAGATTCAAGCGCTGAGTGACAAAAGCGTTGCTTTGGCCGAAAAATTAGCGGAATTGATCGATCCATGTGGCAAATGAATTGACCGCAACGCGGGGCTGGATTGTGATGCGCGGATGATGAAGTGGACACTTGACACCTGGCGCACGGCACAGCTTTACGGGATTGTGGACATGGGCTATGTTCGCACGGACGTGGCAGAAGTGGTGTGTGAGCAGCTGTGTCGCGGTGGGGTTGACCTCCTCCAGTTGCGTGCGAAGGGCTGGGAACCCGCTGCGACCTTGGCGCTGGCGCGGCGGCTGCGTCCGATCGCCCGTGAGCTAGCGGTGCCGTTTATTGTCAATGATCACCTGTCGATTGCGGAAGCGGTGGAAGCCGATGGCTTGCACGTGGGACAGGATGATGGCGATTTGGCGGAGCTGCGGCAACGCGTTGGCTCGTCGATGTGGCTGGGTCGCTCCACGCACTCGTTGGAACAGGCGCGAATCGCGATGCAACAGGGCGCGGATTACATCGGTTTTGGTCCCTTGCACGCCACGGCGACAAAGCCCGGTCGCGCGCCGATCGGTTATGCCGAGGTGGCGGCGATGCAGCAATCGGTGGGTGAAGCATTGCCCGCGTTCTGCATTGGTGGCATTTCACCCGCAACACTCGGCGCGGTGCTCGCGGCCGGCGCGCGGCGGGTGGTGATGGTTAGTGCTTTGCTGCAAGCCCATGACGTGGTGGCAGCGGTTCGTGCGGTCAAACGGACACTCGCGACGTCATTGCCGTGAACTGCTGAAAAAATGCTGCCCAGCGAGTCGTAACGTTGCCATGGACTTGCCTCGCCAAATTGACGGTTGGTTTTTTGCCAATTGCTTCGCATGCTACGTGGTTGCGGGGGTGATGTCGGCAGAAACACCCACGCGCTATGGCAGCATCACGTGCCGCGGCGGGGACGCACCGAAATCAGCAGCGGCGGTTGCGGTCGATGCGGCCAGTGTTATGCTCAGCACGGGTTTGCTGCTCGACTTCGATGCCCGATATGGTGTTGAGACCGATGACCAGGGGCGGGTGTTGAGTTGGAAAAATGCTGTGGCAAACTCGCCGATTGCCGTTCTCAAGGCACAACCTCTCGGACGCGAAGTGGGGGAGTCAGGTCGCCCCACTCTCGGCTCCTTGAGCCGTCCTGCGCAGACCGGCAACAGCGTTGTCGCAGCACCATCCGTGTGGCTGCATTTTGCTCAGCAGGAACTGGTCAGTGCGGATGAGGATGCGCTCGATGGTCTGGTGTGCGGGCAAGGTTGCACTTGGTTCGCACTGTTATCCGTGCAGAAACAGCGTGTTGGGGTGCCGGATGTGAACGCTTTTTGGGGAACATTGAAAAATGGGTCACTCTACGAGGGCTTATGGGCGGGGGTGACTGACCAAAATGAGCTGTGGTGGGGGCCACGCAATGGGTTGTCCTTCGGTCGCGTCGATGCGAATAATCCATGGTTGCGCGGTCCGAAATTAACGGAGGAACACTGGCATGTGGCCGCAGGGCGACTTGCCGCCGGCACGGGTGAGGTGAAGGTGGAGCTGTTTCTCAACACTGCTGAGCCGGTGGCTGTGACGCAATGGTTAGTCAATCCGCAGGCCAATGCCTCGAAGTTCGCGATTGGTCAGGAGCGTGACGCCGTGCAGCATCCGGGAAAAGAATCCTTCGATGGCGATATCGCGCGTTTTTTGTTGTTCGGACGTCCGTTGAGCGATGTGGAATTGCGTGCTGCCATGAGCATGTTGGTTCGCGGCGTGGAGAAAAAATAGTCGCTGCTTGCCACAAATCGGCCGAGATTCTTGCTAAAAATCGGATTCTAGCGCAGTGTGGGGCATGAGTTTGATGGGAACACGCGCGTTGTTACGCGTCGTCAAGTGGCGTTCGGCGGGCTGGTATCTGGATGCAGCTGATTTGGGCGAGGTGTTATTGCCGGGCAACGAGGGTGGCGCGGAGCTGGCCGTCGGCAGCGAGGTGGAGGTGTTTCTTTATTGTGACTCCGCTGATCGTCCGATTGCCACGCGGCGGATTCCCCATGCGATGCCTGGTGAGATAGCCAAGCTGCGCTGTGTGGAGGTCAACGACATGGGTGCTTTTTTGGATTGGGGCTTGCCCAAGCAATTGTTGGTGCCGTTTCGCGAGCAACGTCAGCCACTGCGGGTTGGAAACGATTACGTCGTGCGGGTGTTGATGGATGAAACCACGGGGCGTTTCATCGCCAGTCCGCGCCTTGCTCGTTTTATGACTTCCGCAGCGGCGATGTTTCGCGAAGGAGATCGGGTTCAGGCCTTGTTGTGGGGGAAAAGTCCGCTGGGATACAAGGCCGTGGTGAATGGCCGATTCAACGGTTTGATTTTTGCCAATCAGGCGTTTCGTCCACTGAAATATGCCGAGGAGGTCGTGGCATACGTATTGGCGGTGCGCGATGATGGCAAGCTGGACCTGAGCCTGGAACCGCAGGGTCGCGATCGAATCGATCAAGCCGTGCAGATGTTGCGCCAGCGCTTGGAGACGGAGAAATCCCTGCCGTTTGGCGACGACACTCCGGCGGCTGAGGTGGTGAAGCACTTGCACATGAGCAAAAAAACCTTCAAGCAGGCCATCGGGCGACTTTATAAGCTTCAGCGCATCGAGGTGGCTCCGCAGCAGATCACCTGGCGCGAGTGATCGATCTGGCGTTCACCGCCACGGGCGATCAGCGACAGGGAAAAAAGTGTCGCAAGGCCTCAGCGACACCGTGGCCGTAGTGATGGCGAGCCACGTAGCCGCCGTGTTGGCTGATTTGCAGCTTCACCGGCTCAATCGCGTTGCCAGGACAGGCGAGTTGGGTGGCAATGCGCGGTTGGAGCTTATCGAGATCATTATGGCTGTCCCCGATGGCAAACAGTCGCTCGCGGGGGATATTCCAATGCGCGGCGATGGTGGCGAGGCTGCTGCCCTTGTGGTAGTCGCGATGACAAAAGCGCAGGTAGATCGAGTTGCGTTGCCAATGCAATTCCGGCACTTCAGTGGACAAGCGCTGGACCTGCGAGACAATCCACTCCATTTCAGCCTCGCTTTGACTGATGATCCCCGCGGGTTCGTCGTGTTCCTCGATCCACGCCGCGCCGGTGTGAACGTGAATCAAGTGCCGAATCTGCTGTAGGACCTCGTGCGCGTCCGTGAGAAGTTGGTGCAAGCGCTGATGGGCCCGGTCGTTCCACGGTTGATGAGCTTGCCACGCGCGCTGGTGGTCGCGAAAAAAAATATCGCGTTCACTCGTGATTAACCAATCGGGTTCGATCGGCAGGGATTCCTCCGCGAGTCCCTCGAGAATGTGTCCGAAGGAGCGCCCGGTGTTGATTCCCCAACAGGCGTGGTATTCATGCAGCACACGTTGCAGCTCGTGGAGGCAATCCGCCGATATCGCAGGCGCGCCAGAGGGATCGTGCAGTGTGCCATCGAAATCAAACGAGAGCAACCAGCGTGGCTGAGTGATCATGGAGGTGGCCAAGCTCATGGGGTTCAACGTTTTTCGAGAGCAACCAAGGTGATGTCATCCATTTGCGCCGCGTCACCCGTGAACTGTTTAAGAGCGGATTGGACACTTAGCAGCACAGATTCCGCGCCCATTTCCGCAGCACTGCGGAAAGCCTCATTCATCCTCGCCATGCCAAATTCATCCTCGTTCGCATTTTGGGCTTCTTTGACGCCATCCGTGTGCAACAACAAACAATCGCCAGGTTCGAGGGTAAACTCGTAATCCACGGTGACGCGCTCAAAGGCATCGCCGCTGTCCAGCCCAACGGCTAATCCTGCTGGTTTGAGCATCGTCACTTGTCCCGTTGCTTTGTGATACCAGAATGTCGGATCGTGACCCGCGCGCGCGATCACAGCTCGGCCATCGGCTCCATCGAGAATCAGATACGCCATGCTGATGAACATGTCTTCGCGAATATCAGGAAACAGTTGTCGGTTCACAGCCGCCAGCGTTTTTGCCGGAGAAATTTCATTTTTTGCCACCGCGCGCAGCACGCTGCGGCACATGGCCATCAGCAATCCAGCCGCCACCCCCTTGCCCGAGACATCGGCGATCACCACCCCCCAGCGATGATCGTCCAGCGGGATGTAATCGTAGTAATCTCCACTGATGATGCGCGCTGGCAGGTTGGTTCCCACCGCGCGATAGCCTTGCAACCGTGGCGCTTCTTGCGGGAGCAGCACACGCTGCACTTCACGCGCGGTGCGTAGCTCGTTTTCCAAGGAGCGTTTCTCGTGGGCCTCGAGGTGAACCATCGCGTTGCCGAGAGCGTAGGAGGATTGTTCGGCGACGGATTGGAAAATGGTGAAATCGTGCTCAGAGAAACTGCCTTGATCATGGGTTTTTGCCACGGCTAACACACCCAGATCCTTGTTTCCGTGTCGCAACGGCGCGAGCATGGCGGTGACATCGACATCGTAACTCACAAAAGCATCGCGAAAGCTCGCGTGCGACTTGACGTCGCTGATGTGAACCGCGCCTCCGACGCTGAGACAATGGCCCAGAATGCCTTCATCGGCCTCCGTGTTTGCCATGCGCAAGTGACTGGCCAGCACACGCGGGTCTTTCTGAGCCCGGCGCATCACCTCCATCGGCACACCGACCAACTGCGGGCAATGCTCGGTGAGGTAGCGCGGCACGAGTTGCTGCCGCATTTCTGGAATGACATACAGCGCCCCTCCCGTGGCACCAACAACCTCCACCACGCCATCGACGATCATGCGATGCACCCGTGTTTGCGACGTGTCTTTTTCGATCGCCTCGCCCAAATCATGGAGAAAATCAAACATGCGCTGCTCTTCTCCGACAATATCGTGCGTCTGCTGCTGCAATTGACGCAATTTGCGGCGATATCGCAGAGCCCAAGCACTGATCACGAGCGCAATCGCGATCAGAAACTTCATGATCATGATCTCAGTTTCCATACTCAGCTCGTTGAATGGTTGGCGTGTCAGAGCAATGGAACATTGAGCACGGGATCATGGCATGGGTTTCTGTTTGATCCCTGACTCGGGTTGCAGCTCTTGTTGCAGCATTTTGACCACTTCATCGAACTTGACCACATTCGCGGGATTGGCAGCGCAGAGTGTTTGGTGGGCTTCTAATACCTCGCGACAACGATCCTGTTGCGATAATGGCTTGCCTTTGACCCATCGACACAAATTAGCGCGCCAGGCGTCCTTGTTTTCCTGCCACACTGCTGCCGTGGGATCAATTTCCATGAGGGCATCCAGCCCCAAATCTTCCAGCGATGCTCGATTCTTCTCATTCGCTCCCGCCACTTCCAATCTTCCGCCTCCCTGATAGTTCTTGAGACGCATGGCCAACCCCGCTAGCACACCCATGAAAGTCGAATCCATGCCCGTGCAGGCCTCCAGATCGACCACGATGCAATGACAGCCAGCTTTCAAAAATTCTTCCGCGCACTCCTTTAACGTGGAACTACAGCGGAAATCTCCCTTGCCCTCGCAGCGAGCCCAACAAAAGGCTCCAAACTTGCCATAGAAAATGTCACTCGGCTCACTCACGCGATTCAGATCAACCGCAATCTGCGGATGCCGATAAATTAGCAATTGATGGCTGTGGGGTCAATGGTGGAGTAGGAAAAAACTTCGAATGATCGCCGTTGGTCATCGGCGGCTCTCCCCGACGTTGGCTTTGGCAGCTGAACCTTTCGGCAGAAAGCGCGCCATTGGACCAGCAGAGGGATCAAATCGACCAGTCGAGAGCGTCCATTTGACGGTTTTTTTTGTGCAACACACTCACCTGGCGCTCTTCGTAAATCACCAAGGAGTCAGGCGGAACGCTGGTCATGAGAAACACATTGGCTCCAATGGTGCTATTGGCACCGATCACCGTGGACCCGCCGAGGATGGTGGAGTTGGGGAAAATGATAACATTGTCACCGACATCGGGATGGCGTTTGAGTCCTTTGACGATGTGGCCATCTTCATCTTTGGTGAAATTTCGCGCTCCGAGCGTCACGCCGTGATAAATTCTGACATGGTTGCCGATGCGACAGGTTTCACCAATGACCACACCCGTGCCGTGGTCGATGAAAAAATGCGCACCGATGCTCGCCCCCGGGTGGATGTCAATGCCCGTGCGCCCGTGCGCCCATTCGGTCATCATCCGCGCCATCAGCGTTGCCCCCGCACGGTAGAGACGATGCGCGAGCCGCTGAATCGCAATCGCTTCCACAAACGGGTAACTCAAGATGATCTCCTCGCGACTGCGAGCGGCGGGATCGTTTTCATAGGCAGCCTCAATGTCCGTGTGCAGAACTTCACGCACGATGTGCAGGGCTTGGCAGAACTCGCGTAAAATCTGTGGCGCACGACAGGCGCTCTCCGTTCCATCGGCGATGCAGATGCTCTTGCTGATCTGATCTTCCAAGCGCACGATGAGGTGATTGAAGCGCAATCGCGTGATCTCCTCCAAGGAGCTGCCATGCACCACACGATCGTCGAGAAATCCCGGAAACAGCAGCTGTAACAAATCCTGGCAGATCTCGGCCACGGCGTGCTTCGAGGGCATGTTGTGATCGTCGCTGCGATTCAGCCCGCCGAACTTTTCATAGGAAGCCAGCAACTTTGCAATGTAATGATCGTGCGACATTGCTGCCGGAGCGTGGCGAGCGGTTGAGGAAGGACTCATGGGAAAAAGCGCGCAAAGCGACAACCACCATGCATGAGCCGTGGCGTGAGTGCAAATGGATTCTGGATGATCGATGGAAAAAGATGCGCGGTGGCCATCGGCGGACAGGGACGACGGATTGATGGCACTATCAGCATTCCTGCTCAAGTTCATATCGATTTGCCGGCTGCGGCATAGTTTGCTTGCTTTTGGGCCTGTTTGCGTATAGGTCAGGCACGGCATGAAAGAATTTCTCGATCTATTCCTCCACCTCGATGAGCATCTGAAGAATCTCACGTCAACATACGGCGTATGGGTGCATGCGATCGTGTTTTTGATCATATTTTGTGAAACGGGCTTGGTGATCATGCCGTTTTTGCCGGGGGATTCGTTGCTTTTCGCGATGGGTGCGCTGTGTGCTGATCCCCAAACGGGCTTGAATGTGTGGGTCAGCGCGGCGGTGATGCTAGTGGCGGCTATTGCTCGCGACTCGGTTAATTACTGGATTGGGCGCTACGCGGGGCAGTGGTTGGTCAACCGCTTCCCGAAAATCGTGAAACAGGAGCACATCGATAAAACCCACTCATTTTTCGACCGTTACGGTGGCAAAACACTGATCATCGCGCGGTTTGTGCCGATTGTGCGCACCTTTGCCCCCTTCGTGGCTGGGACGGGTCAGATGTGCTACCGTCAGTTCATGACTTACAACGTGATTGGAGCGTTGTTGTGGGTTGGTTTGCTGTTACCGGCGGGTTATTTGTTCGGTGGCATGGAATTTGTGAAACATAATTTTGAAATGGTCGTATTTGCCATTATCGGCATTTCGCTGTTGCCGATGGTTGTGACCGTGATTCGGGAAAAGTTGAAGAAATCTGAGGAAAAATGATTGCCTGGTTTGCACGAAA
This sequence comes from uncultured Verrucomicrobiales bacterium, assembly GCA_964599325.1. Classification (GTDB taxonomy): domain Bacteria; phylum Verrucomicrobiota; class Verrucomicrobiia; order Verrucomicrobiales; family Akkermansiaceae; genus UBA956. The sequence goes on along the minus strand of CAZREM010000011.1, from coordinate 69,583 downwards.
TCACTTAGCGGCGGCAGTGGCGGCGGCGGTGATGGTGCTGCTAGGTTTATGGTCAGTGAATCAGCGGGTGACCTTGGAGGTAAACCCTAGCATTCGTTTTGACGAAGTTAATATCACCGTTCCCTACCGTGGCGCTAGTCCTGCGGATGTGGAGCGCAACGTGCTCATCCCCATCGAGCGCGTGTTGGAGTCGGTGCCCGGAAAAGACAGTGTGCGTTCCGAGGCGCGTGCGGGAGTGGGGATCATCGTGGTGAAAGCGGATTTGCTAACGGATCCCAATCGCTTGATGGACACCATCCGCCCGCTGATCGCGGGGATCACCACCTTTCCTGCCGAAGTTGAGCCCCCGCAACTGGAAGTGCCGGATTCGAACAAGTGGTTCGATGTGATCAAGGTTGGGGTGGTCGGCAACATGGGTGAGGAGGATTTGCTGCGGGCGGCGCGGCGCGTGCGCGATGACCTGATCGCCTTGCCGGGCATATCGCAGGCCAATGTGCTCGGTGCTTCGCCACGGGAAATCGCGATCGAGGCGGATCCGCAGCGGCTGCGCGATTATGGTTTGAGTTTCGGTGACCTCACGGATGCGGTGCGGCGCAGTTCACTGGACTTGCCAGCTGGTCAGATTCAGACTCAGGAGGGCAACTTGATGATTCGCACGCAAGCCCAAGCTTACAGTCGAGATCAATTTGCTTCCATCCTGGTGCGGGCGAAAAACGGAACGCAGTTGCAACTGCAAGACGTTGCCATCATTCGTGATGGTTTCGAGGAAAGCCGCAAGATCATTCGGATGAACGGCACCACCGCGTTGTTGGTCGAGGTGTTGCGCATGAATGATGAGAGTGCGCTCGAAATCGCCAAAGCGGTGAAAAAATACGTTGGCGAGACCGCGCAACGGTTTCCCGAGGGGATTCGACTCACGCTGTGGGATGATTCCTCGATCGAATTGCAGGCGCGGCTCGGATCGTTGGGGCGCACGATGATGGAGGGGTGCTGTTTAGTGCTCATTGTCATCGGTCTGTTCCTGCGTCCGGACATCGCGCTATGGGTGGTGATGGCGATTCCGGTATCCGTTGCGGGAACTTTGTGGCTGATGCCGTTTTTTGGGTTGAGTCTGAATGTGATGAGCTTGTTTGCTTTCATCATCGCTGTGGGATTGATCGTGGACGATGCGATTGTTAGCTCGGAAAACATTTTCACGCAGATGCAAACGGGTCTCGATCCACTGCAAGCGGCGATTCAAGGCGCACGCGAGATTGCCATGCCGGCGACGTTTGGCACGTTGACGACGATCATTGCGTTTGTGCCTTTGATGTTTTTTGAGGGCTTTTATGGCAATATCACCAAACAAGTGCCGCCAATCATCGCGATGGTGCTGCTGTTTTCGCTGATGATGGCGATGCTGATTTTGCCTTCGCGCATGCGCTTTTTGCGTTCGCAGTGGCAATCGAACAACCTGCTGCTGCGCATGCAGTCACGTTTGGCCGAGGCGCTGGAGCGATGGGTGGAGAACTATTTTCAGCCGTTTTTGCATTGGACGATTCGTCATCGCTACGCCACCGCAGCGTTCTTTCTCGCCATGGCGATGGCGGCTCTCGGATTGATACAGAGCGGGCGGCAGGGTTTTGTGATGATGCCGGCGCTGGAGAAAAATCGCATCATTGCCAGCATCAGCATGCCACGTGACACGAAGCTAGCGCAAACCGATGCCACGGTGCAACGAGTTGCGGCCGAAGCAGAGAAGTTGCGCACCGAGTTTGTCGATCCGCTCACGGGCGAATCCCTCGTGACCAATATTCTGACTTCATCCGGCGGCTGGTCGGGAAACAATTCGATTGACGTCAAGCAAGGTTATGTCGTGGTTGAGGTGCTGGATTCCGCGATGCGCGCGACTCAGCCAGGGCCGCGCAGCAGCGAGATCGCGAAGCGTTGGACACAGCTTTGTGGGCCTGTCGATGATGCGCAGTCGTTCTGGATTAGTGCGGACCGGGGCTCGGGATTCAAAGGCAAGTCAGGCGGTGAAGCAGTCAAAATCGAGATTCGTGGCCCGGCGACGGCAGAGCGCGATGCGTTGATCGATTCCTACGAGGCGTTGCTGCGCGCCTATCCCGGCATCGCCTCGACGGGTTCTAATCTGGCGAAAACACGTGAGGAAATTGTGGTGCGCCTGCGTCCCGAGGGCGAGGCCTTGGGCTTGAATCAGCGCGAGCTGGCGCGCCAGGTGCGTTCTGCTTTTTTTGGCGAACAAGTCCAGCGAGTCCAGCGCGATGGCGATGACATTCGCGTGATGGTGCGCTTGCCGCTGGAATTGCGCCAAAATTTGCAAACATTGCAAGAAATGAGCATTCGCACGCCCAATGGTGGCGATGCCCCGCTCAATTCCGTTGCCGAGGTGAGCGTTGGTCAGGCTCGGGCTGAGATTTCGCGTGTCGATGGTGCCCAAGCGGTGACATTATGGGGGCAGGCGGATAATGACACCGTGGACATCGTGGAGATCGCGCATCATTTGGAGCCAAAATTGCAGGCGATGTGTCGTGATTTTCCCGATCTCAATTGGCGTTTCACCGGTTATCTCGCCGAGCACGAATCCACCAATCGGCGTTTGGTTTATGGTGCCTGCGGCATTTTATTGGTGTTCTATGCCATGCTGGCTTGGCCGTTCCGCTCGTTGATTCAGCCTCTTTATATCATGCTTGCCATTCCTTTTGGGGTCATTGGTGCCCTGATCGGCCACTTGGTGATGGGGGTGGTGCCGTCTTTTTTATCCGCCTTTGGCATTTTGGCGGTGGCTGGCATTGTGGTGAATAATGCGATCATCATGATCGATTTTATCAATCAGTATCGAGCGCAAGGGCATGACTTGCTCGATGCCGTGGTGGGTTCGGGAACGAAACGATTTCGTCCGATTTTGTTGACTTCGCTGACCTCGTTTGTCGGTTTGGTGCCGACGATGTTGGATCGCTCCACCCAGGGTCAATTTCTCGTGCCGATGGCCGTGTCGCTTGCGTTCGGGATTTTGTTTTCGACCGTGATCACGCTGATGCTGATTCCCTCGATTTTCTTGATTGGGGAGTCGGTCATCGTCGCCATGCGTCGAATTTGGTGCTGGTTGTGGGCAGGTGATTTGAAGGCGAAGCAATCGGTCAATGACATGGAAATGGCGAAAAATGGGTGAGATGCGAGAATCGACCCCTGAGCAGCGCGCAGGGATGATCGCGCCGTTGCGCCTATGGCTTGCGGTGGTGGCCGTGGGAATTCTGGCGGGTGCGTTGGGGGCGTTGTTCTACTGTGGTTTGCAGGTTGTCCAACAATGGCGCGAGGCTCAGCCGTGGTTAATGGCGGGGCTGCCGGTGGTGGGGGTGTTGACGCTGCTGGCTTATCGATGGCTTGGCGGAGATGTGGCGAGCGGCAATCGTGGACTTCTTGATGAAATCCGGCGCGGCCAAGGGCGGGTTTCTGGGGCGATGGCTCCCGCGATCATGCTATCGACATGGGCAACTCATCTGTGTGGCGGTTCCGCAGGAGCAGAAGGGGCAGCATTGCAGTTGGGGGGTGGGGTGGCCGCAGCGGCGAGTCGGGTGTTTCGCTTGGAACAATCGGCCCGCCCACTGTTGCTCGCGGCTGGCATGGCTGCGGGCATGGCGGCGGTGTTTGGGTTGCCATGGGCGGCAGGATTATTGGTGTGGGAAATCGCGCGCGAACGGCGGTCGTTACTGTTGTTAGGCGTCGTGATGGTGTCGGCGTGGACAGCAGTGGTCGTGTGCGACGGGTTCGGGGTGCAGCATGTGAATTATCATGCCTTGGGTCCGGCGGGGGACGCGGGTTCTTTGTCGTTAAATTGGTTCCAGCAACTTAGCCTAGCGGGGATGCTGGCGCTGTTGGTTGGCGGCATGTATCAGTTGTATCATGGCTTGCAGCAATCGCTGCAGCGATGGACCGTGGCTGTGTGGGGTGAGAGTTTATGGCGGCCGTTTGTTGGCGCGTTGCTTGTGCTTGGTATTGCCTTTGCGGCGGGGCAGCGCGATTGCTTGGGTCTGGGTGTGCGCAGCGCCGATGCCCAGGCGGTGACGATTGTTTCATGCTTTCAGCCCGATGTCGTGGGCAGTTGGACTTGGTGGTGGAAGCTGTGCTTGACCGCTGTGACGCTTGCCGTTGGTTTTCGCGGTGGCGAATTCACACCGCTGTGCTTCATGGGCGCGAGTATGGGCAATCTTGTGGCGCAACTCAGTCATGCTCCGACACCGTTCACCGTCGCTATGGCGATGGTCACGATCATTGCGGCCGCGACACGCGCTCCGCTGGCTGTGGGTGTCATGGCGATCGAACTCTTCGGCTGGCAGCACGCGTTGATTCAAGCATGTGCCATCATGGCCGTGCAACCGCTTACTCGCCGCATTGGCTTGTTTTCCTGAATTCCGATGCCTTCCCATCCTGTATTGGGGCGATTTGCTCGATAGAACAGGCAGGTTCCGTCCTTGTGCTGCCTTGCGTCGCCATTGGCATTTTGGAGTTCTCGTAAGTCTAGCGTTGCCAAGGTGGAGTGATTGTTTCATTCTAACGCGCACATGAAAATCATCAGCGGAACTGCACACCGAGCTTTGGCCGAACGAATTGCGAGTTGTTTGGGGACAAAATTAGCCGATGTGCATGTGACCGCGTTTCCCGATGGGGAGACTTTTGTAAAAATCAATGAGAACATTCGCGGTGGTGATGTGTTCATCATTCAGCCTTCGTGTCCGCCGACCAACCATAACATCATGGAGCTATTGATCATGGTGGATGCGGCACGCCGAGCGAGCGCGGGGCGGGTGTCGGCGGTGATGCCATTTTTTGGCTACGCACGTCAAGATCGCAAGGATCAGCCGCGGGTGCCGATCACGGCGAAATTGGTGGCAAATTTGCTGACCAAGGCGGGGGTGGATCGGGTGTTGACGATGGATTTGCACGCCCCGCAGATTCAGGGATTTTTTGACATTCCGGTCGATCATTTGTATGCCAAGCCAGCATTGATTGGATACTTGCGCGAGCAAGGAGCGGGAGCTGATGGGAATCTGACGGTGGTTTCGCCCGATGTGGGTGGGGTGAAAATGGCGCGTGCCTACGCCGATGCGTTGGGATCGGAGCTGGCGATTGTGGCGAAGCATCGGATCAGTGCCACGCAGGTGGAGGCGATGAACGTGATCGGCGATGTGAAGGATCGCGATGTGTTGCTGGTGGATGACATGACGGAAACAGCGGGGACGCTGTGCGCGGCGGCGGCAATTTTGCGCGAAAACGGAGCGAGGCGTATCTATGCGGGAGTGTCCCACGCGGTGCTGGGACAACTCGGGCGTGAGCGGATTCGTGATTCGGCCATTGAGCAGATCATCACGACAGATTCGGTGCCGATGGCGCATGGCGAAAAAGTCCATGCAGTGGAGATTGCGCCTTTGTTGGCTGAAGCGATCCGCCGCATCAATGGCGGGCAGTCGGTGACATCGTTGTTCGATTTGCCATAGTTTTTTTGCGGTGCCGAGATGGTTGCGAGGCCGAGCCACGGTCGTGCTGAAAGCCCATGCAAAATCGTCCGCTCAAAACAATCTGAAACCCAAAAAAACGCGCCACGGTTGGGTGGCGCGTTTGTATGATCGAGCGCATTCGATCGTTTCCAGCGGGCGGTTATTTGCCCCAGATTTGCAGCAACGTGTGAGCCATGTCGCTGGGTGTCTCCGCCACAGCAATGCCGCACTCCACCAAGATGCGTTTTTTCGCCTCTGCGGTGTCTTCCTCGCCACCAACGATCGCACCAGCGTGGCCCATGCGGCGTCCCGGAGGTGCAGTGGCGCCCGCAATGAAACCAGCAATCGGCTTGGTGCAGTGCTCCTTGGCCCAGCGTGCGGCCTCGACCTCAGCCGTGCCACCAATTTCGCCGATCATGATGATGGCTTCGGTTTCGGGATCCTCCTGGAACATCTTCAACACATCGAGGTGCGAGGTGCCGTTGATCGGATCACCGCCGATGCCGACACAGGTGCTCTGACCATATCCCAACTGCGTGAGCTGCCAGACAGCCTCATAAGTCAGCGTGCCCGAGCGGGACACCACCCCCACGTTGCCACGCTGATGAATGTAGCCGGGTGCAATGCCGATGCGACAGCCACCATGGCTCTTCTCGCCCAATCCGGGAGTGACGAGTCCTGGGCAATTGGGTCCAATCAAGCGACACGGCAACCCGCGCAGGGCTTCCTTCACCCGCATCATGTCCATCACAGGAATCCCCTCAGTGATGGCAACAATCAGCTCAACTCCAGCATCCGCGGCTTCTAAAATCGCATCCGCAGCGAAGGGTGGTGGAACAAAAATCGCGGAAGCCGTGGCACCGGTTTCCCTCACAGCTTCGGCGACACCGTTGAAAATCGGCACCGTGTTTTCGAAAAACTGACCACCTTTGCCCGGCGTGACACCCGCAACAACTTGGGTGCCATAGGCGAGGGACAATTGCGCGTGACGAGCACCGAAGCTGCCGGTGATGCCTTGGATCAGAACTTTGGTGGATTCATTGACGAGAATGGACATAAAAAAAGATGAGGTTAGGTGGACAAACAGGGTTAGTGCACGAGAGCAACGATTTTTTCAGCTGCCTCTGCCATTGTGCTAGCCGTGGTGATGTTTAAGCCGCTGGCGGCGAGAGTGGCTTTTCCGGTTTCGACATTGTTGCCTTCCAGACGCACCACCAAGGGAAGAGGCAGGCCTGTTTCCTTGGCAGCGGCGATGACGCCCTCCGCAATCACATTGCAATCCATGATCCCGCCGAAAATGTTAATCATGATCCCGCGCACATTCGGGTCACCCAAGATGATTTTGAAAGCCGCCGTGACCTGCTCGCGAGAGGCACCACCACCGACATCCAGGAAATTGGCCGGTTCACCGCCGAAGTGCTTGATGATGTCCATCGTCGCCATGGCCAACCCCGCACCGTTGACGAGACAAGCGATATTGCCATCGAGACCAATGTAATTGAGTTCGTGCTCAGAGGCAGCAACTTCGCGAGGGTCTTCCTCATCCGTATCGCGCATCGCGACAATGTCTGGGTGGCGGTAGAGCGCGTTGTCATCGAAACCAAATTTCGCATCCAAGGCCAAGACGCGACCATCTGGCGTGGTGACCAGAGGGTTGATCTCGACCATCGCACAATCGCATTGAAGGAACAGTGCGTAGAGATTGTTGATCAGCTTGGCGAATTGTTTGGCTTGATCCCCGCCAAAACCCAGCGCGGCACTCAGTTTGCGCACCTCGTAAGCTTGCAATCCGAGCAAAGGATGGATGAATTGGCGGACAATTTTCTCAGGGGTTTGATGAGCCACCTCTTCAATGTCCATGCCGCCAGCAGTGGATGCCACAATCACGGGGCGCGAGGTGCTGCGATCCATGAGAATGGCCAAGTAATACTCGTGAACGATATCCACGGACTCCGCGATCATCACCTTGCGCACCAAGCGGCCCTGTTCGCCTGTTTGCTTGGTCACGAGCACCTGATCAAGCATCTGCGTGGCGTATTCCGCCGCTTGAGCTGGAGAGTCGATCAAATGAACGCCACCCTGAAATCCATTTTTGAAATGACCTTTGCCACGGCCTCCGGCGTGAACTTGGGCTTTGATGACCAAGTTGCTACCGCCAATTTCCGCGGCTGCTTGCTCGGCTTCGGCAGGGCTTCCCGCCACCTTGCCTTTGGGGCTTGGGACTTGAAAGCGATCAAATAATTCCTTGGCTTGATACTCGTGGATGTTCATAGGCGCAAAATGACGGCACAGGGTAGGAGGAAACGCAAACGAGGTCAAGCTGTGTCGTGAGGAAAATCTGCCGACCGGTTGCATCGGAAGTTTTGACACTGGGTTGAAGTGGCGGGAGGCTACCGTTGGAGATGACGAACAATTGCAGGAACTTGAAAAGCGAATGCTCGCTGTTGAAGCTCTCCTTGCTATAACGGTGAACCTGGTTGAAAGCCTCGCGGATGGCGACTCCGCGCTTTTTTAGCTCCCGCTCTAAGTCGTCCTCGCTCTGGTAGGTTTCGGCGATGGTTTTGGTTTCGATCATGACCAAGGAAAAAATTTAACCACGGAAGGCACGGAATACACGGAAAGTTTAGAGGACAAAACGTTCGATTTGGGCTTTGGGGTAACTGCCAATATTAATGAGCAGCCCCTGATTGAGCCGGGTTGCTTTGAGATAGTTGAAGACTTGGGCTTTGTGTTCAGGGGCAATTTCTTTTACCGCCTTGATCTCGACGATGATTTGATCGTGGCAAATGAAATCGGGTTTGTAGGTTTGTTGGAGAATTTCGGATTTCTAGGTAAGCCGAAGTTCCTTCTGGGTAACAAACGCAATCCCCCGCTGAGACAACTCCTGTTCCAAGCACTCCAGATACACCGCCTCCAGAAACCCGCAGCCCATTTCTTTATAGACTTCAAACACGGCACCCGTATCGCATAAGTCTCTTCTTCCAACATCAATTTCATTTCCGTGCCTTCCGTGGTTAAAAATCCTTTTTCGGGAAGCTCAGCAGCAGATCGCGGTAGTGGATGTATTGTTTTTTGCGGTTGGTCAGCTCGGTGGTCAGCTCGGTGAAGGTGTCCAAAATGCGGACGATTTCTTTTTGGACATGCAGGGGCGGGATGGGGATTTGGATTTTTGAGAGACTGTCGCCCGAAATCCGGCGCAGCTTTGTGCCGGTGATGCAGGATCTCTTCTGTGATTGGAAAAATTCAGTTTGAAAGAAATACGCCATGTATTTTGGATCAAGAGATTGCCTGTAAGTATAGGCATCTGTGCTCACGGCGACGGCCTCTTTACCGAGCCAAGCAACGGCCTTCGCAACCGCTCCATCATCTTCGCTGGTGGTCGCGATCACAAGATTGCCTGTGAACGCCTTTCTCAAACGGGAAGTAAACCAGGGGTAATGAACGACTTTGTTTTTGCAGCCGATGTTCCGTAATGCGTATGAATTTGCCCGTAATGAATGCAACCAACACCTGTATCTGTGAAATCCGATTTTTGAATCCCTGAGCCGCGAACGAACTCGCCCACCTCTCCAAGCGTCTTCCACGCCACCTCCACACCATCGAGCAGTTTTTCCATGTAGCTCATTTCACTCATGCTTGCCTCCTTTCTTGCGACTCTCTTTTTTCGCCTGTTTTTGAACTGTCAACTTTGGGTTGTCAGTTGGCTGCCCTGATCGTGGCATGACGTTGTTTTCGAGCGCGAGGATTTGTTTATCGAAGTCGGACACGTAGAGACGGTCTTGGATGATGCGGTATTTCTCGAACTCGCTTTCGGCATGGTTCTTTGCCAATTCAGCCGTGACGCGGCCTGCGTCTTGAAGGATTTCGCGTTCCCATAGCTGCAGGAAGCCGCTGAGACGCTTTTCCCAATCCTCCATGGTCATGGGGATCTTTCTCAACGCCTGCATTTCGGCCATGTCGAGGTAGGCGGAGACGATGCGCTACATCTGCCCCAGCTCGTTTTCTGAGAGGTCGTTTTTGGCGACGGCTACATCGAAACGCTGGATTTTCCCATTGGGGGCGGCCTCCCAGGTGGTCAGTCCCATGTGCTGCTTTTGGTGATCGGCACGGTCCACGATCACCTCTGCCGCCGTCTGGCCATGAATGGCGTAGTGCATCTTGTTTTGCACGGCAGCAAAGAAACGCTACGTGGCCGTGGCAGACGGGTCGTAGTCCAGCGCGGTGGCATAAATGTCCGTGATCTTCTGGTAGAACTTGCGCTCTGAGAGTCGGATTTCGCGAACTTTTTCGAGCTGCCGCTCAAAGAACTCATCGGTGATGAGTTCCTCCCATTTTGAGGCGTTCGGCATCCATTGTCCAGCCTTGGATGGTGTAATCCTTCACGATCTGGTTTACCCATTTGCGGAACTGGACAGCGCGCTCGTTCTCGATCTTGAAGCCTACGGCGATGATGGCTTGCAGGCAGTAGTGCTTCGTGAGGTAATTCTTGCCGTCGGCGGCAGCTATTAAGTATTGCTTAACAACTGAACTTTCCTCCAGTTCGCTGTCGCTGAAAATGCGCTTCAGGTGCTGGTTGATGGTGGGGACGGAGACATCGTAAAGCGTGGCCATCAGCTTCTGCGTGAGCCAGACGTTTTCATCTTCGTAGCGCATTTCTACGCTAGCCTCAGCCGCCCCCAGCCGCTACAAAGGTGAGATATTCCGCGGCGGAGGAACGGATGGAAATCTCCTGTTTTTTCTTTTTGCTCATGGTTGATTCAATGCCCAATGCCCAATGCCCAATTTTGAGGTTACAGTGATGTGTTTGAGGTTTTGTCGATGGCGATGAGGAGGCGATTGAGTTCGCCGCAGTCGCTACCAATACTAATCAACTCTGATTCGTTGAGATAGTCGGTTTTGTGCAGTAGTTCGATCCAGTATTCGCTCTCGGCAGCTCTTTGAGTGCGATGTTCATTTTTGAAATGAAGTCTTTCTTGCTCTGAGCGCGTTCAGCTTCTCGCACATTGGCTCCAATGCTTGTCCAACTCCGCAAAAGTTGCTTCGAAAGCACAAGCTCACGCTTTTTATCAGTGAGGTGCTGATACAGCCGTATCACCCGCACGGCAAAATTTGTGCTCTCCTTTCTAATTACATTCTCTTTCATTGTGCATCGTGCATTGTAACTTGCTCATTGGATTCAATTTCCGCCACGATGGCATCGAAGGGCTTGTCGCCGAGGAAGTGGGGATCGGTGAGGGTGTTTCCGAGGCGGTTGCTGGTGGTGTCGAAATCCGCAAACAAGCCCTTGATGTCCTGTTCCGAGGGATAGCCATTGGCGGAACTTTCAATGGCCGAAAAGATGGCGGCGAGGTCGGTTTTGAGGTTCTCGTTGGTGTCCGCCGTGGCGAGAACTTTGGAAAAGAGTTGGCTGGGGTAGATGAAGTAGCCCTTGGTCTTGATGGCATCGTCCTTGATTGCCGGCGTGATGACGCTGTCGGCCAACTCCGCGTAATGGATTTCCGGATCACCGGCCTCGATGTAGGCGGCGAAGTTTTCGCTGATGAAGCGGTAGAACAGGGTGCCGAGGACATACTGCTTGAAATCCCAGCCATCGACCGAGCCGCGCACGTCGTTGGCGATCTGCCAGATTTGCCGCTGGAGGGCAGCGCGCTGTTGGATGCTTGTCATGGTTTAGTTCTTGAATAAGATCGCAGAGGACCCGTGGTCTTTGTTCAGTTCTGTTGCATTCACAGGCATGGAGTGGCGAATTTCATTGTGGGCGTTTGCTGCCGGAAAAAGCTTTCGTATCTCCTCAAGGCAAGCGATCATCATCAAGTGTTGGCCGTCTCGATGGGGAAGCATCTCACAATCAGCCAACGCGAGTCACACGACAACAGGTCGCGACGGCTGGCAGATTTCAGGGAAAAAGCTGGCGTGCGGCGCTGTGGAAGGCCGCGGCAGCAGCGTTGCTGGGGCCGTCGAGCAACGCGACGGGGCTACCCAGGTCTCCGCCGAGACGGGTGGCGATATTGATCGGAATTTGCCCGAGCAATGGCAGGCGCAAGCGTTCGGCTTCTTGGACCCCACCATTTTCGCCAAACAAATGGTAGCGCTGACCGTGATCGCACTCAAACCACGCCATGTTCTCGATCAGACCAAGGATGGGCACGTTGACCTTGGCAAACATCGCGACGGCCTTGCGCGCATCGATCAGCGCCACCGGTTGAGGCGTGGTGACAATGACCGCGCCGTGTAGTGCCACCGTTTGCACGATGGTGAGCTGAATGTCTCCCGTGCCCGGCGGCAGATCCAGCAGCAACACATCCAGCTCTCCCCACGCGACCTGGCGAAGAAATTGTTGCGTGTAGCGTGTGGCCAAGGGACCGCGCACAATCACCGGCGACTGCTCATCCAGCATCAGTCCCATGGACATGAAGCGAATGCCATGCGCCTCGGCGGGGATGAGTTCATCTTGTTCATTCACCATGGGTCGCTCGCGATTGCCCAACATCATCGCCGCAGATGGACCATAAAGATCGCAATCGCACAAACCAACGCGCAAGCCTTGCCGCGCCAGCGCCACAGCGAGGTTGGTGGTGACTGTCGATTTCCCGACCCCTCCCTTACCCGAGGCGACGGCGATGATTTTTTTTACCCCAGGGATCGAGGACGAACCGGTGCCGGAGCCCTCGGTGGCGACGCTGGTCTTGGGTTCCTTGATGTCGATCGCGACCTTGACGCTCTGAACGTCTGGAAGTTGCGCGAGCACCTCATGGCATTGCTTGTAAATTTGCTCTGGAATGCTGGCATCGCGCGTGGCGATCTCGATGCGCACCACCACCTCACCAGCGGAGAAGCTGATGTCCTTCACCAAGCCAAACGAAACAATATCGCGCGAGTAACCGGGATAGCGAATGGTGCTTAGAGCGTTGCGGATGAAATCGGAATTCATGTGTGGGAAAGTAAGACGGAAACAAGAAATGATCAAGCCAGACAACCAGGGCAATGTTGCACCCAGTGGCGCGGCGCCATCTCAATGAGGGGCGGTGTCTTGTCCTGCAAGCACAAATCGGCGCGACCGATGACATTGCGTGGGCGAAACGCGCAACCAGCGGGTAGGTTGATCAGCGACGGGGCCTGTCCAGGAATCGCGTGCAATGTTTCATGGCGAGAGTGCAAGGCAGGAATCGCTCGCAGCAGCGAGCGGGTGTAGGCATGACGCGGATGGGAAAACAGCAGCTCGCGCGGCGCGGACTCCACCACCCGGCCCGCATACATGACGTGGATGGTTTCACAAATCGACGCCACCACGGCGAGGTCGTGACTGATAAAAATCAGCGCCGTGCCTTGTTTTTGGCGCTCGGACAGGAGTTCCAGCACCTGGGCTTGCACCGTGACATCGAGGGCCGTGGTGGGTTCGTCGCAGATCAGCAGCTGTGGTTGGGTGATCATGGCCATGGCGATCATCACTCGCTGGCGCATGCCACCGGAAAAGTGGTGTGGATACTGATCGATCCGTTGTGCCGCATCGCGCACGCCAACAGCTTGCAGCGCAGCAATCGCCTGATCGCGGGCAGCGTGGCGTGAGATGGCCTCATGCTGGCGCAGGGTTTCGGTCAATTGCGTGGCGATGCTCAAGTATGGGTTCAGCGCGGTCATGGCGTCCTGAAAAATCATGCCGATGTGCTTTCCCCGCACCCGGCGCAGTTCTGATTCAGGCAGCTGCAGCAAATCCATGCCGGGCGCGTTGGCGTGCGGATAGAAATCAGCCGTTCCCGCGTGAATCTCTGCGGGCGGGCGTGGCAATAATCCGAGCAGCGAGTAACAGGTCACCGATTTGCCCGAACCGGATTCGCCAACGATGCCCAGACTGCCGCCGCGCTCCAGAGTGAAGGAGACATCCTGCACCGCTGGCAACAGCCCGCGTCGCGTGTGGAAGCGGGTGCTGAGTCCTTGCACATTGATCAACGCCATGGTGATGCTTCAGTGGGACTTGTGAGTGAACACATCGCTGAGATCGCGACGTTCGCGTGTGCGCGGCGAAAAAATGATCGGAATCCCCGGAGCCGGGTGTGATTCGCGCAGTTGGTGGGAGAGGTATTGCGCATAACTGGTGGAGAGCAGGTGTTTGTCATTCACGAACAAAATATAAGTCGGCACCGGAATGCTCGGGCTGGTGCGATCCGTTGCCACCGTCGCGTAGTAAAGCTTGAGTCGCTTGCGCAATTTGTTATCGATCGGCGGCGGATTGGCTTCGATGGCCTTTTGTAACAAACGATTGAGTTGCCCGGTGCTCGGGCGCTGTTGGGCTTGTTTTTGAATCTTCATCACCTCGCGCAGCACGGTATCGATGGATTGCCCCTCCTTGGCCGAAACGGTCACGAACGGCGCGTAATCGAGGAAAAACAGCTCGCGGCGCACATGTTCCTCAGCGGAATCGAGTCGCGCGCGCTTGCGGGCATCGGGGTGATAGAGATCGAACTTATTAAGCACAATCAGGCAAGGTTTCTCAAACTCTTTGATTTTCTGCGCAATCTTGCGGTCTTGCGCGGTGATGCCAGCGGCGAGATCGATCACCAGCAGGGCGAGATCGGCGCGACGAATCGCTTTTTCCGAGCGCATGGCAGAAAAAACCTCAACCGAAGTGTCGCGCTTGGAACGCGGACGCAGCCCAGCGGTATCGATGAGGGTGAAGGTCTGACCAAGGAACTCACAGGGCAGGTCCACGGCATCGCGCGTGGTGCCAGCGATGGGCGACACGATCGTGCGCTCATCTTGCACGATGGCGTTGGCCAGAGATGACTTCCCCGCATTCGGTTTCCCGACAATCGCCAGCCGCACGCCCTCGCTCTTCGGTGCGGCAGCGGGATCGGCAGCGGCGTCGGGATTTTTTTCAGCGATGTTCATGCTCGCGAGCACAGCATCGATGGCATCCACCAGCGCACCGATATTACGTCCATGCTCGGCTGAGACCGCGATGCCGTCGCCCAAGCCGAGCTTGGCGAAGTCCGTCCACGCGCCTTCGTGTTTATCGTGATCGACCTTGTTGAGCACCAGCAGCACGGGGGTGGCGGACTTGCGCAGCAGTTGACCGAGCGCCAGATCGACCGGTGTGAGGCCATCTTGGGCATCGACCACGAATAAAATCAGCGCAGCGGTCTCGATCGCGACTTGTGCCTCGAACGCCACGCGCTCGCCGAAACCGTCTTCAATTTCCATGCCGATGCCTCCCGTGTCCATCACATCGCAGGGGCGGGTGGTTAAGCCCGCCGGCGCGGACAAGCGATCCCGCGTCACGCCAGGTTGGTCGTGGACAATGGCGATGCGGCGTCCCGCTAATCGATTAAATAAAGCGGACTTCCCAACGTTTGGGCGCCCCACAAGTGCTACTGTAGCCATGGCGAAACTATGGACCATGGGCGACGAAGTTCCAAGCGCAAGAATCAAGTTATTTCAAACAAGCGATGCAAGCCGTTGTTGGATCTGCGTGATGGCCCATGCGGCGTGTTCCGCGATCAGTGGATCGGCATCGGCAGCGGCGCGATGCAGGGCAGGGAGGTCAGCGGCATGACCGACGTTGCCGAGCACGACGCAGACGTTGCGCAACCAGCGCGGGCGTTTGATGCGTTTGATCGGCGACCTTGCAAAAACTTGGCGAAAGGTTGCGTCATCGAAGTCCAGAAAATCGCGCAGCTGGTGCTCGAAAATCGAGCTACGGGCATGGAATTGCGCTTCTTGGGAAATTTGAGCAAAACGATTCCACGGGCAAATGGCCAAGCAGGCATCGCAGCCATAAACGCGATCGCCCATGGCGCGGCGAATTTCCAGCGGGATGCTGCCCTTGTGCTCGATCGACCAGTAGGACAAGCAGCGCCGGGCATCGACTCGGTGTGGCGCGGTGATCGCTCCGGTGGGGCAGGCATCGATGCAGCGTGTGCACTTGCCACAGTGATCGGCCATAGGTTCATCCGCCGCGATGCGCAGGGTGGTGAGTATTTCTGCCAAAAACAGCCACGTGCCGTAGCGCGGATGGATTTGCACCGTGCTTTTTCCATTCCACCCGAGTCCCGCCGTGCTGGCGAAATCGCGTTCCAGCACCGGACCGGTGTCAACGTAGTAACGCTGCACGCCGCCGTGCTGCTGCAGCCAGGCATCGAGCCGCTTCAGCCGCTCCAGCAGGACATCGTGGTAGTCATCGTTCCACGCGTAGCGGGCGATTTGGTAATTGCGCGGCTGTGGAGGGGAGTTGCCAGGAAAATAATTGCTGGCGAGGCAGATCACCGTGGCGCAACCGGGGAGGACTTCGCGCGGGTCACAGCGGCGCTGAGGGTCGCGCGCCATCCAAGCCATCTCCGCGTGGGCACCCTCCTCGATCCATTGCAAAAAGGCATCGGCGTGGTCAGCGCGCGCGGCCGCAGCAAAGCGACAGGCCACGAAACCGCAGGCTTGGGCCTCGGCGCGCAACGACTCACGCTGGTCGGGACTCAGCTGCATCAGCCGGCGAGAGGTTGGGAAAAGTGATAGCGGGCGCTGTCGATGATGCCGCTAGCAATTTCGCTTTTGTTGAGCCCACCGACATCGATGCTCAGATGCGCGCACTCGCGGTAGAGCGGTGTGCGCTCCTCCAGCAGCACGCGGATGCGCTCGCGGGGATTGTCGCACTGCAAGATGGGACGCGAGCGGCTGCGGCGGGTGCGCTCGTAAATCAGTGCCGCGTCCGCTTTCAGCCACACGACATATCCCAGCTGGGGCAGCAGGCAGCGGTTTTCGGGCAACAGCACGACGCCTCCGCCCGTTGAAATGATCATCGGCGCTTTGCCGATTTTGCCCAGCTCCTGCAACAAGGCATGTTCGCGCGCGCGGAAACCCGCTTCGCCCTCGCGAGCAAACAACTCCACGATGCGACAGCCGGCACGTTTTTCAATCTCGCTATCCATGTCGATCAACCGGTAGCCCAGCATGCGTCGCAGCTCCGCGCCAATGGTCGATTTGCCACAGCCCATGAAGCCGATTAACACGATGTGTTGCGTCTTCTCCTCCTCGTTCATGGCAATAGGGTAAAGCGCAGTTCATGCCGATGCACAATGAAAATTCTCTAAACCGGCCAACGGGAGTGACGTGACAGCAAGGGCTTAGCCATTGAGGGGTTGGAGCGCCTTCGGCAGGAAAATGCCATTTTGGCGCACCAATTTGCCATCGAACCAAATCTCGCCGCCGCCCCAGTTCTTGCGTTGGATGCAGACCATGTCCCAGTGAACTTGGGATTGATTGCCGTTATTGGCTTCGTCGTATGCCTGACCCGGTGTGAAGTGAAATGAGCCCGCGATTTTTTCGTCGAACAAAATATCGCGCATCGGCTCCAGAATGTGAGGATGGAATCCCAGCGCAAACTCGCCAATGTAGCGAGCACCGGCATCGGAATCGAGAATGCGATTCAGCTCCTTGGTCTTGTTGCCGGCCTCGGCGTGGACGATTTTGCCGTTTTCGAAGCGCAGTCGAATGTCATCAAAGGCAATGCCTTGATAAATCGTGGGGGCGTTGTAGTGAAGGCACCCCTGCACGGAATCGCGCACGGGTGCGGTAAAGACCTCGCCATCGGGAATGTTGTAGTTGCCGCCGCAGACAATGGCAGGGATGTCCTTGATGCTGAACTGCAGATCGGTGCCCGGGCCGGTGATGCGAACGTGATCGGTCTGATCCATCAGGCGTTTGAGAGCATTCATCGCCGGTAGCAGTGACTTGTAATCTAACAAGCAGACGCGGAAGTAAAAATCCTCGAAAGCCTCGGTGCTCATGCTCGCCTGCTGTGCCATCGCTGCCGTGGGCCAGCGCAGCACGCACCACTTGGTTTTTTTGATCCGGTGATTCAGGACACTGCGCATGTGGCTCATGGCCAGTTGCATGCGAGCCGCAGGAACATCGCTGGTTTCACAAATGTTGTGTGAGCCCCGCACCGCGATGTAGGCCTGCATGTCTTCCATTTCGTGCAGCAAGTGCTTAGAAATCGTCTCATACTGTGCGGCGGTCGCGCCTAGCAACATCTCACGCTGGATCACATTCGAACCAAGACGCACAAATGGCTGACCACCAACCCGTCTGATTTCGCGGATCAAAGCCACGCCGATCGTTTCCGGCACGTCATAGAGATCGAGCAAAACGTTTTCTCCACGTTTGATTTTGGTGGAGTAGCGGACGAGCTGCTGAGCCAGTTGAGCGATGCGCGGATCTTGCATGACCCAGACAATCTGAAAACAAGCCGACTGTCAATGCACTGGCGGTCGCGAACACAAGCTTTTGCAAGAATAATGCGATGCACGGGGCAAAGTTGTCTGACAACTAAAAGTTGATTTTTTAGTTCATGCCATGAAATCATCTTGTTTGCCTACCCCAAATGGATTAGTTTCACCCCCTTACCAATCTGATTTTATGGCACGCGCATCCAATCTCACCATGTGTTCGTTCTGCGGCAAGGGGCACTCCGAAGTTAAGAAACTCATTGCTGGACCTGGTGTTTATATTTGCAATGAATGTGTGGATTTGTGCACGGACATTCTGGATAAGGAGATTCGTCAACCGGAGAACAAAGCGCGCGCGTTGTTAGCGAAGGAGAAAAAGTCGATTGCCCTGACGCCGATGGAGATGCGTGCGATTCTTGACCAGCAAGTGGTGGGTCAGGAAATGGCGAAGAAGGTGCTATCGGTGGCGGTTTACAATCACTATCAGCGCTTGAATCAGAGTGGTTTGTCGGCGGAATTTGCGGACGTGGAGATTGAGAAGTCCAATGTGCTGTTGCTCGGGCCTACGGGATCGGGCAAGACCTTGTTGGCACGCAGTTTGGCGAAGTCGCTGGATGTGCCATTTTGCATTGTGGATGCGACCACGCTGACCGAAGCTGGTTACGTGGGTGAAGATGTGGAAAACATCATTTTGCGATTGTTACAGGCGGCGGAGTTTGATGTCTCCAAGGCGGAGCGTGGGATCATTTACGTGGACGAAATCGATAAGATCGGACGCAAGACGGAGAACGTTTCGATCACGCGGGATGTCTCGGGTGAGGGGGTGCAGCAGGCGTTGCTAAAAATTCTGGAGGGCACGATTTGCAATGTGCCGCCGCAGGGGGGGCGCAAGCATCCGCAGCAGGAATACATTCAGGTGAACACGGAGAAGATCCTTTTCATCTGTGGTGGCGCGTTTGTGGGGCTGGAAGAGATCATTCGGAGACGTCTGGGCAAGAATACACTTGGTTTTCACGGGGGTGAGAAGACGTCAGAACATTCAGAAAAAAGTTTGCTGGAACAAGTATTGCCGGAGGATTTGTTGCATTTTGGGTTGATTCCGGAATTCATTGGTCGCTTGCCCGTGATGACCTCATTGAGGCAATTGACGGAAGATGAATTGATCAATATTCTCACTGAGCCGAAGAATGCGTTGGTCAAGCAGTATTCCAAGCAGTTGGCGCTCAATAAGGTGAAGTTGTCAGTGAGCCGCGATGGGCTGAAGGCCTTGGCGGAGGAGGCGATCAAGCGTGGCACGGGCGCGCGGGCGTTGCGCTCGATTTTGGAGCGGATCATGCTGGATGTGATGTATGATGTGCCATCGCGCCAGGATGTGGAAATGGTGACGATCAACCGTCAGGTCGTGCTGGGGGAGAAGCCGCCGATTCTGAAAAAACGTCGCAGCGGCAATACGGAGGACGCGGCATAAAGGATTGCATGGCAGTAGGTTTGTGTCTATCTGAAGTTGATTAACGAATTTTGCATAAAATGGTGATGACTGGAGAAAAGAAATGTGCGGGACAGGTGTTTTTATCCGTTGATCTTGGAGCGGGATCGGGGCGTGTGATCGCGGCGCGTTGCGATGGTCAGCGCGTGGTGCTGGAGGAGGTGCATCGCTTTGCCAATCCGGGCACGGATTTGCCGGGGGGGTCGTATTGGAACATCATTGGACTGTTCCGTGACATTCAAGACGGGTTGCGCGCTGCGGTGCAGCTGCATGGCTCGGCGATTGCAGCGATTGGCATCGATACCTGGGGTTGCGATTTTGGTTTGGTGGATGGTGAGGGGCGTTTGCTCGACATGCCGCATCAGTATCGTGACGTTCGCTTTGAGGGCATGGCGGAGGTGATGCATGCGAAAATGGAGGAGCATGCGATTTATCAGCACACGGGATTGCGCACGAATTTTTACAATAGTTCGCTGCACTTGTTAGCGGAGGCTCAGCGGCAGACAACGGCGCTGCAGCATGCGGATCGCTTGCTATTTGTGCCGGATTTGTTGGCATTTTGGTTAACGGGGGTGAAGGCCAATGAGCGCACGTTGGCGTCAACTTCGCAGTTGTTTGATCCGCGCGCGAACGATTGGGCTTGGCCGGTGATTGATGCCTTGGGCTTGCCGCGTGGGATTTTTGGTTCGGTTGTGGCACCGGGCACGGTGTTGGGGCCGATTCGCGCAGAGATTGCGGAGTATATCGGCATGGCGGGCATTCCGGTGATCGCGTCGGCCAGTCATGATACGGCGTCGGCGGTGGCGGGCATTCCGTTGGTGGCGGAGGATTGCTTGTGGTTATCGTCGGGAACCTGGTCGATCATGGGGCTGGAGATTCCGGCACCGATCACGTCGGAGGAGGCCTTTGCGGCGGGTTTTTGTAATGAGATTGGTCATGCGGGCACGATTCGCTTTTTGAAAAATATTTCTGGCCTGTGGCTGATTCAGGAGTGCAAGCGCCAGTGGGCGTTGGAGGGTGATGATTTGAGCTACGCGGCGTTGGCAGATCTTGCGGTGGCGGCACCGGCATTCAGTAGTTTTATCGATCCTGATGATGCGATTTTTGCGACTGCGGGGGAGATGCCTGAGAAAATTCAGCAGTTTTGCGCGCGCACGGGGCAACAAGTGCCGCAGGACAAGGGCTCGATTTTGCGGGTGGCGACGGATTCGATAGCGTTAAAATACCGCGTGACTTACGACAAGTTGCGCTCCTTTGCGGGGCGTGACTTTGCGCGTTTGCATGTCGGCGGCGGCGGCATTCAGAATCAACATTTGGCGCAGGCGACCGCGAATGCGCTGGGCATTGAAGTGGTGGCTGGTCCGGTGGAGGCGACTTCTTGCGGCAATGTGGCCGTGCAGATGATCGCGACGGGTTTCTTGCCTGACATCGCCACCGCACGTGAGTTGATCAAGGCATCATTTGAATTCCAGATTTATCAACCGCAAGATGCGGAAGACTGGAGCCAAGCTTACTTGCGCTTCTGCGAGGTGCTGAAGCAGGCGTGAGGCAGGATTGCTCGTTCCGCGGGGCGAGAAAAAGCGATAAATGGCTTGAACCGACATGGTTCGAGCCATTTTTTATGCGAGAGCAACGGTTGCAGAATCAGGTGCTGAACCACCAGCAAACCAGCGATCGGCAGTCGCTGCGCATTTCACCGTGAAGGCGTCATGAAGTCATTGATCCGAACGAGGCTAATGCGGAGCGGGTGTTGGAGCAGGGGGGCTGTCCGGGAAGATCACCTGCGTGCTGGAGCGGCGTTTCTCTCCTCCAAAGAATCCACCGATGTCCTTGCTGGTGATGAACAGGAACAAGCCCATCAGGCACAGGGCGCAGGCGCTTTGCACATAACCGAGAATGCGCGGCGAGGCTCGGCGTCCGCTGATCATTTCCATCAACGAAAGCAACGTGTGTCCGCCATCGAGCACGGGGAAGGGCAGCATGTTGAAAATCGCTAAGTTGACGTTAATCATCACCATGAATGAGATCAGACGACGCCAGCCATCGGCATCCGTGCGCAAGAGTTCGAACTTCGCTTTTGCAATGCTGATGGGGCCGCTCAGCTGATCCACACCGATGCTCGATTGCGGGGAAATCAACGCCCCGATCGTGGCGAGCATCATTTTCACGCTACTAGCGCATTGCTGCAACGGATTAGGGTAAACCAAGTGGGAATCCACGATCGCTTGCGCCTGCCAGCTGATTCCTAACATCGGTGGAAGATCGGCAGGACTCACGGGCTTCAAAGGCGTGATCGAAACCTGAATCTCCTCGTTGTTGCGCTTAACGGTTGCGATGAGTGGCTGATATTGGTTCGCGAGCAACAGATCGGGCACCATTTGTGGGCTGTAAATGCGTTGTTGGTTGATGGCAATGACCTCGTCATTCGCCACCAAGCCGGCGCGTTGGGCGGGGCTATTAGGCAACACATCGCCCACCACGGCGGCGGAGCGGTAACTGATGCCGATTTGGCGCATCGCGCGCCGTTGATACCACGGGGTGGGTGCGGTTTCGAACGAAGAAACCAGCTCCCGTGTCGTGGCCTCGCCGGGACGCTGCACGGTGAAGCGCAGGTGATCGCCCTCGCTGAGCACAATTTTCTCAGTGATGCAGTTGAGACTGCCCGCGAAGCCCGCGACGGCCTGTCCATTCACCGCCAGGATGCGATCTCCCAGCTGGAATCCCGCTTTCGCTGCTGGGCCATCGGGCTTGATGTAACCTATCTCAGTCACGGGGATCAGATCCGCTGGCTTGCCCACTTTCCAGACAGCTAGGGCAATCGTGAGCGCCAACAACAGCGAAAACAAAGGGCCGGCGACGGCGACAATGATTTTATCCAAAGGTTTCACCGGCGGCAGATCCTCGGCCGAGCTTGTCTCGCCCTCAATGGCCTCCATGGCAGCCATTTGGGGTAAGGCCACATATCCCCCAGCGGGAATCCAGCCCAAACCATACTGCACTCCATTGTGTGTTTTGCTCCAAATGGGTTTGCCGAACCAAATCTGAAAACGCTCCACCCGCAAGCCGCGCCAGCGAGCCGCCCAAAAGTGACCCAACTCGTGAATGAAGATCATCAGGTTAAAACTGAGGATCACGACGAGAATGAAAAGGAAATTGATCAGGTATTCCATGGACGCGAGTTACCTTAGTCTCAAAGCGGGCATCTGCAAGGAGAAGCGCAGCAAGTGGGCGGGAAAGCGTGTTTTTTTATTCAACATCGCAAAAAAAATGCGTTGCAGCGCTTCGAGCTGCGCCGTAGTGATGGGCATGTCGGTGAAGTTAGGAGTCAATGTCGATCATGTCGCGACGCTGCGGCAGGCCCGTTATGCGTTGTTGCCTGATTCGCCATTGGCGGAACCGTGTCCCGTTTTGGCGTGTGAGGATGCGCGATTGGGTGGAGCGGATGGCATCACCATTCACGTCCGGGCAGACCGCCGCCACATGCAGGAGCGCGATGCTGAACGCATTCGTGTTGAGAGTCCGCTGCCGTTGAATTTGGAAATGGGCGTCACGCCCGAAATGCTAGAACTGGCCCTGAGGCTGCGTCCGGACTATGTTTGCCTGGTCCCAGAAACGCGCGAGGAAGTGACCACCGAGGGCGGATTGGATGTGGTGCGCAAGCGCCGCGAGGTGGGGGACTGCGTGCGGCGGTTGCAGTCGGTGGGGATCGGGGTGAGCTTGTTCATTGATCCGGTGCATGAGCAAGTCGAAACCTCAGCAGAACTGGGTGCGGAGATGATCGAGCTGCACACCGGTGCCTTTGCCAATGCTACAGAAGCAGAGCGCACGCGCGAGGTGGCGGCGTTGGTGGCGGCGGCACACACAGGTCAGTGCATGGGGTTGATTGTCAATGCTGGCCATGGCATTCATTACAGCAATATTCATCATCTCCGCGCGGTGGCGGGATTGCATGAACTTAACATCGGTCATAGCATCGTGGCGCGTGCCATGCGTGTCGGACTGGAGCAAGCGGTGCGTGAAATGAAATCGGCCATGCTCTGCCTGGAGCCGTGAATTTGTCATGCGTGCGGCGTTGTCAGACTGGCTGTTGCGCGAACATGGCGAGGAGCTGAGTTTCGCCCATTTTATGACGCATGCGCTGGGGCATCCGCAATGGGGCTATTACGCACGGCGAGTTCAAGCCATCGGCAAGGGCGGGGATTTCACCACAACGGCTGAAATTGCGCCTGCGCTGGGGCGGGCGGTGGCGTGTTGGTTGAAACAGGCGTTGGCGGAAACGGCTTGTCAGCACGTGATTGAGCTAGGTCCTGGCAGTGGGCGTTTAGCGGAAGCTGTGATGCGTCACCTGCCGTGGTGGCGTCGCCGTGGGGTGGTGTGGCACTTGGTGGAGAGTGCGTCAGCGCTGCGCGAACAACAGCAGAAGCGTGCATGGCCATGCCCGGTGCGATGGCACACGGATGTCGCCGACGCGCTGCGGGCTTGTGAGGGGGCGGCGTGTGTGTATTCAAATGAATTTTTCGATGCGCTGCCGATTCGCATTTTTCGTCATCGCGAGGCATGTTGGCAGGAGCTGTGGCTCAAATGGACGGAATCCGTGAGCGAGGCGCACGCGGGCTGGAGTGAGGTTTGGCGCGATGCCACAGAGCTGCCGGATTCGACCCTGTGGGGCCATCCCGATGCACAGAAGGCGCGCATCGAGGTGGCGGTGGGGGTGCAGCAGTGGTTGCAAGCGATGTTGCCTCACTGGCAGCACGGAGCGATGCTCATGATCGATTACGGATCGGCCGTGACGGGTCAAACGCGGTTGGCGCCTCTCGGCTCTGTGCGAGCTTATTGGCGACAGCAACGCTGGCAAGGTCCGGCGGTGTATCAGAATCCGGGACATCAAGATCTCACATATGATGTCAATTTTACTGACGTGCAGCACTGGGCGCGACCATGGGTGGTGGACTCGGCTCTGCAAACACAGCGCGATTTTTTGCTGTCGCACATCCGGCGCGGTCATGCTGGCGATGCCGCAGCCACCGCGATCGATGGCGCGGGAGCGGCGTTCATGGCGTGGACGTGTCGTCGTGGCAAAGGGGATTGATCGGTCTTCACTTGACCCGTGACAGGCGCTGAGTTTGACTACTGGGCGTGAGTGAGCGGATTGTAGGGATAGACTTGGGCACGACCAACTCGGCCATCGGTGTGGTGGAATCGGGTTTTCCTCTGTTGCTGGCGGATGAGCAGGGGCGTCGCATCCTGCCCAGCGCGGTGTGCTACATGGAAAACGGCGAACGATGGGTCGGGCATCAAGCTCTGAATGCGCGTGCGCTGCACAGCGATCGCGTGGTGACGAGTGTCAAGCGCTTCATGGGCGAGTCGGTGGTGAGTGATGCACAGCTGCGGCATTTGGCTATGACACCGGAGACCGTCAGCGCGGATATTTTGAAGGAACTCAAGCGCGTGGCTGAGATGCGGCTTAACGAGCCCGTGCATCGCGCGGTGATTTCGGTGCCAGCGTATTTTCATGATGCGCAGCGCAAAGCGACCCTGCGCGCGGGCGAGCTGGCGGGCTTGGAGGTGGTGCGCATCATCAATGAGCCCACCGCGGCGGCATTAGCGTATGGTCTGGAACGCTTGAGCGAGGATGCCAAGGTGGCGGTTTATGATTGGGGTGGGGGCACCTTCGATTTATCGATTTTAACCATGCAGGACGGCGTTTTTCGCGTGCTGGCAACGCAAGGTGATACCCGATTGGGCGGTGATGACATTGACCACGCGTTGGTGCTGCACATGTGTCAACGCGCGGGGGTGAGGGTTGAGAGCTTGACCGCGGAACAAACGATGCGCTGGAAAATCGAGGCCGAGCGGGTGAAACGTCGCTTATCCGAGCAAGCGGTGGTGGAGTTTGCACTGCCGTTTTGGGACGGTCGGCGCAGTTTTGCGGGTGAGGTGGTTCAGGCGGAGTTGGAGCAGCTGATGCAACCGCTGCTGCAACGCACGCTGGCGTGTTGTCAGCGCGCGCTTAGTGATTCACAGCTCAGTGTGGCGGCGCTCGATGCGGTGGTGATGGTCGGGGGCACCTCGCGATTGCCCTGGGTGCGGGACGCGGTGGCGCAGTGTTTTCAGCGGGAAGTGGACGTGAGCCAGCATCCGGATGAGGCGATTGCGATGGGAGCAACGATCCAAGCTGGTTTGCTCAGTGGTGCCTTGCGGGACATGGTGTTGCTGGATGTTACGCCGCTGAGTTTGGGCATTGAAACCTTTGGCGGGCTGATGAATGTGATCATCCCGCGCAACACCACGATCCCCTGCAAGGCGGGTGAAATGTTCACCAATGCCCAAGCGGGTCAGGGGGCGATGCTGCTGCGTGTTTTACAAGGCGAGCGCGAGATGGCGCGGGACAACTGGCAGCTCGGTCAGGTGGAGGTGCCGTTTGCGCCAGCGGCTCGGGGGCAGGCCCGGGTGGGGGTGCAGTTCATGCTCGATGCCAATGGAGTGCTGGAAGTGCTGGCGCGCGACACAGCCACTGGACGGGATGAGATCTTGCGCATCGAAGCGGCGGCGGTGGATGTGACAGATGATGCGGTGGAGCAAATGATCAGTGATTCGGTGGAACACGCGTTTGCGGACATGGCGCAGCGCATTTGGACCGAGGCGAGATTGAAGGCTGAGGAATTGCTGCCGGCGGTGCAGCAGGCTCTGGATCTGGCGGGTCAGGACCTGGATGAGGTGCAACGGCAAGAAATCAGCGCCGCACGCGCGGAGCTGGAGAGGCTGATGCAGGATGAGGCGGATGTCATCACTCAAGCGCAGGCGGCGGGCCTCAAGGCATCTGTGCAGCGCTTGGACAGGGCAACGGAAGTGCTGGCTGCACAAGTGGTGGAGCGGGCGATGGAAGAGGCTCTGCTCCGGAAAATGGATAATCCATGCGGGTGAATGGAGACGGGAGCTCATGAATTTCGATCCTTCTGCGGAGCTTGGGCTTGACGTCACGACAGAAACACTGTTCAAGAGCGCATTGCTTCGTTGCTATGAGTTTACCTGATCGCTCCCCTGTGATGACTCCGCGTGACGCGTTGCGGCAGTTTTTTGGCTTTGATGAGTTTCTCGATGGCCAAGAGCAGGTGATCGAGGCGATTGTTGCGGGGCAAGATGGCTTGGTGGTGATGCCGACGGGCGGGGGAAAATCCTTGTGTTATCAGCTGCCCGCCTTGTGTTTGCCGGGGGTGACGTTGGTGATCAGTCCGCTGATCGCGCTGATGAAAGATCAGGTGGATGCGTTGCAAGCGCGAGGGGTGGCGGCGACGATGATCAACTCCACGTTAAGCTGGGAGGAGCAGAAACAGCGCTTAGCCGCATTGCGACGGGGCGAGTGGAAGCTCGTTTACATCGCTCCGGAGCGTTTTCGTGCTGAGAGCTTTGTGCAAGCCTTGACTGGAGTGGAGCTGGCCCTGGTGGCGGTGGATGAGGCGCATTGCTTGAGTCAGTGGGGGCATGATTTTCGTCCAGATTACCTACGCCTGGGGCGGGCACTGGCGGCGTTGGGACGGCCGCAGTGTGTGGCGCTGACGGCCACCGCCACGCCGGTGGTGCGGGCGGACATCGTGCAGGTGCTGGAGCTGCGCGATCACTTTGAGCAGGTTAGGGGGTTTTCGCGTCCGAATCTGGCCCTGTCGATCACGGCCACGGAGAATGCAGCCGCGAAGGACGAGCGTCTGCGCGCGGTGATTGCGGCGCATCGCACCGGGATTGTTTATTGCGCCACGCGCAAGAAAGTGGAAGCGGTGGCAGAAACTCTCGCCAGCTGGGGCTTGCGCTGTGTGGCGTATCATGGTGGCATGACCGATCTGGAGCGCGAGCAAGCGCAGGAGGTGTTCATTCGGCGTCAGGCCGATGTGGCGGTGGCGACGAATGCGTTTGGCATGGGCATTGATCGATCTGATGTGCGTTTTGTGGTTCACTACGAAATTCCTGGTAGCGTCGAGGCCTACTATCAGGAGGCGGGACGGGCGGGGCGCGATGGCGAGAGCGCTTACTGTGAGCTGTTGTTTAATTATGCCGACACCCGCACGCAGGAATTTTTTGTCGAGGGCGCGAATCCGACCATGCCGGTGATTCGGGCGGTGTATCAATTTTTGCTGAATCAAGCGGATGAGCAGCATGAGGTGTTTCGCACTTTGGATGAAATCGCTAAGGGCGCGGAGATTAAGAATCCGATGGCGGTGGGTTCGACTCTCGCGAGCTTGGCGCGTGCGGGCTATGTGCAGCGATTTGATGTCCCGGGCAAACGGCTGCGAGGCACGCGTTTGCTGCGTCCGGATGTGTTCACGCGGGGGTTGCAGTTGGATGAGGTGGCGATCGAGGAAAAGGAGCGGCGTGATCGCGAGAAGCTGAAGGCGATGGTGGAGCTGTGTTATGCCAAGCAGTGCCGGCAGCAGTGGATTTTGGACTATTTTGGCGAGGAAAATGGCGGGGTTTGTGGCAGTTGCGACGTATGCCGAGCGGGCGAGGCGCTGGCCTGGCGTGGTCCAACGGCGGAGGAGGCGCTGGTGGTGCAAAAAGTGCTCAGTGGGGTAGCGCGGATGTCGCGCCGCACCGCCGACGGCTGGCAAGGGCGCTATGGGCGTGGAAAAATCGTGCAAATGCTGGTGGGCAGCAAGTCTCAGGAGATTTTGGCCGCAGGTCTGCATCATTTGACCACGTATGGCATGCTCAAGGAGCAGGGCACAGGATATCTAACAACGTTACTGCGTGGATTGCAAGAGGCGCAGTTGTTGCATCTGCAGCAAGGAGAATACCCTGTGCTGACGCTGACCGCGCGCGGTGAGGAGGTGATGCGCGGTGCGGTGAATTATCAGCTGGCGTGGCCGATGATCGATCGTCGTGATGCCGCAGTGCCGGAGTTGCGTGATTGGGGCTTCGATGCGCAACTCTATGGCTTGTTGCGCGATCATCGCGAGAAGATTGCAAAAACCGAAGCGGTGCCGGCTTATGTGATTTTTAGCAACAAGACCCTCGAGTCACTCGCGCGCTATCGTCCGGACAATTTGGATGAGGCGCTGAAAGTGCCGGGGATTGGTGTGGTGAAGGCACAGCGCTATGGGCGGGTTTTTCTGGATCTGATTCGCAATTGGCAGGAATGCCATCGATCCTAGTCATCGGGCACGCGAGTGGATGACGGCGGCGGGCGTGGGCCTCGCGATGCGAAGTGGAAAAAATGCTGGTGGAATTGCTTGCGCGGCTTCGGGGTTTGTGGGTTAGTCGGCACGGTGAAGTTGAGCAGTTTGAGATTGGTAAATTTTCGCTGTTGGCGTCATTTGGATTTCAACTTGGCGTCGCAGGGCGGCATGTTGGTGGGGGATAATGCGCAGGGGAAGACTTCGATTCTGGAGGCCCTGTGCGTGCTGCTGCGATTGCAGTCGCCACGCACACATCGGTTGCGGTCGTTGGTGCAGGTGGAACAATCCGCCTTTGGGGTGGCGGGTGAGATTGGTGATGAGAGCCGAAAGGTGCGCTATGATGGTTCGCTGCGCTTGGAAGTGGCAGGCGCGGAGCGCGATACGGCCTCGCACTACCTCAGCGATAGCGGTGTGGTGGTGTGGATGGGAAACGAGGATCTGGGCTTGGTGCGTGGGGGTGGCGAGGCGCGGCGACGTTTTCTGGATTTCATCGGCATGCAGTGGCAGGGCAGCTATCGCCGTGATTGGTCGCGCTATCGGCGGGCGTTGCGGGGAAAAAGTTTATTGCTCAAAGAACGACACATCGATGAAGCTCAGGTCAGTGCCTACGAGCAAGTGATGATTGAGAGCGGCGAGGCGCTGGCGCGGGCGCGGGCGAGTTTGTTGGTGGATTTGGAGGTGTTAGCTCAACAAGCGCAGCAGGATGTTGGCGGCGGGGGCGAGTGCTTGGAGTTGCGCTACGCCATGGCCGGTAGTTTGGATTTAGCGGCGGCATTGAGCCAAGCGCGCGAGCGCGAGTGGCGGGTGCGGCAGTGCGTAGTTGGACCTCACCGCGATGACCTGGAATTGCGCATCAATGGGCTTGCCGCAGGAGAATTTGCCAGTGAGGGCCAGCAGCGCACACTCGCTCTGGCGCTGAAGCTCGCTCAGGGACGTTTTTTGGAAAATAGCTGCGGCGTGGCGCCACTTTACCTGATCGATGATGTGTTCGGTGAGTTGGACCCGCAACGCCGCGTGGCGTTGTTGGCGAGCCTGCCGCAGCAGTCGCCGCTGTGGATCACCACCACTTCGTTGGGGTGGTTGACGGCGGAAGAGCGCAGCATGCGTCCGTGGGCGCAGTATCGTGTGGCGAATCACGCCGTGCAGCAGGTTGGATAGACAGAACGCTGCTACGTCGATTGCCACGCCGGAGCCGAGACATTGAGCCAGTGCTGGCAGTGGGCGTGTTTACCATCCAAATGGGGATCCTCGCTGAGGACTCGTTGTGCCAGCGCGCGCGCTTGCTGTTGCAACGCAAGATCAGTCATCAGCTCCGCAAAACGCGTGGCATGGCGTCCGCTCTGTGCCGCCCCGAGTAGAGCACCTGGACCGCGCAGTTGCAAATCGGCCTCGGCGATGACGAAGCCATCGTTGCTGTTCACCAGCACTTGCATTTTTTCCGCTATTTCCGGCGTCGCTTTGTTCGTCAACAGCACACAGTAGGACTTGTGTTCGCCGCGACCGATGCGTCCGCGCAGTTGATGCAACTGCGCGAGCCCGTAGCGCTCGGCGTGGTGAATGATCATGATCGTCGCGTTCGGGACATCGACCCCGACCTCCACGACCGTGGTGCTGATGAGCACCTGCAATTCGGCTTGGCGGAAGGCGTCCATGATCGCTTGCTTTTCCTCGCTGCGCATTTTTCCATGCAGCAGCCCAATCCGGTAGGGTTTGAGTCGCTTCTGCCATGAGGTGAACGCGGCACTGGCGGATTCCAGGTCGAGGGTCTCGGTGTCTTCCACGAGAGGAAAGACCAAATAGGCTTGCCGACCCTCGCTCAGGTGCTGCTTGAGAAACGCGCTGAGGTCACTGACTTTTGCCGAATCGCGCCAGGCGGTGATGATTTTTCCGCGCTGAGCCGGACGTTCATCGAGAACGGACAGATCCATGTCGCCGTAGAGAGTTTGGGTCAAAGTCCGCGGAATCGGTGTGGCGGTCATGACAAGGACATCCGGTTGCTGGCCTTGCGCAATGAGTTGGGCACGCTGTGCCACGCCAAACTTGTGTTGCTCGTCAATCACCACCAGGCCCAAATCCGTGAATCGGTTGGGGTCATGCAACAGCGCGTGGGTGCCGATCACCATTGCGCTGGGGCGCTGCGGGTGGCTATGACGCTGCTCCTGCGCGCAGTGCAGGCTAATCGCAACATCCAGCGGAGCCAACCAGCGAGCAAATGTGGCAAAATGCTGCTCGGCCAACAATTGCGTGGGCGCCATCAATGCCGCTTGGCAACCGGAATCCACAGCGAGGAGCATGGCGGCCAGAGCGACAAAGGTTTTACCCGAGCCGACATCCCCTTGGAGCAATCGATTCATCGGCACCGCTTGGCGCATGTCGGCGGCGATTTCCTTGATCACGCGTTTTTGCGCAGCCGTGAGATCGAAGGGCAGGGAGTGGTAAAATGCGCTCAGCAAGGTGGTTTTTTTTCCTAAAACGCGACCGGGCAGGCTGCGCTGTTCGCTGCGACGCCAGAGGGCATTGAGCTGCAATGCGGCAAATTCTTCCAAAGCCAGCAGCCGACGCGCGTGGATGGTGTCATTCATCTCCGCCGGAAAATGCAGTTGCTGCAAGGTGTGCAGACGCTCGCTCTCGGGAAGATGGGGAAAACAGCGCGGCAGCGAGGCGGGATCCAGCCGCTTCAGCAGATGATGAAAAAACTCGCGCTGGCGTCGCGGGCTGAAAGCCCCGATTTTGCGGTAAATCGGCACGATGCGATTCAAATGCAGCGAGTCGGCGGCTTCGTCTTGCAGGATCTCGAAGTCCGGATGCTCCATCAGCAGTTGACCTTTCACCTCACGGATTTTTCCAAATAGACTTAGCTGTTGTCCGGCAGCGAGCACTTGGGCGAGGTAGGGCATCTGATACCAGCGGCACAGCACCGCGCCGGAGCCAAACACCCCGCCACTTTCATCGCTGACCACCGCCTCGACGCTGGCTTGACTGCCGGAGAAAAAACGCTTGCGCACCTCCTGCACGCGACCGCGAAGCCCCACCGCGGTGGACGATGGGTTGTGGGGGAACTGTGGCAACTGACGGCGATCCTCGTGACGCTTGGGCAGAATGCTCAGGGTGTCGGCATAGGTCAGCATGCCTTCATCGCGCAGGGCGACGATTTCTTTTTCGAGCAGCAGGGTCGATTGCACCAAGGGTCGATCTGCAACCAGTGGAGGCATGTCGGGCATGGTGGTAGCATCTTTCACAGCACAAGGCCCTGTCAATCGGTAGCTGCTTCGGTGCGGGTTTTTTCTCCTCGTGCCTCATATGGTTCGAAAAATGGAAAAGCCGCTGATTTTTTCGCAGTCGTGGGACTAGAAGCCACGCCAGCGTTTCAGCCAACTGCGCATGCGATCATAACCATGCTGGAGGTTGAGCTGCACCACGCGACAGGCGCGCCGCCAAGCATAGCCATGGTGGCGGGATGCCTCGGCAGCAATGGCGGTGACAAAGGAGGTGGTGTTGGTGGTTCCAGTGATGTCCGATGGAATGTCAAGCTGCTCGATGATGCTCGGACTCACCGCGATCACGCGGGCGAAATGACTGAGGTGAAGGCGATAATAGTAATCGATCACGCGGTGGCGGCTGATCCACTGCCACGCGGTGGTGGCGGTCGGCAAGCGGGTCGCCAGTCGTTCGCACAACCCACGGCGGATGAGGTAGGCGTGAGTGGTGTGCGCGCCGTGGAGCTGGTGCAAGGCGTGTTCGGCGGGCAGTGATGCGAGGGGACGGAATGGTCCGAGCGGACTGGTGAAGCCGAGATAACACAAATCCCAATTCAATCCCTTGCCAAACAAAGCAGCATCGAGCGCGGGCAGCACGGTTGGAAATGCCGCGCACAGGCGCAAGTCATCCTCAAGGATGAGCACCGTCTGCCAATTCTTTTCGAGCGTGAGCTGCATGGCACGCTGATGCGATAACGTGCATCCCGCCCGGGCAGCCCAGGTGGCATCGCGTTTTTTGCCACGAAACCAGGGGCGCTGGCCGTAGCCGGGGAGATCGCGGCCCCACACGGCGGGGAGTCGATGCCATTTTTCCGCCGGCACCATTCCCTTTAGCGCTTGTTGCACCGCTTCCCAGCGATCTGGTCGGTTGTCCAGATTAATGACCAACACTGCATCAATGTGCTGCCATAGGGGATCGCGATCGAGCGGTGCGGTGTTCATGGCTGATGAAGACGAGCTTGGAGTTTTTCCCAACCGCATCTCACCGCGATGATGGGGTTGCGGCGCAAGTGATGCCGACTGCGCAGGCTGAATTTTTCCACAACCGTTTGCGCTTGAGCGCTGTGGCGTTGCTCGATCAAGCGCGATACCAGCGGGAAAAAGCCATGGCGCTGCAATACGAGCTCACGAGCCTCCAGCAACAGGGGCAACCGCTGCGCGTAAGCATCGCTGGCGATGGCAGAGCGGATGATCGACTCCGCGGCATCGGGATTGTGGATGTCAATCGGGATCAAGCTGTCCGGCGGAAAATCCTGCTGAGCCTCGGCGCAGCCGAAGTAAAACGGCAAGCACAGCCCGAGAAAGGCATCGGAGAGTTTTTCCGTCCAGTGATGGGGCGCGACGTGGTTCTCGATGGCGAGATGGTAGCGATACGGATCAAGGGCATCGGCCTTGTCGCGCAGATCGCGCACGCCGCGACCAAAGATTTCCAGCTCCGGCAGGCGCCGTGCCATGTCTTGGGTGAAATGATAACGCGCTTGATGCAGCGTGTGCTTCATTTGTTTGGCGGAGCAAACGGTGGAAATGAGTCGTGTTTTCTCCTGGGGAAGAGTGGTTTTCAGAGCATCGTAGGCACCGCGAGGTGTGCCGCGTCCGTAAAACCAGATCAGTCCGCACTGCTGGCGGATCGTGTGAGGATGGCGCAGTGCCCAGGGTTCTTGACTGGTGAGAACGTGACCAAACTGACCCACGTAGTCACTGCCATAGACCTTGATGCTCGATGGCTCGGTGGTGATCAGCAGCGTGTGTTGGCGCGGGCAGTGCAGTCGCTCGGTTCCGGCGGGATGTCCGGTGGCTGGTAAATCATCGTAAACGATCAACCAATCGTAGTCTTCCGCATCGCGATCAAAGCTAAACACGCAGCGTCCCCAACCGGGATTTGCGGCGGGCAGCAGTTGTCGCCATGCTGCTGCACTGGCAGCGGAAGCACAGGATTTCGACAGAAACTTCACGCGAATGGGAGCGGAATCAGACATGTCCATGACTGCGGGTGGCGTTGCTGGGCTTGTTGTTTTGGGCGGGGATTGTTGTTCCAGATGGCGTTTGATTGGCGTTTAATACCAATTTGCTGTGATCCACGGACAGGCGCGGGTGTGGTGGTGGATTCTCTTGCCGCGAAACCCGTGCTCGGCTTCATCGGGATCGGGGCGGCCGTGAAAGGCGATGATGCGGGCCTGCGGTGGCAAGTGCGGCGGTAGCAGGAGATTCAGCGGGAAAACCGGACGGCAGTGGCGCTTGAACGAGCGCACCCAGGTTTCGGGCCAATAGGTCATTTGCGGGCGAATCGCGTGGGTCAGATACGTCTGCGGCGGATGAAAGTTCGCATGCGCCCACTCCTGCTCGGCGAGGTATTGAGTGACAATGTGCCCGCAGGCATTGGCGGGGAAACGAAACACCGATGAATTCCCGATTGCCGGACGCCGACCCAGCAGGTTGGACAAGCCGTTGGTCCAGTTGTGAATGATCGGGATTTGCTCGGGCGCGAAGTCAAAAAACGCATCGAGGTCGCCGAGCACGATGATATCGAGATCGAGAAACAAGCACGGGCCGCTGATGGGCAAATCGGGCTGAAAAAGAGCCAGCTTGCGCCAGCCCGTGCTCATGGATTTGGCGGGCAGGGCCAGTTCGGGGATCGGGAACGCATCGACGCCCGGATCGAGCCCTGCAGCATCATCGGTGAAGCACACGAAGCGGTGCGGGCGCTGCAAGTGCCGCTGCACGGCGCGGAACAGGCGATTCACAAATTCGGCGGAGTAGCGAGTTCCCCACTTCAGGGTAACAATGGTCGCGCTGTCGGGCATGGCAATGAAGCTAGAAGTCAGCAGGCGGTGCTGTCGAGGACATAGTGCG
>CAZREM010000011.1:0-35013 GCA_964599325.1 uncultured Verrucomicrobiales bacterium | reverse complement strand
GAGTCCTTACTTGAGTCATGAGGGAACCCCGGTGAGCAGTTGCTGGTAGAGGGCGAGGGTGCGGCTGTGGCTGGTTTCGGCGGCGAAGGCTGTGGCTGCGGCGGGTATGGTTTCGCTTGCGAGCAGGCTGAGCGTGCGCTCGCGGAGTTGCGGAAAATCGTTGAGGGGCACCAGGCCAGCGGGAAACAGCGCTTGGAGAATTTCGCGCGCGCCGCCGTGGTCCCACGCCAGCACTGGGCGCCCCAGCGCGGCGGCCTCTAAGATGGTTTTACCAAAGGATTCCGGCTGGGTGGTGAGGGAAAAAACCAGTGTGGAGAGGCTGAGAATCTCGCGCAGGTCCTGACGTTGACCCGTAAATGTGACCCGTTGCGTGAGTCCGCGGTCGGTCACGAGTTGGCGCAGCTCCGCGGCATAGGCTTGTTTGCGCGGATGCGCTCCGCCAACGATGAGCACGTGCAGTTCCGGATCATCCAGCTGGGCGATGAGGTCGATCAGGCTGTGATGACCTTTGATGCGGGTGAGTCGCCCAGGCAGGGTGAGCCAGCGCTTGCCCCAGGTGTGGGGGAAATCGCGTTGCCATTGCGCACACCACGCCGCCGAGGGCCGGAATCCGGGGTGGTAGAGCGCGGCATCGATGCCATGCGGAATCACGCAAATCTGTTCGCGGGGCACGTGGTAGGACTGCTCGATGTGCGCGCGCACGCAATCGGAAACCGCGATGATTTTTTCGGCTCGGGTCATGATCGCGGAGTAGGCATTGACCGAGTGAAAGCCGTGAAACGTGGTGACCAGATGCGGCCGTTTTTTCACGGGCAAACTGCGCCATGCGAGCCAAAGCAACCAAGCCGGCAGGCGCGAGTTCGCGTGCACGACATCGGGCTGCCACTCGCACAAAAGCCGACGCAGCGGCATGATTTGCGCGAGGCTTGCCGGGTGCTTGCGGTGCACTGGCAGGGTCACGTGTTTCACGCCGCATTGCTCCAGCGCGGGCACTTGTGAGCCGCCGTTGGAAACCACGCAGCAGTTGTGGCCGTGACCCTGAAGCGCGCGCGTGAGTTCGCAAACGTAGGCTTCCACGCCTCCGGATTCGAGCTCGGGCAAGATGTGCAGCACTCTCATGGCAAATGAGGCGATAGTTGTTGCAGCACCCAGCTGGCGCAGCGATCCGCCTCGCGCAGTGGCGCAGCGGCCTGAGGCAACTGGCGGGAATCCAGCCAATCGGAATACCAACGTGCGCGTCCTTGGGAAATCAGTTGGTCGGTGGCGCGGCGGAATTTCTTGCTGCCCTTGCCCGGAATCATTGGCAGCAACCCAACGCGTGTGGGCGTGCTCAGTGCTTCAAAAATCATCGAGATGCTCTCCTCCGTGACCCAAGTGATGGTGCTAATGACCATTTGCTGCGTCAGCCAGCTGCCAGAACATTGCTGATGCGGGTGCAAGGTGGCGGGAAGATCCCGTAGCGAATCCAACAGCCCAGCTGGGCTGCGGCGTGAATCGGTGATGTGCCACTGGAGATCGGCTGTGCTCGGATCGGCAATGATGGTGGCAATCGCCTCGCGCAGGGATGCGGGATCGAGCCGAAATGCCTTGCTATCGCCGCCGAGCAGAATCAACCCGCGAGGCGACTGGGTTTCGGCCGACGTCACGCTGCGGTTGTCCGTTTGCATCGATGAGGTGAGATCGTTCAGTGCGCCTTGGGTGAGCAAAAGATGAGGGTCGAGCAAGTGCATCGGGCGGGGCCAATCGTGCTGCGGGATGAGGCAGAGATCGAAAAAGCAGGTGGGCAAGCTCGGTTTCATTAACACGACGCTCGGGGCATCGTGGTGGCGACTCAGTAGCAACAACGGCCAGTGGGTGGCGTGTCCGGCTCCGATGATGAGATGCGGTCGCGGCAGACAAGCGCTGGCACGTCGTGCCTCCCAGCAACGCCGCCACATGGGACCGGGATGGAGATCGATCGTGTCAATGCGGCAAGGGAGGAGACGTTGAATGGCCAGCGCGAGTCCGCGACTCTGGCGCATGTGCCCAGCCTTGCCATCGGCGAGGATGAGCAGATGGAGGGGCTTTGGTTGCGAGGACAGGGTTTTCACGTCTGGTCGGTTGGATTGGAGGTTGTTGGTGCTGCGGTGCTACCGAGGCGTTGAAAAAAATGGCGATCCCAGGTGCTTGGTTCGGTCAGAGCGGTGGGAGGCAGGGGCAAGGCCAAGCGCCAAGCTGAGTGCTCGGACTGAAAACCCACACTGTGAGGCACGCAATGCTCGATCTGACGATGCGAGCCTGGAATCGCGGGATCGAGCACCAGCAACAGGTCCAGCGGCTCGGCCAGCACTGCATCCAGCGCCGCAAGGTTGCTGAGCAGATCTGCGGGATTCGATTCGCGCCACTGCAATGACGCCAGACCGCGCAGTTCCGCCGGTTGTGCTTGGGGCGAAAGCACGATGAAACGACAATCCGGACGCGAGCGGATCAGCGCGTTCACCGCTGGTTGCGCGGCTGCGTGGAGTGCGGGGTCGGCACTGAGCTGGAGCACGATGCGCTCGGAAAATCCATCGCCCACGGCGCTGTCGCCGCGATCTTGCCGAATCGCCAGCGGGCTCCGGCGGTGAATTTTCCAGCGGTCATGCAACCAAAACCCATCGGCCGCACTCAGCGCTAGCGCCGCTTGCACCCCGCCCATGATCGATGCGGTGCTCACCGGACCGGGGTCGTGTGCTTGCAAGCGCACCACCCAGTGGGCGGGGGCATCGCGACGCACACTGGCATAAAAAATCGGGGCGCCCGTGCGTTGATGCAGCAGCAGTGGCAAGGGAGAGCAGGAGGTGATTTTTCCAAAAAAAGCCGCGCGGGCTCCGGTTTTTCCGGCGTGTTGATCGGCGAGAATCCCCAGCACGCCGCCCTCGCGCAGCAACTGAGCGGATTGGTGAAACACTCGCTCGCGCGCCAGCAGCACGGTTCCCGATTGCTCCCGGCGGCGCTTGATCAACGCATCCAAACGCGCATTTCCCAGCGGACGGTAAATGGCACCACTGCGCGCGCCTGGAATCACCAAGGGTGCGAGCCGCGCCAACACTTCCCAGTTTCCCATGTGCGCCAGGGCGACGATGGCGCCTTTGCCTTGTTTCAAGCCATGACTTAAAACATCCGCATTTTCAATTTTCACATGCCGACGCAACGCCGCATCGCTCATCTGCGCGCAGCGCATGCCGCCCACCAAATTCGCTCCGCAGTGCCGAAAAACTTCGCGACACAAGTCATCCGCAGCTAAGGGATCCAACTGTGCGCCCCAGGCGATGCGAATGTTGCGCGCGACAATGTGCCGGCGTTGGCGAGCCAACCTGTGCAGCAGCGAGCCGCAACCGCGCCCGATGGCATCGCAGTGGCGTGCGGGCAGGCATCCTAACAGGGTTTCTGCCACCCGAAAGGCAGCGTATTGCAGCATTGAGCTGAGAGCGGACATGAATTTGACAAGCGGATTTGAGTCTAATCGCGTGCCGTCGCATAATGCAAGGTCTTATCATCATCCCGGTTTGAATGACGCGTTGACCTTCAAGTCACAGGCCTTCGGGGTCCGTGTAGCGGTAGAAACTTTGCAACATCAGCAAAGCGAGGCAAGTATTGGCGTGCGCGGAGTGCAGATTAGGAACGCAGTGCCACGGCGATTCGCTGTTGCCGGGCCAACTGCCGTTTTCTAACTGTTCAGGCAACAGTTGACCGCAAAGGTGCTGGTGCCACTCCTGCCATTGCGCCGGGCTTGCTTGGGGCATTTGGGCTTGGAAGTAGCACAAAAAAAACGGATTGCGTGCCAGCGCCCGCTGCTGCGGATCACGCGAGCGTTGTCCGCCGAGAGGTCCGAGATCGATGACTTCTTGCTGTTCAATCTCGCGCAATTGGGATTCGATGCGACTGATGCTGTGAGTCACACTCTGCGCGGAGATCTGCAGCGCGTCGGCGTGGAGGCTCAAGCATCGCAGGGCTTGGAGATCCCAGCGCAGCAGCGCGGCGGGCATGGAGGTGTCACGTTGATCATCCAACAAAACGTCACTCAGCTTGCGACAAGCGGAACGCAGCTGCGGGAAAGCGCGGTGGCTCATGGGACTGCTGTGCAGGCATTCTGCCAGAGCATAAGCGCACAGGCTTTGAGCGAAGGCGCTATCGATGCGACTCCCCGTGAGAGAGCGTGGTTGCAGCAGGGCGGAGGAGGGTTTTTGCAGCTGTTGCAATAAAAAAGACAGCGCGCGGGAGCTGGGGTTGGCGGTGGGGAGTGCGGAGTTGGGTTGGCACGGGGAGTCACCTTGTCCCAGAGCACCGAGCAGAGCCAGTGCAGTGAATCCCGGTCGATTGCCATCGCCCCAAGAGCCATCGTTGGCTTGTTGTTGGCGCAGCCATTGCCACGCATTTTCAGCGGCTTGGGCGATGGAGGGATCGGCAGCGTGTCGCATCAACGCCTGAGAACGTCGGGACGCCGAGTAACGCGCCAACCACTGAGGCGGAACGTCAGTGGTGGCAAGCGAAGCATCGGCACGCTCAGCGGGGGCTTGTTTCCACGATTCATCGTGATTCCAATCCGATTGTTCGGGCGCGTGCAACACATAGCGCCACTGCGGCGATGCAGGCGCGGGGACGAGCAACAAGTGGGACAACGCGGTGAGGCCGGCGAGACCCAGGCATGTCAGCAGTAACGCCGCGAGCCGGAGCTGCCATGGGCGAAAAGAGTGCATGCGGTGAGGTGTGTTAGCGGTCTATGGAGGATCTGACATCGCCCCTTGTTGGTTGCCCTTGATGATGATGCTGCCATCGCGAACCGCGTGCTCCGTGCTTGAGGGTGCGGAGGGGGCACCTTCGCCGGGAAGTTCGTTCAAGAGCTTTGGTTCTCGCAGTTCCGCTGTTAGGGGGTCGGTTTCCGCCCTTTCCACCGGCGCAGGCTCGGCAGTGGTGGCATCAGTGGTTGCAGGCGCTGGAGCGGGCACCGGTGCTGTGGTAACCAATGGTGGCTGGCTTGAGCTGCAAGCACTGATCAGCAGAACAGGCAGCAGGGAAGCGAAAACAAGGCAAGCACGCATGGGGGCATTCAATGGCATGGCAGAGGTTTTGCAAAGTCGGAAATGATCACCATCCGCAAAAGCGATGACATGCAAGGAAATGCTTGATGACATCAGCACTTTCGCCCATTTTTATCGCGCATGGCGGCAATGGTGAGATCTGATGCAACGCTGATGGCACTGAGGCAGCAGACGGGCGATGAGCGAAAACTGTGGTTACTCTCGGCGCTGTTGGCAGTGGTGTTGACGTTGCTGATTCTCGGTTTTTTTGGCTTGGGTTCCACGATTGAGTGGACGTTTGTGGTCAAGCCGCGACAAGAAAAACAGCTTGAGCCTGCAACGGACGTGTTGGTGGTGATGGAGCCAGCGCTCGCGACCGAGCCGGCTGCGCGCCAACAGGCGCCGGTGATGGCGGAGACGCAGGAAAAAACGCCGCCGGTGCCGCAAGCCTCGCCGACGCCGGCTGCCCCGTCCGCTGAGCAGCTGAGAACCCCGGAGCCGTCGGCTGATGTGTTATTGAAAAAACGTTTTGCTCGCACGAGTGCCGAACAAGAGGTAGCGCATGCGGTGACGTCGCCGGTTTTTGGCGAGCGCAACACCGAGGCGGTCAGTGATTCCGCGCCGGTGCCGGGCGCACCGTTATTGCCGAGTCAAGCAGGCGTGGCACCAAGGAGCGCGGACGATGTGGAAACGGTCAATAATCGCTATCAGGATGGCAAACTTGATGTCCCTCCAGCGTCCCCAGCGGTCGCGCCGGAGCGGATGGTGACGCAAGTGCCCGCTCCGGCGTCCACCCCGGAACCCTCTCCGGCGGCAGAGAGCCAAGCGCAGCCAAATCAGGCGTTGCCGGAACCGCTGGCACGGATCCCGGCCATGGCCGGAGATACGGCGGTGCCGCGCGCGCTCGCACCAGGCATCGATGATCGACCGCGAGCGAAGCCCGAGTCCGAGCCAGCGTCAGCGTCTGCCGCGCCTCCCAAACTTGATGGAACGGACAAGGCGATGCCCAAGTCGCGTCCCGATGTGGCGAAGCCGCAGCTGATGACGAGCGATGATCCTGCATTTAACGGAAATCAGAAAAAAACACGCATTCTCGGTTCTGTTTCCCGTTCTGGGACATCGTCTCAGCAAGTCGCGGCCTCGCCGTTAGGGAAGTATCAGGCTCAGTTGAGCCGGGTGATCGAGTCCGAGTGGCATCGCAATTGCGTGAAGTATCGCGATTTTATCAAACCGGGGATCTTGACCCTGCGCTTTGTCATCGACGACCGCGGTGCGGTGCGTTCGGTGATGTTGGTGGAGATGGTTGAGGCGGGAGATGTGCAAAAAGGGTTCACCATGAACACGATTCGGCAGGCGAAAATTCCGCCATTGCCAGCAGACGTGCAAAAAGAGTTGAATGGCGAGCCGTTGGAGTTGATTTACAATTTTTACTTTTAGAGAGCATGAGTGTTGATTGGCAATGGATGGATGGGGCGTGTGGGGTGGTGGAGCTGCATCAGGGCCTGGAGGCGGTGAAGCTGTTTTTTGTGGAAGGTGGTCCATTCATGATTCCGTTGCTGGTGAGCTTGGTGGTGGGGTTGACGGCGATGGTTTACCAGGCTCTGGCTTTGCGACCAGCGCGGATTTTGCCACCGGAACTGGAAAGGCAGGTGCTGCACTTTGAGGCATGCATCGAACGTGGAGAAGCGGAAGCGGTGCTGCGCAAGTGCCAGCAGGGCGAGAGCCCGCTCGCGCGCCTGGCCGCGGAGGCTTTGCGGCATGAAGGCAAGTCGCAAGCTCAGATGACCGAGGGCGTGCAAACGGTAGCTCGGCAGGAGGTGCTGCGGTTGCAGAGCGGCATGACGGCGTTGGAGATCGTGAGCACCGTGGCGCCGATGCTGGGACTGATTGGCACGGCGAGCGGTCTGGCGTTGATGTTTCGTGGCAAATTGGATCAAAGCGACACGCAACAGATCGCATTGGGGATTGCTGAGGCATTGAACACGACGATTTTTGGCTTGTGTGTCACGGTGCCATGTGTGATCGCGCAGAGCGTCTTTGCCCGGCGGCTCGATCGCCTCAGCGCGCGACTGGAGTTGGCGCTGTCGCGTTGGGTCGAGGTCTGTCATCAGGTCAATCAACCGAAATCATAGAATTGGCTCCCTCACGCGCATGAACTTTCCGCGGTCTCCCAAGAAAGCCTGGCATTTGCCGATCATTCCGATGATTGATATTTTGTTCGTGCTGTTGATCTTTTTTGTCGTCACCACGAGTTTTAAGCAATCGCGGCATCAAATGAAAATCACCTTGCCCGTGGCGCAGGATGTGCCGACGGTGAATGTAACGGAAATGATGACCGTTTTGGCGATCGCAGCGGATGGCAAGATGGCACTGGAAGGAGCGGAGGTGCCGGATGGGTTGTTGGATTCGTATCTGACGGCGTGGCGCAAGCTTAATCCGTCGCGCAAGTTAGAGATTGAAGCGGATGAAAAAGTTCCGTTTGGCACGATGATTGCGGTATGGGGTGCGCTGAAACGTGCGGGCATTGAGGTGATGCCGACGCGTGCGCGCTTGACGGAACCGCGTTAACGATGAATCTTGGAGCAAACGATGATTAGAAAAATTGTGCAATTGGGGCATCCGGTGCTGCGTGAAAAATGCGCGGAGATTCAGCAAGTGACTCCAGAGATTGAGGCCTTGGCCGCTGACATGGTGGAGACGATGTTTGATGCTCACGGCGTGGGCTTGGCAGCACCACAAGTGGCGGAAGCGGTGCGCTTGGCGGTGATCGATGTGTCGCATGACCCCGAGTGTGTGACGTATCTGCGTGTCAATGGTGTTGAGGTGGCGCTGGATGAGATCATGCCGCTGGTGTTCATCAATCCTGAACTCGAATTGCTCGGACCCAAGGCGGTGGAAACCGAGGGTTGCTTGAGCATTTTAGGACTCAGGGCACCCGTCGGACGTCCGTCTGAGGTGCGGGTGCGCTGCCAGTTGTTGAGCGGCGAGCAGGTGGAGATCGAGACGGATGGGCTGCTAGCACGGGCGTTTCAGCACGAGATTGATCACTTGAACGGGGTTTTGTTTCTGGATCGCCTGTCGAACTCCGCCAAAGCGGCAATCAAGCGCAAGCTGCAATTGTGGAAAGAGCAGCACGCGTCTGATGCAGGAAATGAAATCGGTCTCAACTGACGGACTTCTCCGACATTGGGGGTTTAGCTGATGCTGCTTTTTGGCTGATACAGCTTCTTGACCTAGCGCATTTTTTCCACAAACTTATTGCATCCTCCCATCTGATCATGCCACTGAGCCATTTATCTAGTCGCCGCTTTATCCCACTCAAAATAGTCTTGGTGGGGCCGCCTGCGTGTGGCAAGTCGGATTACATCAAGGAACTGTCACTCCGCTACGAGGGAGCGCAGAAGCGGACTTATCGGGTGGGTGACACTCAGGCGTGTCGCTTGGATTTCATTGATCCGCGTCCGATCGCCGATGGCAAGCACATGTCGGTGAGCGTGCATTCATTGGTGGGGGAGGTGCAGTATGAGGCTCTGTATGAAGCGTTGTTGAGCAATGCGGACGCGGTGATGATCATTCTGGACATGACTCCCGCGCGGATGCCTGAGGGCTTGGAGGCGATGATCAAGGCGGCGGATTGTTTGTCGCGCAGTGGCTTGGATGTGAAGACGATTTCATTGGTTTATCAATACCACCGTGTTGAGCGCGCGACCGAAGAAGATCTGGCGAAATGGGATGACATCCTGGCACGCAGGCAGACGGGGGTTCCGTGTTTTCGCAGTCGATCTGATTTCAGTGGTGAGCCTTTTGAGGGCTTTGAGCTGCTGTTGAATGCAGCTTATCAACGTCTGAGTCAGGAATCGACAGAGTGATCCGAACGATCGCTTGATTTGAACACCTTTCGGGTTAATGCAGTCCATGGCGAATCGCATTCAACGCAGTCAGGACGCAGTTGCACTGGGTTCAGTGGCGTCGCTGATGTTGTGGGGGTGGATGACGAACATGCTGCCGTGGGCGGTGGGTTTGGCGTTGCTTTTGCTGAGCGCTCGTTGGGTGAAGTGGCGTTGGGATTTTACGGAGCGAAATTACGTCACGGCGTGGACCTTGTCGTGTTCGGCGTTGCTCTTGGGTGCGGGGGTGATGTGGCTCAACGGAATGCGACCAGAGCAATGGCGGCAGTTGATTTCGTGGCTGCCTTTGTTTTTATCGCCCTTGCTGTTGGCGCAAGGTTACGCGGTGCGCCAGTCGATCCCCCTGAGCACATTTTCCTACCTGGCGCGGAAGCGTCGTGCGGAGGGGCAGGCGCCTGCGCTGGAGATCGATTTTGCGGTGGTTCATGCGGTGTTGTGTTTGTTGTTTGCAAGTTCGGGGCAGCGAGCGCAGCAGGCGCTGGTGTTCTTCCCCTTGGCGGCGGGACTGGCGGCTTGGTTGTTGCTGGGAACCTTGCCCATCGGCTGGCGACGAGATCGGCGCTGGTGGTCGGCGGCGGTGGTGGCGTTGTTGCTGCTCTGGACGGGTGCGTTTGTTCTGCAACAGTTTTTGCGGGAACAACAGCAGCGCTGGTTATCTCGCGGTGGGGGGTGGAGTGGTGATGCCGATGAGGGACGCGGTCAGCACTGGCAACGCAGTCAAACACGCATGGGGCACGTGGGTCAGCTTCAGATGTCATCGCAGCTGCATTGGCGGTTGCAGGTGGAACATGGGGTGGTGCCGCGATTGTTGCGCACGGCGAGTTACAATTGGTATTCTCCGCTGGGGCAATGGCGTTATGATCCGCCCGACAACGTCACGCAGGAGGCGGACTTCACCTCGCTGTCCTACCCGGGCTTGGGTCGAGTGGAAGGCGGCAAGGATGAGCTGGGGCGGGTTTATCGAGCAGCGGGTGAGGTGAGCAGCGCGGAGCAGGATCGTGCCGATTTGCCGCGTTTTTCGCTGCGCGGCGAGGTGGCGGAAGACGTGCTGGTGCCACTGCCGGGGGATT
Organism: uncultured Verrucomicrobiales bacterium; assembly: GCA_964599325.1. GTDB lineage: Bacteria > Verrucomicrobiota > Verrucomicrobiia > Verrucomicrobiales > Akkermansiaceae > UBA956. Next base: position 24,996 of record CAZREM010000011.1, on the reverse strand, counting down.
ATTTCACCTTGTGGGTGGACACACAGGACATGGAGAAAAACTCGATCGGCAGCACCCGCGTCACTCCGCGTCATGCGGTGTTGGACGCGGCCGTGCGCTGGCAAGCGCCTTTTGACGTCGAGCAACCTCCCTTCGCGGCCGATGCCAAGCAGCGCCAGATCGATCTGCTTGTGCCCTTGGCCGAGCGTGACCTGCTAGAGCAATGGGTGCAACGTTGGCGTTTGCGCGAGGGTGGTTTTGCGGAAAAGATGCAACGCTTGCGACAGCGCTTTGCCGAGGAGTTTCGCTACAGCACGTGGCAAGCCGAACCATCCTCGGCGCAAGCGGACGCGACGGTGATTCGTCGATTCTTGCTGCAGAGCAAAACGGGGCATTGCGAGCATTTTGCTTCGGCTGCGACCTTGATGCTGCGGCAGGCGGGGATCCCCGCGCGTTACTGCGTTGGTTACGCGGTGCAGGAATATGATGTGGCGCGGCACGAGTGGCTACTGCGTGGACGGCACGCGCACGCCTGGGTGCGGGCGTGGGATGCGACCTCGCAGCGCTGGCGGGACATCGACGTCACGCCGGCTGCGGGTGCGGCCCAGGGCTTGCCGCCCATGCATGCCTGGCAGGGCATGATTGATGCGTGGCAGCGCTGGCGCGAGGATTTTACGGTCTGGCGCACGCAAGAGGAGCACCGCGCGCCGGTGATGGTCGTCGTCGGCGTGTTTGCGGCATTGGTGCTGGGGATCATCGCTCGCGCTTTGTGGCGCGGGCGTCAGCGTCTCGATGACGCGGTCGCTTGGTGGGCTGAGCCAACGCCCCTTGCTGGATTGGAATCAGCGTTGGTGCTCAACGTCGGGCCTCGTCCGCGGGCGATGACTTTAGTGCAGTGGTTGGAGCCGTTGCTGCTACCCGTGGAGCCCATGGCAGAGTCCCTGCGGCGTGCGCTGATCCTGCATCAGCGACTGGGCTTTGATCCGAACTTGCGGGCAGATGTCAGGCAACGGCAGCACTGCATGGATGAACTGCGGCAGATTTGCTCTCAACTTCGCCCTTTCCTGCGCCATCGGGCACGGCAAGAGCGCAAAAAAATACGATAACGCGCCGGCTTAATCTGAGTGCTTATTTCCAATCGTAGCGCACGCGATAAGTGGTTTTCTTCTCCTCGTCCGGTTGCACCAGAATGCGGAACTCGATCGTCTGGGAATCGCGTTTTTCAAACGCATCGCTGCGTTCGATCACCTCCCAGTTCAATCCACGGTAGAGCTTCTCGATCACGCGCACTTCCACCGCGGTTTTCTTGCGATTGCGCAGGGTGATCTCGAATTCCTCCTCGGCTTGATCGCGGTTGTTTTGTATCTTGAAGTCGGTGCGTTTGCGTTCGGCGACAATGTCAAACGACTCACCCGTCTTGATGCGAAGGGTTTCACCCTGCGGGGTGTGTTCGATGTTGTTTTCTCCGGTGAACTCCGGACGCTTGTCGTCATCGTCCTCGCGATAAAAACGAATGCGTCCTTCTGGCATGGGCAAGCCGAGTCCGTTTTCTTTGGTGTTTTTGAATTCGCGCAGCACCGCTACCTTCGGTGTGGGTCCGATGCCAAAGTTGGGATCGTAGCGCACGAAGTCGTTATCCCCGTAGGCGCTGGTTTGCATGCTTTGGAACTGATAAATGGTCGGAGCATGAATGCCAGCGCCGCGCATGAACTCCACTTGCTTGGTCTCGCGATTGTGCAGCGTGGTGGCGAGAGGCAGGCTGTAAAGATGGAATTCATCAAATGCCTTTTCGGTAACGGCGGGTGCTTCATCCATTTTTAATGCCATGGCCATGATGTCACCACCTCTGCCGGCTGCGCGTCCGACACCGGGTTGGATTTTCTGGACTTTACCCGCGAGTAGTTTAATGCCTGCGTTATCGAAGGTTTTACCCGAGTTGTTTTGAATCGAAATCCAGCCGACGAGATCGACTGTATCGCTGTTTTCTGGCGCGATGAGGTTGTAGGACGCTTGCCAGCTGAGACCGCCGGTGAGGTAGCTGAGTTCGGCGTCGAACTTGGCATCGCGGTCGCTCGCGAGCTTCCAGCTCAGGGTTGGATCGAGGATGGTGTCACTGCCTAGACTAGGAAAAAGGGGTTCACCCGGCAGGGAAAAGCGCAATTGGCCCTCGACCTCAATGATCGGACTCTCCATGCCCGCGGCTTCGCCCGGTTGACCGGGTCGGTAGCCGGAGCGGATCACCTTGCCGCGTGTGATGGTCTCGTGGCCATTGGCATCGCGCTGGAGGAAGTCCAGCTCCTTGCCATGAAATAGCGACAGCAGCAACCCTGGCGAAACGGCATCACCACGGTAGCTCTGCTCCAGAATGCTGAGTTTCGTTGCGCGGCTGGGATCGCGCAGCACCACGGAATCTGCCTCCAATGCCGTCGTCGCGCCCGAGTAGTTCACCGCATTGCTGCCTTTTTTTAGATCCAACGGCACGCGATCGCGAACGAGGGCAAAATTGTCATTGTAGATGGTCAACGCAGGCTGCGCGTGGCTGAGCAGCGGCAGTGTGAGCAGGGTTAAGCCGAGCAGGCTGGAGTTGGGTGACTTCATGATCGGATGGAGTGATGGGTGCGTGGCAATTAAAAAATGCCGCTGCCAGTTTGATTCGTCTAATCACAGCGCGGTGGATCGTGCTTTTTGCTTTTTTTTGATTTATTGCTTGCGCTGGTGCGGCGAGACGCGCTAGCTTTTCTAGCCTTCTTAGGACATTTTGGCTTTTTGCTGGGATGAACCGACACAAAATATGAGCAATAGCACCATTAATATCAACGATTATAAGCAACACGCCACCGACACCGGTAGCTCGGATTACCAAGTCGCGTTGTTGACCGTCCGCATCCAGCATTTGACTTCTCACTTGGCGATGCATAAGAAAGACAACTCATCACGACGTGGTTTGTTGAAACTTGTGGCTCAGCGCCGCAAATTGCTCGATTACACGCGGGCGATTTCGGAGGAGCGATATGCGAAGCTGATCAATGGTTTGGGCTTGCGCCGCTAATTTTGATTTTTTTGGAAAGGCCACGGGGGTTGCTCCGTGGCCTTTTTGACAAAACGGAGCTGGGAGTGATCAATCATGCGAGGAGACATTCGCACCTGTCATTCCCGCTGCTCCGCGGACAGTGTCCCCGAACAGCTTTTTTTGGGCCTGTCCACCATCATCGTCGTGCCAACAGTTGACACGGCGCAAACACACACAAGAAAAGACAGACAGACAAATGACCATTCATTCCGTTACCATTCCGGTTGGCGTCCATCCGATGACCATCGAGACGGGCAAACTTGCAAAATTAGCCGATGGCGCTGTGACCGTGCGTTGTGGCGATACGATTATCCTCGTGACGGCGGTATCTGCGACGAAAGTCAAGACCGGCCAGAATTTTTTCCCGCTTTCAGTGGAATACAAAGAGAAAGCCTCGGCTGCGGGGTTGTTCCCGGGAGGTTACTTCAAGCGCGAAGGACGCCCGACCGAGAAGGAGATTCTCACCTGCCGCATGACCGACCGCCCGTTGCGCCCGTTGTTCCCGAAAGGTTATCTCTACGACACTCAGATTGTGGCACTGCTGCTCAGTGCGGATGGGGTGAATGACGCCGATATTTTATCGATGAATGGTGCGTCGGCAGCGTTGTGTTTGTCGGATATTCCGTTTGCGGGTCCGATTGGTGCGGTGCGCGTTGGGCGGGTGGATGGTCAGTTTGTGGTGAATCCAACTCATGATCAGCGCTTGGAAAGCGACTTGGATTTGGTGTATGTGGGCTCGAAGACCGATGTCATCATGATTGAGGGTTCGGCTCTGGAAATGCCGGAAGTGGATTTTGTGGCCGCGCTGCATCACGCTCAGGCAGCGGTGCAGGTGATCATTGCAGCTCAGCAAGAGCTGGTGCAGCTGTGCGGTAAGCCCAAGCGCGAATACGCGGTGACGGTGGCAAAACCGGAGTTGTTGGAGGTGGCGTATGAGATTGCGGGTGATCGCATTGAGTCAGCCATTTATGCGGCTTCGAAGGTGGAGCGTGGCAAAAAAGTTGCCGCTCTGCGCGATGAGGTGGAGGCGGCGATCATGCAGCGTTTCCCTCAGACCACGGAGTTCGAAATCGAGCAGGCGTTCGAGTATTTGCAGAAAAAGGCGTTCCGCATTTCGATCATGGAAAAAGGCGTGCGGGCAGATGGTCGCACGGTGAATCAGTTGCGTCCGCTTTATGGCGAGGTGGGAACCTTGCCGCGGGTTCACGGTTCGGCGATTTTCGCGCGCGGCGAGACTCAGGCTTTGGCGATTGCGACGCTTGCTCCTGCGGATGAGAAGCAGGCGATGGACAATTATGCCGGTGGTGAGACGGAGAAGCGTTTCATTTTGCATTATAACTTCCCTCCGTTTTCTGTCGGTGAAACCGGTCGGATGGGCGGCCTGAATCGTCGTGAGATTGGTCACGGTGCCTTGGCTGAGCGTTCGATTGCGCCGGTGATTCCGAGCGAGACGGCGTTCCCTTACGCGATGCGCGTGAATGCGGAGATCATGGAGTCCAATGGTTCGACCTCGATGGCGACCGTTTGTGCGGGCGTGATGTCCTTGCTGAATGCGGGGGTGCCACTGACCGCGACGGTGGGCGGCATTTCATGTGGTTTGGTGACAGATTATGACGATGATGGCAATTTGCGCGCGCACACCACCTTGTTGGACATCATTGGCAGTGAGGACTTTTATGGCGACATGGATTTCAAGCTTTGTGGCACTCGCAAGGGGGTTACTGGTTATCAGCTGGATCTGAAGTTGCCAGGGATTCCGCTATCGATCCTCGAGGAGGGAATTCGAGTCGCGCACGCGGGGCGTTTGGCGGTGATTGATAAGATGGAGCAGTCGATCAAATCGCCTTCACCACTGAGTCCGTATGCGCCGCGCATCGCCACAGTGAAAATTCCTGCGGATCGCATTGGCGAGTTGATTGGGCCTGGTGGCAAGAACATCAAGGGCATTCAAGCGGAGTCGGGCGCGGATTTGAATATCAGCGACGATGGCACGGTGCAGATTTATGCTAGCAAGCAGCAGGGCTTGGATCGGGCTGTGGCTTTGATCAATCGCATGTTTGCGGAGATTGAAGTGGGCAAGATTTACACCGGTCGCGTGGTGAGTGTGACGTCATTTGGTGCGTTCATGGAAGTCTTGCCGGGCAAAGATGGCTTGGTGCACGTGTCTGAGTTGGCCGAAGGCCGGGTTGAGAAAGTGGAGGACATCGTCAAAAAAGGTGACATGATCACGGCGAAGTGCCTGGGCGTGGATGAAAAAGGCCGCGTTAAGATGAGTCGGCGTGCGGCGTTGCGCGATGCGGCGCAGCAGGAAGCGGAAAGCGCTGAAAAACAGTCCGCTGCTGAGTCAGCGGAGTGAGTGGCCTCGGCGGTTGTCATGCAAGGGGGAATCCGCGCGGGTTCCCTCTTTTTTTGTCAAACAGCCCGTGGAATCGTCGCTTGCAATTCGCGACGTGGCAGTGTTTGTTGGCTCGGTGAAACTCGCTTATTGCACGAACATTCATCCCGCTGAATCCTGGGAAGAAACCTTTGCGGCGCTGCGGCGCTACGCCTTGGCCGTTCGCGATGAGGTTCAGCATGATAGCCCGTTGCTGCGTCCGTTTCCCCTCGCACCGCGCTTGTCCGCTCGTGCGGCGCGGGAGTTGCTGCGTGGCGATTGCTTGCCGCGTTTTCGCGATTGGTTGGTGCAGGAGAACTGCGAAGTCTTCACCATCAATGGGTTTCCCTACGGCGCGTTCCACGATGTGGAAGTGAAGAAAATGGTTTATGCGCCCGACTGGACCCAGCAGGAGCGGCTCGATTACACGCTGGATTTGTTTCGCATTCTTGTCGCTTTGCTGCCACCGGGCGCAGAGGGTTCTGTTTCGACGTCGCCGGGATCGCATCGCGACTTTCAGCCGGATCCCTTGCGCATGTTTGCCCTGCTGGAGCAGTGTGCCGAGGGCATCGAGGATCTGGTGCAGCAGCATCAGGGCGATTTGCATCTGGGCATGGAGCCGGAGCCTTTTGGTTACTTTGAAAACACCCAAGAGAGCATTGATTTTTTTGCACGCTTTTGGGAAAATTCGTCGCATCCGCAGCGCTTGCGTGAGCGCATTGGGATCAATTACGACACCTGTCACTTTGCGATTGTGTTTGAGGATGACCTGAGTTCGCTGCAACGCCTGATCGCGGCGGGCTTGCGGATTTCCAAGGTGCATTTGTCGGCAGCGCTGAAGGTGCGCGCGTGGCCAACGGATGCGGTGACGCTGTTGCAGCCCTATGATGAGCCGACTTATCTGCATCAGGTGATGCTGCGTCAGCACGATGGCGCGTTGTTGCGTTTTGGCGATTTGCCGCCGTTTTTGCAACATGCGGCAGGACGTGATCTCGGAGGCGCGGAGGCGCGAGTGCATTTTCATGTGCCGTTGGATGCTGAGTTGCCGGCGCCATTGGAATCGACGCGCGATCACGCGGCGGCTGTGCTTCAATGGCACGCTCGAGAACCGGATGGGTGTCGCCATTTTGAAATCGAAACTTACACGTGGAAGGTTCTGCCCGGAGCCTTGCAACGTCCCTTGGAGCAGCAGTTGGCAGCGGAGTATCGCTGGGTGCTGGATCAACGCGCGGCAGCAATCATCAGCACGTTCGGGAGAAAATGGTGAGCGGATGGCGTGGCAGCGCGCTGGGGATGCTGGTGTTTCTGCTTGCAAGCTGTGTTGAGAGCGACGAACGCGCTGTGATCGGCTTGGATGGGCGGGCATGGTTCACGTTTCATCAAAGACTTCCGCGTGCGGCGGTGACGGCGTTGGGTGGCGAGCAGCGCCTGCGTCTGCTCTTGCAACAAGTGGTGGAGACCGATCCCGGTGTGCTCAGAGGTGCGTCGGCCTGTTGGTTGGATGAATCCAACTGTCACATCGCGCTAAGCGGCGAGGTGAGTCGCTGGTGGCGATTGCCAAGGTTGCTCCAAAAATGGGATGGGGAGCCACGTTTGCCAGCTCCGGTGCGCGGCTTGATCGGCACGATGAGCTGGCGTATTCAAGGGTGGCATGTTGAGCTGACTCGCACCGTGGATTGGCGTGCGCCGTTGGCCTGGTCGCGATTTTCACCCGAGTTGCCGACGTCGGTTTCACCGATCCGTTATGAGTGGCACTTGCCGCTGCCGATGGCCAGCAATGCGACACGGGTGGAGCAAGGGGGATGCTGTCATGTGTGGGAATTTGGGCTAAAACAGGCCAGCCAAGCCCCACTGGCGCTGAGCCTGCGCATCTCATTGCTGGCGATTGTGGGCGTGCCGCTGATGATCGGAGCGGTCGCGATCTGGTTCTGGCGCTGGTGCAGGAAACGATTCCGCAACAAGGCGAACACTCGCGCCAATGAGCGGTGATCTAGCATTTTAATCCTGCTAGAGCGCAGCCGTGGTTTCGGGCACCCGCATCTTGACGTTCCGGCACGAATTCCCACGTCTGCGCGAGCTTTTGTCGCTGGACAATTTCCACGGTTGCACCTAGGTTCTGGGTCATGGCACAATTTCGCGTTTTAGTTTCCGATCCGATTTCCGAGAAAGGTGTTGAGGCATTGGCTTCGGCTCCAGAAATTGCAGTCGATGTGAAAACAGGCTTAGCCCCGGCAGCATTGTTAGAAATCATTGGCGACTATCATGGTCTGGTGGTGCGCTCTCAGACCAAAGTGACTGCGGAGGTGTTGGCGGCAGCGACGAATTTGAAGGCGATTGGTCGTGCTGGTGTGGGGGTGGATAATATTGATCGACAGGCCGCGACGGATCATGGCGTGGTGGTGATGAATACGCCCAGCGGCAATACGATTTCGACAGCGGAGCATGCGTTCACGCTCATGTTGTCGTTGGCACGCAATATTCCTCAGGCGCACGCCTCGATTATCGCGGGCAAGTGGGACCGCAAGTCCTATGAGGGTGTGGAGATTCATGGCAAACGTTTGGCGATTTTGGGAATGGGGCGTATTGGCACGGAGTTTGCCAAACGGGCGCAAGCCTTTGGCATGGAGGTTGTGGCGTATGATCCATTTTTAACTGCCGCGCGGGCACAGGGGTTGAAGGTGGAGCTTGCCGAGACAGTGGAGCAGGCGTTGAAGGGGGCTGACGTGGTGACTTTGCACATTCCGCTGAATGACGACACCAAGCACGTGATCAATGCGGAGCGTTTGGCGCTGTTGAATCGCGGTGCGATGGTGATCAACTGCGCGCGAGGCGGCTTGGTGGACGAGGCGGCGGCCAAGGTGGCCTTGGACGATGGTCAGTTGGCTGGTTTGGCCTTGGATGTTTATGAGGTAGAGCCGCCACCGGCTGATTTTGCTCTTTTGGGTGCGAAAAAAGTGGTGTTCACTCCGCACTTGGGAGCGTCCACGGCGGAGGCGCAGGAAAATGTGGGCATTGAGGTGGCGCATCAGGTTCGTGATTTTCTTGTCACGGGCGAGATTCGCAATGCGGTGAACATGCCAAATTTGGACGCAAAGACGATTCAGGAAGTGGGCAAGTATCTTGATTTGGCTCAGGCGCTAGGCAAGTTGATTGCGAAAATCGGCCCGGCGCAGGCAGATGGCTTGCGGGTTTCCTTTGCGGGTGCGGTGGCGGAGTTGGATACTGAGCTGATCAGTCGTGCGGTGCTGACGGGCTACTTGGCGTCGGGTCGCCACGAAGCGCAGGTGAATTTGATCAACGCGCCTGCGGTGGCGAAGTCGCTGGGCATTGTGGTGCAGAAGTCGTCACGGGTGGTGGAGACGCCGTATGCGGAATTGATCGAAGTGGACGCCATCAAGGGAGCTGAGCAGGTCGCCGTGGCGGGGACGTTCTTGGGTTCGCAAGCACGTGTGGTTCACATCGCGGGCCACAATGTTGAGACCAATGTGAGGGGACGTTTCTTGTTTGTGGAAAATGACGACCGTCCGGGCATGGTTGGCACGGTGGGGATGGCCTTGGGTGCGGCAGCGGTGAACATTGCGAACATGTCGCTGTCGCGCACGAAGGATCGTTCGCGCGCGGTGACGGTGATCGAGGTGGACTCGGAGTTGCCCCAGAGTTTGCTGGATTCCTTGCGCCAGACGCCAGGGATCTTGCGGGTGCTGACGATGGAGTTTTAGTTCATGGATTGGCGGGAGTGGATTGTAGAAGCGACTAAACAAAGCAGATTATGGATCAGTTGATCGACACATACGCGCGGTTGATTTCGGACGAGAAACAAGCATCGGTTCTTGATGGTTCTGCGGCTGGCACGGAGAAACGTTACAAGGTGTTGTTTCACGATTACCCCGATCCCGATGCCCTGCGGCGCTTGGCGGGGTCGATCAAGGATCACACCTTGCATCACCTCGATGACTATTTGGCGAAGGCGGAGTCCGCATTGCTAGCCAATGGCGCTCAGGTGCATTTTGCGGAAACGGGCGATGATGCGAAGCGCACGGTGCTAGAAATTTTGCAGTCGCACGGAGTCACGCGGCTGACAAAATCGAAGTCCATGGCGGCGGAGGAGATTCATCTCAATCCGTATTTGATTGAAAATGGCATTGAGTGTCTGGAGTCGGATTTGGGTGAGTTTATCATTCAGCTCGATCACGATGAGCCCTCGCACATTGTCAAACCGATCATTCACAAGAATCGGCGTGATATTGCCAAAACTTTTTTACGCGAGGGCATTGCGGCCGACTATAATGATGACCCCGAGACCATCACGCGCCGGGCACGGGTGTTTTTGCGGGAGAAATACATGCAGGCACAAGCAGGCATCACCGGGGCAAATTTTGTTTCGGCGGAGTCGGGCCGCTTGGTGCTAGTGACCAATGAGGGCAACACGCGTTTTGGCATGGCTCCGGTGGACGTTCACATTGCCTTGGTGGGAATTGAAAAAATTGTGCCGACGGATCGCGATCTGGGCGTGTTTCTCAACCTGTTGGGTCGTTCGGCCACGGGGCAGCAGTTGACGGTTTACACGGAGTTCATCAATGGACCGAGATCGGAGTCGCAGCCTTCGGGGCCGCGCCACATGCATGTGGTGTTCATGAACAACGGTCGCACGGATGTGTTGGCATCGAATTGCCGCGAGATCTTGCGCTGCATCCGCTGCGGGGCCTGCCAGAATGTGTGTCCCGTTTACCGGCAGGCTTCCGGACACGCGTATCGTTCACCTTATGGCGGACCGGTTGGGGCGGTGCTGTCGCCGTTGTTGTTTGGGGATCGCTTCCCGCAGTTGGCGGACTTGCCCAAGGCTTCGTCGCTGTGCGGCGCGTGCAATGAGGTTTGCCCGGTGGACATTCCCATCCCGGATTTGCTGTTGCGACTGAGGGATAAGGCCAAACGCGAGCACGTGTATTCGCCAGGCGCCTTGCCGATGAGTCCGTTTGCGACCTTGGCGACGTCTCCGGCTTTGTGGCGCACGGCGATGACGATGAGTAAGGCGATGAATCACTTGCCGATTCAGATGACGCCGCTGAAGCCGCTGCAGGAATGGTTGAATCTGCGCACGTTGCCGGATTGGCATGGCGGTGATTTCCGCAAATGGATGCAGCAGCGCAAGGTGAATTGAGGCGTCTCGCGCTGAAACTGGATCATGTTCGGTTCACAGCACGCGGGTTTCCTGTAAGATGCGCAAAATGCGCTGACGCTCGGAGGTCTTGAGGTGCTCGTAGCCACGCGGTGCGGTGTTGGCACTGAGGATCAGGCGTAGCTGCTGTTTTACCGCCTGTTGAATTGGGCTAGGCAATTGCGCAAAGGCTTCTGAGTAAATCATGTAAGAGCAACGATTTTTGAACAAATGCTCGCCCAGTGAGAAGTCGGCCAGGGAGCTGCCATCGCTGGTGTGAGGCACTTGAGCGGCAAGTGCTTGCTGAAAAGCGGCATCGCCTTCCACACCTGTTTCTCCGAGCGAGGCTTCATTTTTGAATAAAAAGCATTCGACGATGGCTTGAGCGGAGCGTTCCGCGAGTTTTCCAGCGCTGCCGTTGCTGGGATCCAAGTCAGGATTGAGGATTCGACTCAGATAGGCGGCGCGTTGGTATTCAATGCGGGCAGCGTTTAGCAGGTTGTGAGCCTGGCACTGGTGTTCGAGCACCAGCAGCGCCACCACATCGCTGGTGGGGCGGGGATACTTGGTCACATCGATCATCTCGCGCAGATCCAGCAGATGGGAGGCTAGGGGCTGTGGCACTTCGTCCTCCGCGAAGCAGCGATTCCCCAAGTGCGGTTGGCTGACGTTGCCGGTGACGTAGTAGCCGCCCCAGCGTTGGGCAAGCGGGGTGAGTTGATTCACAGTGACAGTGCCGAGACTTTGAATGGGCTGGCCATTGGTGGCAGGAAAAACAGAGCGCACCAGCACGCCGGGCACATTTTCGGTGCGGGCCGTGCCGTGACACGATAGGCAATCGCTGCGATCGCGCTCGAACTCAGGCGGCTGATCCTGAGCCCCCAGATGGGCGAGGTAGAAAACGGCACCGAGCTGGGGATCTTGCTCAATGATCTCCATCGCCCCACCGGGAACGAAGCCGCAGTAAGTGTTGAGCGAAAAATACAAAGCGCGGGGATTTTGCGGATGGATGAGCGCGTTTTGTTTGCTGGTTTTGGAAAAAACCAGTATCTGTGAACTTTCCGGAACCTTGAGCCGCTTTAACATGTCGCGCACGCGTGCCACTTGATTTTCCTGATGCCAGGGTGCGGGACCTTGCTGCCACTGTGTGGCCATGTCACTGACGCGGTTGTGCGCCTCAGCCTGTGAGTAGTTCAGCGGTGGCATGTCCCAAATGTCGGATTGCGCCCACAGGAGGGATGAGCCACAACAGACGGCGATGCAACTGCGAAAAACAGAATCGAGCATGGCAATGGATACGTGCTGTGTTCGAACGGTTCTCCGCAATTTTTTGCGCAGTTGCGGCATTTGCGCGCGTGGCGGAGCTGCATTAGCGGTTTAATCGCGATACAAGCGAGTGACCCGAGGGGTGATGCCGGTGAAAATGTGCCACGCGATGGTGTCGGCCCAATGCGCGACCTCGCGCACGCTGATTTCTTGACCAAACAGTTCCACTTCAGCTCCTTCCGTCACTTCCGGAGCATCAGTAACATCGATCATCAGTTGATCCATCGTGACGCGACCAAGCACGGGAAATCGTTGACCCTGAATGGCAACTTGCGCTTGATGACCGGAAACGTGGCGTGGATATCCATCGCCATAGCCAATCCCAACGGTGGCCACTCGCGTGGGACGCGAGGTCACGAAGGCCCGGCCATAGGACACGCCGTGTCCGGCCGGCAGGATGCGAATCAGCGAAATGCGCGATTTGAGTGTCATCACTGGTTTCACGGCGACATCGCAGGGACTGATGGGCGAAATACCATAAAGCAGGAGTCCTGGACGCGCCAGATTGCAGTGGTGCGCGGGGTATCCGAGCAAGCCCGCGCTGTTGGCGAGGTGACGCCAGCGGAAGGCGCTCTCGCCTCCGAGTGCCTCGATGAGGGCATCGAAGTCCTGAAATTGTTTCTCGCTAAACGCCCGGTCCTCATCGGCTGCGGGCAGGTGCGAGCCCAAGCCTTCGATCTCCAGACCGTCTAGGTTTCTAAGTTGCGTGATGACAGTGGTGATGTCGCTAGGCAAAAACCCCCCGCGTCCCATGCCGGTGTCCACGGCCACATGCACGCGCAAACGTCTTCCGGAAGCACGCGCGAGGGCATCGAAGTGTTGGGCCTCGTCCATGGACGACAAGCATGGGGTCCAGTCCGCCGCGACGATTTCCTCGCGTTCGTTCGCTAAGGTTGCTCCAAGCAGGTATAGGCGTGGTTCGATAACACCGGCAGCAACCACCCGGCGTGCTTCGCTGACGTTGGCCACCCCAAGAAATGCCAAGCCACTGGGGGCAATGCTGCGGGCGATTTGTTCCAAACCATGCCCATAAGCACCGGCTTTGATCACCGCCATGATCGCTTGAGTCGGGCGATGGCGTTGGATGGCGTTCAGGTTGTCATGCAAGACCTGCAAGTCGATCTCAGCCCAAGCGCGTGGCGGTGAGGGTGCATGGATGAAAGGCATGCGGCAAACTATCGCATTCGCTCGGGTAGCAAAGGAAAAAAGTGGCGTTTGCCTCGCAGTTTAGCGGCGTCTGTGGTGGCCGGAGGCAGCGTCGTGCGAGAACGCATAGCCTTTTGGTTGTAGGCAGAAAACATGCTTGCCGTGGTCTGTTTGTCGGGTGATATTGAATGGCGTCGCACATGGCAATGGAACACGAGGAACTCCCATTCACAGCACCACCGCCGCAAGATCATTTGGGCAGGTGGTCTGGTTTCGTGATGATCTTGTTGGGATTGGTGCTGTTGTTGGCCTTGGTGTCATACACTCCTCATGATTTGCCGATCATGGGCTTGTTACAGGATTATGCGATAGGAGCTGAGGCGCAAAGCCCGCGGTCAAACATCCTCGGGGCAGTCGGAACGTGGTTGGGATGGATGCAGGTGATGATCAATGGAGCGGCCGCTTATTTGCTACCCTCCGTCTTGATCGCCTTGGGGCTGGCGAAGTGCGTGAAACGCACGGGACTGTTTCCACTGCGTTTTTTTGGCATGGTGTTATTGATTATCAGTGCGGCGGCGGCCATCGGCATGATTGAACATGGCTTCGAGGTGTGGAAGCATCGCTTTGTTCTGATGAGCCCGGGCGGGGTGATGGGTTATTTGCTGGGTGATTTGCTGCTGCGTCGTTCCATGGGAAAAGGGATGGGTTTGCTCTTGCTTGGGTGTGTTTATTTGTTGTCGCTGATGTTTTTGATTGGGCACACGCCTTGGAGTTTGTTGCAGGCTCTGCTGCGCCGCAACGACCGTCACATGGAGCAACGCAAGGAAGACCAGCGGCTCGAGCGCGCTCACAAGCAGACAGAGGAGCGCAATCCCCGGCGCAAACCAGAGGCGAAAGGAAAAAAAGAAAAAGTGCCACGCCCATCGAGTCGGCGGGTGGAAGAGCTTTCCAGCGAATTAGAGTCAGGCAAGTTTCAGCCACTGTTTGAGCCGGAATCCGATGAACCTCAGCAGTTTTTGCCGTTAAAGACCACGCCGCCGCCGCAGATTATCGACGCAAACGCACGCAAGCCGAGCAAACCAGCTCCGGGCGAAAAACCCTTTGCGCCAAGCGCGATGCTTGGTGCAGGCAATGCGCCAGTGGCTGAATACGACCTTCCCGGATTTGATTTACTGGATGCGAGTGACCCTGATCTCGCTCCGCAAGCGAATCGACTGGAGTTGCAAGCGATCCAGCGCAATATCATCGACACGCTAAAATCCTTTGGCATTGAAGTCACTGCGGGAGACATCACTTGTGGCCCAACAATCACGCGTTATGAGATTTATCCATCGACTGGTTTGCGGGTGTCGCGCATAGCGCAGTTGGAGGCGGACATCGCACGAGCGACGCGTGCGGAGCGCATCAACATCTTGGCGCCGATTCCGGGAAAAGACACGGTTGGCATTGAAATCGCAAACAATGTGAAGGTGGCGGTGCCGCTGCGGGAGTTGCTGCAAGACCCTGAGTTTCGCTCGCCGAAAAATAAAATTCCGCTGGCCTTGGGCAAGGATGTCTATGGTAAAACGGTGATTGGCGACCTCGCGGCGATGCCTCACCTGCTGGTGGCCGGTGCGACGGGTTCGGGTAAGTCGGTCTGCATCAACTCGATCATTGCTTCGATCCTATTCAAGTTTTCGCCGCAGGAACTGCGCTTCATCATGGTGGATCCGAAGGTGGTGGAGATGCAGATTTACAACCGCTTGCCCCACCTTGTGGTGCCGGTGGTGACGGATCCGAAAAAAACCGTCGCGGCGCTGCGCTGGGTTGTGAATGAGATGGAGAAACGCTACCGCATCTTTGCCGCCGTTGGGGTGCGGAATTTCGATGGCTACAATAAGCGCCCGATCACCCCTAAGCCCATTTCGTTGCCAGATGAGTCCGCGGATGATGAGGAAGAGGTCGATATGGAGGCGATCGAGTCGATTGCTGCCGCGCTGGAGTCTGGTGAGTTAGGGCCGGAGGAGGATGAGGACTTAGTGACCCCGGATGAAGAGCAATTTCCCGATCGCTTTCCCTACATTGTGGTGTTGATTGATGAGTTGGCGGATCTGATGCAGACCGCGCCTACGGATGTGGAAGGCTGCATTGCTCGGATTGCGCAAAAAGCTCGGGCGGCGGGCATTCATCTGATCATCGCCACGCAAACCCCGCGCGCGGATGTTGTCACGGGCATCATCAAAGCGAACATCCCGAGTCGCATCGCTTTCCAAGTTTCATCGCAACTGGATTCGCGGGTGATTTTGGATGTGAAGGGTGCGGAAAAGCTGGTAGGCAAGGGCGACATGCTCTACTTGCCGCCCGGCTCGGCCAAGTTGGAGCGCTCGCAGGGAGCGTTTGTTTCGGATGCCGAGGTGGAACGTTTGGTGGAGCATTGCTCGGCTCAGGCGTCGCCGCAGTTTGAAAAAGAGATTCGCGATGCGATCGATAGCGGTCATGTGGGCGGCGGGGACGAGGAGGAGGACAGCGATGTGGACGAAGCAATGGTAATCAAGTGCATTGAGGTGATCCGCACCGAACGCAAGGCCAGTGCTTCATTGTTACAACGACGTCTGCGTTTGGGCTATGCGCGGGCGGCGCGGATGCTGGATGTGTTGGAGCAGCGAGGTCTGATTGGTCCCGGCGATGGTGCTCGCCCGCGTGAGGTTTACATCGCTGATGATTGAGCTAGCTTTAGGCCAGCGTGGGCTGTTCCAGTTTATTCTAGGTCATAGACGCGAACGTAATCAATGAGACAGCGGTCTGGAAGCTTTGCTTTATGGATGTCGCCCGCCCAGCTGCCAACTTCTTGTGAGAGGATGATCCATTGTGGCACCTGTGAGATCATGCCCTCGTTGCTGCGCCAAACTTCTTTGCCGTCGTAGTAAAAGACATATTCTGTTTCACTCCAATGCACCGCATATGTGTGAAATCCCCTCATGAATGCTTTGTCGAGATGATGGGAGCCGCGCACCTGATGATCTTTGCCATAGCCATCCCAATGCAACGCCATGTTCAACTCGCCGGTGCGATGCGGGTATTCGATCACGTCGATTTCCGTTCCATCCCTTCCCGCGTTGCCGACTTTTCCCACGGTGCTGGTTGTTAGCCAAAACGCTGGCCAAAATCCTGGTTCTTTTGGCATTTGCATGCGCGCCACAAACAACCCGTGCTTGTGCTCGAACTTGCCTTTCGTGTTCACGCATCCAGTGCCAAATGAACCATCATCCTCTTTTGTGGCGAGCAATTGGAGATGCCCATTTCCATCAAGCCGCGCGCATTTTTTCAGCCACATGCCGCCCTTGCGGACATGGTCGCCTTGAGCTGTCCATTTAGCTGAATCTAACTCGTTGCCAGCGAATTCGTCGCTCCAGACTAATCGCCAAATTTTTCCAGCAGGTGGCGAGGGCAGTTTCTCAGTTGCGTGCTCATCGGCATCAAGATGCAGTGAACTTACGAGGAGCCAGAATGTAGAAAAAACGATGCCATGTTTCATGAACGTTGATAGCATTATCAATGCTAACATGCCCACAATGTCAAACAATCACTCAGCGCGTCATCTCGTTTTTCCAGCTTCGAAGGAGCTGGGCGCGCGGAAAAAGGATGTTATTTCCAAATCATCGGAAGCACCTTGTCGCTGCCAAGCAGGCAACGCAGTCGCAACAACCAGCGCTGGCAGCGGTTTTTCCATGGAAGGGGCAAACGAAGAATTTCCCAAGAGCGTGAGCACGCGATGGCATGCAAGCGGGGCGAGGGATTGATCACGGTGGCTGTTTGACAGAGTTCGAGCATGGGCAGATCAGCGCAGCTGTCACTGTAGCCGTGGGAATCGAGCACGCGCCCGGTCTCCTTGCAGAACAGCTGCGGAAGTTCTTGGCGGAGGCGGCGAATTTTTTCTGCGCCTTTGTTGTTCACCAGTGCGGGGAAAAGCGGCATGGGCTCATGATCGGGGATTGTGGTGCCAAAAGCATGATCAAAGCCGAGCAGGCGACCGATCACCTGGACGTAGGGCTCGGGACTCGCGGAGATTAGCACGAGGGTGTCACCAGCCTCGCGATGCTGGGCGAGACGTTCGCGCATGGTTGGCCAGCAAGCTTGCGGAAACCATTGTTCGGCGAAACTTGTGGCCAGAGTCGCGACCTCGTGTGCGGGTAATCGCCACAAAAAACTCAGGAAGGCGCGCTTCAGTCCCTCGGACTTCAGCCAAGGAGCCCCCGGTAACAGGGCGAGATAAAACAACATGAACCAGCGCCGCTGCGGGTGCTGACGCAAGACGTGATGACAGAACAATTTCTGGGTATCCCAGGGCAGGATGGTGCCATCGAGGTCGAACAACACATTCATGGCAGGAAGTGCGTGTGAGGCGCGTGGGAAATGACTGCTGTTCAGGTGCTGCTAGGCTTTCGTGCCAGCAATAGCGGGTAGCGTCGCGGTTTTTTGGCCTGGGGATTGCCCTCGATCTGATGCTCGACAAGTTCGAATCCCGCCCGAATGAGCAAGGTTTTCCATTTGGGCACCAGTCGCATGGCCGCGATGGCGAGGATTCCGCCCGGTTGCAAGCCTTCGCGAATCGCGCCCAGCCAGCGCCGGTCCTCAAACAAAAGTCGTTTTTCGGCGTGCGGTGTGGTATCGGCGTAGGCGAGCACGGCGTGCAAGCTGTTGGCGTCGCGTGCGATCGCGGAGGGGTCGAGATCGGGCTTCCACGTCACGCGGCTGTCGCGATTGAAGCTGCCTTCGGGAAAAAATTCACGCTGCCACGCCACGAGATCACTCATGGGTTCATAAACGATAAACTGCGCTTTTTTTTGAGTGAGAATGTGGCATAAGGAATCCGTCACAGCGCCAATGCCCAGACCCAGAACAAGCACCTTAGGCTGCCGCGCGGGGCGAAACGGATGACATCCGATCACAGCGAGTTGCTGTTCGGGAATTTGGCTGCTCGGTCCGCTGAGTTGCTGCCCATGCAGATGCAAGTAGCGGCGTTGATCGTGTTCGTGGAGCTCCAGCACGGACTGATCCGCTAAGGTGGTGCTGGCGAGGACTAATCGAGGTTTCATGGAAAGCAAAGCTGTGGCACGCAGTGAGTGCGCAAGCGTTCATAGATTAAGGACGAAATGTGAAGGTGTCGAGAAAAAGCCCACGTTTGGGAGAGGACAATGGCGCACGCCATTGTTGCAACCAATCCATGTAGCGAAAAAACGCCTGCGTGGCTGCGCAGACGTTTTTAGAAAGGGGAATGCGAGGTGTCGATGCCGCAACAGCGAAAGCCGTTGTGCCAGCACGGATCACTCACCCAAGCCGAAGCGCACAAAGCGGCGGATCTCCAGCGTGTCGCCGATTTCCTTGCCGCGGGCTTCGATCAACTTCGCCACCGTGGTATCGGGATCTTTCACGAAACCTTGCTCCAGCAAGCAGCTTTCAGCGAAGAATTTGCCGATTTTACCAACGATGATGTTTTCGATGATGTTGGCAGGCTTGCCGGAATCAGCGAGCTGAGCGCGGAAAATGTCTTTCTCGGCTTCCACCAGTTCGGGGGAGATGTCCTCACGTGACAAACCACGTGGGTTCGCCGCGGCAATGTGCAAGGTGATGTCCTTCACCAAATCGCGGAATTGCTCGTTGCTGGCAGTATCGGCTTTGGTGGCGCCGACTTCGAGCAACACGCCGACTTTGCCGCCGAGGTGAATATAAGAAGCAATGGCGCCCTCGCCTTGGACTTCGTAACGAACATACTTGCGGAACAACAGGTTCTCGCCGATTTCAGTGATTTTTGCCTTGATCGTGTCCTCAACGCTCAAGCCGTCGACAACCACAGCTGCGGCGGCCTCGAGGTCCTGAGCGGAGGCGTTGACCAACTGGTCTGCAACACCGCCGACGAAGGCTTGGAAGTTTTCGTTCTTCGACACAAAGTCGGTTTCGCAGTTGATTTCGAGCAAAATGCCGGCTTTGCCATTGTTGGCCAGGCGAGCAGTGATGATGCCTTCTTTGGCCGCGCGATCGGCTTTTTTGCCAGCTTTGGCGATGCCGCGCTCACGCAGAAGCTTGATCGCTTCATCGATATTGCCGCTGGTTTCTTCGAGGGCTTTTTTGCAATCTAACATCCCCGCGTTGGTTTTCTCGCGGAGGTCTTTGACAAGGGCTGCTGTGATCATGGGAATAGCTGTGATGTGGTTGATGGTTGGGTGGCGGTTGGGCCGAATGTTGCTGCGATGGGAATCGCTCGGTGGGCAGCGGCTTTGGGTCGTAAAAGGGGCGCTTGCCGCGTTATGGATTTTGATTCGCCACGTGGTTTTGAATCGCCCGTGGTCGGAATGCTTTTTTTCTTAAAAAAGCCCTACCTAGCAAACCCGCGACCCGATGCCGACGAATCGGCAATCCTGGATTTGCTGGGGAAGGGCTTGAAATTTTTTAGGCTTTGTTGGCAACGACGATCGCGTCCACCAAGTTTTGCAAAATGATGCGGATCGAGCGAATCGCATCGTCATTGCCCGGAATCGGATAAGTCACCTTGGATGGATCGGCGTTGGTGTCCACGATCGCCACAATCGGAATGTTCAAGCGGCGAGCCTCGGCAACAGCAATCGACTCGCGAGCAGAATCGACGATCACGATCGCATCTGGCGCTTTCTCCATGTTGCGCACGCCACGCAAGTTGCGCAGCAGCTTGTCGCGCTCACGACCCAAGGCAGCGAGCTCTTTTTTCGACATGGCTTTGAATTCAGGTTGCTTCTCGATGTTTTCCAAGTAGCGCAGGCGCTCCACGCTCTTGCGCACCGTGGCCATGTTGGTCAACATGCCACCGAGCCAGCGGTGATTGACGTAAAATTGATTGGTGGCATCAGCGGCTTCACGCACAGCTTCCTGCGCCTGGCGCTTGCAGCCCACAAACAAGATTTTCTTGTTTTTGCTGGCCAAGCCGGTGAGGAACTCGGCTGCTTTGTCCAAGCATTTGACCGTTTTATCGAGGTCAATGATGTAAATGCCGCCTTTGTCCTTCATGAGGTAAGGCTTCATTTTTGGATTCCATTTTTTCGTCTGGTGCCCGTAGTGAACGCCAGCGTCCACCATTTCATTGATGAGTTCGTTAATCATATGTGTTATTTTTCCCCTCTTAAGCCAGATGGGGCAATGCTGAGAATCTGCTGCGTGTGAATCCCTTCGATCCTCGTTGTTCCGTTGCAGCACAAGAAGGGGCGCGAGGCATAAAATCTCTGGGGCGGATTGGCAAGAAAAAACTGCTTTCCGTGCGGTTTTTTGTGGACAGTCGATAAGTCTGCAGCGCTGCTCCGGCTAGATCTCACTCAGGAAATGCTCCGCCATTTCGGTGTAAAGATCCTCGTGGCAGCGAATGGGCCTGCGCGCACCCATCGCGACGGCTTGCAGTTCGCGCGGGTGATCGCTGCGCCCGTGGGAGCCCTTGACAAGCTCGGCCTGAAGCGGGATGACTTTCAGCGAGGCACGTAAACCGAGCTTCTTTTTCAATAGAAATGCGGCCAAGTGGAGCTTGGGCAGGCGCAGGGCTGGATCAAAAAACAGCTCGGCGGGGTCGTAACCGGGCTTGCGGTGAATGTCCACACAACGCGCGTAGTCCGGCGCGCGATCATCGTCTTCCCAGAAATAATAGGTGAACCACGCATCCGCTTCGGCAATGGCGATCAAATCCCCAGCGCGCTCGGTGGCGATGCCGGGCGACCAGTATTCGCTGGCCGGCCGGACGGACGCGATGCCGGGTTGCTTGGCCAGTAGGCTCTGAACCTCGGCGAGGCGCTCCGGTTGACGCAGATAGACGTGAGCGATCTGATGATCGGCGATGGCCAAGGCATCGGACATGAATGGATCGAGACCATCGCAGCCTTGCTCGTCTTTGATCGATAGTAGCCCGGCCTGACGCAGGATGCGATTGATGTGAATGGGGCGGGAGACCGGACAAATGCCGTATTCGGATACGATCAGCACGCGCACATTTTTTTGTTGGAAAAACCGGATAAGTTCGCCAACCACCGCATCGATGGCACGCAATTCAGGCTCAATGCGCGGAAGATCCGGTCCGAATTGTTGCAGGCAGTAATCCAGATGCGGCAAGTAGATGAGTTGCAAATCGGGCTGGTGACGCTGTTCCACCCACTGCGCAGCTGCGGCAATCCACTGCGAGCAATCAATTCCCGCCATCGGCCCCCAAAAGCTCGGAAAGGGGAAATCGCCAAGATCGGCTTTGATTTGCTCGCGCAACGGCATGGGCTGAGTGTGTATGTCAAACACCTTGCGGCCATCGCCGTAGTAAAGGGGACGTGGCGTGATCGCAATATCGGCATCGGTGGCCATGTTATACCACCAAAAAAGGTTGGCACAGCTGAAGTTCGGCAAGTGCCGCCGCAGCAAGTGCCAGATTTTTTCGCCCCGCACTAAGCGATTGCTCTGTTTCCAGAAACGCGGCTCCGCGGACTCGCGATCGAGCCAGCCGTTGCCGACAATGCCATGCTCGCTCACGCCACGTCCGGTTAACATCGAGGACTGCGAAGAACAGGTCAGCGCTGGAAAGGTAGGCGCGAAGGATTGCAGCCCGTGTTCACGGGCAAAGGCACTGAGCGCAGGCGTGTGGTCGCCCAATAAACCTGAGGAAAGTCCGACAACATTGATAACGGCGAGGCGCGACATGGCAACAAGGGCAGAAAGTTCCATACCTTCATCAACTTGATCAAAAGCGCAACAGCAGAGTTTCTCCGCGCGCAAAAAAATGCGGCGGAACTTATGGGGTTCGGAATCGAGGACACAAAAAAGCCGGAGAATGCGGTCTCCGGCTTTTTTTGATTAGCTTTTTTGGCTGCACCTGCAGGCGCGGCGTGTGACTTAGTTGTCGCTTGGGCTCCACTCCTCGACGCTGCCCGAGGCAAGGTTGAAGGCGTGCTCCAGCCCAACCATCTCGCTGGAAGGACGCAGGCTTTCGAAGCTTGCGCTCTCTTTCTTGAGCTGGTCTTCCGAATAGCTGAGAGCCTTGACTGAGAGACCGATGCGGCGCTCGACTTTGTCCACCTTGATCACGCGTGCTTCCACGTCCTCGCCCACCTTGATCACGTCTTTTACCTTCTCGACGTGGTCTTCGCTCAACTGCGAAATGTGAATGAGGCCATCAATGTCGCCATCCAGGCTGACGAAGGCACCAAAGCTGGCGATCTTCGCGACTTTGCCCTTGACGATGTCGCCCACCTTGAAGCGGCCGTCGATGATGCTCCATGGATCTTCCTCAAGCTGCTTGATGCCAAGGGAGACACGCTGGTTGGTCTTGTCGATCGACAAAACGATCGCATCCAGCTCGTCGCCTTTTTTCAAGACTTCGGACGGATGATTGACCTTGCGCGTCCAAGACATATCGGAAACGTGGATCATGCCATCGATGCCTTCCTCCAGCTCGACGAATGCACCGTAAGCGGTCAAATTGCGCACAGGGCCGCGAACATGCGCTCCGATCGGGAAGCGCTGCTCGATTTCGTCCCATGGATTGACATCCAATTGGCGCACGCCCAAGGAGATCTTTTGCTCCTCGATGCTGATGCCCAGCACCACGGCTTCCACCTCTTGGCCGAGGGAAAGAACGTCGCTCGGACGTGTGATGCGCTTAACCCATGATAGTTCGGAAACGTGAACCAATCCTTCAACGCCTTTTTCAATTTCGCAGAACGCGCCATAAGGCAGCAGTTTGGTGATCTTGCCCTTCACGCGAGTGCCAATCGGGAAGCGAGCCTCGATGTCCGCCCATGGGTTCTCGGTCATTTGCTTCAAACCAAGCGAAACTCGCTCCTTGTCGCGATCGACATCGAGGATCAACACTTCAATGGCTTGGCCAATGTGCAGCATCTCGCTGGGGTGATTGATGCGACCCCATGACATGTCAGTGATGTGCAACAGGCCATCCATGCCCTCGAGATCGACAAAGGCACCGAAATCGGTGATGTTTTTCACCGTGCCAACAACCTTGTCGTTGATGGTGACAGTGCTGAGGAAGCGCTGGCGCTGCTCGGAGCGCTCGGCCTCAATCACTTCGCGGCGCGACAGCACCACGTTTTTGCGCTCGTCGTTGACCTTAACGATCTTGAATTCAAGCACCTTGCCGATGTATTCGTTCAAATCTTTTGGTGGGATAATGTCCACCTGTGAGCCCGGCAAAAAGGCCTCGACACCCACATTGACGGTGAGGCCGCCCTTGACTGCTGCCTTGATTTTTCCGCGAACCAGACCACCGTCTTGGTAAACTTTAACAATCTTATCCCAGTTTTGCTTATGAGCGGCTTTCTCCTTGGAAAGCACCACCATGCCCTCATCGTTCTCCAGTTTTTCGAGCAAGACCTCGACTTCGTCACCGACTTCGATTTCGTCGTCTTCGAACTCGTTGGAGGGGATCGCGCCCTCGGACTTATAGCCCACATCGACAATCACCACTTGCGGGCGGATTTCGAGAATGGTTCCTTTGACGATGGATCCGGCGTGGAATTCCCGGAATTTGGCGTCGATCAAATCGACGAGTTCCTGATTGACAGGTGCTTCAAGAGCTTTGCTCATAATTAGGTTAATGGTTGGTTGAGGTTGCGTTTTCCTTCCGACATTGCCTTGGAATTGATCGACGACGCGCACCAAGGCTCCGACTGCGCATCGCGGTTAGAATGAAAAACGGATGCGCAGAATAGTGTTTTTGGGAGGGGGAGCAAGAAAAATTTGTTGCGGCTGCAAACCGTGTTGCATCAAAGTAGCGGACAGCATGGCGTCCAACCATTGAAACGTCGAAGTTGGCATGGAAGCGTCCTTCTAATCGATGCGATGCTAGATGGATGATTGGCTGGTTCTTGATTGGCCGATTCTATATCCTAGTAGCACCCGAACTGGATCCAGCATTACCCCGCGCACGACAAATGTTCCCGCAGAACCAGCAGCTCGCATGACAGCCGCCAGCGGGATGCTTGGTGGGGCGTAGCAACGATCTTCGGGGGAGTTGATGAACCGTGCTGTTTGGCGGTTTTCAAGAAGTGGATTTTGATTTCCATCTCCACACGATCACAGCAGCAATGATGAAACCTGACATGCTAATCAACCACCACCTCAATCGTGAATCATCCTTTACGGCTTTAGGTTCTTCTTGCTGAACGTTTTTAGGCTCGACCCATGACGGGGCTGGAGTTTCTTTCTCGGCAACGTTGGTTTCCGGCTTCGGTAATGTTTCAGTCGCAGCTCCAGAATCAGGACGGCCTGCATTGGGATCAAGGCTATACCATTCGTAACCTTCGGGGGGCTTCACCGTTTTCCGGCGAATAGGCTGAGGAATCGCATCCATATTATGACGCAGCGCGATCATGAAAATGGGAAGTAATGGTTTGCCAGCTTGAAACGACGCTGTGAACCCGTAATGAATCGTGTAGCCTTCGTTCTCCGCCACCGCGTAGTAATCAGACAGCGCGGCCACTCCGCCACGCTCCTTGTCCATCAACGGCGGAACTGATCCCATCTGTTTTAGCTCCTTGGAAAACAAACCATGAAAAATCGCCATGCGTTTTTCACCCTCTTCCATGGAAATGGGAACCCTACTGACATGCTCGATGATCCGGATGCTATCATCACTCTGCAGCTCGAACATGAGTCTCCCGCTATCGAGTTGAAAGCCAGGCTTGTCACGAAACCGGAATACAAGCTCTTGATCAGTGCATTGCACCATTACCCTTTCCAAACCAGAAATGTGTTTAGGTCGGAATCCGCTGTCAAAAACCTGCTTCCACGTGATTGCTGGTGGAAAAGAGAGCTCGAATGGAGCTGCTTGAGAATGCGGGCAAGAGAGAGACAACAGTCCAACAATCAATACGAAGTAACGCAGCATTTTTCGATTTGGTTATTAGGGTATGTCGGCATCATATTGTCTGCACATGTATAAACCAACACTCAAGTGCT
>CAZREM010000010.1:51929-92037 GCA_964599325.1 uncultured Verrucomicrobiales bacterium | reverse complement strand
TTCCGCGCCTTCGAGGTGCTCAACCTCGGCCGCTACGAGCGCCAGGCCTACCTCAATGTTTCCAGCCGCCTCACCGGCAAGAAGAAGGCGGAGGCCCTTCAACGCAAGGAACAGGAATTCCGCGCCCTCATCCTCCGCGCCTACAAGGCGGAGCCGCTCCAGGACGATCCGTTTTTCGATGGCAAACACGCCGCCCGCCTCGTCGCCATCGGCCCGATCAACCTGCCGGTGGGCCGTTTGTTCGTGGAGGAAGTCATCACCGAGTGCCGCAAGCGCGGTGCCAGCCGGGCGGACATCCTCGCCTTCGAGTTCGAGATGGGTCTGTTCCCCGCCGTGCTGGACGAGGCGAAGCGCAAGGGCATCGACGTCGCCCCGAAAATCATCCCGCCGGAAGTCTTCGACAAACGCGCCGTGGACAAGGGCCAAGTGCGCTTTTCCGACGTCGCCTACGTCGAGGCGAACCCGCGCTACGACGCCAAGGACAAGCTCACCGTTTCCATCGAACTCACGGATTTCTCCGTCCACTACAGTCAGGGCATCGCCGATGAACTCGCCCACGGCCTCAAGGAAGGCAAGAGCGAGGTCGTTTGTGATACAGGTGTGCTCTACAAAGTCAGCAAAGACAAAAAAGGCATCGTCACCCGCGAGGCACTCACCAAACACTGGACCGACTGGGTCGATTACTGGGCAGTGGATTTCCACTACGAGAGCCGCAAGGAAATCATCCAAGTGGCCAAGACCATGGGCGTGGATGGCGAGATCCCGGGATTGGCGGATGCTTCCAGCGGCGAGTTCATCGAGTTCGAGGAACGCTGGACGGGATCCTACATCTTCGAGAACCAGTGGCAAAGCTTCCGCACCCGCAAGGACCGCAGTCTGGAACTCAGCTCCGCCCCGCATACTTATGACAAGCCGGGCAGATATACCGTCGCAGTGAAGGTCATCGACATCTTCGGCAACGACACCATGGCGCTGATTCCCGTGAGCGTGGGCTAAGCCACCATTCCGATCGAAAACGGGGACAGGAATGTCCCCACTCCCATCGAATCAAGCTTGGCAGATGTGCGGTGCTGGACTATAAGCTTGAGGCATGTCTTCTGTTACCGTGCCTCATGGTCCGCCCGTCAGTCAGTTTTCGGTGATGTTGCCTAATCGCGTCGGTGCCCTGGCGGCGCTGGTGAAGATGCTCCGTGCCGCAGCGATTGAAGTCGTCGGGATCAGCGTTCAGGACGCTAAGGACGCCACCATCGCCCGCTTGGTTGTAACCAATCCCGAGCTAGCTGGTCACATGTTCATGGAAAAAGGCGTGCCACACACCGTCAGTCCGCTACTAGTCGTGGAATTGCGCGAATCCGGCCCAAATCTCCTGCAATGCTTGGATTCCCTGATGCTAGCGGAAACCAACATCGATTTTTGTTATCCGCTGCTGCCCAGCCGTGCGAGCATTTCCTTACTAGCGATGCATGTGGAAGACCTTGAATTTGCCGCCACTGTGCTGAATCAAGCGGGTTTCACCTTGGTCTGGCAAGATCAATTGAGCCGTTGACGCCGCCCTCGCCGCTGCCCAGCGATGCATGGGCACTCGGTGCCAAGCGCCTCACAGCTGCGCGCGGGCAAGAGCTTCACAGCCCTTGATATCGAGCTTACCCGAAGCCAAAATGGGAATGTCCGCCACGGGGATGATGCGCTTAGGGCACCACAGAGACGGAATGCCCTCATCCAGCAGCTTGTAGCGCAGATCAATGCACTCCTGCTCCAGAGCCACCCCCGCCACGGTGGAGAGCAGCACAATCACCTCGCCCTTCTGCTCGTCCGGCACTCCCACCACCGCGACCTTGCGCTCCGTTTCCTGATCCAGCACCAGCACGCGATTGATCGCCGCCTCCAGAGTCTCATGCGGCACCATCTCGCCGCCGATTTTAGAAAATCGCGAAATTCGCCCTTCGATGTGCAAAAAGCCCTGGGCATCGACACGGCCCACATCACCGGTGAAAAACCAGCCGTCGCGCAACACCTCAGACGACTTCTTGGCATCGTTCAAATACCCACCAAACACATTCGCGCCGCGCAGCCAAATCAAGCCGGATTGATTCAACGGGCACGGCTCCTCGGTGATCGGATTGGTCAAGCGCACCGCCATCCCCGGCAACAACTGCCCCACCGAGCCCGAGCGCGAGGACAACAGCACGGGCGAGCCCGCATCTGCCGTCAGATTCGGCAAATTCACACTCACAGCCGGGGATGTTTCCGTTAAACCATAGCCCTCCTGGGGTTCAATGCCAAATTTCTCCGCAAAAGCCTCAGCCAAGGACGCCGGCAGTTTCTCCGCACCCGTCACCACCAACGACAAGGAACTCAGCTGCTCGGGCTCGACCCGTTTCATGAAACCACGCAAAAACGTGGGCGTGGAAAGCAGCAGCTTCACCCGATGCGCAGCGACCAGCTCGGCCAAGCGCTTGGTCTCCAACGGACTCGTGTAAGTCACCACGCTCAGCCCCGCCAGCATGGGATACCACAACGTCACCGTGCAGCCAAACGAGTGAAACAGCGGCAGACACCCAAGAATCGGCGATGGCGGCAGCAGCTGCAAGCGAGCTTGAAACTGCAGGACGTTGCTCAACACGTTGCGGTGGCTCAGCGCCACACCTTTTGGCTCACCCACGGAACCAGAGGTGAACAACAGAATCGCCTCATCGTGTGGCTTGATTCGGTGCAGACCAAGCATCCGAGCTAGAATGCCACTGGGCAACAAGCGGCTCCACAACACCCACAGCCCGATTTTCTTTTTCAGAGACGGCAAGCGCCGCTCCAGCAAAATCAAATCCCGATACGGCGGCCACGGGAACGACTGAAACTTGCGCACAAAGGGATCGACTGTCAAAATGCGATCCACCCCCGCTTGTCGCATGGCCGAGCGGATCGACTCCTGGCTCGCCGTGAAGTTCAAATTCACTGGCACTTTCCCCGCCAAAATCACCGCCAGATTAGCGAGTAAGCCCGCCCGCCCCGGCGGCAGCACAATCGCGACACGCGGCTTGTCGGTTTCCTCCTTGATCAAATCAGCCAGCACAATCGCCATCGCCAGCAAGCGCCCATATGGCGTGCGCGAATCATCCGTGCCATCGATCAACGACGCACGCTGGCCAAAACGCTTCAAACCACGAATCAGACAAGTGCCGAGATTCTTTTTCAACAAGTTTCGCTGGCCAAATGCCTCCTCATGCGCCAGCAACAGGCGTTCCTGATACAACGGCAGCGACACCTGATCCGCAGGAATTTCCTCGGACAAAGCCAAGACCATCTCCGGCCCATCGCCATCCGCCTCAATCGCCATCATCCCCTCGGTCGGCACATCAATGGCCACCGGCAAAACCGGCCAGCCGAGTCGGCACAAAACCTGCAATGTTGCTTCTGGAATCATCAGCGGCGTGACCAAGCGCGCCGTCATTTTTCCGGGAACAAAGACCAAAACCCCATTTTCTGGCACCTGCGCCCGCAATTCCTCGCCCACCACCGCTGGGGCGGTTTCTTGGGCAGAAAACATCGCGCCAGCCCCGCCTTGCAGCAGCTCGCGCGTGGCGTCATCGAGCTCCCCCTTTTCCTCCACCAGCCACGTGATGGGCCGGGAGCCGAGCAGCTTTTTGATCACCGCCACCTGCTTCGCCGCCAAGCGTCCGGGAATCAGCAACGTGCGGGTGGCAGGAAGGCGATCCTGACCGATAATGGGAATCAAGCTCATGACTGTGTGAAACGATGAACAAACTAGCGATATATCACGCAACTGCCAATGGCATTTTCTGACGACATCGCTGCGCAACCGAGCCGATGTGAAAGCCGCCACAGACCAACACGCCACAGCCGCCCAACCATGCGGTCAACCACGCCATTATGGTTCCTTCTTCTTCTCTGGCTCCTTCTTCTCCTCTGGCTCCTGCTTCGGCTCGGGCTGCGCGTGATCGGGATCAACCTCGCCGCTCGACTCCGACTTCGATGCCTCAATTTCCTCCTTCACGCTGGCGATGATATCGTTTTTATTCAAAGCCAATTCACTCTTGGGATACTTTTGCGCGACCTCATTCACCAGCGCAACCGCACCCTCCACGTCTTTTTTCTCAAACATTTCCGCCAACCCAATATGCATCGTCAAACCCACAACATGCTCCTCCGGCAATGTTGGATTCGCCGCAAAAAACGCCTGCAACTCCTCTTTCGCCTTTGCGAAGTCTTTTTTCTCGGTCAATGGCTCGATTTTTTCACTCAACAGGGTTTCAATCGCCTCCTCCGCCTTGGCGGCATTCGCTTTGTCTTCCAACGCTTTGCGATGTTCTTTCTGGAAACCGGACCGATCTTCTGGATCGAGCTTTGCAATGTCAGCCAACACCGAATCGTAATGCGGTGACAGCAACTCCGCATCCAGCAACTTCAAACCCTCAACCCATTGGGTCGCTTTTTTCAGCGGATCGCTCTCGGCCGCAGCAGCGGAAAAGGCCGCGTCTCGCTTGACCCGAACTTCGCGCATTTGATTGAGTTCACCCACATACTTCTCTGGCCCGCCCTCGAGATAGCCCGTTTTCGCATAGGGACGTCCTTGCGCGTCACACAAGAAAATCGTTGGATAGCCTTCAACCTGAAACGTTTTAGCGAGAGCGTCATTCTGCTCCTTCAGCGCGGCGGGGAGTTCTTTCTGTTGCGGATAATCGAGCTCGACCAACACAAAACTGCCGCGTGTGCCCTCCTTGAAGGCGGACTGATCAAAGACCTCGTTGCGCAATCGAATGCACCAGCCACACCAATCAGACCCAGTGAAATCCAGCAACAAGTCTTTTTTCTCCTCAGCGGCCTGTTTTTTCGCGGCTGCAAAATCGGTCACCCAGCCCTCAGCGTGAGCAGCAGCAACCAAGCTAGCCGCCGTCACCACGGGCATGAAGCGGCGAAACAGAAAGGAAAGAGGCAATTTCGTGTTCATTGTGGTGACACACATAGCCCAGTTTTCTCCCAGCACCAACAAGATTCGAAATTCCCCTGCATTTTGTGCCCGCACGCTTGACATCGCCTGCGGGCTGCGACTTACTCCTCGGCCATGGCAAAGCAATCGATTCAACATCTTGACGTGCAAGGCAAAGAAGTGCTGATGCGGGCAGATTTCAACGTCCCGCTCAAGGATGGGAAGATCACGGATGACACCCGGATCACAGCAGCTCTGCCATCCATCCAGCACCTGCTCGCAGGCGGTGCCAAGCTGGTGCTGTGCTCGCACTTGGGACGTCCCAAAGCGGGAGCCACTGCCGAATTCACCCTAAAACCCGTAGCCGAGCGCTTGAGCGAGCTGTTGGGTCAACCAGTCGCTCTGGCAGCTGATTGCATTGGCGAGGCCACAGCGGCACAGCGTGCGGCGCTCCTGCCAGGTCAGGCATTATTGCTGGAAAACACGCGTTTTTACTCGGAAGAAGAGGCCAACGACGAAGTTTTTGCGAAAAAGCTAGCTGGCTCAGCCGAGGTTTACGTGAATGATGCCTTTGGCACCGCGCACCGCGCCCATGCTTCCACCGAGGGCGTGACGCATCACATCGCCACCAGTGCCATGGGCTTTCTGATGGCAAGGGAGCTGGACTATCTCGTGCATAAATTAGAAACTCCGGCTCGTCCTTTCCTCGTCATCATGGGTGGCGCGAAGGTTTCTGACAAAATCCAAGTCATCACCGCGCTGATGGAGCGGGCGGATACGTTCATCATCGGCGGTGCCATGGCATACACGTTCCGCAAGGCGCAGGGCTATGACATTGGGAAATCGCTGGTAGAGAATGACAAGCTCGAGCTCGCACGCGAGATTCTGGCTTTAGCGGAATCGAAGGGCGTGCGTTTCTTGCTGCCGGCGGACAACCGCATCACTCAAGAGTTCAAAAATGGTGCGACAACACAAGTGATTGCGCCATACTCCGCAGGTGGAGCCATCCCGGCAGACTGGGAGGGCATCGACATTGGCGACGTCGCCATTGCGGAGTTTGCGGCGGAGATCGCGAAGGCAAAAACCATTTTGTGGAACGGTCCCATGGGCGTGTTTGAGATTGATTCGTTCGCTGCGGGCACGAAGGCGATTGCCGAGGCTGTGGCCGCTAGCGACGCGGTTTCGATTGTTGGCGGCGGTGATTCCGTCACAGCAGTCAATAAATTTGGGGTGGACGCTCAGATGAGCTTCATCTCGACCGGGGGTGGCGCGTCGCTCGAACTGTTGGAAGGTCGCGAGCTGCCGGGTGTGGCGGCGATTCCTGATGCTCCGTGATTTAAGACGACCCCTGCTGCACCACCGCCATGGTGGCTTCCGGCATTAGCTCCATGGCCAGATCTGTCAAGTTTTGGCAATTTTGCTTGCCGATGATGCAATGCCACCTATTTTACTGCCTCGTTACCACGCTTTATCATCATGTTTCGCCGTCCTATTTTTGCTGCCAACTGGAAAATGAACAAAGGACCTTCTGCCACGGGGGACTTCATTAAAACATTTTTATCACGCGCGAATGGACGCCTGCCCAGCGATGTTGTGATTGCCGCGCCGTTTGTGTCGTTGCCCGCTTTATCGGAGGCATTGCGCGAAGCAGGTGGCATCGAGATGGCCGCGCAAAATTGCTCACAATATGACGACGGTGCTTACACGGGTGAAATCAGTGTGAAAATGCTGCGTGAGGTGCTGGTTCGTCACGTGATCTTAGGGCACAGTGAGCGGCGTTCGCTGTTTGGCGAGACCAATGCCGTGATCAATGCGAAAATGAAAAAGGCACGCGAGGCGGGATTAAAATTGATTTTCTGCATCGGTGAGACGCTCGAAGAACGCAACGCGGGGGAGCTTGAGAACGTGCTGCGCCGTCAGCTGACCGAAGGCTTGGAGGGACTGACGAGCCAAGATCTCGATGACACCGTGATCGCCTACGAACCTGTGTGGGCGATTGGCACAGGTGTGACCGCTTCAGCGCAACAGGCGCAGGATGCGCATGCCTTTGTGCGCTCAGTGATCGTCGAGCTGCACGGTGCCGAGATTGCTGGTAAAATGCGCATTCAATACGGCGGCAGCGTCAAACCCAACAACGCGGCGGAGCTGATGAGCTGTCCTGACATCGACGGTGCCTTGATTGGTGGGGCTTCGCTCGATCCGCAAAGCTTCCTCGACATCATTCTCAACGGCTGCCCCAGCTAAACGACCGGTTCTTCATTTTCCCATTTTTAGCGCCTTTGACTATGGGTCTGATCGTTCAAAAATATGGTGGCACTTCCGTGGGCTCGCTGGATCGCATTCGCAATGTGGCCAATCGGCTCAAGCGCACGCGTGATGAGGGTCACCAGGTGGTGGCTGTGGTCTCCGCAATGTCGGGTGTGACAGATTCCCTGCTTAAAATGGCGCATGAGCTGAGCAGTCAACCCACCGAACGCGAGCTCGACGTGCTGGTCTCCACCGGCGAGCAGCAATCGATCGCGCTGGTGGCCATGGCGCTGCAAGACATGGGAGTTCCCGCTTTATCGATCACCGGCCGCCAAGCTGGGATCTACACCACGGGCAGTCACACCCGCGGTCGCATTGAGGAAATGGATCCCAGTTTCATGCGACAGGCGCTGGATGCGGGCAACATCCTCGTCGTCGCCGGTTTTCAGGGGATCACGCGGGAGGGCATGATTCACACGCTAGGACGTGGTGGCTCGGACTTGACCGCGATCGCTGTGGCTGCGGCATTGAAGGCCGATGTCTGCCAAATTCTCACGGATGTGGATGGCGTTTACACCTGCGATCCGCGAGTCGTGAAAAATGCGCGCAAGTTGCCTGAGATTTCCTACGATGAAATGCTGGAAATGGCGTCATCGGGCTCCAAGGTGATGCAATCGCGCTCAGTGGAATTTGCTAAAAAATATGGCGTGATCTTTGAAGTTCGCTCCAGTCTTAACAATAATCCCGGCACGCTGGTGCTGGAAGAACACCCGACTATGGAAAACGTTGTCATTCGTGGAATCAGCATTGAACGCTCGCAGGCGCGCGTCACCGTCACTGGCATCCCCGATGCTCCGGGCATGTCTGGAAGCATCCTCGGCGCGCTGGCGGAGGCAGAAATCAACATTGACATGATCGTCTCTAACATCGCGAGTGATGGCTTTGCGCGGCATTCCTTCACCATGCATTCCAACGATCTCGGCAAGGCCCAAGCGGCGCTCAAACCGGTGATTGCGGAGCTTGGCCGCGATTCGCGCATTGAGACCGAGGCCGGCATCGCCAAGTTATCTGCTGTCGGCATTGGCATGCGCTCGCATTCCGGTGTGGCAGCCACGATGTTCAAGGCGCTCGGCGAGGCCGCGATCAACATCGGTATGATTTCCACGTCTGAGATTAAAATTGCGGTAACAGTGGATGAAAAGGACATCGAGAACGCCGCGCGTGCGGTGCATGACGCCTTCCAACTCGACAAAGAACCCGCTTGATCGAAGCGACTGCTCCTCAATGCTCGGCGTGTGTGCCTTTTTCCGTCCCATGGTGATGCGCCAGCGGACAGTGTGACTGAACAGCATGGAAAATCCCCGCCGCCGTGGGTTTTTCATTGTCAGCATTCTGTTTTTTGTGGGAGTATGGCGCGACATGAGAGTTTTAGTCGTTGGCAAAGGAGGGCGTGAGCACGCCCTATTGCGAGCATTGAAGGAGTCGCCCTCGGCTCCACAACTATTTTGTCATCCCGGCAGTGATGCCTTGGCCACCTTGGCGACCCCGGTTGCCGCGGCGGACGTGCCGGAATTGGTGGAATGGATGCTGCACCATGCCATCGATCTGTGCATCGCGGGGGAGGAAAGCTACCTCGTCCAGGGTGAGGGCTTGGCCAATGCCTGTGAGCGCGTGGGCATTCCCTGCTGGGGTCCGCACAAGCAATCGGCGCAACTGGAGGCAAGCAAGGAATTTGCCAAAGAATTTTTGCTTCGCCACGGCATTCCCACAGCAAAAGCGGTGGTGGTTGATGACTGCGAGCAGGCGCGAGCTGCCATTGCGGGGCGCTACCCGACGGTGCTGAAGTTCGATGGCCTTGCCGCGGGAAAAGGGGTAGCGGTGTGCGCAGACGAAACCAGTGCGGAGGCCTTTTTGCATGAAGTGCTGGTGGAACGACGTTTTGGCGCAGGGCGCTTGCTGGTTGAGGAATGCCTGACTGGTGTCGAGGTATCGATTTTCGCCGCCGTGGTGGATGATCAATACAGCATTTTCACACCAGCGCGCGATTACAAACGGGCCAACGACGGCGACATCGGACCCAACACCGGCGGCATGGGCGCGGTGGCAGGACGAGGATTGATTGATGCGGATTTGCTGGAGCACATTGAAGCCGTGATCATTCGCCCCACCGTGCGTGGCTTGCAGTCCGATCAGCTACCGTATCGCGGTTTTCTCTACTTCGGGCTGATGCTAACGCCGTCTGGACCGCAAGTGATCGAATACAACTGCCGCTTCGGCGATCCCGAGTGCCAAGCGGTGATGCCACTGATGAGCGGTGATTTCGCGCAATTTTGCCTGGATGGTGCCAATGGACGGCACCGCCCTCGGCATCTTCATTTTGCCGACGATTGGAGCGTTTGCGTCATCTTGGCCTCGGCGGGCTATCCTCTCAGCTCACGCAGTGGCGATGTCATCACCGGATTGGACGAAGTGAAACGTGCACGCGTTTACCATGCGGGCACGCGGCTGAACTCGCAAGGTCAGTGGGAAACCAACGGCGGCAGGGTGTTGGCGGTGGTCGCCACGGCCGCTAAACGTCTGGACGCGGCCGCACTGGCACATGCCCAGGCCGCCAAGATCGACTTTCCAGGTGCACAACGCCGCAGCGACATTGGTTATCTCAATTTTTAAGCCTCAGCCCCATCTTTAACCCGAGACGCATCTGCAACTGCCATGAATCGCACACTTTCAGCCGAGGAGATTTCTCAAGCCGTGGCTCGTCTCGCGGAGGAAATCCGTTGTCGGCATCCGCACCAGCCCCTAGCGCTCGTGGGGATTCGCAGTCGCGGCGACGAGGTCGCCGAGCGCTTGTGCCACCTGCTCGCGGAGGATGATCGCGAGCTGTTCTACGGTGTGCTCGACATTTCTCTCTATCGCGATGATTTTGAGCACCTGCACAACAATCCCAAGCTTCAGGGCAGCGAGATCGCCTTCGAGGTCGATGGCGCACACATCATTCTCGTCGATGACGTGATTTTCACAGGTCGCACCATTCGCGCGGCGTTGGACGCTCTGTTCGATTACGGGCGTCCGGCAGCAATTGAGCTGGCGGTGTTGATCGATCGCGGGCATCGTGAGTTGCCCATCCAGCCCCATTTTGTAGGCATGCATTTGACGACGAGCCGTTTGGATCACGTGCATGTGTCACTAGAACAAACCGACGGCCAAGATCACATCGAAATCACCCCTCAGCATGAGTGAGCTGCCCCAACGTCGCAAAAGTCCCGAAGAACTCGCCGCGCTCCGCGCGAAGCACGATCGTCGTTTTCACGAGGCAAGCCTCGTCGAAGAAAGCACGGCGAAGCAAGCCAGCCAAGAAACCGAGATTCGATCAGCTGAAGCCCCAGCGTCGGTGGATACGCCCGTCGCGAGTGAGGCTCCTCGCCGCCTGATTCCAGCAAAACATGGGACAGTCGCGCTAGGAGACGAGGCTGAAGCAGCTCTGCGCACGCAACCCACGCTGACATCAACGCGCGCCACCAAATTGCCGGAGCGCCGCCGCAGTGAGAGTGAGCTGATGCGCTTGCGTCGCAATCAAACCCCGAAAAACGAAATTCCGGTGCAGCGCATTCTGCAAATGAGTTTGCACCCCGCCTTGACCAGCTTGCTTTACTTGTTAACTGCTGGCATGGTTTATGGCACCGTCGCCACATGGCTGAAGCTACCGCCGACCAATTTTTATGCCCCGGTGGGTGGAGGAAGTGTGCTCGGACTCATCAGTGTTCTGCTTTACTGGAAAAAACCCCGTGCCCGTCATCATGCCGCCATCGTCAGCGCGGTGGCCATGCTGACCATGGGGTTTGTGATACTGACCTACATTAAAAACCATGCCCCGTAAGGATCTGCTCGAAATCTCATCCCTAACGCGTGAGGAGATCGACGCATTGCTCGATCAGGCCACGCCGTTCAAAGACATTTTCACTCGATCGGTGAAAAAAGTCCCCGCTTTGAAGGGGAAATCGGTGCTGATGCTTTTTTACGAAGCCAGCACGCGCACTCATTCATCCTTCGAGGTTGCCGCGAAGCGCCTTTCTGCCGATGTGACCAATTTTGACGTGCCGTCCTCCTCTGTCAGCAAAGGCGAGTCGGTGCGTGAGACCATCGAAACCCTACAGGCCATGCGCACGGACTACATCATTGTGCGCCACTCGCGTTCGGGGCTCCCTGCTGCGATTGCGCGCATGACCCACGCGAGCGTGATCAATGCGGGTGATGGAGCGCACGCCCACCCCACGCAGGCGCTGCTCGACGCCTTCACGTTTCGAGAAATTCACCCCCAAATGAGCGGCAAGCGGATTTTGATCATTGGGGACATTCTGCACAGCCGCGTCGCGCGCTCGACCACTGAGATTTTCTCCAAATTAGGAGTGAATGTGGCCTGGCTGGCTCCGGGATCATTGCTGCCGCAGCATGGGCCCGCGACTGTTCAGTGTTTTCACCACTTTGACGATGCCTTGCGCTGGCAGCCCGACGCCGTTTACCTGCTGCGCGTGCAGATGGAACGCCAAGAAGCGCAGTATTTCCCAAGCCTGCGGGAGTATCATCAGGTTTATGGCATCACCGAGGCTCGTTTGGCAGAGTTGGCGCGTCGCGGCATCCACATCATGCACCCTGGCCCCGTGAATCGGGGGGTGGAACTGTGCGATGCTGTCATGGATTACCCGCGATCGCTGATCAATCAACAGGTGGAAAATGGCATCGCTGTGCGCATGGCTGTGCTTTATTCGCTCAAGCCGCAGGCACCAGGAAACACCATCCACTCCACATGAACGCCCTTTTTCTCAAAAATTGTCGCATCGCACGAGCCGAGCACGCCGAACTCATCCATGCGGATGTGTTGATCGAAAATGGCACGATCACCGCCCTCGATGGGCAAATGACGCCACCCGCTGGAGTGCCCTGTCTCGACGCCCGTGGTCGCATCCTGATGCCCGCGATGTTCGATGCTCACGTGCATTTTCGGGAGCCAGGCTTTGAGGCCAAGGAAACCATCGCCAGCGGTGTGGCGGCGGCGATCAACGGCGGAGTCACCGGCGTGGTGATGATGCCCAACACCTCGCCCGCGATTGATTCGCCATCGGTTGTGCGCACGGTGCTGGATCTCGCGGCACGACATGCTCCAATCACCGTGCTCACCAGTGCTTGCATCACCAAGGGTCGGGCGGGCAAGGAATTAGCAGCTTTTAAGGGCTTGTTGGCGCTTGGGGTGCGCATGCTCACCGATGATGGAGACTCGGTTCACGATCCCGCGGTGCTTTACCGTGCGATGCAGTATGCTACGCCTTTTGGTCAATTTTTTGCCAGTCACTGCGAGGTTCCGGAGCTAGCCGGTCCTCGAGCGCTGAATGACGGCCCCATGGCGTATCAGCTGGGCATCAAAGGCTCTCCTGCCTGCGCCGAGGAAATCATGATCGACCGCGACATCCGCTTAGCCCATGCCACCGGTGCGCATGTTCACATCCAACACGTGTCCTCGGCTCTAGGCATGGAAACCATTCGGTGGTGGAAACAACGAGGGGCTCGCGTGACCGCCGAAGTGGCACCTCACCACCTGATGTTTCATGAGGGCGACATTGGTGACTTTGACACTCATTACAAAATGAACCCGCCACTGCGGCGCCCTGAGGACAATCAAGCCTTGCTGCAAGGATTGCGCGAGGGGGTGTTTGACCTCATCGCCACCGATCATGCCCCACACACGCCATTTGAAAAATCTCAAGATTTCGTGTCCGCACCCAACGGCATCACTGGCTTGGACACGGCGTTGCTGTCGCTACACGATCGCTACATCACCCGCGGTGAGCTAAGCTGGGCTGAGATCATCGAACGTTATTCCGTGCAGCCACGTCTCCTCATGGGGCTACCAGCCGTTCATGTCAAACAGGGCGCTGCAGTGGATTGTCTGCTATTCGACCCCGAGGCCACGACGCGAGTTGACCGCGATTTCTTAAAATCGAAAAGCCTCAACACGCCCTTCCTTGGTAAATCCTTGTGCGGAAGCGTTGATCTCGTGCTCAAGGGTGAACACATCTTACTGGATCGCCATGCCGAACTTGATGAACCATGCCACAATGGACTCGATGCATAGTCTCTTCATCGCCACGCTCACGAGTGTTTCGGCACGTTCCTTGCTAAGAGCACATCCAGTTTTATTCTTCCAACCCATTTTGCCACTGTGACCCAACACGATCCGATTGCTCGCCAGCGCCTGCGCCTTGAAGGCTTTGAACTGATTGATGAGTCCCTGCACTTCCTCATGGATTGCCTGCATGAGGCTCTGACCCAGCTGGGGGAAACGGATTTGTTGCCCTACCTGCCATGGTCCGCCTCTGCACCGACTGATGCCACACCGCCCGACGGTGTGCAGCAGCTGCATTCCATCGGTTTCCAGCTGCTCAACATGGTGGAAGAACGCGTCGCGGCTGCGATTCGCCGTGAGCGTGAGAAAGAACTCGGTGCGGACTCGATACGCGGCCTCTGGCCTCAAGCACTGCGCGACATGCGCGAGATGGGGCTCAGCGCTGAGCAAATGCTGCAAGTCATGGCCCGTGTCGATGTGCAACCCGTGCTCACCGCTCACCCCACCGAGGCCAAGCGAGCTTCGGTGCGCGAGCGGCACCGGGCGCTCTACGACGAACTCGTGCGCTACGAGTTCCCGAAATTCACCAACCGCGAAAAACGCCGCATACGCGATCGCATCGTGACTGCGTTACAAACCCTGTGGCGCACCGGAGAAATTCACCTCACCCGACCCGATATTTTTCGCGAACTGCGTGATGCGATCCATTACCTGCGCGATTTGTTTCCTGCGGCTCTGGATCGTCTTGACCTTCATTTCACCGAAGCGTGGCGCGATGCGGGCCTTTCACTGACAGATTTGCGCGCCGCTGGCAACGTGCCTCGACTTAGTTTTGGCACTTGGATAGGCGGGGATCGCGATGGTCACCCGTTGGTTACACCTGCCGTCACGGAAAAAGCGCTACAAATGCTCCGCCGTGGTGCCTTCCAGCTGATGCAGCGAGAACTCGCGGAATTGACTCAAACATTAACGCTTTCCTTGCACCTGAACCAGGTGCCCCCCGCCCTGACCGAACGCATCGCGAGTCTGAGCGCCGCTTTGCCGGCCGAACTCTGCGAAGAGATTTTTGATCGTTTTTCAGAAGAACCGTGGCGGCAATTTGCCGCTCTGATGCATCTGGCACTGACGCAAGCGGTCGAATTGGACGGGGATTTGACCATTTACACGCATCCCAGTCAGCTCGACGCCGATCTGGCGCTTCTGACCGAAACCATCAGCCAGAACCGCTGTGACTTGATCGTGGAGCAGCACATTCGGCCCTTGAGACACAAGCTGGAGATTTTTGGTTTTCATCTCGCCACCCTCGACATTCGTCAAAACTCCGAATTTCACGATCAAGCCATCGCGCAACTCCTCAGTGCCGCGCAGATTCCCGATGGAGAAAATTATGCCAGTTGGAGCGAGCTTCAACGGCAAGAGTTTTTGATTCGAGAATTGCAAAGCCCGCGTCCGTTTCTCCATGACACGGCTGTGGTTGGCGAGCAAGCCGATCTGGTGTTGCAGGCGTATCGCGTGCTAGTGCGTCACCGGGCACAATTTGGTCAAGCGGGCATTGGTGCGCTAATTGTCTCGATGACTCGCCAGTGTTCAGATCTGCTCGGCGTTCACCTGCTGGCGCGCGAGGCCGGGCTCATGGAACGTCACGCCGATGGGCTTTACTGCCCGCTCGAAGTCGTGCCTTTGTTTGAAACCATGGATGACCTTGATCGCGGACCTGCCATCATGGAGCACTACCTCAGCCTAGAAATCGCGCAACGCAGTCTGCATCAACGGCATCTCGCGCAGAATGACCCGACTCTGCGTCGCGATCCTGAGCACAAGGTGCCGTGCCAGCAAATCATGTTGGGTTACTCGGATTCCAACAAAGATTGTGGGATTTTTGCCGCTCAGTGGGCCTTGCATCGGGCCGAGACGCGCCTGACAGCCTCAGCGCAACGGTTAGGTGTCAATTTTCGCTACTTTCACGGACGAGGTGGCACCATTTCGCGCGGCGCTGGTCCGACTCACTGGTTCATGGCGGCGCTGCCCCATGGGTCGCTTTCCGGTGGTTTCCGCATGACGGAGCAAGGCGAGACCATTGCTCAAAAATACGCAAACTTAGCTAATGCGACTTACAATCTTGAGCTGCTCATTGCCGGCGCGGCGGTGACCACAAGCATGCATTCTCATGCGCCTGCCCCAGAACACGATGAGCAGCTGGAAACCACTCTGGATCAGCTCTCCCAGGCCAGCACCCGCGCCTATCAGGATTTCCTGCGCCAGCCCGGATTCATCGAGTTTTACCGTCAAGCCACGCCGATTGATGCGTTGGAAAACGCGCGAATTGGCTCGCGTCCTGCCCGCCGCACCGGCAAGAAAGGTCACTCGATTGCAGATCTGCGCGCCATCCCTTGGGTTTTTTCCTGGACCCAAGCTCGCTTTTACTTGCCCGGATGGTTCGGTGTGGGCTCCGGCTTAGAAATGCTGCAACAAACCAACCCACAGGGTTTTGAAATTATTCGCCAAGCGCTGCCGCAGAGCCCATTTCTCGCATATGTGTTCACAAACGTCGAAACCAACCTCCAATCCGCCAATCTGCGATGGATGGAGCGGTATGCCAGTTTGGTGGAAGATGAAACCTTGCGCCGCACGTTCATGGATTTGATTGTTAACGAATTCCACCGCACGCGCAACTGCCTCGCCGAGCTGCTTAAAGGGGAAATGGATCAACGTCGCCCCCGCATGGCTAAAACCTTGAGCATACGCGACGCACCACTAGCCGTGCTGCACCAACAGCAAATCGCTCTGCTGCGCGAGTGGCGTGGACACATGCAGCGACAAGATCCCGACGCGGCCGAGGCGATCTTGCCCAAGCTGTTACTCTCGATCAATGCCATCGCCTCCGGACTGCGCACGACGGGTTGATCACCAACCCATGCGCGGTTGCTGTTGGGAGATGCAATGGAGAGTGCCGCCCTCTTCGACAAGATCGAGGCAGTCAATGCCGACAACCCGTCGCCCCGGAAACAAGTCCCGCAGCACCCCGCAGGCATGATCATCCGCCCGCTTTTGACGAAACTGCGGCACGAGCACCGTTTCATTCAGTATCAAAAAATTCACATACGAAGCGGGCAAGATCGGCAATCGCCAACCTGGCACTTCGCACGCCTGCGGCATGGGCATGGGCACCAGCTGAAGCGCCACGCCCGCTGTCGTGCGCCACTCACTGAGGCAACGCCAATTCTCCGCTAAAACGGCATGATTCGGCGAGCTGCGATCCGTTTCCCGACAAGCCACCACGACATCCTCCGCCACAAAACGCGCGAGATCATCGATGTGACCATCCGTGTCATCGCCCTCAATCCCTCCTGGCAACCAGCAAACCTGTTCCACCCCCAGTCCCGCGCGCAATTCGCTCTCAATCTGCTCACGCGACATCTGCGGGTTGCGATTCGGATTCAACAAGACCGCTTCTGTGGTCAGCAACAGACCAGCACCATTCACCTCCACGGCACCACCTTCAAGGATCATGTCACTGCTGAAACACCGCAATCGCAATGACTCCGCGACACGACGCGGAATGGCATCATCGAGATCCCATGGCGAAAATTTCCCGCCCCATGCATTGAAGCGCCAATCCGTCACTGCCACCTCACCACTTTGACGCTGTTTGACAAAAATGGGACCATGGTCGCGACACCAAACGTCATTATTCGGATGATCCCACAACTGCACCAAACTCATCTCCGCCCGCGCGTGCTCACATACCAGCCTGATGCGCGTGTGCTGCGCCGCAGGTGCATTGATGCATACGCGCTGACCTTGCGAGATCGCTGCGGCAATCTCTGCAAACTTGTGCTCCACCAACGTTGCTTTCCCCCCTCCCCAGTGACGCGGATCCGCAACTGGCCACGACAACCACACCGCTTCCTGCGGAGTCCACTCCGCCGGCATGTAAAAACCTTCTGCTTTTGCTTGCATGCACAGAGAAAAGATCGTTCTGCGCCGCCTGACAAGTCAGGAAGCAACGAAGATCATCCTCAAATGACCAAGCGAGAGCCATGGTCAGTCCAGATGGATGATGCCATGCCTGAGAGCAACCAACACGGCGGATGTCCGATCTGTCGCTCCAAGTTTGGTAAAAATACGCTGGATGCGAAACTTCACTGCCGGTTCGCTAATGCCGAGAAAATCCGCAATTTCTTTATTGATCGTTCCCTTGGCCAGCAACTCCATCACAGCCATTTCCCGCTTCGTAAGTTCCGGACGAGACATCCGTGCCCGAAGACGTGCCTCAACCTGGGAAGGCAACACTTCATGTCCCGCGTGCACGGAACGGACCACAGCAAGGATTTCCTCCTTGGGCATGTCCTTGAGCAAATAAGACTTCGCACCCGACTGGATGGCGCGGTGAATATCCTCATCCGCGTCATAGGTGGTGTTGACGACGATGCGTGCCTCAGGAAATCGTTGCTTGATCGCGAGGATGGCTTCCACACCACTCATGCGGGGAAGACGCAGATCCATCAAGACAATGTCCGGTTGATGCAGCTCGAACAACGGCAGAGCCTCGGCGCCGTCACCGGTATCCGCCACCACGCTCATGTCCGGCTCATAATCAAATAAGGCACGCAACCCCAGCCGCAACGCGGGATGGTCATCGACAATCATGATTCGGATGAGTTTCAAGTTCATGGCGCTGCATTAAGGAGTAGCATTCGATTTCGGAATCGCGTATTCCAAGGTGACTTTGGTGCCATGCCCCGGCCGACTCTCAATGCGGAGGGTCGCACCGGCTTCCAGGGCTCGCTCCCTGAGCCCAAGAAGACCATAATGGGTGTTTTCGCACGGAAACGCACTTTGCTCGAATCCACGCCCATCATCTTTCACCGTTAGCGTGATGAGTTGAGGCGAGTAAGACAGTGAAGCATCGATGCGACTCGCCGCCGCGTGCTTGACCACATTTGTGATCGCTTCCTGGCCAATGCGCAAGATGTTGTTTTCAACAACTGGAGACAGGCGAACGGGAGTT
Organism: uncultured Verrucomicrobiales bacterium; assembly: GCA_964599325.1. Lineage (GTDB taxonomy): Bacteria > Verrucomicrobiota > Verrucomicrobiia > Verrucomicrobiales > Akkermansiaceae > UBA956. The sequence continues at coordinate 73,716 of CAZREM010000010.1, read as the reverse complement.
CCCGTGACATCGAACGAACCAACCAGTCCGTCTATGTCTGTGAGTTGATCAAAAACGCCGGCCAACGCTCCATCCAAGCCATTTTCCTCAATGGCCTGCGAGCGCATGTTCCATATCGACTGGCGCGCTTCACCCAAGCAGTCGCGCGTGATTTCAGTGGCCTCCAGCAAGTGCTGACTCGCTCTCGAGCCTGAGGGAAGGTGGTCTTTCATCATGTCCAGATGCAGGGAAATGGCGCCGAGCCCTTGAGCCAAGGTGTCATGAATCTCGCGGGCGATCCGGCTGCGTTCTGAGAGAATGGCGGCAAACTCCGTTTCACTCCTGCGGCGTGCGCTGGTGGCTTGACGAAGCTTGCGGCGCGAAATTTTGAACACGAGCAGAACAACAACACACAATAGGGCAGAAACCGTGGCAAGCAGCCAGGAACGACGTTCGGGCGTCCACCAAGGTGGTGACTGCAAAATCACAATGTCGGCGGGAGAACGAACAATCAATTCAAATTCTCTTGGATCAAGCGTGCCTAGCATGTTGCTGAGTGGGACAGACGAAACACTGCAGATACCGGTGGCGCGAAGCCGCGAACCGATCTGCCAACCATGTTCCGATTCCGCAGATTCTTGGTGGAGGTGAGCAATGAAATCGCGTTGATTGTCACGCAAAACCAAACGCAGACCGCGTGGGACACGCATGATCTCCACGGCCGAGGCTTCAAGCGTAATCAAGCCCGCGTCGTGATCGAGTGCAGAAGCAGAGGAACCGATTTCCATCGGCTTGGGAGCAATGCCGCTGGAAACCCTGGTGATGACTACATCCTCCATCTCAGGAGAATAGTTCTGCCTCCTCACCGGAAAACCAAGAACCTCCACGTTGTCTCCGATGGCGTATCCCGTGGAGTCCTGGATGTTGACTCGGATACCCGAGCCATCGCACTCCAGCCAGATTGCCTCGCCGGCTTGAACATGAGTGACCACTCCATGAATGCGAACACGATGCCCGTGATCGAGCTTATCAGAGAAAGCCATCAGTCGGTCAATTCTACGCATGGGCACATCCTGAGGCGGCGGCAAGCTGACACTCGGCGAAACTCCCGACGGTATGGCTAGCAAAGGGTGAATCGGCTGTCCCGTGCGCGAAAACTGCAACAAAGCGATGCCGGTGACTCGGATGACGGAATCAACCTGAACCGAAACATCAGCTCCCCAAGGAAAAAATAGCGGTAGCCTTCCCCCGTCCGAAACCATGATCACCTGTGGATTAGACTTTGAATCCGCCCTCCTAACAATCCCTTCGATCACAACCCATTGCCCATCGTAACGTCCTGAATCCAGATCCCAAAACTTCACAGGAATGGGTTCAGGAATGCTTGCAGTGCCAAGCTTAGTCAGCATGTCCACCTTCACAATCGGCGCGAAGCGACCTGCTGCGGTCGAGCCCCGAACCTCAACACGATCACCGCGTTTGACGCCGAAGGATAAGCTGTCAGACATCTCCAGCCAAATGCTTCCCGTTTCATCATGGAGAAACAAGCCCAAAGGAGGATCCGATATCAACACACCATTCAGTGTAACAGGGTGGGTCACGAACTGATCCACTCGGCTCAATGCACGAATTTCTGATACCTTGGTAAGATGCTCCGGTTCCGCCGTCGCCACCGCGATTAGCAACGCGCAAGCGAAAGAAAGCAAGAGACGGACAAAAGCTGACATTGCTTCCATGGTATCCGTGAGATTGAACACATAAAGACGGAAATTACTGCTTTATTGGCATCACTTTGGGCATTCCATCCACACTGATGCGGATCACGGAAAACGGCTCAGATGCAGTGTTGTCCTTGATTTCGATGATCCATTGGTCTGGATCTGTGGTGACCGACACCCCTTTATTCGGAGACGACAGCAAACTGGCATCCCTGAAACGGTTGTTCAAAGAAGGAATGCTGATCCGAGCAATCTTAGCGGGCTGATTTCTGACAATCAAATACACGAACCCTTCGCGCATGGTCATGTAACCCCAACTGAAATCGGTCTTGAATGGACCAGCTGTCGTGCCGTAAATCGCTTCACCGTTGATTTTGACCCACGCACCAATTTGACTTAAGTATTGCGTGGCCATTGGGTGGAATTTTCCGGTTGGATCTGGTCCGACATTGAGAAGGTAGTTTCCTCCCAATGACGCGATACGAGCCAGGGTTTCAATGTAGTGCTCTGGTGTCTTCACCAAATCGAGCTGATAATTCCTCGGATTGTATCCCCAAAAGGCGCCCATGTTCCAGCAATACTCCCACACTCCTCCTGGCGGAGATGGCGGAATTTCATTTTCGTAAGTATTAAAATCCGCGGATTGTTTGCCGCCGAGACGATCATTGATGATAACATGCGGGATGACAGAACGGATGATGTTTTCCGAATCGAGCGCGTCTTTGTCGCTCCATTGACCCATCTTATCCCACGTGCCGTCGAACCAAAAAATGTCGGGCTTGTAACGCTCGGCGAGCTCCTTGATCTGCGCTTTCGCCTTCGCGGCAATCTGATCTGCGGTTGCATAAGGTTGCGGACCGAGTGTGCGGTAATCGAAACCCGCTGTGACTGCATTTTCGTCCTCCGCGTCAAATCCCCTGGGCGAGCCGCGGAATTCAAGTGGTGAGTAATAGATTCCGAAAAGCAATCCGTGCTTTGCGCAGGCCTTCTTCAACTCTGCCAGCGGATCGGCGCCCTTGTAGATGCCGCTGGCGAAAAGATTGTAATTGTCCACCTTCGAGGGATAGATCGCGAAACCATCATGGTGTTTGGCCGTGATCACAATGTAACCCATGCCAGCGTCCTTGGCCATGCGCACCCAAGCATCGCCGTCGAAGTCCTTGGGATTCCATTCTGCGGCGGATTTCGCGTATTCCGCATATGGAATACGCGCATTTTCCTGAATCCACTCCGCAGTCCAAAGTTCTCGGCCATGATAAGTGCCACCATAGACCGAGTAAGGCCCCCAATGCAGAAATAAGCCAAATTTCGCTTGGTTCCAGCGTTTCAAAGCCGCGATTCGAACAAGATCAGTCGGTGAGCCGGCAATTGTGCGCTCGTGAACCGGAACCGGGGCAGCGACTGGTGCTGACGAAGCGAATTGACAATCAAAAGCAAATAACAACACAGCGGCGTGAATCAAAATTCGTGAATGATCAAGGAGCATGGTAGAATAGTGCATGAATTTCAGACGAAAAATGGATCGGCGCGCGGAAACCCAAAACCGCGCACCGTCCTGTATTTTGCCTCTCCAGAGGCCAAGCGGAATGGCGTTTAGTCATCAGAACATAGCGCGGTCATTGACACGCTGTTGATGTGGATGCGTTTGATGCCATAACCAGATTCTTACTCAACAATCTTCAAGATAGAGGTTCGATGTTTGCCACTACTCCCCGTCTTACCTTCTGCGCCGCCACAACGTGATCAGGCCTAGGCCACCCAGCAACGCAGAAGCTGGTTCGGGAACGATCACCAAATTGACTTGGCCAGAAGTGGCCGTGTCGAGACTCCAAGAATACCCAGAGTCGAGCGTGGGCATGATGTTCAAAGACAGCATGTTGTCCGTCATGGTTCCAGCATAATCGAATAAACGCCAACTGCCCGAGGTGACTCCGGCGAACGAACCATGGGTGGCAGTCACATTGAGCAGCCCATCCAGAGTCACATGAGTGACGCCCGTGACCAAGTCATTGACACCGCCGCCGACAGTCATGTTCGAGGGATTCAATTGAAAATCGAGAATACTGGCGTCATTCAATCCCAGGTTTCCAATGATTGTGAGAGTTCCTGGACTATTACCCGGAGCCAATGTGCCACCATTGAGAACATTCACCGAACCCGTCGTGCCAACACCTCCGAGTGAAGCTCCGTTTTGCACGGTCGTCATGCTGGTCGAAATGTTGCCATTGACCACCAACTTGCCGCCTGCCACGGTGGTGTCTCCAGTGTAGGTGCTTGCACCAGATAACTCCATGGTGCCCGCACCGGTTTTGGTGATGCTACGTCCAGTGGATGCTTCCGTCACTGCTGCGCTGACATTCAAATCCGTGATAGCAGCTCCATCGGCCACATTAAAAGTAATGCCAGCGTATCCGCCATCTTCACGGATCCGAATGCGTCCGCCAATGATGGCGGTTTCCGCACTGGCGTTCGTGTTGACGTCGGTTTGGTTCCATTCCAGTTGAGCCCCATTGGCATCGCTCACGCCGCTGTTACTTTGCAATGTGCCGGCCGTCATGTTGATGCCGCCGACAATCCCCCAAATGTGGCTGGTTCCAGCAGTGGTGATCATGCCGCCGTTGATATTGACCGAGGCAGGTTTCCATCCGTTGTTCCAGCCCAGTCCTGTGCCATCACTCACCGTTTCAAGAGTCGTGCCGGAATTGACGGTGACATTACCTGAGAAGAAACCGTAACCACTATTGCCTCCAGACACTTTGAGCGTTCCTTCATTGAGCGTCAGTCCGCCCCAGAAGAAGCTATGAGCCGTGATTTCCATCGTGCCCACACCCTCCTTGATGATCGAAGCGGCATTATAAGTCCAATCTGGATTGCCCGCTCCGCCTCGCAGGCTGGTGCTGACAAGGAGGTCGGTGGCGGAGCTGCCCGTGACATCCGCCACAGTGAAGGTGGTGATAGGAATGATGTTGAACCACGAAGAACCAGTGATGGTCGATGCGGCAGAGCCACTGACCGTCACTCCAGTGATGATCGACGCGCCATATGCATTGTAATTTCCCGAACCGCTGACCGTTCCCCCTTGAAGAAGCAAATTAGCGGCTGTGTAACTACCGTTGCTCAAACTTAACGTCTCACCAGGATTAACAGTGTAGTCGGCACCTTGAGCAATGGCGGCCAAGCCCAAGCAGCACAGCGAGCGGCGCAGGAATGGATTTATATTCGGTTTCATGATGGTCTACTTTTTTGGTGAACGTGTTTCGTTGAATGTTGAATTGATGTTAGGTGGGGGGAGGGAGAACCGGAATGGTGTCTTTGCGTGGTAGCTAGAATACTTTGAACTGATTCAATCTGCGCGGACTTGAATGAAAAGCGCAGGATTGGCGAGAAGGGAGTTGGTGAGCGTGATGGGCATGATTTCCACTTCGCCATTGACGGTCGGTGTCCCCTCTGTGGCACCGTTGTCGCGAACCCAAGTTGCGAGATCTGTGGAATACCAAATCGTGTAGGTTAGGTTGGTCAGTGCTTGAGCGCGTCTGCGGTAACTAAAGACTCCGGTCGCGTGATCAAGGGGCATGGCGATCGGATCAACGGATGAACTATCGTTCGGGATCAGGCCAAAAGCGAATTCCTGAAAGTTGGTCATGCCGTCTTGGTCGAGGTCACCGCTCTCACTGCCTGCGGCCAGTCCATAGACGCCACCCCAAGCATTATAAGGATTGCTGCTCGCAACAGCCAGAGTAAGAACGCCGGTGGCTTCCTCAAAAGTCCAAGTATTCGCTCCATCAACAAGCGTCCAAGTCGTTCCCGACTTGGTAAAGGCTCCAGCCGTGCTGTTAACCGTGGCTGGTTTCAGCAATGGGGTCGAACCACTGAAGCTAGCGAGATCGAACAACGTCCATGCGTTACCGTTAGTCAAGTTAGCGCCACCTAACTGGAGATCGACGGTGCCGAGGTAAGACAGTTTAGCGGAGAAAGAACCTGAAACTTGGTTGCTGACACCGCTCGTTGTTGGAGCAAAACGAAGACTGGAGGAAGCGTTAACCTCAAGGTCACCATCATAAACCACCGTATTGCCGGTGTAAGTGTTGGTGCCAGACAGAAGCAGTTTTCCAGTGCCCAATTTGTTCACACCGGCACTGAGGACTTGTTGGATGCTGCCACTGATGGATAAATCGGTGGTAGCGGCACCGTCGGCGACGTCGATGTTCAGATCAGATGAGCCATAATCCTTGCGGATCAACAGATTACCAGTAATCTGGGAGGTGGTCGCACTAGCGAAACTGTTGATAGTGCTGCTGATCAGTTGGTATCTGCCGGTGCCACTGACAGTCATCGTGCCACCTGTGAGATTCACCGTGGCTCCCGTTACCCAGCTCTCAATGGAACTGTTCACGGTGCCGCCGTTCACATTCAGAGTGGTGACTGTCGAGCCAAGTCGACCGAAGCCCGTGTAGTCGAAGCCAGAGAGCTTCAAGCTGGCTCCACTTGCCACCGTCACGGTGCCGCTGACAACAGATTGATCGTAAATCGAAGAGTTGTTGAGTTCCAGAGTGCCTGCCGTGACGGTAGTGCCACCGGTGTAAGATTTAACTCCGGTCAAAACAAGCGTGCCAGCGCCGACTTTCTCTATGCCGCGCGTGCCTGTGACATTAGCGGAAATGGCAGCAGTTTTACCAGTAGCGACACTGACGACCGGTGTTCCTGACGAATCGAGAATGAGAGCACTGGTTCCGGCGAGCGTGTAGTCCGATGTTTCGAAGGAGAGATTACCGATGATTCGGCTGGAATCCACTGTTACTGTGGCGCCGCTGGCCGCACTAAAGGTAGCGGTAGCGTCATAACCAGTTGCCACGGTGTTGGATTGCCAGTTGGCGGCATCACTCCAATTTCCGCTGGAGAGCGAGGTCCAAGTGCCATCTGCTCCGGCAATCACGAGTGAGCCAGTTCCAGTGAAGTAAGATCCATAAGCTGGGTGGCTGGAATTGTAAATGCCTGCGGGAAGCGCACCGCTGCCACCAATATTGAGACTGCCGACCGTGTCGCTGCCCGTGAAGTTTAAATTGACGACAGCACCAGCAGCGATGGAAACCGCGCTAGCGTCACTGAGGTTCGTGGGTTTGGTGCCGTCGCCGAGACTCAGAACACCAGCGTTAACTGTGATAGCGCCGGTGGCGGCGGAGCTGTTGCCGGAAAGAACGAGCGTGCCTGCAGAAACGGTAGTCGGGCCTGTGTAGCTATTATTGCCGGAGAGCACCAAGGTGCCCTCGCCGGATTTGATGATGCCCAAAGCGCCGTAGGTTTCTGAGATGTTCCCACTGATCAACAGGTCCGTGGCTGCCGCGCCATCGGCAACGTTGACCGACAAGCCGGTGTATCCACCGTCGCCACGCAAATAGAGCGGTCCGGCCACCGTTGCGGTATCCGCACTGGCGTTGGTGTTTAGGTTAGTGTAATTCCACTGGAAGCTGCCGCTATCAACTTGCAGCGTGCCACCGGTCATGTTGACGCCACCCGAGATTCCCCAGACGTGGTTACCGCCGCCATTGACAGTGCCACCGTTGATGTTGAGCGAGGTAGGCTTCCATCCGTTATTAAAGCCGAAACCAGTGCCATCGCTGCTGATCGAAAGTGTCGTGCCAGAGTTGACCGTGACGTTTCCTGAAAAGAAGCCATAGCCACCATTGCCGCCGGACACTTTGAGCGTGCCGCCATTGAGCGTCAGTCCGCCCCAGAAGAAGCTATGAGCCGTGATTTCCATCGTGCCAAGGCCTTCTTTGATGATCTTGGCTGAAGAATAGGTGTAGTCAGGATTGCTTGGCAAAGCTCGCAGACTAGTGCTGACGAGGAGGTCCGTGGTGGAATCCCCCGTGACATCCGCCACGGTAAAGATGGTTGGGTCGATCATGTTGAACCACGAAGAGCCGGTGATGGTCGATGCTGCGGAGCCACTGACCGTCACCCCTGTGATGACCGAAGCGCCATATGCATTGTAATTTCCCGAACCACTAACCGTTCCCCCTTGAAGGAGCAGATTCGCAGCTGTGTAACTACCGTTGCTTAAATTTAACGTCTCACCTGAGTTCACGGTGTAGTCAACGGCTTGAGCAGAGGCGACGAGACTCAAGGAGCAGAGCGAACGACGCAGGAATAGGTTGATGCTAGGTTTCATGATGGTTTTAATTAGAGTGCAAAACATAAGGCTTCGTCCCTAGGACGTCATTCTATCTTTTGGCTAGAAATTTCTCATGCAAGGCATGCTCCAGCCGTCAACTGAGGAGTTGAGCTTGAGCTGGAAAGCATCGTCCTCTTTTCGATGAGCGCATCACTCACACCCGCCGCTTCCAATGCCTCTCTTGCAAGTAAAGCTTCATTCCCCAACTTCCAGGCATTCTTCCCAGGCGACACAGCTCTGAGTCCTTTAGAGAAATGATCTACCAGCACCACCACGATGGCATCTGCTCCAAAACCCTCGCCGCCAACTAATCCCTCGGCCCGGCCAACAGCGCGCGCATTTACCAGCAGTTCACCGAGCGCAAGGCCACCGAACGCATGTAACTCGACTGCCCACGCTCCTGAGCATCGACGAGCACACACTCCACAAAAGCCAACGATTTTTCACCACCCTCTGCGATTTGAAAAACCGCCGGGTCTTCGATATTGCTTCGGAAAAATACCAGAAGGATTTGGCTATAATTCTCAGTAACTCTAAGCAACTCCGGGAAAACCAAGCAGCGTCCCTGCAAACACACGCTAACAGTCGGGAAGCTTGGAAAGAACCGATCGCCTGCTTATGGCGCTTCGCACGCAACAACGGAATCGCCGAATGCTGCCACCGCAAAAATGAAGTTAATCCAGCGCCGAGCCAACGGCTTCCGAAACTTCGTAAACTACCGCCTAAGCGTCATCACTCTATGCGGATAAACCTCCAAACACCATCACTATCCTAACCACAAAACTACTCCTCCGCAAACTTTGGTGTTGACCTTTTGATTGCCAGAAGAAGTACGAGGACTGGGACTCGAACCCAGGACCAATTAGTTAAAAGCCAACTGCTCTACCAACTGAGCTATCCTCGCCTTCATGCGCCCAAATGGGCGGGCGGGTTTTTTAGCGCCCGTTTCGCTAACAAGCAAGCTATTTTTTGATTTTTTCTCAAAATTCTCACGCTCCGTGGCTTATTTGCGTGAATGAGATCCAAGCGAACTGAAGTCGTGACGACAAACGCGTTCGAGACGTCGCTGAAAATCAGCGAAATTCTTTGATTCAACTTGACTCCAGGCAACTTCAGATAGGGCTGCCACGCGCGGAAACGCCATGTGATCCAATTTGCGAAAGTCCTTGATGTATTCTGTCCACAACTGCGCCTGGACACCTAAGATGCCACTGCGCTGACTTTCATCCTCCACACAAGCTCCGGGATCATAGGCATAGACTCGCTCAAGTGGCAGGAATCCACCAATTGCTTCGAATTCTGGCCCGCGCGCCAATTCCTGCTCGGCGGGGACTTGATAATGATCAAAATACAAATGCGATGACGGAGCCATAATCACAGAATTACCTCGTGCAAGAGCATGTCTCGCCCATTTTTCATCGCGCCACACCATCATGGTCGCTCCCGCAACCAATCCCCCTTCCTGTATCTCATCCCATCCGATCAAACGCCGTCCGTGCGCGCTCACAATTTTCTCAATCCTTCTCACAAACCAGGCCTGTAATTCTTCCTCGCTTCGCAATCCCTCGCGCTGCATGAAATGCCGAGCCTGCGCTGATTGCTGCCATTGTGTTTTTGGCGCTTCATCGCCCCCCATGTGGATGTAACGTGATGGGAAAAGACTGCAAACTTCGTCAAAAACTGTTTCAAAAAAATGCACTGTGGCATCAGTCGGTGCGAAAGTGTATGGATGAACCCCCCATTTATTCATCACTTTTGGGGCATAATCAGGCACATCGACATTGCCAAGTTCAGGATAAGCAGAAATCGCTGCCGCGGCATGACCCGGCAATTCAATCTCCGGAATCACACTAATGTGGCGCTGCGCGGCGTAGGCCACCACATCGCGAATCTGTTCCTGTGTGTAAAAACCGCCATAACGTTTGCCATCTGAACCCGTGCGATCACCGTATGGCGGAGTCGAATCCCGCCAAGCACCTAATTCAGTCAATCGTGGATAGCCTTTGATCTCCATGCGCCAGCCTTGATCATCCGTCAGGTGCCAATGAAACCGGTTAAGCTTGTAAAACGCCATCGAATCCAACAAGCGCTTGATCTCATCGACAGAAAAAAAATGCCGCGCCACATCCAGCATCAGACCACGCCACACAAAGCGTGGGGCGTCAAACAGTTGCCCACACGGCAGACGTAGATCGCTTGGACTCTGCCAACGTGAATCACCGATCGGTGGAAATAGCTGCAATAACGTGCGTGAGCCATAGAACACACCAGCCGCATCCTTGCCCTGAATTTCTACAGATTGGGGCGATAAGATGATTTTGTAAGCCGCAGCAGGCCAATCGTTTGCCGCAGCCAAGGAAAAACGCAAAACCTGCTCTCTCTTGCTTGTGGTAGGGCTTTGACTCATCAACGCCAATCCGCATGCTTGTTTCAAATCATGACAAAACAACTCTGCTTCTGCCTGCACCGCAGGGTCCGCCTCCACGCTCAGTGCCGATGAAATCGGAAAAAACCCCTCAAGTGGTTGCCAGTCCCGCGGGGCAGGAATCAGCGGCAAGGTTTCCGCACTCAACCACAAAGGGAGCGTAAATGATAGCAGCCAATATTTCATGATCAACAACATACGCCAGCGAACACCCAAAACCTACAAAAAGACGCGCCGATGTCACGACTTGGCTATCCCACTGGCTCATCACGTAAAACGTGCCATGCTTGCAGCGCCGTCTTGCCAAATTAACCAGTTTTGATATTCTCATCGCGTGTGGCAAATTGTCTTTAACGAACTCAGCGCAGCAGAAATGTCGAAGCTCGACACCTTGGAGCAATTGACCCTGTTAGATGAATTCCAAGTCGCTCCCACAGAAACAGAAGTGCTACTCGACGAGCGATTTGGTGTGCTTGAGCGCAATGGCAAAAAACTTTTTCGCTTCCGTGCGCGCGATTGGCGCATTTACTTTGAACTCAAAGATGCCGCTGTGGTGGTGCATCGGGTGCTGCACCGAGGCACGTTTTCCGATTTCCGTTTTCGCTCCAACATGCCACTGGCCGAGGATGAGGCTTTGGCTCAGTCCAAGCATTTTTGGAAACTAATCGACGAGGGGCGAAATGCCAAACGTCTCTGAGCGGCGCCGCCGAGTCCACCGCCCGCCACCTCCGCTCTTGGTTCTATCACCGATGTTTTCGCTCAATTGATCCATCACAAAAAAACACAAACTCAATATCATGAAATGGTTGTTGCACGCACTCGCGATCGGAATTTTAACTTTTGGCTGGTATGGTCAATTGAATCACAGCTCAGAAGCAAGCGCGGCTGATCAGGTGCAGCGACTGCTGGAGCAAACCACGGATCCCAGCCTAGAAACACTGCGCAGCCTTCATGCGCAGAGCCACGGTAGCCAGAAATCATTGCTGGCGGATGTCATCAAAAAAGTTGAACGCAGTGACGGTGATCCCGATGCCATTTTTCAGGCAGTTGATGCGATGGCGAAGGAAAACGAGGACTCTGGACTGACGGGTGGCATCATGTGGGCGTTTCTGACAGCCATCTACTTGGGGGTTTTATTTGTAATGCACATTCTGCCCCGCATGGCGCAACGTGTCACCCACGTGGCCTATGACAGCAATGAGCAAGTCGAAAAAGACCACATGCGCGACGCCCGTGCCTGCCTTGCCCAAGGGAACTATGAGGGTGCCGTTGAAGCCATTCATGCCGCGATTCAAGCCGATCCCAGCAATCGATTGGCTTGGGTTGAGCTGAGCAAGCTTCAGCGCGATCACTTCCACGATCCCGCTGCTGCGGCTGCCACTTACCGTCAAGCCCTAGAAAGCCACGCATGGGCCGAGGAAGACCATGTTTTCTTCATCTTCCGCCTCGCCGAGCTGAGCCACGATGTCCTCGCAGACCGCGCCACGGCTGTTGAGCTCATGCGGAGGGTCATGGAATTGTATCCCGAAACACGGCACTCTGCGAATGCACGCCATCACCTGCATCAATGGGGCGAGCTTTGATGAGTTAAGACGCCGCTCCGTCGATGTTCTTAACCAGGCACGTTTGCCACTCATGGCCATTGCCGGTTGCGGAGCAGTGCTGGGAAGCGATGGTGGAGCATGGTGGTGGTTGGCGATCGTGGTGATTGTCGCCAGCGTCCATCTCCTGTGCCATGCGTGGAAAACGGCACTGCTTATCGTGCTGATGGCAGGTGTGATCGGCTTTCGCCACGCTCACCAGCAAGCACTACAAGAAGAACAACTGCGCCTCGTCGCGCTGCAATCGATAGTCACCACACAGGTTCGACTCATCAGCAGCGCGGAACCAACCAGCCGCGGTTGGCGTGCGGAAGTTGCTGTCGAGGCCTGTTCGCAGCCTGCATTCATCGGCTGCCGTTTTCAGTTTCAAGGCCAAGGCAGCCTGCCCTGGATGGGACAGCGACTCAAGGCCCTCGCTAGCATCCGCACTTGGCCGATTGTTCGCAACGAGGGAGAATGGAATGAAGCAGAATGGCAACGGCGACACGCTGTTCTGGGACGCATGCTGTCCTGGCAACAAGAACGCGTCGGTGCCCCATTGGCTTGGATGGCATGGACCGACTGGGCGCGGCAGAAGTTTCGCCAAGCCGTGATCGAGGGGCTCGAACCCAAAAGCCACGCCGCCATGATCATCCAAGCAATTGTCACAGGGCAACTACCCCGCCAACAGGACGCCCTCATCCGCGCATTTCGCGACAGCGGCACATTGCATGTCTTTTCCGTCAGCGGTCAACACGTCAACCTAGTCGCGCTTTTGCTGTGGTTTTTGTTGCGTCACTGCCGCGTGCCGCGACGTCATGCCATCTTTGTGCTGATCCCCGCGATTTTTGCCTACACCTGGCTCACGGGCGCATCCGCACCGGCACTGCGGGCCGCATGGATGGCGGGCTTGTTTCTATGCGCATTCTTGGCGCAACGTCGCAGCTCCCTGTGGAACGCTTGGGCTGTGGTGTTGCTTGGCAGTTTGGTCATGAATGGACAATGGTTATTCCAGCCCGGCGTTCAGCTCTCTTTCGGCGTGGTTGCGGCCATTGCTCTCGGAAATCAATGCCTTCAAGGCTGGATCCGCCGACTCAGCGTTGTGGATTCCTATGTGCCACGCGAATTGCACACCCCATGGCAAGAGCGCTGGACCATCGCCCTGCAACAGTCAGTTGGCAGCATCGCGATTTCCACCGTTGCCATGCTCGGCTCGGCCCCCTTGACCATCTTGCATTTTTCCATGTGGACTCCCATTTCAATCATCGCGAATTTATTCATCGTGCCTTTGGTCGCGATGATGCTTGCTCTGGGATTACTCGGAGCCACACTGCAATGCTTCGTGCCTTCACTCGGTCAACACTGCAATCGACTCAACGGCCAAATCGCCGATCAGTGCGAAAACCTGGCACTGTTTTTTTCTCGCTGCCCTGGAGGGCATCTCATGGTGCCCTGGCGTCGCCCAGCTGGTGATGTGATCGATGTGTTTGACTTGCCCCGTGGCGATGGGGCAGTGCTCGTCAGCACACCGCAGCGTCAAAGCATGCTCGACTGCGGAAATTTCTTCTCCTGGCGTCGCATCATTTCCCCTGCCTTGAGTCAGCGTGGAGAGAACCCCAGCCTGTTGCTGTTTAGCCATGCCGAAGCGGGGCACCTGGGAGCAGCTGAGGACCATTGCCAGCTTTTCCCGCCCAAGGAAGTCATCATGCCTGTGTCAGCATCGCGTTCTCCTGGATTTCGTGCCTTGCAGAATTTTTGCGCACTCACCCACACTCCCCAACCGACCGCCACTCCTCATCTGCAGCGGCAGTTAAGCCCTGCTGTGACATGGGAGGTTCTCAGCACGCCGACGCCGCATCAGACGTTGAACCTGAGTGACGATCGCGTGACCACCTATCTGCTGCGCTTTCACGACTGGAAGATCCTGTTTCTCAACGACTGCGGCAGCGAAATCGCCGAGACAATGGCTCTCAATCCGCTCTCATGGCGTGCCGACGTCTTGGTTCTGGGGCGTCACCGCCAACAACAACCGTTAGACGACTCCATCATCGAAAACATCGCTCCGCAGGTGATCATCGCCTCCCATGCCGATTTCCCCGAATCCGAACGTTTGCCCAATCAATGGGTCCAGCAACAACGCCATCAGCATCGCTTGGTGTTTCATCAAGGCGAATGCGGCATGGTGCGACTGCGCGCATTGCCGAATCAAAAGCTAGAAATCCACGGTTATGTGAACCAGCAATGTTACTACCTTTCTCGATAAAATATATGATTACAAAAAATGTGAAAACTCGACAGCAAAGCGCGTTTGTGATGAAACATGCCGATGTTTTTCTCCACCAATTGGCAGCAGATGTTTCGACGAATAATGACGCCTTCCCCGCAGTCGCTGATGAGAAGATGGTTTCTGACAAAGAGGATCGTTTGCGCTGCCGCAGCATGCGGATTGGTTAGCTGTCAATCAGTGGATCTTCTGGACTCGCGCAAGCCGAGTCGTGCCGATCTGCGCTACGCCGCCGCGCGTCAGGCCGTGATTGTGGCTTCGCCACTGCCGCAAATCCCAGGCAATATCAAGGATTTCCTGAGAATGGGTAATCACTCCACAGGCTACACTGGCGGAAGCGCCGCGCCCATCAGCAGCGATGGTTATTTTCTCACCGCTGAGCACATCATCACAAAAGCAAAAAACAAGCCTCTGCATGTGCTCTACCTCAAAGATTCCGTCCCATGCCAAGGCATCGCGCGGGTTGTGTGGAGAAATCGCTGCCATGATCTGGCTCTGATCCATATCACGCAGCCCACACCGCAATATTTTCGTTTCAGCAAGGCCAACAATCACATTTTAGAAAACACGCCGATCATCCACACAGGAGCTAATTCGGGATTGAAGAGCGTGGAAGGCCTGACTGTTTCAGCCCTCAAAAACGATTGCACCCAGTGCTCATCACAAAAACTGTTCATCAATGTCCTGCTCGAAGCCGGTGACAGCGGTGGCGCGATTCTCAACAGTCAGTGCGAATTGATTGGCATTGCATCAGGGGTGGAATACATGAAATTCATCGAAACGCCGATCTTCACGCATTCGCACGGCAACCGACCGGATCCCTCGATGATTGATCAATTGATCAAAAATGATCGGTCGCGGGAGTAACCCAGCGATTCCTCACTTATTTACTTCAAGACTCTTTACCTTTCACTACTTCGTGATAATTTGCGCACCCGATATGCGCTTTGCTCCAGGAATCCCGCTTCGTTTTGTGACCATTTTTGTGCTGTGTGCCTGCCTCTGCCAATGTCGCAGCCAAATGGCGGCGTGGCAAGTGGGTCGCACCAATGATGCGGCTGAAGATCGCATTCTCTTGATTCAGCGTAATCCACCATCGATGGGATATCAGAGGTTAGTGAACCAACGCGTGCTGCACCCCGAGTTCGCAAGCTGGCTGGACCAGATGGGAATGCCGGAATTCATGGCAGAGAAAACCCTCGATGAGCATCACTACATGGTGCTCTATTATCTTTCACGGAAACAGGCTTACTCATGCCGCACATCGCGGCACTACTCAAGTGAGCGCATGGCCATTTCGGGTCCACTGAACATCACTCCCCGCGAGCAACACATTCTGCGCGACTTCCGCAGTGATGCTTTGACGCCGCGCCGATCTGTCCTGCAACACCCTTGAGCCGTATTAACGCCGGAACGCCTGTGCCAGCGGCACCCGTCGCCCGACACCAAACGCTTTCGCCGTGACGCGCAATCCGGGAGCCGCCTGACGCCGTTTCCACTCGTTCATGTCAATGCGCCGCTGCACCCAGCGCACCATCGCTTCATCGAAACCAGCTTCGATCACCGTCTCGGGCGCTTGCTGCTGCTCAATGATTCGTTCCAGCACCGCATCAAGAACATCATATTCCGGCAAGGTGTCTTGATCCTTTTGATCGGGTCGCAATTCAGCACTGGGAGGCTTCTCAATCGTGTTCCACGGGATGATTTCTCTTTCCCGATTGATCCAGCGCGCAAGCTGATAAACACGCGTCTTGCTCAAATCGGCGATCACGGCTAATCCACCACACATGTCGCCATAGATGGTGCAGTATCCCACTGCCAACTCGCTTTTATTTCCCGTAGTGAGCAATAAATGCCCCATTTTGTTGGAATAAGCCATGAGGAAAAGCCCACGCAGACGTGCTTGCATGTTTTCCTCGGTCACGTCTTCTTGCTTGCCTGCAAACAAATTCTCAAGACTTTGCTTCGCCGCATCAAACGCAGACGAGATTGGCACAACAGCGCATGACATGCCCAGCGTTCGTGCCAGTTGCAACGAGTCATCAATGCTGCCTGACGAAGAAAAACCGCTGGGCATGGTTAATCCAAAAACCTGGTGCGGACCCAATGCTTCAACCGCGATCGCCGCACACAGAGCGCTATCGATGCCACCGCTCAAGCCCAAGCAAACCGATGAAAAGCCAGACTTAGTCACATAATCCCGCAAACCGAGCACGAGAGCCGCATGCACTTCTGCTAGATCATCATGCGCCGCAAGCGGCAGCGCGTCCATCGCCAAGTCCCACACCTGCACATCATCGCGAAATCCCGCTGCCTCAACCACCACTCCCGCACCAGGCAATGCAAGCATCGAATACCCGTCGAACACCAACTCATCCTGTCCACCCACCGCATTGCAATACACCACCGGCACGGCAGAAACCTGGGCCACCTCAGCCAACAACTCCCGCCGTTTCTGCGGCTTACCGATGTGATAGGGCGAGGCGCTAAGATTCAGCAACAAATCAGTCCCCTGCCCCCCAAGTTCTGCTACAGGATCGCGCGCATAGCGATAGTTCGAATGCTCGCCCACTTGCCAAATGTCCTCACAAATCGTCACACCAACGCGCATGCCCCGCCATTCGACGAGAGTCACAGCTTCGGCAGGAGAAAAATAACGCATTTCATCAAACACATCATACTGCGGCAAAAGCATTTTTGGCACAGAGACTCGCACCACACCACTCTCGAGCCACCACACCACATTGCGCCATGCGGGACCGATTGTTGCCGCTGCCTGCGGCTCCACACCCCCCACCAGCAACGGCACCGCGCCCACTTCTCCCTTCAAATAATCCAACGCTTGCAAACTGCGGGACACAAAGTCCTCTCGATCCAGCAAATCCCGCGGCGGATAACCGAGCATTGACATCTCTGGCGTGATCACAATGTCCGCACCAAGCTCAAGGCACTCGCGATAGGCTGCTAACAGCTTCTTCACGTTTCCAGGAAAATCACCCACCACCGCATTCAACTGCGCCACGCCGACCTTGCAATGCTTGCTCATCTGCACATGCTTAGCAGCTCCAAGCCCGTTCGGCAAGATGCAGCACACCGCATTCATTCAAGCGATAATGTTTAGCAGGCAACAAAAAACGGCACCCTTTGCAGGATGCCGTAAGTGATCTTAATCGTAGTTAGGAATAACGATTAGTTGGAACCAAACTTGTTGGTCACGGTCAAATCGGTGCCGATCTGAGAACCGTCGAACTGACGCGACACTTTCATGTCAGACAGTTTCAAACCAGCGGAACCAGGATTAGTAGTCAACTCATTTTTGAGCGCTGTCGCAACATCCAAAGCCACACCGGAGAGCGTATCTTTGTGCATCAAGTGCTGATAGCCCCAGAAGCTATATTTGCCGTCATAAACGTTTGCAGCGCTATACGTCACGCCATTCCATTGCAACTCACGAGCACCATTGGTGATCGCTGTGTTAGAATCACCAAGACCCGCGTAGCTGACGATTGCCACGTCAGAAGCTGTAGTTGCAGCCATTTTAGTAGCGATCGTGCCGCCTGAAGACTCACCGTTGTTACCAACTGCAAATCCGCTTGTTCCAGCAGTGAATGGAACGCATGCCGATACCGCACCACTTGTGACAGTCAATTCATACTGAAGCACGCCAGCTGTTGCACCCAATCCGGCTTCTGCCGTCATGGTGATACGTGTGCCGGACAATGGGTTACGTCCTGTGGCGTAAATTGTCTTGGTTTGATCCGCTGCCAATCCAGTAAACAATGACATTGGCACTTTACCAGCACCGTATAGAGCTTGAGCTAACGATGGAGTCACGTTGGTGATGTTGCTGTTGGAGCCTTTGTTTGCCAACCAGCGGAATGGAGTCACAGCAACAGGGTAATCAGTCAACGTAGTCGAAGTGTAAACGGTCGATGACTGGAACACGTCGGACATCGCAATGTCAGCAGTTTTAGCAGTCGTGCCATTGCTCAGACCTGATGTGCCAGCTGCCGACGTCGTAACAGTGCTCGCCAAGAAATTCTGAGAGTTACCATTCGAGACATCGCGCACACCTTCTGCAGAGCCGGACCATGATGTGTAGATGATAACATCCTCTGTGCCCAATTGACCTTTGTAGATCGCCATTGCAGCAGAACTGGCTGTGCCACCAGTGTAAGCATAAGTCTCATTGCTGAGAATAGCCAGAATCGCAGCATGTGTCGAGCTACGGAACGCAGTCGAACCAGTGAGATAAACCTCAGTCACAGCGCTAGCGGAAGCAATCGTTGCCAACGCAACTACGGATGCAAGAATAGAATATTTTGATTTCATGTGTGTAATGGATAGGTTGTTGTAACGTTTGTTTTTGGGAGATTATGGATTAACGCTCAAACGAGCAAAGACACGTGTCTGACCTGCTGGAAGTGTGTAGCTAACGGCTGATGCAGTTGTGCTGGTTGCAGCAACGTCTGACCAAGTTGCCAAATCTGTTGACGTTTGAATCGTGTAAGTTCCAACCGCGTTGTTGCGATTGCGTGACCATGAAATGGCACCATTGCTGATGGCAGGAGCTGCGTTTGCCACAGTTGCGTCTGTGCCCATGAAAAACTCAACACCGTTGCTGATGCCGTCTTTGTCATAGTCAAGGCTTGCTGCTTGGCCAGCCACATTTGCAGTCGCCCATGAGGTGTAGCCTTGTGCAGAAGCGCTTGAAGAAGGAGTAAAGCTAATCACGCCGGCGCTGGAAATGGAAAAGTAACCTTCGTAGCTACCTGCAAATCCATCCGCTATGCGATACAGGCCAAGAGTTTTAGTGATTCCGCCTTCGATATTCGAAAATGCGCCAAAATCACTGGCACCATTAGCTGTGTTTGAGTTATCGCCACCAGGAGTTAAATATGAAGTCCAATCCTGAGCATCAGCTTTAGACTGAGCCACACCGAAGTTGCTGTTCGCTGTAACCGTGTAACCTTTGTATGCAGTAATGAAAGTTTGGATACGTGTCGATGCAGATGTGCGGTTTGTTGCTGATGCAATCGTGTAACCCGAGCCAGCAGTTCCAGCCGATGATTGAACCTGAGAAGCATAAAGAGTCGCCACCGAATCAGAGCTTACAACAGCTGTGTTTGAAGGAGAACCGACGATACCCCAGTTCAGCGTTGTGGAGCTGCTCCAGCTTGCACCAAAGCGTGCAACCAAGTCAGCATTGAGGTCACCCAAGCTGAGAGTGAGAGTGGAAGTGGCGTCACGGAACGTCGCAGCTGGGCCAAGGTTCACAACATACACATTCGAACCACGTGTGGAACCCGAAAGTGTGCTGAAACCGACGAGCAAATCGCCAGCGGTGTAAGGCGCTGTGAATGCCTGAGTAGGCACCACTGCTGCTAGCAGCGCTAGAGCAGAGAAGCATGATGGTAATGTTTGATATTTCATTTTAGCGGTTTGGATGTTTATATCTGCAGAAGTGAAACACTTCGGGGGTGAGTTGTAGCGAACATTGATGGCTTTCATAGCAGAGAATGTTGACAAAAATGTCACATTCACACTGCACGCAATATCAAGTCCAATAAATAATCCTTGATTATCAATAAAAAATGGCGACACACATGCCGTGCGCCGCCATAAAAGTTTAAATAGTTATGGTTGTTGAAGGGTCCAACCGTCAAAACCATTCAATAGCTCGACATCATAGCTCTGTTGGCCATTTTTGATGATTTGCACAAATCCCATCACACGATCCCTGCCTTTCGGTTGAACTGTAAAACCAACCACACCCTCTTGAGAAACGGGTGTGGAAGAAGACAACAAAATCGGCTTTGCTCCCACCTGCGACGCGGTCACTTTCCATGCAACCGTTGCGCGCGCAGCGATATAACTACCAGAAATCTTTACTGTCTGATTTCCTTTGGTTAAAGTCCATTGACTCAATGGTGCCTTTGCATTGAGCAAACTAAATCTCTCCGATAACAGATAAGGATTCGAGCTTATGCGATAACCCTGTAGGGTAATATCATTAAGAGTTCCGTAGTCTTTTACCGTCAAACCAGCCCAATCCACCTGCGAGCCAGCGAAGTCCCACGCCAGTGAGCTACCAACCTTCGCGAGCACACCGCTGGTCGGACTGTCTTTGGTCACGAACTCGGGATTCAAGACAAATGAAGCCGGTTTGGCCCAGAGATTGGACACCACCGCAGAGGCGAGGCCATTGCTGGCAACTGTGGTCAGAACTTGTTTTCCATCAGGCGTCCACGCGATGTAGCGATCAAAGTAAGCATCCATGCTGGTCACTTTGACAGAGATCACCAGGTTGCGTTTCGTGTTATCTTTGCGTGTGATCGCGAATTGAATCTCATAGTCGCCTACACGCTTGACAGCGCCAGAAATGACACCCGTTTTTTTGTTATAAACCAAGCCAGGTGGCATTTTCGAGACAAGCACCACTTTTCTGAATTGGGATAAACTGCCTTGGAAGTAATCCTCGTTGAACAGACCGTTCAAAGGCAGCGCCCGCGTCAATTTAAGTTTATCCGCCAATGCCAGCTCCAAACGATCGGGCAGTCCGTTGGCATCGGAGTCAATTTTATTTGGCGCACTATTGTATAACACCAGCTCATCATAGGCCGTGATGCCATCGCCATCGGCATCGCTCAAATCTTTCAAGAAAATCGCGCTAATCGACTTCGCTTCGTTCACAGTCACCGACAATGGATTGCTGCTGCCAGTGGCAGAACCCGACCAACCCGAGAACACATAACCGAGCTTCGGTGTCGCCGTCAAAGTAGCGACCGTGCCGCTATCATAAATTCCGGCTCCAGCAATGGTGCCGTTTGCATTGGCGACTGTCGTAACCGCAAATTGAATTCGAGCAAAGTTAGCAGTGATGTTTTTTGCAGAATCCACGGCGATTAGCAAAGGATTAGCTGACCCCGTTGCATCACCCGACCAACCCGTGAAGGTGTAATTGGCACTGGCGGTTGCTGTCAGTGTTGCAGTTGCACCGCTCTCATAGCTGCCCGCGCCTGAGACATTGCCATTTTCGGCATTCACGGCAACCACATAAGAAATTCGCGCAAATGTAGCACCAATGGTTTTATTTCCAGTCAGGCTAAATGATAACGGATTTTGTGTTCCCGAAGCATCACCTGTCCAACCTGTGAAATAATATCCAGCCGCAGGAACAGCGGTCAAAGTTACCGATGTTCCCGAATCATAAATTCCCGCTCCCGTGATATTGCCATTTTGTGGCTGAGTTGCAGTAACAGCATATTGGATAACAACGGGGGTGAAGCTCGCACCGATTACTCGGTTGTCTGTGAGCTCGAAACTCAGAGGATTCGTGGTGCCAGACGCACCTCCCGTCCAGCCCGCAAAGCGATAACCTGGCGAAGGCGTGGCTGTCAAAGTGACAATGGATCCAGAATCATAAGTGCCAGCTCCTGAAATCTGACCATTGCTCGGTGTCGTGATGCTAACCTGATACTGAATTCGCGAAAAATTCGCACTGATCGACTTATTAGCGCTCATCGTCACCTGCAGTGGATTGGTCGTGCCCGATGCATCACCAGTCCAACCCGTGAACACATAACCCGCATTTGGCGTCGCGGTCAGCGTCGCAGTTGCGCCACTATT